>NZ_CP092588.1:0-600000 GCF_023920225.1 Vibrio gazogenes
ATAACGAAGGAAGTTTCACAAGATGACCCCTGATCAAAAATTTGCACGCTGGGTGAAATACGCCAGTGCGCTTTTCATCGTCCTTTTTGCCTATTTTTTACTGGCAGATACAGTGATGCCACTGACGCCACAGGCGATGGCAACCCGCGTCATTACGAAAATTGCCCCCAGAGTCAGCGGACAAATCAATCAAGTTTATGTCCATAACAACCAACAAGTTCAGCAAGGCGATCTCTTGTTTGAAATCGATCCGGTGCCCTATCAGCTCGCGGTCGAACAAGCCAAAATAGATTTGGAAAAAGCCATTCAGGACAATCAACAATTAGATGCTTCGATCGCAGCAGCGCAAGCAGATGCCGAAGCCAATCAAATTGTATTTAACCAAAAGGTCCGGGAGGCCAAACGTTTAGACCAACTCTTTACCCGTAATGGGGTTTCCCAGCAACAACGCGATGATGCATTAAGTAATGCGACTGCGGCAAAAGCAAACCTGATGGCCGCCCAAGCCCGGCTGAAAGAGCTCCAGGTTCGTCGCGGGACGACAACCCATGAGAATGTCACAGTGAAAATGGCGCAAAACCGCCTTCAGCAAGCAGCATTGAATCTCTCTTACACCCAAATCAAAGCCGAACATGCCGGCATTATCACCAACCTGCAACTCATGGTCGGAACTTACGCCAATAAAGGCACACCATTGATTGCACTGGTCGATAAAAAACTGGATATCATTGCGGATTTCAGAGAGAAGAGTCTGCGCAATTTTAATCATGATACTCCGGCACTGATTACCTTTGATCGCGATCCGGGCCGCCTTTATACCGCCAAGGTCAGTACCATCGATGCGGGTGTCAGTAGCGGCCAGTTTGATGCCAACGGTTCTCTTGCTTCTCCGACAAGTTCGAATCGTTGGGTCAGAGATGCTCAACGGATCCGACTCCATCTGACGCTCAATCAACCACTGCCAGAGAATCTGCCATCCGGTGCCAGAGCAACGGTACAACTGATCCCCCATCAATCCGTGCTTGCTTGGTTTGCGCGGATGCAAATTCATGCGTTGAGCTTATTGCACTACATTTACTGATCCGGAGAACAAGATGCGCTTATGGACTCATCCTCTCAATGACAACGATCTCCGGCAGTGTTTACGGATTGCGACGGGTGCGACCCTCGGTTTTGCCTTCAGTAAATATTTTGGCTGGAACTTTGGGGTCTTTTTTACCGTCGTTCCGATGCTATTGCTGGGGATGATTCCGGTACTCAACGGACATATCGCCCGACAGATGATCGCATCAGCGGTGATCTGCACACTGGAAGTTGGCCTGCTCGCTGGCTTATTCGGCGGGCATCCGGGAATCATGACCATCATTGCGTTGTTATTGTTCCTCTCCAAGTTTGCCTGTATGGCTCGCGGACCGTTATTCCTGTTCGGTGCAAACTGTGTGTTGAATCTGAGTATCATGTTGCATTTCGCCAGTTATTCAACCACCGATATTAACGACATGATTAGTTGTAACATGGCCGCGAATTTCCTTGCGATTGGGATTGCATACCTAATGCACTATCTCATTCCTGATGTGGCTCCCAGACAATCGCCACCACCACCGGCAGAACCCAAACGCTCTCACCGTTTCCGCCATGAAACACTGTTAGGAACCGGTGTCGCAACGTTATCGTTTCTCGTGTTCCAGACCTTCAACCTCAGTGATTCGATGTCTGCACAGTCCACCAGCCTGTTACTCCTGTTTCCGATGAACTGGAATGGCGCTTTGGGCTATGCCAGAAAAAGGGCGATGGGGACAATTTTAGGCGTTGTTTTTGGCCTGAGCTGTCAGATCCTGTTATATGATCGCTCGAACCAGTTGATCTTAGTCATCCCATTGCTGTGGATCGGAACGATGTTGTTTGGCTATCTGCACATGAAAGAAGCGAGCGGCTCCGGGGTAGGATTTGGCGGATTAACCACGTTAGGGATCTTATTCGGTCAGTACCTGACACCGACCAGTGACTTAACATTCAATGCGTTATACCGCATTAGCAGTATCTTATTTGCCATTGTTGCCACTTTGATTGCAACTTATATGCTCCATCGTCTCTTGAATACCATTGAAGCGACCAAATACGGGCACTGACACACACTCAAGGGTTGTCTTGACTCTATCTGGTGTGTTCAAAACATGGTGTTTTTAAAAACATAGCGTGTTCAAAAATATCGCGAGCCCCCCAAATGCACCGTTTTACACTGTAAAGTCACAAAAAAGGATTGAGGTCTAATGACACTCAATCCTGTATTTTGTGGCTGCCGAGTTGCAATCATCCGTTCAAAGACAAACGCGACAGGCTCACTTCTGCCCTGACATTCAGCAACCAGAACCAACCATATCTACAGCAATTTGACGACCTTACACTTTCGGTGGCGCCAGTTTTTCTCCCTGCGACTGGATAATATCCTGATACCAGTAGAAGCTTTTCTTGCGTATCCGATCAAGCGTTCCCTGATTATCATCATTGCGATCAACATAAATATAGCCATAACGTTTGGCAAGCTGCGCAGTACTGGCACTGACTAAATCTATCGGCCCCCAACTGGTGTAACCCATCAGTTCAACACCATCCTGAATCGCTTCACCAATTTGGAAAAGGTGATCATTCAGATAATCAATCCGATAATCATCGACAATTTCACCTGCTTCATTGACAACGTCTTTCGCACCAAAGCCATTTTCAACCACAAATAGCGGTAGCTGATAACGGTCATATAAGAAGTTAAGCAGATAACGCAATCCAACCGGATCAATCTGCCAGCCCCATTCAGAGGCTTTCAGGTACGGGTTTGCCACCATATTCAGCATGTTACCCTGCGTTTTAGACTGCTCGTCCGGGTCAGCGCTGGCACATCCGCTCATATAATAGCTAAACGACACAAAGTCGATGGTTTCTTTCAGGGTTTCCCGGTCATCATCCGTGATGTTGATTTCAACACCCAGTTCCTTGAACTTACGCGTCATATAAGTCGGATAATATCCTCTTGCCTGAACATCACCGAACATCAGCCATTCCCTGTTTTGCGTCAGGGTATACATCACATCATTCGGATGACAAGTGAATGGGTACTGTATCGCGCCCAGAATCATATTGCCGATTTTGGCATCGGGGATCATTTCATGACACGCTCTTACCGCTTTGGCACTGGCAACTAACTGATGATGGATCGCTTGGTAGCGCGTCTGTTCATCACAGTCTCTCGGCAAACCGGAACCCGTGAATGGTTCATGCAACGTCACATTGATCTCATTAAATGTCAGCCAAAGCTTAACTGCATGACCATAGCGTTCAAACACCACGCGCGCATACTTTTCAAAAAAGCCAATCACATCGCGACTCGCCCAACCATGATATTTTTCCGCCAGATTCAGAGGCATCTCGTAGTGAGAGAGTGTCACCAGCGGTTGAATACCATGCTTTTCCAACTCAGCAAAAATTTTGTCGTAATACGCTAAACCCGCTTCATTGGGTTCCTCATCATCTCCATGAGGGAAAATACGGCTCCACGCAATCGATAAGCGCAGGCAGGTAAATCCCATTTCGGCAAAGAGTGCGATATCCTCGGGATAGCGGTGATAAAAATCAATTGCAAGGTCTTTAATATTAAAATCCCCTGTCTGACGAGGCACAATATCGCCAAATGCACCATAAGGGCAAACGTCTGAAGTGGATAGCCCTTTACCGTCGCTCAAGTAAGAACCTTCAATTTGGTTCGCAGCCGTTGCGCCTCCCCATAAAAACGAATCGGGAAATTTAAAACTCATCTTCTATTTTCTCCTGTTTAATCCTGATGTTGACCCTATGATTCAGTCACTGATGCAGCACCTTCATTCAGATTGATCTGCATTTCCTGCTGCTTTCGCTTCATCAAAACAACAAACCAATCCCAACAAATGCTCCGATAATCGCAATCGATAGGGTTATATCAACCTCAAATCATGATTTAGAAATTCAGCACCACAAAATTGAGAACCAAAAAAACCCGAAAGAACAGTCTCACCATACGGTCAGTTATGTCTTTCAGGTTTTGCCCGCGAACGCGGTAACAATCCCAATTTTTAGTTATAAAAACCTGACACTCTGGAAACGCCTGTCTGATCTTCGTTCCGTATACGTCAGGTTATTCCTACACAGAGGAAATAACAAAATCTAATCTGTCCTGTGTTTATACCGACCCTCATTCAGACAAACAATACCCCCCTCTGATTGATTGTGACATAGGTCAGAAAATTTTATCCATGCCTGATATCGGCCTGTGAATAAAGGCAAACGTTCAGCCTCACAATGACTATGCTTAAAAATACAATAGAAGCAAACGCTTAAAGATAATCATATCAGCAAACAAAGGGGAAATAGCATGGGATACTTTTCTGGTTGGAAAATTAAGTATCAGATTTTCACACCCATAGCTTTCTTATTGATCGCAATTTTAACAGTCGCTGCACTCGGGTTGAAAGTGAACCATCAGATTGCCCAGAATACTCATATGTTGACAGATTACCTCTCCCCGGCAACAGCCACGGTATTAAATGCAGATCGAGATCTCTACCAGTCCGTTGTTGCATTGCGAGACTATATGTATCTGTCCTCACAACAGCAGAAAACCAAAGAACAACTCGACACATATCATGAAAATCAACAGCAAGCCTATGACAGAATGTTAAAATCGAGAGAGCTCGGAGAAAAAGCCGGGATCAAACTCATCCCTCAGGAACATCAAACTTACATTAACACCTTTAACCAGTGGAAAAACCTGTCAGAAAAGGTCATCCGTTTAGTGAATAACGGACAATACCAACCCGCCTATGCCATCCTCACCCAAGATCAGGAAAAAGCGTTCGCTACACTGCGTTTATACTACGACAAATTCGGTGAGAAGTTAGAGTCTCGTCGTCAAGCCGTCGCACAGGAAATTCACTATTTAGAGGCGCAACAAGAATTATATACGACTGTTGCTTGTCTCTTTGCTGTTGTCGTCGGTCTTTGGTTCTTATTCTATATTCCACGCTTAATTTCAACTCGGTTACAAGCATTGACCGCTAAAATGAAAGAGCTCAGTCAGTCCGGTGGTGATTTAACACTCAGGCTTCCGGACACAGGCAACAATGAGCTGTCACAACTGGCGAAATCAACCAATGAATTCATCATGTATCTGCACAACATGTTGCTGACCATCGAAGATGAGGTCTCGGGAATCCATAACCATGCCAACCAGCTAAAAATCCTGACATCCAAAACCGGGACGAGTGCTACGCATCAAAATACGGCCCTCGATGATATTGCCCATTCAATTTCCGAGCTCAATACGGCAATCTCTGAAGTTGCCCAACAATCTCAACGCTCATCCGATGAATCCAATCACGCCAGAACGGATGTCACCAATTCCCATCAGGGAATTCAAAACGCAATTCACCAGATCACCGCACTTGTTCAAGAGATGGAGGGTGCAGCGAGTGTCATCAGTAAGTTAGAGCAGGACAGCCAGAGTATCAACTCCGTCGTTGATACGATTCTCGGTATCGCAGAACAAACCAACTTACTGGCACTCAATGCCGCCATAGAAGCGGCTCGGGCTGGTGATTCCGGGAGAGGCTTTGCTGTGGTTGCCGATGAAGTCCGCGCTTTGGCCCAGAAAACGCAGGAGTCCACACAAAGTATTCAAACGACGCTATCGGAGCTGAATACCGGCGTAACAAAAGCAGTTGATACGATTAAATCCAGTACCGAAAAAGCCGTTGAAACATCAGGCTATACCGATTCTGCGGGAGCTGATATGAATCTGATTATCGAAAGAGTCAATAGTATTACTGACTTTTCCGTTCAAATAGCAGCCGCAACCGAAGAACAAAGCATGGTCGTCAATCAAGTCAATAACAATATGGAGCAAATGCGTGAAAGCTCAAGAGAGGTAGAGGTAAACGCATCTGAAGCGAATAATGCGATCAATGAAGTCACCTTATCCATTCAGAAACTCTCTCAACAGGTAGCATCATTTAAGCTTTCCTAAATGAGAATCGAATGATGGATGGTGGCGCAGCACAAGCATAAATCAAGATAACCGGGAAGAAAAACGAGCTGTGTCAACGACATATAGTACGCAATTATGTGTGCTATTCCGTCGGCGTGTCAGGCACAGTTCGTACCCAGATATTGCTCAGATGATATTTCGCACAGGCACTGCATGTCAGTACTTCACCATCACCATGAATACGCATAACGATGTCTTCTCTTTTCTCTTTCGAACTTTGCCTGACCTGGATGTAGATAAAGTTGTCATCAACCTCAAAAGGAACAACCATCGATTTCCCTTTACTCTGAATTGACGCTTTCGCTTCACGAAAATCGATCAGATCAGCGTTGTGCTGATTTTTATAAGTTCCCTGAAACGCATAAGTTTCCTGATTCACCCAATGCTCTAGCTCTTCCTGAAAACATCCATACAGCGACAGAGAAGACAATAGAACGACCAGATACGACTTCACAACATATTTGAATTGATACATATCTATTCCTCCCCTTTCATCAGAGTACGCTATTTCCAAACAAAAAAACGTACCAACTACCTCACAAATCATTCATGATTTATATGAACATAAGTTACAGACAATATAGCTATTGATGATCTCGACTTGCATATCATGACCGTTGGTCTCGTTCTATTATTCAATTTTTTAAAACAAGTTCGTTCAAAATGACACATTTATCGATAATGAATTTCATCTTCTAATAGTAAACACAGGCTTCAAGATAAATTCAACTTTTTTGATATAGGAAATAATATGCATTTTTTACGTAAATTACTGAGTTCAAATGCTCAATATGCGCCACTGATGCTTCGTGTTCCGGTCGGCATCATTCTCATGGCCCACGGTGCGCAAAAACTCTTCGGCTGGTTTGGTGGGTATGGTCTCGAAGGAACAGGCAAATGGATGGCCTCCATCGGTATCGAGCCTGGTATGCTCATGGCAGGCCTTGCCGGTAGCGGAGAGTTCTTCGGTGGCATGTTCTTGTTACTCGGACTACTGACTAGGCCGGCTGCATGTGTCACCGCTTTTACAATGGTGGTTGCGATTTTTTCCGTACACATCAATAACGGTCTGTTTCTGTCCAATAATGGTTATGAGTATGCACTTACCCTCCTTGCAGTCTCGGCCTCACTCATTTTCTCCGGCTCCGGAAAACTGAGTCTCGACCAAGCCATCCTACGCACCAACAAATCATAACCAATTGATACTAATCCCTGCCGATATCGCCCGCTTGCTGCAATGAGAAAGCCGTCAGCGGGTCGATATCTTTGACCAATAGCTCAACTTGCTCGATCGCATCAACCGATGAACTGTTTTTGCGATAACTGAGATACACCGGCCTTTTCCATTCTGATCCCCCGTCAATACAGTGTAGCTGACCTGTCCTTAGGAAAGGTTCAACAAGCGATGAAGGTAAGTAAGCACTTCCTTGCTTTTCAAGAATGAAATCAAGGGCAATTCTGGCCGTTGACGTCCTTAAAAATGGTGTCGTTACACCGGGATGCCGCTCCGCATGTTCAGCAGCAAATCTGGCTCCCCAGTCCACATAAACATAGTGATGTTTGAAAGCATCATCGACTGACTGTGGCTGAGTTGAAACAAAGAGCAGTGTCAGATCCGTGACTTTCCGGCAATGCAGCTCTTCAGCCTTAATCGGGTCGAATACAAATGCCATGTCCAGAGTACGCTCAAGCAATCCACGGCTCAGTTGCTCCCGTCCCATGACTTCCGCGATAAACCCGTAGCCGGTAAACGTATCCGTGACTTTACTCAGGCAGTGTTGTAAATAAGCATCCCAAATATTTGGCGTCCCGCCAATCGTTAGCTGGAGCGCTTTACCACTTTCCAGTGACAGCTCGAACTTCGCCTGTTGTAAGGTCGTAACCATGACTTCTGCATAACTAATCAGCCGCTCTCCGGCTGAAGTCAACTTGATATTATTGCGATCTCGGGTAAACAACTGAGTATCAAAATAACTTTCAAGTTGCTTAATACGCGCACTGACTGCTGCCTGCGTTAAATATAAATTTTCTGCTGCTCGGCCAAAGTGGCGCACCCGAGCCAATTCCAGAAAAGTACGAAAGACTTTGACGTCCATAGCAACCCTTTATTCTCACTGAAACTGCATCTTAAAATTATTTAGGACATATGCATATACATAATGAAATGCAATGATGACGATAAAAAATTTTTGTTTTTCTTTTCTCTAGATTACGCCTAACTTTCGCCGTAATTCAATACAAAAGTGTAACGCTGCATTGATGCGAGGTTGATATGTCTGAGACTGAATTCCGCTACGGAAAGAAGCGTTTTTACGACAACAAAAAATTCCCACGGGGATTTGCTAAATCAGGTGATTTTACGCTAGCTGAAGAAGAACTACTCATTCAGTTTGGTGAGACCATGTCCCAGTTGGAGTCAGGCGCCCTTGAGCCTGTAAATGCCGATGAAAGACGATTTCTTCTCGTGCTTGATCACCCCGAGAAAGCTACAACAAAACTTGAGCGAGTTTGGTTGAAATACGTGCGTCTAGCACGTGGCCGAAAACGCTTCCATACCCTGAATGGTCGTAACAAACCGGATGTACTCGACGAATTTGTTGATGATTCAGATATCGAGACAGAAAGCTGAGTGCCGGCACAATCTGTTATACATACACAATCACAATATGTCGTATAAAAGGAGTAGAGTGCACCTCTGCTCTTTGTGATTCAGTTTTTCCGAACCCTCGCTTGCTGCGAGGTGATCTCTTTTGCCTATCTCCGTCTGTCATGAAGTCGCGATACTCTGGCTTTACTCTGGTCACTTAAAGCAAATCTGCGTCACTTAAAGCAAACCAGACCATCTTGAGCTTTCCATAAGCAACCCGTGCATACTCATTAACCCCACGATACAAACAGCGATGAACCGTGACAAAAATGTACATTTCTTACAAAACCCACGCCCATTTCTTAGTCAATTTATTTTTCTTATCAAAATAAATATCGCAGAGAGATCTATGTCACACTTAAATTTTTATCGTAGAAAATAACTATTTAAAATGTGATGATTATCACTATAAATATAAAATTCAAAATATCAAAAAAGAGATATTCGTCATTAAAAACAGATTGACTTTTTATAAAAACCCACTTTGTAACAAAATTACAGAGCCAAAAGTGGATTCAAATCACTAAAAAGACATTTGCAACCCTACCAATTTTTGATGCAAGTCACAAAAAACCCGCTCTCAGTGGAATTGAAAAGTTGTGTGCTAGATTGATTTAGAACGATTCAATTCAACGGCTTTGCCGAGCCGTCAACACAACAACATCAAATACTACATCGAACGGGGAATCCATATGATATCACCAGATGCAAAGGTCAAGATACAAAATTTTGGCCGGTTCTTGTCCAACATGGTTATGCCGAACATTGGGGCATTTATCGCATGGGGGTTTATTACAGCACTGTTCATTCCAACAGGATGGACACCCAATGAAACATTGGCTGCACTTGTTGGCCCAATGATTACCTACTTATTGCCATTGCTGATTGGTTATACCGGGGGGAAACTCGTCGGTGGTGAACGCGGCGCTGTCGTGGGTGCGATCACAACCATGGGCGTTATCGTCGGTGCAGATATCCCGATGTTTATGGGTGCAATGATTGCAGGTCCAATCGGTGGATGGGCAATTAAAACATTTGACAAAAAAGTCGATGGGAAAATCAAAAGCGGCTTCGAAATGCTGGTCAACAACTTCTCGGCCGGTATTATTGGTATGATCTTCGCGATCATCGCTTTTTTCCTGATTGGCCCATTCGTCAAAGTCCTCTCTACTGCTCTTGCAACGGGTGTAGACGTCTTAGTAAAAGCGCACCTACTCCCTTTAACTTCACTTTTTGTCGAACCCGCTAAGATTCTATTTCTGAACAATGCCATCAACCACGGTATTTTCTCTCCATTGGGTATTCAACAAGCCAGTGAAACCGGTAAATCGATCTTCTTCCTGATTGAAGCGAATCCGGGGCCAGGATTGGGTATTCTTCTGGCCTATATCGTGTTTGGTAAAGGGACAGCAAAACAAACAGCCGGTGGTGCAACCATCATTCACTTTTTGGGCGGGATCCACGAGATTTACTTCCCATATATTCTGATGAACCCTCGTTTGATTCTCGCAGCCATTGCTGGCGGGATGACCGGTGTCTTTGTATTAACAGTATTTGGTGCCGGTTTAGTATCGCCCGCATCACCCGGTTCGATTTTTGCCGTATTACTGATGACGCCGAAGAGCTCACTCATCGGCGTACTTTGTTCAATCACCGCCGCGACTGCCGTCTCATTTACGGTTGCGTCACTGTTGATGAAAACACAAAGAAATCAAGAAACCGATGATGAAGATTCTTTGGAGAAAGCAACAACGCAAATGCAAGAAATGAAAGCTGAATCCAAAGGCTCATCACACGCTCAGCCATTCACAGGTGATGTCAAAAAGATCATTGTCGCATGTGATGCTGGCATGGGTTCCAGTGCGATGGGTGCCAGTATGCTGCGTAAAAAAGTACAAGCAGCGGGATTGGATATTCAGGTCACCAATCTGGCCATTAATAATCTTCCCCAAGATGTTGATATCGTCATTACTCATAAAGACTTAACTGATCGAGCCCGCAAACATGCGCCATCGGCACACCACATCTCTTTAACCAACTTTCTGGATAATGAGATGTATAACAATCTCGTCAATGAGATAAAAAAGTCTGATGCCGGTCAATCTGTCGCGCCACAGAGCGCTGATACGGAGGCTCAACCGGCATTCCAAATAGAAGCCCGTAACATTCACTTAAACCTCAAAGCAAGTAACAAAGAAGAAGCGATCCGTTATGCAGGAGAACAACTCGTCGCACTCGGATATGCAGACGCCAGCTACATCGATGCCATGTTTGAAAGAGAAAAAATGGTGTCAACGTATCTGGGTGAATCCATCGCGGTGCCACACGGTACGATTGAAGCGAAGAATCATGTTCTGAAAACCGGGATTGTCATCTGTCAATACCCAGATGGTGTTCAGTTTACCGATGACGAAGATGGCATTGCCAAACTGGTCATCGGTATTGCAGCACAGAACGATGAACATATGGGGGTCATTTCGACGATCACCAATGCGCTTGATGACCCGGATGCGATTGCGATACTCACGTCAACAAATGACGTTAACGCCATTCTAGACGTGTTAGGTCATACCACTGCATAAGGTTCACAAGCAGAGGTCGTTATCGACCTCTGCTTTTTCTTCTTGTTTCTTAATTGGTAGGTAAAAGTCTATGAAAAAGGCAATTCATTTTGGTGCCGGTAACATCGGCCGGGGATTTATTGGCAAACTTCTGGCGGATGCGGGAATCCACGTTATTTTTGCAGACGTCAATCAGGAAGTCGTCCGGAAACTGCGCCAAGACGGGCAATATCAAGTGAAAGTTGTCGGATCAGAATGTCAGTGGCAAACGGTTAAACATGTCACGGCCGTTAATTCAACCGATGATGAAATTTATCAACACATCACTCAAGTTGACTTAATCACGACAGCGGTTGGACCAAACGTTCTGGATATTATCGCTAAAACTATCGCGACGGGTATCCAACAACGCATTGATAGCGGCAATCCCACCCCGCTGAATATCATTGCTTGTGAAAATATGATTCGGGGTTCTTCACATCTAAAAGAGCAAGTCTATTTGCATCTGGCGACAGACTATCATCACAAAGCAGATACCCTGATTGGCTTTGTTGATTCAGCGGTTGATCGCATCGTCCCACCGGCTGAAGCATCAGACAATATTCTCGATGTCACTGTTGAAAGTTTCAGTGAATGGATCGTCGATAAATCGCAATTCGTCGGTGACATCCCTGATATTCCGGGCATGGAAAAAACCGATAACCTGATAGCTTATATCGAGCGAAAACTGTTTACGCTCAATACTGGCCACTGTATTACGGCTTATCTGGGCTGTCTCAAAGGTCTTCAGACCGTCAAAGAAGCCATTGAAGATGAAGCGATCTATGCTGACGTCAAACAAGCGATGACCGAAAGTGGCGAAGTTTTAATCCAACGCTACCAGTTTGATCGTCAAGCCCATGCGGCTTATATCGAAAAAATTCTATCCCGATTTGCGAATCCATATTTAATCGATGACGTTGAACGGGTTGGGCGTCAACCAATCCGTAAGCTCGGAGAAAATGACCGTTTAATCAAACCATTACGTGGTACAATAGCGTACGGTATTGCAAATACAGCGCTGTTAAAAGGCGTTGCGGCTGCATTAAAATACACAAACGCTTCAGATCCTCAGGCCGTTGAATTACAGGCATATCTGAGTCAGCATGGTGTTCTGGCAACATTAGCTCACTATGCAAATCTGGATGAACACGGGACAGAAGCTAAGCAAGTCGAAGCTATCTATAACACCCTCTAAAAATAACAAGCGAGGCTGGGGGCCTGCTCCTGCTCCCTCCTCCTTTTTAACTATGATGCTTTCTTTATGGTAGAGAAAATTAACGAAGCAGACATTATTGAACAGTTGAATGTAGCCCCATCGGTCAGAGGTTTTTTCATCGCAGCTGTCAACATCTTTGAAAAATCTATCGACTCATTGGTACAACGAATTTTCCGCAGTGATTATCTCGCTGTCAAAGCGGTGATTAATCCACTGCTGGAGTCTTCCGGCCCACTTGGTGATTTAAGCGTCCGGATCAAACTGTTGTTTGGATTGGGTGTGATACCGGATGATGTTTATCATGATATCGAGACAATCATCCGTCTCAGAAACCAGTTGAACAAAGACGGGGCTGAGTATCGTTTTACGGATCCAAATATATTAGATTCGATTCACAAAATTAGCGCTTTCAAAAAAATGGGAATCTTTCAATTAGCACCCGCGCTAATCGATGATAAAGAGATCGATGCAACACTTTATCAATTACAGTTGGACCGCCAGCAACAAGTGATTAAATCGAGTCTATCGCTCGCTATTGTTGAGATATGTAATAAGCTCAATGTTGAAAGCCCTTTTACTACGTAGCACGCCAAACGGGAATATGTCGTGCTACGACAATAATTTAAATGTCCCATTATCTAAAATGAGAGGCTCTTCAAATCATTATATGAGGGAGTCTTCTAAAGTTCGTCAAGCGAACCATGTATGTCATGGCTCTGATTTACACTGTAAAGAGTCAGAGGAAAGCCTTAGCCTAAGCGATGAACTTATAGATTAAGAAACTCGGGGCTCATTCTGGGGACTGTTCGGGAGGACGAGAACCGGTCTGACGTTCTGGTGGTTGCACACCCGGCAAAAGTGTTGTCTTTCCATTTTATAATAATGCTTACCACGTATTAGTAAGGAAATGAATAGCTGGATCTCTTTCCATCGTGTGCATTGATCAGTCTGACAACGTCGCATAATTGATTTATGTGGAGTCACTTTTCGACACACGGGACAATATGCTTCAGACATGATAAACCTCATCAAGTAAATTACTTATTGCTAATAATAAGCATAATTATCCATATAGAAACACTTTCTCAAAGGTCAACATCAAAGTTGTGGCACAGCTCACTAAATGATCATTGATTATTCCCAAAAACTTCTCATTACTCAAACCCGCAACCATTTATCAATTGCTTTGTTCATTATTCCGCAACAAAAAACCCCTCAATAAAGAGGGGATCTCAATATCATTTTGTTTCTTTAATCCAGTTCTTTAAGCTGTTTCAAGAATGTCTGATGTTGTAATTGAACGGTTTTTTCCGGCTCACGACTCAGCAGTGTGCCAACGACAATCGCAAGAGTAGAGAAGATTATCCCCGGTACAATTTCATAGATATCAAAAATACCACCGGTTAATTGCTTCCAAACGACAATGGTCACTCCACCGACAACGATTCCCGCTAAGGCACCATTACGATTCATACGAGACCAGAATAGACTGATCACAAGTGCAGGCCCGAATGCAGCGCCAAATCCGGCCCATGCATAAGAAACAAGTCCCAGAACGGAACTATCCGGTGTCATCGCCAACACCAAAGCCAGTATAGAAACTGCCATCACAGAGAGACGACCAACCCGAACAATCTGTTCAGACGTTGCATCTTTCTTAATCACTTGTTTATAGAAATCTTCTGCTAATGCAGATGAGCAGACTAACAGCTGAGAATCCGCTGTACTCATAATTGCAGCTAGAATTGCCGCCAATAGAATACCGGCAATAACCGGATGGAAAGCAGCATTGACCAATAGCATGAAAATCTTCTCACCATCTTCCAATGTCAGTGTGGGGTGATTCGTGGTATAAACCAAGCCGACTAACCCAACCATCACAGCACCAAACATTGCTAATGCAGACCAGCCGATCGCAATACGACGCGCTGTCCGGAGAGCTTTATTGGAACGCGTGGCCTGAAAACGGGCCAGAATATGTGGCTGACCAAAATATCCAAGACCCCAAGCCGCCAGAGAAATGATAGCGATCGCGCCTAATGGTTGCCCATCCATCCCACGCCAAATGGTCAGTAACTCTGGGTTAATCGCCGTTAAGTTATCGCCCAACACAGAAAAACCATCTTGCATCATGGCCATTGGTACAATCAGCAAAGCTGCCGCCATCAACAGACCCTGAACTAAGTCGGTCCATGCGACGGCAAGGAATCCACCAAACAGCGTATATGACACAACACAAATCGTACCGATAATCACCGCAGTGGTATAATCGAGACCAAAGACTGTTTCAAACAGTTTCCCGCCAGCCACGAGGCCAGAGCTCGTGTAGAAGAGGAAAAACAGCAAAACGAAAAATGCAGAAATTGTTTGAATCAGCTTCGACTGATCATTAAACCGGCGAGATAGAAACTCAGGAATTGTAATCGCGTCGGTGGTTATACTGTATGTTCGGAGACGTTTTGCTGCGATAAACCAGTTGAGCCAGTTTCCGAGTAGCAATCCCCCGGCTAACCATATCGATTCCAATCCAGCGGCATAAGCGTAGCCGGGCAGCCCCAACAACAACCAACCACTCATATCGGATGCACCGGCTGATATAGCCGCAGGCCAAGGACCTAAAGATCGTCCACCGAGAAAGTAGTCGGTTGAGTTTTTCGTTCGTACATATGCATAGACCCCTATCGCCAACATCATCACGAGGTACACGATAAAGGTCGTTGTAATAGCAAAGCTATTTTCCATAGTTCATTCCTCTTTACATTGATCGCCTTCCCTGTTCTTCTCCGAACGTCTATCGGCCCAAAGACAGATAGACGACGGGAAAGCAGGTTTTAGTGGTTTGAGCTTCCCATTTCTAATAAAGAAGCATTTCCCCCTATCGCTGTTATATTTATAGTGCGTGTCCGTTCCGTGATGAAACGTAACACGAGTGCTGCATCATGAGCCATCGGGAGCTGATCCAAATCCGTTTCAATAACCGGACTAATAATCACCCCCGGACGCTTGGACAGTTGTTGATTCACCTGCCGAGCATCTTGCGGCTCACAAATCATTCCGACCTGACGCACGTCGCACGTCATGATCTGATTAAATGCCTCAACCGCCACGATTTGTACCAGATGAATGGGAAAACGACTGTTTTCCAATGCTGACGCCAAACGTGAATTCAGCGTCGTATCATCCGAACAAAGTAAAATGCTGTTTCCGGCAATTAAAGCTGCTGCTAACTGGGCAACGACAGCCCGTGAAGCATTTGCACCACTTTGCTTGTGGAGAAGCACGACAACACCTCGGCCAGAGCAGTACAGTTCGTTTGTCTCCCCTGTCGGACCGACTAAAAGCTGTCCCTCAGCAATCCGTGTTCTCGCACTGTTGAGGTGATAAGTGATGACCTGAGCTAAGTCAGCAGCATTGTGTTCCAAAGATTGGGCAAGACGAAGTAAATGCTCACTTTTAGAACTAAAATCGGTTAAGTTCCATTGCTGCCATGCCAAAGCAGCATCAGAAAAATGTGTTGTTTTATTCACCATGATCCGCTCCTTGTTTTACCGCTGTTTCACTCTGTTTTACCGCTGTGTCACGATAAAAAGGGCGGGTAAACCGGTAGAGATAATGAGGCCCGCCAGCTTTCGGCCCAGTCCCTGACAATCCTTGCCCCCCAAACGGCTGAACGCCGACAACAGCACCAACCTGATCACGGTTGATATAACAGTTTCCGACCCGGGCATGCGCTTCAATCCACCGATACGTTGTTTCGTTCCGGCTATGAATCCCTAAGGTCAAACCAAAGCCAGTCTGATTTATCTGTTCAACAATATGTGGTAAATCTTTTGCCCGATAACGAACAATATGTAATACCGGACCAAAGTGTTCTTCTTTCAGACATTCAATCCCACTAATTTCAAATGCCGTTGGTGGAACAAACATGCCATGCGCACATTCATCATCCAATACCAGTTCAGCAATGAGAGTTTGAGTCTGTTTCATATGTTCAATATGCGCCAATAACCGATGCTGTGCTGCTTTATCGATCACCGGCCCCACGTCAGTACGATGAAGTTTTGGATCACCGACGGAAAGCTCCTGCATTGCTCCTTCAATCAATGTCACCACCCGATCCGCGACATCCTCTTGGATAAATAACACGCGTAACGCTGAACAACGTTGTCCGGCTGATGCGAATGCTGAACGCAAAACATCTCTCACAACCTGTTCAGGCAATGCCGTACTATCAACGATCATGGCGTTTTGCCCGCCCGTCTCAGCAATCAAAGGAACCGGATCACATGGTCTTGCTGCTAATGTTTGGTTGATTTGTTGTGCTGTTCCTGTTGAACCAGTAAAAGCAACACCGGCAATCGAGGGATTAGAGGTAAGTAAGTGACCGCTTTCTTTACCATTACACGGCAACAAATGGATCACATCGGTAGGAATCCCCGTATCCAACAGCAGTTGAATCGCACGAAATGCGATGAGGGACGTCTGTTCCGCTGGTTTAGCAATCACCGTATTCCCCGCAGCCAAAGCCGCAACCACTTGTCCAACAAAAATCGCTAAGGGGAAATTCCACGGGCTGATACAGACAAACACACCACGTCCCAGATACTGCGTATGCCGTTCGGCGCCATCGAAACCGATATGTGATGTTGGGGTGAGTTGCATAATCTGAGTGGCATAATAACGACAGAAATCGACCGCCTCCCGGACTTCATCAATACTGTCATGGATCGTTTTACCCGCTTCTTGATGACACAATGCAACAAACTCTGGCAAATGTGATTCCAGCAGGTCAGCAAAGTGCGTCAGATAAGCAGCCCGCACAGCAAGTTCAGTGTCCCGCCATTGAGGAAACGCTTGCTGTGCAATCTCAATCGCTGTCGTAATCTGCTGCGCATTTGCCATGATCACGTTTCCGACCTCGATACGATGGTCATAAGGCACAGTAACCGCAGTCACCACGGCATTCTCCTTGATCATGCTTTCGTATTGATCTTCACCTTGAATAATCGGTGCGGCGTACCATTGCTGATATAAATACTCAGATACTTTGTGCTCAAAAGGGGCAGCTTCACTTTCAATATCAATGTTGGCACCGTAGGAATTGCGACGGTCGGGGTAGATATCCAGCGGTAACGGAATCGCAGCATTATGCAATGTTTCAAACGCCTGTAGTGCCTCCACAGGATGACGATTCAGTAAATCAATCGGACAGCGGGCATCGACCAGCCGGTGAACGAAAGAACTATTGGCACCATTTTCTAACAAACGCCGCACCAGGTAAGGTAATAAATCCTTGTGATTACCCACCGGCGCATAAATTCTGATTGCGGGGCGATAAGCCTCCATCACCTGATGAAACAGTGCGTCACCCATGCCATGTAAACGCTGGAATTCATAATCATGGTGTGTTGCCATCACAGCAACGGCGGTCACTGTCTGAGCATTATGACTGGCAAACTGAGGAAATAAAGCACCTCGGACATGCTCCGATAACAAAAAGCGAGCACAGGCCAGATAAGAAACATCTGACGCTTCCTTGCGGGTAAATACCGGATAACCTGCGTAACCTTTTTGCTGTGACCACTTGATCTCACTATCCCAATAGGCACCTTTAACCAACCGGACCGGAATCAAATCCCCTTGATCTTTTGCTAAACCAGTCAGCCAAGTGAGTGCAGGTAATGCGCGTTTTGAATAAGCCTGAACAACAATCCCCAGCTTACCCCAACCGCGGTTAACATCGTGGCGGTATAATTTCTCAAACAGTACCAGAGAAAGTTCCAACCGATCGGCTTCCTCGGCATCAATCGAGATACCAATATCAAACTCTCTCGCCCGTTTAACCAGCACCACCAGCGTCTCCAGCAACTCGGTCATGACCCGTTCCTGATTCGCGACTTCATAGCGAGGGTGCAATGCAGACAGTTTGATCGAGATAGAATGCGATGACTGAAGCGTTCCCGATCCAGAAGCTTTACCCACCGATTCAATCGCTGACAGATAATCCTGACAATATTTATTTGCATCAGCACTGGTCAGTGCTGCTTCACCAAGCATATCGAAAGAATATGTATATCCTTTATCACGCATTGACTGGCCATTTTTCTGCGCTTCATCAATCGACTGACCCAACACAAACTGGCGCCCCATGACTTTCATGGCTTGATTCATCGCTTGACGGATCACTGGCTCTGAGAAACGGTTGACCAATCGGTTTAATGCCTGCATCGGGCTGGTACTCTGAATATCTGATAACTCAAGCACTTTGCCAGTAATCATCAACCCCCATGTCGAAGCATTGACGAAAACCGAGTCAGAGTTCTTCAAATGAGAACGCCAGTCAGCAACACTCAATCGATCTTTAATAAAGGCATCTGCCGTTTCAGCATCAGGGATACGCATCAGCGCCTCTGCAAGGCACATCAGCAAAATACCTTCCTGCGTATCCAGACTATATTCCAGAAGCAGCGCGTCAATCATTTGCACCGACTTCTTATCGGCTCTGATTGCCTTGATCAACTGAGTCGTCTTGTCCGTGATTTCTTGTTTTTCTTGATTAGTCGGTGTTGCCAGCGGTAACAACTCCTGTAGCCATTGTGACTCATCAGCCATATATAATGGCGAGATAAGTGCCCAAAGTTTGTTCAGTGGCTGCTCAACAAACTCCGACTTCAACACATCATTTGCAGTAAACATGCGTTTTCCCTCAACGTCATCCCGAATGGGCTTTTTACAATAGCTAGCAGTGTATTCTGGGCATCTGAGGATTACTTGTCAAAAACTCCGTTTTTTTTGTGAAAAGCTCCGATATTTAACAAATTAAAAACACAATCACATCAATTAAACTAACGTATCGACATATTTTTTTAGCGAACAGCGAAAGATATAAACACATTAAGACCGCTGAAAAACAGACCCAAACGGATCAGTCCATATCAGCAATGGTGTGGGAAACAAATAAGAAAGAAAAAACGATGGTAGGGTTGATTTAGGATCAACGCCTTATTTTTGGTAACGTTTTTTGTAAGCAGACGGGGATAGGCCAACGAGTCGAATAAATGCATGAGAGAAAGAGCTCTGCCCTGAGAAACCGGTAACATCCGCAATCTGTCCCAGCGTATATCCGCCCTGTTGAATGAGCCGTTTTGCCATTTGAACTCGCTTATCCAACACATACTGATACGGTGTGACACCAGTCGTTGCTTTAAAATGTGAGTGGAATTGACTTTCTCCGAGAAAAACACGGCCGGCAAGTTGGGCAACCGTGATCGGTCGTCCTATATTTCGATCGATATAATGATCAATGATGTCCATATCGAAGCGAGACTCTTTGACGTGTGG
Source organism: Vibrio gazogenes (assembly GCF_023920225.1). Lineage (NCBI taxonomy): Bacteria > Pseudomonadati > Pseudomonadota > Gammaproteobacteria > Vibrionales > Vibrionaceae > Vibrio > Vibrio gazogenes. The sequence goes on from NZ_CP092588.1 coordinate 19,878, forward strand.
AACATAACCGGTGATATGACGAGGTAAGATCGAGACGAGCGTATCATGACAAGCCTGACTCAGCAGATAATCTTCCGGAGCTGTGGCAATCTCCTGCCCCAGAATTCGAATCAGATTCTTAAATGGTTCATCGAGGCAAAAATAGCATCCAGAATTCGACAGATCATTGAATTGTTGCATCATCAGTGGTGCTTCTGTCGCAAAAAACGGTAAATTGAGAACCATGATATCAGCACTTTCAACAATCCCACCGAAAGCGTGGTTGACTCCCGCGTGGACAATACACCCCTGCCCCGGGCCAACTCGGTTACCATAGCCACTAATTTCAAATTCCGTCATTCCATTAAGGCATACGACAATTTGTGTATAAAAATGAGCATGGCAATCCATCCCCGATGGCAACGTCATCACTTCCGCCGGTCTCGGCGTCGGCGTTTGATCGGACACCGATAAGGAAGCTTTTTTTTGCATAGACATCCCACATCCTCCTCAAAATCCGGTGCGACAATTGCGATACGCAATATAGTATCAATCATATGAATAGTTGATTTTTACCTTAGAACCGCTATTTTTTCAAACACAACGACACAAGATAAGCATACAGATGATTATCAGAAATGATGAATCCAAATCTGTAACTAATTCCGTGAAAATAATTGCCGTTCATGTATATTAGGCATGTTGATAAATCTCGAAAGAGTATGACGCTGAGCGTTTGAGCGAAATCCGGAACAATGATCAAGTGCACATAAATTACGGAGAATGTTTGTTCAAGCGCAAACCAGAGCAGAGATTGAGGTGAAGTACTTGCATATTTTCTCATTCGGCTCAAAATGGAAGTTGCATGTTTAAAATATACAAAATCAGAGACCTAAGTTAAATTTTGTGTTATTCATGCTTCCAATAGAGTAAGAATTATGAGACAGCTACTTCATTATTTTTCTAGTTGTCGAGTCATTGTCTTCTCCACAGAGTTACTGTGGCTAAACGTTAAAAATTGTTGCAGGGACCTATGATAGTACGTCACATCCCAGCGCTCGTATTGGCGCTTATCCCTCTTTTGGGACCAGCATTTGTATATGCTGATGAAGCAAATGTCGCACAGACTGATCCTGTTGCGACGATTGATGCAAAAATAGATACAAAGCAAGGTGAAATAAAATCTATTTCATCCAAGTACGATACTGAGATCACGAAACTCCAGCAGTTGAAAAATGATCAAGACCGTTTGAAACGCGAGGGCGGTAAGCTGGAAACGAAAAGAAATCGTGCCAAATCCGATCTGGACAAACAATATAGCCAACTTCTCGAAGATCCGGACATCGATTTAACAACCTTTCAGAAAAAGTATCAGGAAGTCTGGAATGAGTTAAAGCAAAATCAGGCAGCTCGACTGGATAATGAACAGACGATTACTGAAAGTGAAATGCGTGTTTCCCAGCTCAAACAGAAGCAAGCCCGTCTGAAAAGTGAGCTCGACAACCTGAAAGAGTCTCGGGTTGAAGCTCGGGTCAAACGCATTAATGCTGAGTTGATGGATAGCAACACGATTGAAGCGAACTATAAGACAACGTGTTCTACGACGATGACGTTGGGTGAATGTGCGAATCAAGGTGTTTATCTAACCAAACAGAAAGCAGTCTCCGCCTTTCAGGATAAACTACTCGATAATCTGACAGAGTCTGTCATCGCCAAGCAAAATCTTAAAAATATCGATCTGAATGTATCAATTCAGGATAGCCAGATTTTGTCGAGCGGTTTTCAGGGTAACAATGATTACTACACGAAGATTCAAGCACAACTTCAGGCTCGGCCAGAAACAACTACCGGATGTAAATTGTTGGGTGTATCAACACGGTACTGTCTGCAAGGACAGAAAAACTATAAGCCGAAAAAAGAAAAGCAGTGGGCAAACATAACCGTCCGCTCTGACCAGTATCAAGATTCTGTGACGATTGACGGAGTCAGTTATGGTAGTACTCCAGTTGAGATTGTTCTACCACACGGTCGCCATCAGTTTACAGTGTCCAAAGACGGGTATGAGACATATAATCAAGTCATTACAGTCAATAGTAATGATACGGTATGGGTCAAACTTCGTCCGAATAAGCAAAGCTAAATGCCAATTTGTGAATTATTTTTTGGGTACGATTCACAAAGATATGGTTACGACGCCATTTTGTCTGTAAGTTATTGATATATGACTTATGGTCGAATGGCGTTTTCGTTTACAATCGATCAGACGACTTGACGATCCAACATTGAAGTACAAAAGCATGCGACAAGGAATAACTGCTCTATTATCAACCCTCCTGCTTGGTTTCGTATCATTCAGCGCTTTTGCTGAGGATGCGACATTGCCAGAAGAAGCCGCACCTTTAGTCAACCAAATTGACGATGCACTTTTCAGTAAAAATACTGAGCTGGAAAAAGCCCAGAAAGTTTTACAAGAAAAACAACAGACTGTCGCAAACCAACACACCGAGCTCAACAGACTTCATCAACAAAATAAGGAACTTTCAGCCAAGCTGAACCAAACAAAAAAAGATTTGGAAAATGCCTATCAAAAGATGATCTCGGATCCCAAACTGGATATCAGCGCTTATCAGTCTACCTACCAAAATGCATGGTCAAAATACAAGCAAAATCAGAAGAGTTTGTTTGATATGGATAACCAACTGGAAGAACAGAAAGGGTTACTCAAAGATCAGGAAACAAAGGTTTCTCTACTCAAAAAGAACATTGCCGATCTCCAGAGAAATAAGTTGAAAGCCCGGGCAAAACGTTTGAGGATCGAACTGTTAAAAGAAGGGGTGGAGAAAGTCAGCTTCACCAACCGTTGTCACCCATCAATGACAATTGCCGCATGTGAACAACAAACCATAAAACTGGCTCTGCAAAAAGCTGTCAAACAGTTCCAGACATCTTTACTGAACAGTGTTAGCGAGTCTCCAACGGCAATGAAACATGCTTCGAAAGCGTCCCTGAATATTCATGTCCTTCAGCATCAGACAATTCAGTCGGGTTTCTCTGATGCCAGCCGGTATCAAACCATTGTTGAAGCGCGGTTGGGAGCACGGCCTAGCAATGCAGCGCCTTGCCAACTTTTAGATATTGATGCCCAGTACTGTATCATTGATGATCAACAACCAATTCAGCAGGAAGTCGCTTGGTTTAATCTGACACTTCGTTCCAATCTATATGACGACCAAGTGATCATTGATGATGTTCGTTATGGTCATACACCACTGACATTAACGCTACCGGAAGGTGTTCATCAGGTCCGGATCGAAAAAACAGGTTATATTCCGTATCAAACAGAGGTTAATCTGAAGTCAGACAGCCAACTTCGGGCTGTTTTGAAAGAAGAGCATAATCAGTTGAAAACTGGCTATGCATTTGCGGATGCATTATCACCAAGCCTCTCAGGGCCCGAGTTGGTCACGATAACGCCAGGGAAATTCTTTATCGGGGAACATGCATCGACCCAAGTGTTCCTTGATCATGCTTTCGCGATTTCATCAACCCCCATCACCGTTGGACTGTTCAAAGCATTTGTCACTCAGACCAATTACCGTTCAGATGCAGAATTGATGAAAACGTGTGTGGCGATGATCAATAACCAAATGACCCCCCAGTCTGGCCATTACTGGCGTAATCCAGGATTTAAACAATCTTCGCAATCTCCGGTTGTTTGCGTCAGCCAAAATGATGCGAAAGCATTTACAGACTGGCTTTCAAAACAAACAGGGTTTAAATACCGCCTCCCAACGGAAGATGAATGGGAAATTGCAGCTCGGGCTGGTACTCAAACCGACTACTGGTGGGGCGATGATTTTGCTACCGGCTTAGCCAATACCGGGTGGAGTGGCTCTTTCTGGGCAAACAAAAGCACATCTCCGGTCAAATCATTCCCTGCTAATCCTCTCGGACTGTATGACGTTATCGGAAACGTCTGGGAATGGACCAGCGCGCCTCAAGGTCTCCTTAAAGGCGGAGCTTGGAGTTTCTCACCACTCAATGCAGTGGTCTATAGCCAACTCTTCTCTGAGCCATCAACAGCCGCTAATTACATCGGTTTTCGAGTTGTAAGAGACATTAAAGAGTAAGAATAATTTACCGACCAAACCAAAAAGGGAAGCCATTGCTTCCCTTTTCTGTATCTGTTGCCATCTGATGGTTAATGAGGGCGATAACAAGCTCAATAGATTAAGGTGCCAATCGGTTAATCTCCCACGGTTCGCCACCTTGACCCATCTCTTGTTGAGAATAAAGGAACCGATCATGCAAACGATGTTCCCCACCCTGCCAAAATTCGAAACTCTCAGGAATCACGCGATACCCTCCCCAAAAGCTAGGGACAGGAATTTCTCCTTGGGTAAACTTTTGCTTTAACTCCAGAAACTTCCCTTCCAATATACCCCGGGCAGAGATTCGCTGGCTTTGATGGCTGGCAATGGCAGCCAACTGACTATCTTTCGGACGAGAGGAAAAGTATTTAAAATTTTCCATCGCTGAAAGTTTCTGGGCCCGTCCGGTGATATGCACCTGACGATCTAACATATGCCACGGAAAATGAAGACTAATGCGATTATTGTGTTCAATATGCTGTGCTTTACGGCTACCCAGATTGGTATAGAAAATGAACCCATGTTCACCAGAATCTTTCAGCAATACAATCCGCTGAAAAGGTTGACCATCGGGAGCAACTGTCGCAACTGTCATGGCTGTCGGATCAGAAATATTGGCATCAATCGCCTGTTGTAGCCAATGCTCGAATTGATGAAAAGGATTCTGTATTAAATCTTTTTTTCTCAAACCACCTTGAATATATTCTCGACGAATATCAGAGAGTTTCATGAGCGCTCCTGCGTTTTTTTCGTGATTGTGCGCCTTTCATATCGATAAGACAAGTGTCACATTACTCCCCCGACAAAACGGCAACAATTTTCAGAAAAACCAAGCAATCTCGTAAAGGTATGGTACAGTTTCTAACGAAAAGAGAGGAATTCAGCGATTTTCAGCATCTATCTGGTGCCAATTCTTAACATTTCATCAGACTAGTAATAAAATCAACAGAGTAATCCGAACCGAATAGGATGTCTTGATGCGTAAAGACAGCTACAGCGAGCTTTCATCAGAAGAACTGGAATATGTTGACGATAAAACTGCGGCACTTCTGCTGAATACCCCCAATAGTGCTCGGATTATGTTATGGGTTATGGTTGTTTTTTTTGTTACTGCAATCATTTGGGCATCTTTTGCTGAAATAGATAAAGTCACTGTCGGAAATGGGAAAGTCATCCCCTCCTCCCAAGTTCAAGTCATCCAAAACTTAGAAGGCGGGCTGGTCAAAAAAATTCTGGTCAAAGAGGGTCAGCACGTCGAAAAAGGCCAACAACTGATACTCCTTGATAAAACTCGCTTCTTGTCCGATTACCGCGAGCGAGAGCAGGAGGTTGCCAACTTAACAGCAAACGTCGTCCAACTGTCCACCGCCATTAACAGTGTGCAAATTAATGAAAAATTCGACGAAACCAACTGGCAGAAAAATGTTGTCGTAACCTACCATCATTTGAAATTCCCCCAAGCCTTGGTTGAAAAAAAAGCCAAATTAGTGAAACGACAAGAAGCACAGTACACGCAGTCACTGGATAATTTGAGAAACCAGCTTTCGGTCGTCGATCAACAAATCAAACAAAAAAATCAGGATCTGATTGAATTACAAGCCAGAGTCGCGAATTTGGAGCAAAGCTATAAGTATGTTCAAAAAGAGCTACAAATGACTGAACCACTGGCAAAAGAAGGCGTTGTACCAGAGATCGAGATTCTAAAATTACAACGACAAGTGAATGATATCCGCCGAGATATGACATCTGGCCAATTAAAAATCCCACTGGCAAAAGCGGCTTTCAAAGAAGCGATGTATAGCCGTATCGATACCGCACAAACCTTCCGCTCCGAACAGCAGGACAAGTTAAATCAAGCTCAGGATAAGCTATCAGCGCTCACCGAGTCAGCAGTCGGGCTGGAAGACCGAGTCAACCGGACGGTGGTCGTTTCTCCAGTCAACGGCACGGTCAAAACACTCAATGTCAATACTGTGGGTGGCGTGATTCAACCGGGGATGGATATTGTTGAAATTGTCCCTTCAGAAGATACATTACTTGTTGAAGCAAAAATTGCCCCTCAAGACATTGCTTTCCTTCGTCCGAATTTACATGCTATCGTCAAATTTAGTGCCTATAACTTTAGTAAATATGGCGGATTGGAAGGCACACTTGAACACATCAGTGCCGATACCTCTCAGGATGAAGAGGGCAACAGTTTCTATATTGTTCGGGTCAGGACGTTTTCCACCACATTGCATCATGATGGAGACCTCCCTATTATCCCGGGAATGACCGCATCAGTAGATATCATCACCGGGAAAAGAACCGTGATGGAGTATCTTTTACAGCCGATACTTGGTGCACAGGAAAACGCACTGAAAGAATAATGGAGCCGATATCTGCCCATGAACAATCCGATCAGAAAAATAGAGGCATTATGAAACGCTGGCTGACAGTCATCTCAATGCTATTAATACTGATGGTATCGTCATTACAGGCCCTTGATACCACGGAACAGAAGTGGGTAAATGCCGTCACCCGAGTTTACGGTGAGCGGGCAGGAAAACGAGTAGCCGCTTGGCGAAATGCTCTGGCCGAATATAAACCGCTCTCAACACAAGAAAAACTGGAAAAAGTGAATGCCTTTTTCAATCAGCTCTACTTCGTCAGCGATATTAAGTTATGGGGTAAACAAGATTACTGGGCAACACCGCTGGAATTTCTGGGAGCCAATGCCGGTGATTGTGAAGATTTTACGATTGCCAAATATTTCTCTCTCAGAGAAATTGGCATACCGGACAGTAAACTGAGATTAGTCTATGTTAAAGCCATTAAACTCAATCAGTTTCACATGGTTCTGGCCTATTACAAAACACCAGATGCAGAGCCTCTCATCCTCGATAATCTGATACCTCAAATCAAGCCAGCAAGACGCAGAACTGATTTATTGCCGATCTACAGTTTCAATGGTCGGAATCTATGGCTGATGAAATCGAAAAATAGTCAGTTGGCGGGCGACTCATCTCGTTTGAGTCTGTGGAATGACTTAAGGAATCGGGAACGGGAACTCATTTTGAATAAACCGATAATTAGCTACGATGGGTAGGGAAATATGACTCTTTACAAGCAAATCGTTATGGGAATGATTGCGCTGTTTATTTTGCTGATTAGTTCTGTATTTATTATTGAATTTAATACGACACGCAGCAACCTTGAACAACAGCAACGTTCAGAAGTCAGCAACACCATCAACACTGTCGGGCTGGCACTAGCTCCGTATTTGGAAGATAAAGACACGGTTTCAGCCGAGTCGGTTATCAATGCATTGTTTGATGGCAGCACGTATTCGCTGGTCAAATTAACCTTTTTCGATAAGCGGCCAGCGATTGTGCGCACTTATCCCATTACACCAAACGGTGTCCCGAAATGGTTCACTCACTTTGGTTTGTTTAAACCAATCCATGAAAGCCGTGTGGTCACCAGTGGCTGGATGCAGCTCGCCAAGGTAGAAATTGTTAGCCATCCGGGCGAAGCATATCGGCAGCTATGGGATGCCCTCATTCGACTGAGCATTGTTTTCGGCTGTGTTTTCCTATTCGGACTGATCGCAATTTCGCTGATTATCAAACACTCTCTACGACCACTTCATGCGATAGTGATAAAAATGGAGCAGGTTGCGCGCAGCCAGTTTGGTAAGCCATTACCTCCGCCCATGACGAAAGACCTCATCCATGTCGTTGATGGGATCAACCAGATGTCTTCTCAGATTGAAAAGGCTTTTATGGCTCAGGCAAGAGAAGCGCAACAACTACGAGATCGGGCTTATCTCGATCCGGTCTCAAAACTGGGGAATCGTTCTTACTATATGAATCAGTTGGAAAACTGGTTAAGTGAAGGTGGATACGGTGCCGTTGCAATGCTTCAGGCAACCTTCATCGAAGAAAGCTATGATGTTCAGGGTTACGAGAGCGGAGACATGCAAGTAAAAACACTGGCAGAACGTCTCAAACTGTCGGTGAATGCACCGGGAACGATCCTTGCACGCCTATCAAGTAATGAATTCGCCTTTCTCTTCCCTCATGCTGAAGATGATGAAATTCAGACCATTGCTGAAGATATTATAAACTGTGTCTCAGACATGACACCGGATCCGACGGGGATCGTATCTCCGGAAGCTTATCTGGGATTAGTACTGAATGAATCTAAAACCACAACCTCCAACATTCTGTCGCTGCTGGATAATGCTTTGGCGTCCGCAAAAGCGGATCGGACGAAGCCATATAGCTATATTAATAGTAACGAGAATCGCTTAGTCATGGGTAAACAGCAGTGGAAAACGCTGGTTGATCAAGCAATGAAAGATGATTTGGTTCGTTTTCGATTTCAGGCTGCATGTGACAAGGATGGTAAGGAACTACATAAAGAGGTGTTCTCCTCAATCGAAAAAGATGGTCAACGATACAGTGCGCCACAATACCTGTTTGCGTTGGAGCAACTTAACGTCAGCCATATTTTCGATGAGTATGTGATTCAGCAGATGTTCGACAAATTAGCTCGGGACGAAAACGGTAAGGACATTCTGGCGGTCAACATTTCCGGCAACAGTATTTCAGATCCAAGCTTTATTCGCTGGATATCTCAGTTACTGACGCAGAATCTATCGGTCGCGAAACGATTCCATTTTGAAATTCCGGAAGCCTGTTTCATCGAAAACGCCAACTATACAGCACTATTCTGCCATGCCATTCGGGATGCCGGCGCGGACTTTGGTGTCGATCACTATGGCCGAAATTTCCAAACATTGGATTACCTCAACGAATTCAGACCACATTACGTGAAACTGGACTATTTATTCACGCATAATCTGAAAGATGAGAAACAGACATATACACTTGCGTCGATTTCAAGAGCCGCGCATAACCTAGACATTACAACGGTAGCGTCAAGGATAGAAACACAAGAGCAGCTAGACTTTCTGGCTGAACACTTTATTGATGTATTCCAAGGCTTTATTGTTGATAAGTGATGGAAAAATAGAAAAGGTCAGCTCGAATGCAAGATACATTACTCAATTCGCTGATTTATATCAGTCGGTATTATGGCTTAGCGAACTCTCCGGAAGCGCTGATTAATGGATTACCGTTATCAGATGGGAGACTCACCCCATTTTTGTTCCCTCGGGCAGCAGAAAGGGCTGGATTGGTTGCCAAAGAAAACCGCGCAAAATTGAGCGATATACCTCGACTGATATTCCCCGTCGTGCTCTTGCTGAAAGGTGGCGAATCATGTGTATTACTCAGTATTAATGAAGAGCAACAAGAAGCTGAAGTCGTCACAGAGTCATCCGGTATGGTCCCGATCTCCTATTCTTTTCAGGATCTGGAAGAACGCTATATCGGCCGCTATTTTATGGTCAAAAAGCAGTTCAGTTATGATGAAAGATCTCCGGAAGTCTTAAAAACAAATCAAGGTCACTGGTTTTGGAGTACCATTTGGCAGTCGAAAAAAATTTACCGGGATGTACTGATAGCGTCACTGCTGATCAATGCTTTCGCAATTGCCGCACCAATGTTTTCCCGCTTAGTATATGACAAAGTCGTACCGAATCTCGCATTTGAAACACTCTGGGTTCTTTCCAGCGGTATCGTCTGTATTTTTCTGTTTGATATCACCCTGAAAATGCTCAGAAGCTATTTCATTGATGTCGCAGGAAAAAAATCAGACATTCTGATCTCTTCAAAACTCTACAGTAAGGTGCTGGGCATCCGTATGGAAAACCGTCCCCCTTCTGTCGGAGCATTTGCCAGACACCTACAAGAATTCGAGTCAATCCGGGAGTTTTTCACCTCTGCAACGATTTCGTCACTGATTGATTTGCCGTTTGCCTTCTTATTTCTATTTCTCATCTGGTTAATGTCAGGCCCATTGGTCATTGTTCCGATTGTCGGTGTGATGATGTTAGCATGTTACTCTTACCTGATTCAGCCCAAACTCAAAGTCGCAATCGAAGAAGGCTCCAGACTCGCGTCTCAGAAATATGCCAATCTGATTGAAAGCCTTTCCGGTTTAGAAACCGTCAAACTATTCGGTGCACAAAGTCAATTCCAATATCGCTGGGAAGAAGCGGTTGCACATATGGCGAATTGGAATATAAAAAGCAGAAAAATAACCAATGGTATTCAGAACGCTGCGGGTTTTGTCCAGCAGGTGAGTAACATCGCGATGATTATTGTCGGTGTTTATTTGATTTCTGAAGGTGACTTGACCATGGGGGGCATGATTGCAGCTACAATGCTCAGTAGCAGAGCAATTGCGCCAATGATTCAGCTCTCTTTACTCTCGACTCGGTATACGCAGGCCAAATCAGCTTTCACGTTAATCGAAGGCATTATGGCGATGCCTGATGAGCAAGAGGAAGGGAAACGCTATATTCATCGCCCCATCTTTAAAGGCAAAATCGAATTAGACAACGTGACTTTTCACTACCCTGGCTCTGCGACCGCATCGATTCGTGATGTCAGTATCACCATCAATCCCGGAGAAAAAGTCGCAATTATCGGCAGAGTAGGCTCAGGAAAGACCACATTAGAGCGCTTAATCATGGGATTGTATAAGCCCACAGAAGGCCACATTCGTATTGATGACACCAATATTTCTCAGCTACATCACATTGATATTCGTAGAAATATTGGCTGTACGCCACAAGATAGTCTGCTATTTTTCGGGACAATTCGAGAAAATATTACACTCGGAAGACCATTAGTTGATGATCGAGATATGCTCGATGCAGCAAATCGTGCCGGTGTAACGATGTTTACTCAACAGGATGCAGCCGGAATGGAACGGCAAGTCGGGGAAGGTGGACAATTACTTTCCGGTGGTCAAAAACAAGCAGTAGCAATTGCTCGAGCCTTGTTAGGTCGCCCTCCCGTACTATTAATGGATGAACCGACCAGTGCTATGGATAACCGTTCAGAAATGCACGTGAAGCATCAATTGAAACAGTTAACCCCCAATGAAACACTGATACTCATCACGCATAAAACATCAATGCTGGATATTGTCGATCGTATTATCGTGATGGAAAAAGGTTATGTGATTGCAGATGGCGCGAAAGAGGAAGTGCTAAATAATCTGCGTCAAGGAAACGTCCGGGCTGTTTAACGCCCCCATCAGCAAACAATAAAATTGATGTTGCCGTGATATGAAATCAAATTTCAGAGACAACATCATTTTCATCTAATAGAGAACTACATTTAATTTCGTACTGGGTGAAATTAAAAATACTAGGGCCATGAGATCGCTTGATCACAATACGCTCATCGCCGAATTGAACAATCACATGACTGAACACTTTACTTTTGACTTCAATGGTATTCTCCCTCAACATATCTTCAAATTCATCTTCCATCACTGCGAGCTTATCTTTCTCTTTAACCATCTGCTCACTCGTTTCTTGTTTCAGACGTTCGATCTCTTCTCGCTCTTCTTCAGTTCGTTTTTCTTTGGGTCTCTTATTAAATTCTAATTCCCGACGGACAATGTCCATCGTTCTGGCCTGTGTCTGTTTGTATTGTTCTTTATATTGTTCCAAGCGCTCTCTGTAACTCGCATAGCAGCCAAACGCTTCAACACGCGTTGCTGTATCTCCCTCAACCCCAAGATTGACACAGATGAGTTTACCGCCGACTTTAGCCATGCCCCCACTTAACGTTCCTTGCTTCTCTTTCTCATCGATGACATACAGATCCTGCCCACAACGAATATTATTGCTAATGCTATGCACGGCCAGATGAATATCATCATGTGCCTGAATTTCAGAATACTGCGCATAATTGGCTTTAATTGTCGTACCAGACTTTACCGTGCAAGTGCGCTTCTCGTCATCGGCAGTCGTATGACCAATGATCCCTTTCCCAACTTGAATATCGCCCTGAGCCTGAACATCTGCAGATTCAATAAATCCGCCAACGGTGATAGACCCGGTCGCACGGACAATCATTCCGGATTCAATATTGCCAGCGACAATCAAGGCCCCTTTAAATTTTACATGCCCCGTCCCCACATTGATATTTTGCATACATAATGCATTATCAACATCGATACTTCGTTCCTTGATCAACGGCATTCCGGAAGTCGTCGAGACTAAAATATTGGGGTCTTTCGCAGAAAAGGTGGTGCCTTTGCCTTCTTTCATGGGGGAATCATTCCCCGGTTTTGCCGGAATAATCGTCCCTTGAACCGTATAACCGGGCGTCCCTTTGGTAGCGGGTATCCGGCGCATCACTTCATCGCCTTCTCCCACCGTAATGGTCTCCCCCAAATTTCTCATGTCGAGTTTTGACGAGTTTTTTTTCTGTTGTGGCGCCAACACACGCTTATTCACATCATCAACTAAAGGAATAAATTTCGTATCGACACCGTTGACAGGATTTTTCCCTCGTGCGATAGGCTGAACAAACACCTCTCCGGGGGAGAGCGTTCTGCTCACGATTAAAACTTTTTTCAGTGCTGTCTTATTAATACCTTTGGTCACTTTTGACTGAGCAAGTGCATAAACTAAATCACTACCAAGCAATCCTCGGCCACCATATGCGCCCACAACCACCATACTCGCAAGCATGTCTTGATCTGCTAACTCAACCCTCACTTGCGCATGAAGACGCTTCGCAACGACAGTGTCCTTATAAGCATCGCCTTTGCCTTCATTAGCAACATTGATAAACCGTTCTAATACATCCTGATCCAAATAGAACTTAGAGGCACCTATATTTGCTAAAGCTTCCATGATTCCGCTTTTCGATAATTTCTTACTCAGCGTTTCTATCGGTTTCAGATTCGCGATGACTGATTTTTTATCTTCTGTAATAGATAAGATTCTCTTCCACATCTACGCGCCCTTATCGTACATATCGCAATCCATTCTGTTTGCTCATATTTTACTCATCTCATGACAGCAACTAAATAAGCGCTATTGAAAATTCAGTGCTGGGTCACCAACTTAGCAGATTTACACTGTAAATAGGCAAATTTGGTTGATGGACTATAACTCAAATTTACACTGTAAACTCGCGAGTGATAATAGATGAAAGATTATCTCGGATTATCTGCTCAATTTGTTTCCTGCCAGTGACAGAGGAATGAGCAACTATCGTTGACCACGCCTGATTCTGTAATACTTTCTCTATCAATAAGTCGTCAAGCATGTCGACATACTCAGGCGAAAGGGCTGACATATAGAGAGATATCCATACAGCGACACTCTCATAGTTGGAACCGCCTTGAGCATAATTTCGAATCAATGCGACGGGTATATCGACTATCGGTAAATTGACGCTCATCTTTAACAATTGCCGGACGACATCAGGTTCTAATCGAGTCAGCTCTGTTTTTAAGGCATGTAAGAAATAGTATGAAAATTGTTTTCTCGCAGACTCAAACCACGAATACGAATTATGGTAAATCATCACGATGGAATAACAGCCACTCGCTTGATCTCTACGCGAACCAATCTTCACTGGATGAAAACCATTTTTTCCCCAAAACTGCAGAAGCGCTGAAGTCGCACCAAAGCTGGTAGCGATATAGTCAGTCGGGCATTGACGAGTTAATTCAGAAAGTAGTGCAGCGCCATATCCTCGACCTTGCCAAGCAGGATGAATCGCAATACGCATCACTCGACAACAAGTCAAACCAGCCGCATCCGATAATCCGAGTTGGTTCACCAAAGATGTCGGTACAAGATGTCCTTTAGGACGATGCTGACCGCGTTGAATTCTTTCAACTGCATCTGGCGATAACGGACCTTCCTGTATTGCAAGAATGCATCCCACAAGATGATGCGCTCTTTGCGCAATAAAGACTGTGATATTCGAATCAGAAAGAATACCCATTAAATCATTCGGTGTAGTTTGATAGTGGGCATTGATGAGTAAAGAAAAGAGATTGGCGAACAACGCTGGCTCATTCAGCAACTCGTCACGCGTAAGGTGACGATACTGAACTGGGCCATCGGAGACATCCTCGATGGCGGGTAACTCAGCATCAAGCAAAAAAGTCTGATATTGCCACTTCTCAAGTGGATCGCCTTCAGCCCAGCGGATCGGTGTTGATAAGGTCTGATGTATTAAACCGGGTCGATTGTGTTTTAACCACGGTAAAAATTTAAGCGTGAACCCTCTGCCACATCCTTCATAACCATGAATCGTGGTCGAAAAAACGAGACGATGATAGTGATGGGTTAAAGAAGTAAGCATCGATATCGGCATTGCAGCGGCTTCATCAATCAAGAGTAGGTCACAGCCCGGACGTTCATAAATGAGTTCATCCGGGGCGATGAACTGAAGTTTGGCTTGCTGATAAATAAATGCCTTCCCCTGTATTTGTCCTTCTGGCAGCATTCGTTGAAGATGGCTGAAGATCGGGTCAACCGACGAAAAGGCAGGAGCAGTAACAATGATTTGAATGGATGAACGACGCTTCATTAAAACGGATGCTGCAATGCCCAGTGCACTGCTTTTCCCCCGCCCACGATCCGCAGTCAATACGAAGGGGCGTTTACGGTGCCCTTCGACGACATGAACAATTGACTCAATCGCTTGTTCCTGTTGCTCAAACCACTCAACTCGCGTCGATGGTTGCGGTGGAAAATCGATTTTAACAGACGGCTGTAACTCATCCACCAATATCAGTTTATCCAAGGCACGTCGTAACCACTGTTGGGCCGGATTTAAATTTTCAGCCCACTCAGGGGCATCAACAACGACTAAAATCCCGCCACCTTGTAGCGTTCCAAGCGCGGCATTAAAACTGTCGGCATCAAACCCAATCGATAAATCAACCAATAACAGCCCACATTCCTGACCCAGTAAGCGCCGACCGGACTTAACATCAAACCAGTCATATCTTTCTCTGGAATGGCCGCCAAGCTGTATATGCCGACCACCAAAATGGTCTTTTAATTGCAATAGTCGGGCTTCAGTCCATTCTGGCGCCCCTCTCAACACAATACCGGCACGGCAGAACGTTTGTGTCAAATAAGACCGTAATGGAGAAAGAACCTCAGAAAAAGCACACATCATCGCAAAGCCATAAAAACAGAAGTATTGGTATCACATCATACAAATCATCTGAGGAAAGGGAAGTGTTTCTCATGAGGAATTCAGGATTCAAAAAAGCCCGGTGAATCACCGGGCTTTTTTATTTCAAGCATAAATCGAGACGTTAGTTCATCTTACTCTGGATAAATTCAAATAATTCATCCATGAGCTGATCATCAACCCGCTTTAGATTCAGCACTAACTGGCTACCTTTGCGAGTATAACTTGCGCGCCCTTTGACTAACTCAATTTTATGAGAGGCAGCTTTCTGCTTCGGTGCCAGAGAAGCCATCCACTGTTCCAGTGTTTCCGTCACTTCTTTGGTCAATCGAGCAACACCTTGAACCTCACTTTTTTGCCAGACAAATTCCCCATCGGCACGGCATTTATCTAAGAGTTGCGCCCGCTGTTCCTCATCTAACACACTATATTGTTTATGAAGTTTTACGATCGTCGGGCGACCAAGCTCAACAACATTCGGGTAAGCCTGAAGTAACTCAAGCGGCAAAGCGGCAGCTTTCAAAGCACCACTCACGAGCGCTTCACTACATTGAAACATCTTCGCTAAAGCTTTTTGATCATCCGCCTCACCACTATCCAGTTTCGCCTGCATCTCTTTACCTTTTTCGTAAAGAGATAACGGCTTGTGCGCGTTCGCCACGTCAGACAAGAATTTGGCATGATCTTCATTGATTCCGGCCGCCACATAAACGAGGAAGTCCTGCTTTGCCAGGAGACATGCCATACGACGTCGGCTACCATCGAGCACTTCAATCATACCGTCAGTTGAACGTCGTCCAACGGCTGGATACTGTTGCCCCCGGTCTTGCAGTGTACTCAAAATATCAGACAATGCATGTTCATTCAGAAACGACTGTTCACGGGCATTCCGTTCAAAAACGGTCGTTTGGGTCGCAATACGATCTGCTGGTATACGCTGTAATTCAAAGGTGACTAAATCTTTGCCAGCCACAGCCAATTCGATGACATGTGCTTTTTCTTTTGCAGCGTTTTGCGCCTCTTGTGGGGTTGTTGCCCGGCGCTTATCGGCTTTACCAAACAGTTTTGCGTTTAATTCTGATGTTTTCATTGCCATATTCTCTTACCCCTGATTCAACGATGGCCAATGTGTATGTAGCACTCTCTCAAGCTCTAATGCACTTTTTTGAACAGCATCTTGCGCTGTCGCCAGTGTTTTCTTCCCTCCTTCAAAATCACCGGAAGTTAAATCAAACACCGTGCTATAGGTATCAGCGCAGGTTTCAAATGCCCGACTCCGTGGTATCGTTGCCATCATCACCTGCTCTCCGAGCAGATAATTCATCTCCGTCAAAACAGAAACTTGCTTCTTATTATCATCCTCGAACATCGTCGGTACCAAACGAACAAACTCAAGTCCCTTCCAATCTTCAGGAAACATTTCATAAACGGTTGGTAAATGCTGGAAAAAGTTAACCGTTGATGCCCAATCCAGACGTTTTGCTGCACATGGTATCAAAAGCGCATTAGACGCATACATCGCATTCCAGACTAAAGGATCAACATGCGGTCCCGTATCGATGACAATAATATCAAAATCATCAGCAATTTTATCAATCAACTTTTCTTTCAAGAGACGGACAATGTCCAGTGACTGGTTTTGTGATAAATATTGCCATGCCTCAGCATTAAACATCGCATCTTCAGGAAAAGCAGAAATGGTTTTCAAGTTCGGGTACTGGGTCGACATCAATACATTCTTATTCAAAAAAGAACGATCCACCGTCGTATTCTCCGGCACATTGTCCAGCATGATATCCACCGCAGAGAAAATACTTTCATTTTCTTCTGTACTGATCTGAGGATTCAAAAATAGCCGTAATGAGCCTTGAGGATCTAGATCGATTAAGCAAATACGATATCTTTTATCCAAATTTAAGGCCAAGCAGGCAGACAGATGAACTGCGGTCATCGATTTTCCCGTACCACCTTTTTGATTCTGAACATTAATAATCCAAGGCTTATTCTCATTATTCTTTTTACGTTGATGGAAAGTAGACACGCCGGCCGCATCCATCAACATATGCGCTTCAGCAAGAGAGATAGAATAATGATTGGCATTATTTTTCGTAAACTGATGCCCCTCAGCTTCCATTTTTGCAATAGCTTCATCCAGTTTTCGGCGCGTGAGACCGGAACGTGTTTCCATCAATGCCTTAGACATTGGGGGAAAGTGATCGTCTTTACGTTCTTCAAGAACGATTTCAATCCGATCCGCCTGAACTTGTTTGGTTTGTTCAGCGAGTTGGTAGAGATTATCTATGGTTTGTTCTCTCTTCATTGCCAATATCCGTAATGAGTGACATGATGCTATTGTACAGCAATTTTATTTGTTGACAATAAAAAGGTGTACGGTCAATTTTAGATTAATATCACAGTTAAGTGTCCACTAAGAGACGATTTAATGAAAAAAATGAAATTTTACATCAAAAAATTGATTCAGCTCTACCTTAAAAACAACATTTCATAAAAGTGTTACATTGTCACATTTTACAATGTAAATTTCATTTTCCCCATCAGACGAACTGCTTCCTTTATAACTAGAATCATATTTCATGGTGATGAGGTTCTGTCGATACTAAAACCATAGGTCGTAATACACCTCCTCGATGACCATAAATGACGATACCGGAACGATTGAAAGAAGCGTGATACTTACGGTGATTGCGATTTCAACTGCATACGATATTTCCAAAACCGCTATTATCAGCGTTGATCGCGAACATGTTTTACACTTCTTTTCTCTAAGACGCTGAAAATCCGAACATCTTACCAGTCAAACGCCTTAAAAAAAGGGGCTCGTTCGTCTACAATGGATCTTATTCTGTCAAAAAAAATCTCAGAAATGCCAGAATAAAGAAAAATATCAGTCGTGAATCGTCATTCAATCAAGTCAATCACACATATGGATAATAAAACGAGAAGCAACCGACCGGAAGAATGATCATGGCATGACCCCTTGATCATTTTTCCAAGAGTCAAAGAAGAAATAGAAGCATGATCAAGGGATATGAACAATGTAAATTCAGTGAATTCATTCATGATCTTATGATCAAATATTCGGAACAATGATCAAGATGAATTTATCTCGGAAGCATGAGTTTTCTTGCTATAACTACGGGAGGTGTCAATTCAACAGGGGGATAGGTCGTATTTATCTGGATTTGTCGCTAAATTGAAATGACAGACATCCCGGAAAGTAGGGCATCACCACCCTTGATCATGCTTACGTAACGACAGAGCGTGATATATATCGAGTTCTCTCCCAAAAAAATGTGTTTTTCGATGATCAAAAGTCTGCAAAATCGTTAGGAATGGAAAGTGAGAAACCAGATACCTTGATCATGCTTACGGTGTTGTCCAGAATTGAAGCAAAATGCCATCTGATTAATAATCACCAACAGACCAAGGATGTGGATAAGTTGTGAGTCCATCTTGATCATGCTTCAAAAAAGACAATGATCATGATTCCGAAATACAAATGATCATGCTTCAGCCAATTAATGATCATGCTTTCAATATCTTATTGATCATCGTTCCTGACCAACCATGATCATGCTTTCAGCAGCTCAATAAAAATATTGTTTTATAACAGATAATTACGAGCATTTTCTTGCCCAGATCATAAGATCATATAAACATATTAGATCATTAATAATCATAAAGATCAGTTTTTAAGAGCCATAATTTTTTTCTTTATTTATAGAATCTTTTTCTATAAGCTCGGAAAAATATCAATATTACATCAAATGTGATATGGACAGGAATATGAGCACCCACGAAAAAATATTAATTAAAGCTCCCAGAAATCATAAAGATGGACATCTATTTCAAGTATCAGAATCATCGATCAATTGGATAGAACAGTATCAGCACTTTAAAGGGGTAACCAGAAGCATCATTGAACTACTAAATTTAGTTTCTTTAAAAGGCATGAGTAGTAAAGATGGTTTAGTTTCAACAACAGAGCTGATTGAGGCCGCAGATGGACAGTTGACCAGAGCCGCAATTCAACAGCGGTTACGTGCAGCTGTCAGTGTTGGTCTCTTCGAACAAATTCCTGTCCGGTTCGAGGAAGGTCTTGCGGGCAAAACAATGCTGCATAAATTTATTAACCCCAGTCAGTTGATCTCATCATTGGGAGCCACCAGCCTGATTACCGAATCGGTAAAACAGTCAGAGAAACAAAAACGTTCAAAAGCGCTGGCACAAACACAAGTTAATCAACGCCTGTTAAATGAATATGGGTTAAATACCCCCCCTGCAATCAAAGATGAAGCCGATCAATTTGTGGTTTCACCAACCAATTGGGCTGGGATTATTGACCAGGCATTAGCACCGCCAAGAACACGTAAAAATTACCAGAAGTCAATGGTTTCAATTTCTGGGACTCGTGCTGTGATCGAAACAAGATCATCCAAAAATATTATGACGGTTGATGATCTGATGACACTGTTTGCCCTGTTTACATTAACCGTTCAATACCATGATCATCAGCGTGAAGAATATCATTTGAACGCGAAACAGATTCCGAATAAGACACCACTGTATATCACGGATATCTTGTCACTTCGGGGCAAGAAGGATAGCGGGCCGGCGAGAGACTCAATCCGAGACAGTATTGATCGCATTGAATTTACTGATTTTCAGCTCCATGAACTCACCGGGCGTTGGCTCAGTGAAAATATGCCGGAAGGATTTAAAAGTGATCGTTTCCGCTTTCTGGCCCGAACGATCACGGCTTCAGAAGAAGCTCCGGTTGAAGGGGCTGATGGTGAGATTAAGATCAAACCCAATCTCTATATCCTGGTTTGGGAACCTTCATTTTATGAAGAACTGCTGACGCGGGACTACTTTTTCCTGTTTCCACCAGAAATTCTGAAACAGCATACGCTGGTATTCCAACTTTATTCTTATTTTCGGAGCCGGATGTCTCGTCGACATCATGAAACCATGCTGTTGTCTGAACTGAATCAGAAATTAGCCCGTAATATCGAATGGCGACGCTTTTCGATGGATCTAATCCGTGAGTTACGGCGTTTATCCGAAGGGAAAGGGGATGATGATCTATTTGTCGTCAATCTATGGGGATATCACCTTTCTGTCCGATCAATCTATGCCAAGGGTAAACTTTCGGATTATGAAGTAGACATTAAATGCGATGTTGAAGAAGTGTTGCGTTTCTCCAGAGCGAGAACAACCAATGCCGGCAAACGCAACATGGCGCCAACTTTACCGAATCCACTTCGCCATGAGATGGTCTCTAAGCAAAAACTGGAAGAGCTTGCTTCAATTATTGATGGTGAGTTTGAACCCATCCAACGTAAAGCGCCATCTCCCAGAGGCAATTTAGGCCGCCGGGTCAAATTACGTAAACATCTGGTAGAGATCAATGCTGATGAAATTACGATAACCTTATCAAAATATACCTCACAGGAGGCGCTGGAACGCAGCATAAGCGCTTTATCTGCGATGACCGGACACTCCCCATCATTAATCCGAGAAGAGTGTCAGGAGTTGATTGATAAGCTCGATTGGCTAAAGGTTGGCGATACAGTGCTCCCTTACGAAATCCTGAGCAAGACGATTGAGCTGTATAATTCCCGTAGTCGTAATAAACATTTGTCAATTGAACGATTAATCTCAGGATTGGCGGTGCGGCGCAAAGTGTGTAAACAGATTAGTGAAGGGCATTTGGACGAGTCGGTGTTTTTAGTGCTTGATGAAGTGGCGATTGGTATCTGAGCAACTTAAAGGCAGGCGAACGGTAAATGGAACGAAGGCGACAAACCCTGATTGTCTTTACATAGCTCTGACATCTTCCTGACAGAAGCGAGTGTTGAGACCGCTATTCTCTACTTCGAAAGACAACCGATATCCTACCGATGTCATTGGTTAGGTTCACGTTGTTATATTCATACTTAGCATTTTCGCGAGCACCCCATGCTCGCTTTTTTTTTGCCTGTCAGAAAATGAGCGTATTCACTATCAACTCGGTCATCAAATCAATTGAATATGACGAATCACTTCATGAATACAATCACATCCTTGATCATTGTTCCGCATATGATGTGGATCAGGAAAATTATTGAGGAAAGTCGGGGGAAATGGTTAAGCAAAAGATCGAGAGTAATCCTTCAAAAGTACCGTGCTGTTCGAGTAGACGCAAAATTTTATTTTTACATCTGTCAATATTTTTACAGAACTATAGCCATTATCACAATCTTAGATAATTTTGCTTAACAAGGTTTTTCAGCTTCGCTATAGAATACGTGTCCCTAACATGGTTTGTCCGGAGGTGATTTATGTCTATCAATTCAATCGACCATGATGAAATGACGAACATCGCAAATAAATGGGACTTCACGGACGAAGTTGAATTGCAACAACCTACGAAAACCCTCAAGTCAGCCGAAGCCCGACGCCGGATTGAAGTGATGAGAGAAATTCGTGAAAGTGGTTTAACGCTTGAAGAAGCTAGGGAACTTGGCTTACTTCATTAAGTTTTATATTGGATAAAAAAGGGCAGCTTCGCTGCCCTTTTTTTCTGAATGAGAGCGACTAGTGAACCCTCAGTTAGCGCTTAATTTTCTTGATTCCTGTGGTATATTGCATGACTTGTTTATAAATGGCGGGTGATTTCATGTCTTTTAATCTTGCAGAATTGAGTGCTGAAGAGAAGAATCGGATCGAGTTGGATAAGCAGGCTGCCTTTTTAGTCTGGAAACTGAAACAGGGAAAGGCAGGGCCTGAAGTCTTCACTCAGCATCAGGAAACGTTGCGAACAACCGATGAACAGACATGCTTTCAACAATCAGTGGATAAATATAAAAGGGTCATGGGCGTGATGTAAGCCGCTCCCTGAACTGGCAGAAATTGAAATGGTTCTGTGTTTTTTCTACAATCCGTCACGTTCAATTAATGAGAGAGAATATCCCGATGGGAAGAAGTTTTGAAGTGCGTAAAGCTTCCATGGCGAAGACTCAAGGCGCAAAGATTAAAGTTTATTCCAAATACGGCAAAGAGATTTATGTGTGTGCAAAAAATGGGGGGGCCGATCCGGAAACCAACCTTTCTTTGCGACACTTGATCACTAAAGCGAAGAAAGATCAGGTTCCCGGACATGTGATCGACAAAGCGCTGGACAAAGCCTCGGGAGGATCGGGTGAAGATTACCAGCCAGCTCGTTATGAAGGGTTTGGCCCCGGTGGTGTGAGTGTGATAGTCGACTGTTTAACGGATAACGGCAATCGAACTTATCAGGATGTCCGGCAGTGCTTTGTGAAAACGGGGGCAAAAATTGGCAGCCCGGGGACTGTTGCGCATATGTTCGATCATCAAGCCGTATTCCAGTTTCAGGGTGATGATGAAGAAATGGTGTTAGAAGCATTAGTCATGGCTGATGTTGATGTAACCGATATTGAACTGGAAGATGGTGTGATGACTGTATTTGCACCCCACACAGAATTCTTCAAAGCGAAGACTGCGCTGACTGAGGCTTTCCCTGACGTCACTTTGGATGTGGAAGAAATTACGTTCGTGCCACAAAACCGGACTGAAATTGCCGGAGAAGATGCTGAGAAATTCCAGAAGTTTCTTGATCTGTTGGATGATAGCGATGACGTACAACAGGTTTATCATAATGCGGAGATTGAGTAGCCGCTCATTCTCGCTTTCATGACAAACGGATTGCAAAACGCCCCTTGTATAACTCGGGGCGTTTTTTTATGTCTTTCGGATTCGATTGGCATCACAAATCATGATTTTTCATTCGCTCAGTATTCATCGATTTATAAAAGAAGTTGCATTGTGTTCCGTGATAGAGCTCATAAATTATAACGAAAAAAAGAAACACTGTTGGGAATGTCTGGCAGAAAGTGAAATCTATTCTAAAAAGTATATAGATAACAAGAAATTATGTATTCAATTTCGTAGATGCGGTGGATTCACTTTTTCTGGACGTCAGATTTGCGTAACTTAAGATTGCACTTTAATATAGTGCCCCTCGACGTATTGTTACTATGATGTGTCGGATGTAACAAAGTGTTATTTCTTGTAACAAATATATTTATCATCTCGATGAGCTGGATGTGAAATATCACAATTTCGTAGAGTTGAAATAATTTGTATCAGGTAAGGATAATTTGTTGCAGATTCAAATACTCTTATTAAAAACAACTGCGGAGTCTTGATAAGGAAATGTCGGTTATCAGGGTCTCTGCCAAAAAGAGAAAGTATAAGTAAATGGAAGCCTCACGATATAAAAGCATCATATCGAGACTCGGACTGTTACTCACAGTGCTGATGCTCTCAGGGTGTAAGTTTGCGCTACTTGATCCCAAAGGAGAGGTGGGTGTTCAGGTAAAAGAGTTGATCATTACAGCTCTGTTCCTGATGTTGATCGTTGTTATCCCTGTGATACTGATGACGATCTACTTCTCATATAAATATCGATCAAGTAATTCGAACGCAGAGTACACACCAGAATGGTCCCATTCAACAAAGATTGAGTTTGTTGTTTGGACGATCCCAATCATTATTATCGTCATTTTGGCGACAATCACTTGGCGTTCAACGCACCATCTTGAACCTTCTCGGCCTTTAGCAAGTGATGTGAAGCCGATGACAATTGAAGTGGTGTCGCTTGACTGGAAATGGCTGTTCATTTATCCGGAACAGAAAATTGCAACGGTGAATTATGTTGCATTTCCAAAAGATGTTCCGGTGAAGTTCAAGCTGACTTCAGATAACATTATGAACTCTTTCTTTATCCCTCGATTGGGCAGCCAACTCTATGCGATGCCCGGTATGGTGACTCGTCTGCATTTGATTGCCAATCATGCTGGGGATTATAAAGGTATTGCTGCAAGCTTTAGTGGTGACGGATTCTCACATATGAAATTCACCGCGACGGCAACACCGGACATGGCCAGCTTCGAACAATGGGTTGAGAAAGTGAAGTCTTCTCAACAGCAGATTCATGATTTCGCCGATTATCGTGCCTTAGCGAAGCCAAGCATCGATGTTCCCGTCACTTATTATTCTCATATTCCAGATGGCCTATTCAACGATGTGGTAACCCAGTTCCCTGGTAGTATGAATATGCATATGGGAGATGGACTGGATATGGATATGGATAAACCAATGAGTCATCATTCGATGGCTGAGCATGAAGGGTGATGAGATTATGTTTGGAAGATTAACACTGGACTCCATTCCATACCATGAGCCCATTATCATGATTACCCTCTCGGTAATTGCGGTTGTCGGTTTGGCCGTCGTGATTTGGGTAACGCGGCTTGGTAAATGGCAGTATCTATGGAATGAATGGTTTACTTCGGTAGACCACAAAAAATTAGGCTTTATGTACATTGCGGTCGCATTGGTCATGCTCATCCGTGGCTTTGCCGATGCGGTGATGATGCGAAGTCAGCAAGCGCTTTCTGCTGCTGGTGAAGCCGGTTATCTGCCGCCACATCACTATGACCAGATCTTTACTGCTCACGGTGTCATCATGATTTTCTTTGTGGCAATGCCACTGGTTATCGGTTTGATGAACATTGTTGTGCCGCTACAGATTGGAGCGCGTGATGTTGCTTTCCCGTATCTGAATAACCTGAGCTTTTGGTTGTTTGTTGTGGGTGTGATTTTGACTAACCTGTCCTTGGGTTTGGGTGAATTTGCCCGTACCGGTTGGTTGGCTTATCCGCCGCTGTCAGGTATCGGTGCGAGTCCGGGGGTCGGGGTTGACTACTGGATTTGGGCACTACAGATATCGGGTGTCGGGACCACGCTGACCGGGGTGAACTTCTTTGTCACCATTATGCGGATGCGTACACCGGGAATGCCACTGATGAAGATGCCAGTTTTCACTTGGGCTTCATTGTGTGCCAACATTCTGATCATTATTTCATTCCCAATTCTTGCTGTTTCGATCGCACTATTGACGTTAGACCGTTATCTGGGTTTCCACTTCTTCACCAACGATATGGGTGGGAACATGATGATGTATATCAACTTGATCTGGGCATGGGGTCACCCTGAGGTATATATCCTTATTCTGCCTGTTTTCGGTGTGTTCTCTGAAGTGACCGCGACCTTCTCGCGCAAAAAGCTGTTCGGGTATACGTCTCTGGTGTGGGCAACGATTGCCATCACGATTCTGGCCTTTATTGTCTGGCTGCATCACTTCTTCACAATGGGCGCGGGTGCGAATGTAAACGCCTTCTTTGGTATCGCAACCATGATCATATCGATCCCGACAGGGGTGAAGATCTTTAACTGGTTGTTTACGATGTACAAAGGACGCGTTCAGTTTACATCACCGATGATGTGGACAATCGGATTCCTGATTACATTCAGTGTTGGTGGGATGACTGGGGTTCTGATGGCTGTTCCCGGTGCAGATTTCGTGCTACACAACAGTGTATTCTTGGTTGCGCATTTCCATAACGTCATTATCGGTGGTGTGGTCTTCGGCTGCTTTGCTGCAATTACTTACTGGTTCCCGAAAGCAACTGGTTTCACTTTGAATGAAACATGGGGACGCCGTGCCTTTTGGTGTTGGTTGATTGGCTTCCTGATGGCCTTCCTGCCATTGTATGCACTTGGCTTTATGGGGATGACGCGTCGTTTGAGTCAGGATATCAGCTCTGATTACTTCCCACTGCTTGCGACAGCTGCGATTGGGACAGCGATTGTTGCTCTTGGTGTATTGTGTCAGGTGACTCAGATCGTTGTTAGTATCAGAGATCGTGAGCAAAACC
Organism: Vibrio gazogenes; assembly: GCF_023920225.1. NCBI lineage: Bacteria > Pseudomonadati > Pseudomonadota > Gammaproteobacteria > Vibrionales > Vibrionaceae > Vibrio > Vibrio gazogenes. The sequence continues at coordinate 45,894 of NZ_CP092588.1, forward strand.
GTGATGTCACAGGCGACCCGTGGGATGGCCGGACGCTGGAATGGTCTACTTCTTCTCCACCACCGTTTTATAACTTTGCGGTGATCCCGAAAGGGGATGAGATCGATGCTTTCTGGTATCAGAAACAGAAAGGAGAGCATTCGCTTGATGAAGAAATCGAATATGAACCGATTCATATGCCGAAAAACACCCCGACAGGTATGTATGTCTCTGCATGTTCTCTGGTCTTTGGTTTCGCAATGATCTGGTATATCTGGTGGCTGGCAGCGATTGGCTTTATCGGTATTGTTGTCACGAGTATTTGGCATAGTTTTAACGACGACGTTGATTATTATGTTCAGGTGGATGAAATCAAAGCGATTGAAGATGAGCACCGCGCTCAAGTTGCGAAAGCAAAGGCGGCATCTCAATCGAAAGATGATATGGAGGTGAAGTATGCAGGCTAATTCTGTTGCAGCTCACGCACATGATCACCACCATGATACCGGTGGTAACAAGCTGTTCGGTTTCTGGATTTATCTAATGAGCGACTGTATTTTGTTTGCATCGTTGTTTGCAACTTATGCAGTGCTGTCTAATGCAACCGCTGGTGGTCCCAGTGGTAAAGAAATCTTTGAGTTACCATTTGTTTTTGTCGAAACCATGTTGCTACTGCTAAGTAGTATTACTTTTGGTTTTGGCATGATTGCGATGAAACGCAAACAGATCGGTGCCCTGAAGTTGTGGATGGTGATTACCTTCTTGTTTGGGGTCGGCTTTATCGGGATGGAAATCTATGAATTCCATCATTTGATTGTCGAAGGCTATGGACCTGATCGCAGTGCGTTCCTGTCTGCATTCTTTACGCTGGTTGGAACCCATGGTCTTCACGTGACCTTTGGTTTGATTTGGTTGTTCGTATGTTTCTGGCAATTGAATACCAAAGGGCTGACTGACATGATCGAAACTCGATTTGGCTGTCTAAGCTTGTTCTGGCACTTCCTTGATATCGTCTGGATTTGTGTATTTACATTCGTTTATTTAGTTGGGGTGACATCATGAGTAACCAACACGCTGACTCAGGAGTGAAGGGATATGTGATTGGCTTTGTTGCCTCTCTGATCTTAACGATTATTCCTTTTTACTATGCTGCGACACAAAGCCTATCGACCGGGACGACATTTGCTGTTCTGTTCGGTTGTGCCATTGTTCAGGTGATTGTTCACTTTGTCTACTTCCTGCATATGGAAACCAAGACGAGTGAAGGTCGCTGGAATTTTATTTCACTGGTGTTTTCCGCGATTGTTGTTCTGATCCTGATAGCGGGTTCTATCTGGATTATGTGGAACCTGAACATCAATATGATGATGTAGGCGCAGACTGATGATTAAAGGGTATCTGTCGATCACCAAACCGGGCATTATCGTTGGGAACCTGATTTCTACGGCTGCGGGATTTTTTCTCGCAGCTAAGACTGAATCAGCAACATCAATGTTACTGCTTTGTACGCTGGCCGGTGTAGCTTTGATCATCGCGTCAGGGTGTGTCATCAATAATATTTTTGACCGTGATATTGATAGCAAAATGGCACGTACCAGCCAAAGATTGTTGGTACGTGGTGAGATTAATGTCGATCATGCATTTATCTACGCCATTGTCTTGCTACTTGCCGGAACAGCACTGCTGTACCAACAGACCAACCCACTGACCGCTGTTGTGGTTTTATTGGGTTATGTCTTTTACGTATTCTTTTATACGATGTGGTACAAGCGGATGTCTGTCTACGGCACACTGGTTGGGAGTATTTCTGGCGCAGTGCCACCATTGGCTGGTTATCTGGCAGTCGCCAATTACATCAGTCTCGAAGGTGTTTTGCTGTTTAGCTTATTCTGCCTATGGCAAATGCCGCACTCTTATGCGATTGCGATGTTCAGGCTTCAGGACTACCGTCAGGCGGGGATTCCGGTACTGCCGGTGGTTGCAGGGATCGATAAAGCTCGCAAACATATGATGGCTTATGTGGTTGCCTTCAATGTGGTGGCGTTGGGGTTATACCTCGTCGGCAATACAAGTTACGAATACTTGGTCGTTGCTTCGGTTGTTTGCTTTATGTGGACCCGAGTGACGTTCCGTCGCATGACGTCGGATAACTTCGAAGCATGGTCAAAAACGGTGTTCAAGCACTCGTTGATTGTGGTGATGAGCTTCAGTGCCGTCCTCGGTATTGAACTGATTCCACTGAGTTTCTGAGTCGCATAGATCGTCATATAAGCATTGTAAAGGCATCATTTGATGCCTTTATTTTTATCACCTTCAATCACACATCTGTGAATTTTCTTGTCTATATGCTTTTCTGAATAGAACGCAACTGATTGTAAGTGTTTACTTACATTCTGATATTGTAACTTTGGAAGCCGTTGACTAAGTCTGGTTAAGACGAAAAATTGAGAAAAAAATATTATATCACTGGCACTTTGATTAGATATTATGTTATCAATATGTGATATTTGTCACTTTTTGTAGACTTTATTGACTGGAAAAGACACAAGGAGTTCAATTTTACGACTAAGGTTACTATCTAAAGGTATTGTGAATCATGCCCAACACAGAAGTTGACATGCATCACATTTCAACATGGTAAGGCTGCTGTATACCATATGATTTTTATGACTGAACGGAAGTGACTGCAACAGTCTCTTCATATCTGACATATCTTCGTTCCTAGACTGGCGGAGGCGGATTTCAGTCAGCTCGTTACCTGTTTGGGAGGGGTTACGATGAAAGCAGTATTGCAGAAGTCGTTTGATAAGACGTTATTTCTGGAGAATGTTAAGCGTCATCTGACATCAACTTACGCGACAACCGTCGAAAATGCGACTAAGCGCTCTTGGTATTTGGCCATGTCCCGCGCGTTAGCAGAACTCACCACATTTGACCTATTGGAAACTGAGCAGGATGAGCGGATTCTGAATGCGAAAAGTGTCAATTATCTTTCTCTGGAATTTCTGGTTGGCCGTTTGACCGGTAATAACTTACTCAATATGGGCGTTTATGAAGCTATTGCTGACGCCGTGGCTGATCTGGGGCTTGATTTAACCGACCTGCTTGAAGAAGAACGAGATCCGTCGTTGGGGAACGGTGGTTTAGGACGTTTGGCTGCTTGTTTTATGGATTCACTGGCGGCACAGGAATTTCCGACAGTCGGTTATGGACTGCATTATGAATATGGTTTGTTCAAACAGTCGTTCGAAGAGTGCCACCAGAAAGAAGCTCCGGATGCCTGGTGTGGGATTGAAGGATATCCGTGGGAAGTTGCACGACCAGAACTGGCACAGGAAATCGGTTTCTACGGTTATGTCACCACCGAAACGGTTGACGGGCAGGAAAAACGCAAATGGGTTCCGGGCATGACGGTTAAGGGGATGCCATGGGATATTCCGGTGGTCGGATATAAAAGTGAGACGGTGTATCCGCTGCGTTTATGGGAATGTCGGGCGATTGCACCATTTTCTTTAGAAAGCTTTAACAACGGCAACTACTTTGAGGCACAGCACGGTTTGATTGATGCCGGCAACATTACCAAAGTGCTCTATCCGAATGATAACCATGAAAAAGGGAAGACACTGCGTTTGATGCAGCAGTATTTTCACAGTGCTGCTTCTGTCCGGGATATTCTTCGCCGTCATCAGGCGGCAGGACATCAACTGGCAGAGTTGCCCCAGTATGAAACAATTCAGCTCAATGACACCCACCCAGCTATTGCCATTCCTGAACTGATGCGGATTTTCGTCGATGAACAAAACATGTCTTGGGAAGATGCATGGGGCATTTGTCGCCAGACATTTGCCTATACCAATCACACTTTGTTGCCTGAAGCGTTGGAGACATGGGATGAGGTGTTGATTCAGCGTCTGTTACCGCGCCATATGGAAATCATCTATGAAATCAATCACCGCTTTTTACAGGAAGTTCGGGGAAAATGGCCCGGAGATGGTGATAAGCAGCAAAAGCTTTCGATTATTCAGGAAGGCTTTCACCGGATGGTGAGAATGGCAAACCTTTCTGTTGTCGGATCCTATGCGGTCAATGGCGTTGCCGCACTCCACTCTGCGTTGGTGAAACAAGACCTATTTCCCGAATTTAATGAACTGTATCCGAATCGGCTGAAGAATGTCACCAATGGCATCACCCCCCGGCGCTGGTTGCAGTATTGTAATCCGGGATTATCCCATCTCATTACCGAAAAAATAGGGGATCACTGGCCAGTTGCGCTGGATGAGCTCGCACAACTCACTCAATGGGCTGATGATAGCGAGTTTCAGCAGGCATTTATGGCGGTCAAAAAAGACAACAAAGTCCGTCTGGCTAAGTGGGTCAAAGCCAATATGGACATTGAGCTGAATACCGACGCTATTTTTGATGTGCAGATTAAACGGCTTCATGAATATAAGCGGCAACATTTGAATATGCTGCATATTCTTTCGCTGTATCACCGATTGCTCAATCATCCCGATTTTGACATGGTGCCCCGAGTGTTCATTTTCGCGGCTAAAGCCGCTCCGGGCTATTACCTTGCCAAAGAGATTATCTATGCGATTAATAAGATCGCGGAGAAGATCAACAGTGATGAGCGGGTGAATGACAAATTGAAAATTGTATTCATTCCCGATTATCGGGTCAGTATGGCTGAGATCATCATTCCGGCAGCGGATGTGTCTGAGCAAATATCAACGGCAGGTAAAGAGGCATCCGGGACCGGCAATATGAAAATGGCGCTGAATGGCGCGTTGACGATCGGAACGATGGATGGGGCAAACGTTGAGATTCGGGAAGAAGTTGGTGATGAGAATATCTATATTTTTGGATTAGAAGTCGAGGATATCAATCGTCTCAGAGTTAGCGGATACAACCCATTTGATTATTACAATGCGGATCCGTTACTCAAAGCTTCGCTTGATTTACTGAACGGTGAAGAATTTACTCCCGGAGAACCGAGAAAACTCAGAGCCACCTATGAAAGTCTTTTGGATGGCGGTGATCCTTACTTGGTGCTTGCTGATTTTGCTTCCTATATCGAAGCGCATGGTCAGATTGATGCGCAGTATCGCGATACGGCAGGGTGGGCGAAAAAAGCGATCTTGAATACAGCCTTGGTCGGTAAATTCAGTTCAGATCGAAGTATTCGTGATTATGTCGACCATATATGGAAGCTTAAATCGGTCCCACGCTAAGGTGATGGCGTGGTATGCCGGCGGTGGTTGAGAACGGCTGACCATCGGACGCGAACGGTGACTAGAGTGTCATCACTTCATATCAGGGGAGCACCCATGGAAATTGAACAAGACTGCTTATTGGCGGTCGCCCGTCAAGCCGGGATTGCCGAACGTTATACCAGTAATTTAGGCAAAGAATCGGTTGTCAGTCGTCAGACGCTTGAATACTTACTCAATGCGTTAGGTTACGAGACGCAGTCACAGGAAGCATTACTTCATTCGGCGGAGAGAATTCATAAACAACCGATACTGGAGCCGGTTTTGTTTGGTCAGGCCGATCAAGTCATCGAAGTGCCGTTGCATCTTGGCAGTAGTGCAAGAGAAAGTGATTTTCAGTGGACGCTGGAAACAGAGCAAGGAGAGCGTTACGAAGGTTACCTTCAGTCGCAGATTGTCAGCGATGCGCGTGATGAAGGCGGGCCGTTGGTTTTTTCTTTATCGACCGTGCTTCCCATGGGGTATCACACCTTATTTGTGTTACGCAAAGGGCGTCAGAGCCCTTATCAGGCTCGAATCATTGTGGCTCCCCCTGCGTGTTTCAAACAACCCGCATTACAGCAAGGAAAGAAATTGTGGGGCCCCAGTGTGCAATTGTATACCCTGCGCTCACAGCAGAACTGGGGGATCGGTGATTTCGGTGATTTGAAACGGCTTGTGATCAAAATGGCGGAATTGGGCGCAAATTTTGTCGGCTTAAACCCTATTCATGCTTTGTTCCCGGCTTATCCTGAAAGTGCTAGCCCATACAGTCCTTCTTCTCGTCGTTGGATGAACATTTTATACATTGATGTAAGTGCGATTCCTGAATTGAGCGACTGTCCAGAGGCACAGCAACGGATATCGAGTCCCGATTTCTGCCAACGCCTGAGTGCGGTCAGAGCCAGTGAGTGGGTTCAGTATACCGATGTTACTGCGCTGAAAATGTCCATTCTGCCGCTGCTCTATGCGACCTTCAAACATCAGCATTTGGATTCACTGACTGAACGTGGACAGGCATTTCATGATTTTGTTGAGCAAGGTGGTGAGTCCTTACTATCGCAGGCAGCCTTTGATGCCATTCATGCTGACCTGTGTGAGCAAGATGCCGATATTTGGGGATGGCAGGTTTTCCCCGAGCACTATCGGCATTTTCACTGTGCAGCGGTACAAGATTATCTGCGCGAAAATCAGGAGCGCATCAATTTGTATCTTTACATGCAATGGATCGCTGATGAACAGATTCAGGAAGTCCAACGTGCTGCTGAAGCGCAGGGGATGGTGATTGGACTCTATCGCGATCTTGCGGTTGGTGTTGCTGAATCCGGTGCTGAAGTTTGGGCGGATCAGGGCGATTTATTACTCGATGTCAGTGTTGGTGCGCCACCGGATGAACTGGGACCACTTGGGCAGAACTGGGGCTTGCCCCCACTCAATCCGCTGACGCTTAGACATCAGGCTTATGAACCCTTTATTCAGCTTCTACGTGCCAACATGAAATCTTGTGGCGCCTTGCGGATCGATCATATTCTGGGATTGCTGCGACTTTGGTGGATTCCCCGGGGAGAAAAGGCGACGGAAGGGGCTTATTTTTATTACCGCGTCCATGAACTACTCGCCATTTTAGCACTCGAATCTCACCGCCATCAGTGCAGTATCATTGGTGAGGATTTAGGCACCGTCCCACAAGAAATCGTTGCTCTGTTAGCGGATGCCGGTATTTATTCCTATAAAATTTTCTTTTTTCAAACGGCTGAGGACGGGGGATATTTTTCTCCGGCCCATTATACCGTTCAGTCGATGTCTGTACTATGTACTCATGACATGCCGACGTTACGAGGGTTTTGGCACTGTCTTGATCTAAAAATGGGGCACGACATCGGTCTTTATCCTGATGAGGCGCAATTCAAATTCAGAATGGATGTCCGCTTACATCATAAACAAGCGATTTTGGATTCGATCGCTGGGCATGGTTTGCTGCCTGAAAGTGTCGGACGGGATGCGATGACCGTACCGATGAGTGACGCGCTGTGTGAGGCCATGCATTTACATATGGCTGCCGGTGCATCGGCACTGATGAGTGTTCAACTGGAAGATTGGTTACAAATGGATAACCCCGTCAATATTCCGGGAACGGTTGAGGAATATCCCAATTGGCGACGTAAGCTCAGTCAACCGTTAGAAACATTACTTTCACAGCCCGAGATACAACGGCTGGCAGCACGCATTTCGGCGATGAGAGCACAACAACGGTAGGTTGTGACAGGCGTCATCGATAAATTGAATTGCTGTCACTCAATCATATCGGGTTGTTTTGTACACTGCAGATTAGGTTGTTTTATCAACAGATCGATTTTATCAACAGATTGACCGCGTCAAGATAGGGTATCGGTTTGCTTACGGGTAAACAGACAGGTTCGTTAGGCTAGGAGTAAGGATATTGAAAACCGTTCAGAAGCAGAAGTTGACAAAAAAACAGCAGACTTATCAGAAACTGGTACAGGCTTCATTTGCTGATCCATTTGCCTTTTTAGGGCCATTTATTTCTCCCGAGCAAGGGGTTCTTCGCGTGTGGATGCCCGGTGCGCTCCAAGTTTTTGTGTTACTCGATGAACAAGACCCGATTGAAATGTCGCCGGAAGAGAGTGGTGGTGGTTTTATTCTCCAGTCGGAAACGGGGTTACGTTTGACCCACTACCGTTTGTTGGTGCGCTGGAAAGGGGGAGAGCAGATCCTTGATGATCCGTACCAGTACCATGCAATCTATGCCGAATATGATGATTTACATACTCCAATTGAGATGTATCGACATCTTGGTGCGCAGTTCGTCACGCTGGAACGAGGCGGTAAGCAGATCGAGGGGATTCGCTTTTTAGTTTATGCGCCTCACGCTTCATCTTGTTCTCTGATCGGTAACTTTAACCAGTGGGATGGACGGCGTCATCCGATGCAGCGACTTGATTATGGTATCTGGGGCATCTTTATTCCGGACATGACGGAAGGTACACAATACAAATTTGAGCTCAAAGGTCCGAATGGTGAAGGGTTACCCCATAAAGCCGATCCGTGGGGATTCTACGCTGAACAGTTTCCGTCATTGTCTTCTGTGACTTATGATCATGAGCGTTATGTCTGGCAGGATGAGGCTTGGCAAAACCGACCAATCACGGAAAAACGCAAAGAAGCATTGTCATTTTATGAATTGCATGTCGGTTCATGGAAACTTGGTCCTGATGGGCAATTTCTTAACTATCGGGAGCTGGCTGATCTGTTGGTTCCTTACCTGATTGATATGGGGTATACCCATGTTGAGCTGATGCCGGTGGCCGAGCATCCTTTTTACGGGTCGTGGGGCTATCAGCCGATAGGCTTGTTTGCACCAACCAGTCGTTATGGTTCACCGGATGACTTCAAGTATTTTGTCGAGCAGTGTCATCAAGCGAATATCGGTGTGGTATTGGATTGGGTGCCGGCACACTTCCCGGCTGACGGACATGGTCTGAATAATTTTGACGGGACGCCGCTCTATCACGATCCGGACCCACGTCGTGGCTGGCATCAGGATTGGAATTCTTATATCTATGATATGGGGCGTGAACATGTGCGCCGTTTTCTGGTTTCCAACGCGTTGTACTGGTTTGACCGATTCCACATTGACGGCATTCGGGTTGATGCCGTGGCTTCCATGCTCTATCTCGATTATTCGCGCAGCCATAATCAATGGATTCCGAATATTGATGGGGGACGGGAGAATTATGATGCCATCGCGACATTAAAATGGATGAATGAGGAAGTATATAAACATTTCCCCAATGCCATGACCATTGCTGAAGAATCGACTGCGTTTCCCGGGGTTTCAATGCCGACATTTGTCGGTGGGCTAGGGTTCGGTTTTAAATGGAATATGGGCTGGATGCACGATAGTCTTGAGTATATTCAGCACGACCCGGTACACCGCAAATACCATCATAATGTGGTGACCTTCCCACTGTTGTATGCATTCAGCGAAAACTATATTCTGTCGCTTTCTCACGATGAAGTGGTTTATGGCAAGCGATCCCTGCATAACAAAATGCCGGGGGACGAATGGCAGCAGACCGCCAATCTCAGAGCTTACCTTGGTTATATGTATGGTCAGCCGGGTAAGAAGCTCAACTTTATGGGCACAGAATTCGGGCAAACCGGAGAGTGGCAACATGAAAGCCAGCTCCAATGGTTCTTGTTGGAATATGAACGGCATCAGGGCGTGCTGAAACTGACTCAGGATTTGAACGCCCTATATCGTCAGGAAAAAGCATTATATGAGAGTGACTCTGAGCCGGAAGGATTCGAATGGCGTCTCGCGGATGCTGCAGAGATCAGTATTTTGGCTCATGAACGTATCAGTGAATCCGGTGAACGGATTCTCATCGTCAGTAATTTTACCCCGGTCCCTCATGATGCTTTCCGTTTGGGAATGCCGGTACAGGGGAATTACCGTCTGATTTTGAACTCAGATGATCAGGAATATTGCGGTAGTGGGTACAAGGTAGTCAGTGCTGCGACGACTGAACCGGTGGAGAGTCAGGGATTGACACACTCACTATTGTTACGGATTCCGCCATTGGCGACGGTCTATTATAAATTAGAATCCTAGGGTCATTTGCTTAGGATTCTAAGCGGCATGCCCCGCGCCGCGATCAATACCCGTTCAGATTGAACAAAATTCAACCACGAAAGGTCAACAGCCCGATTTACATTGTAAATCGGGCTGTTGTTTATCAAGCGCTGATCTTATCGGACACTTCATCTACCAGATACAGGATGGATTGATAAGGAATACCGCTGTGGTGTGAAAGACCAATTTCACAGGTCAGGCTATGACTGAAGCCTCGTTTACAATCCGGCGGTATCTGACTTTTCAACGGTTGTAATGCAGCCTGATTCAATTCTGGTGTGGTGAAGCCTTTGTCTCCGGCCCAGCCACAACACTGAATATGTTCCGGGACGATGACCTCACGGGCACAGGCCTGAGCCAATTTTAACATCACATCTTCCAATCCCATTTTTCGGGCACTACAGGTAATGTGGAGCATAATCGTTTCTTCGGTTGGGGTGATGGTCAGCAATTCCAACAGGTAGCGACTGACAAACTCAGCCGGTTCGTAGAGTGGTATCGTTGAACTCAATTCAGTTTTCAGCCGCTGCACACACGGGCTGGTGTCCATCAAAACCGGATAGCGACCCTGTTCAGAGGCATCGAGTAAAGCCAGCTCTAACTGATGAGCTTTGTGTTGGGCGTGTGGTGTCATCCCTTTACTGTCATAGGGCATTCCGCAGCACTGTTCGTTTAAATGATCAGGGATGATAATTTCAAATCCTGCTTTATTCAGTAACCGACGTGTGACCTCCGTGAGAGAGCGTTGATCCTCGCCTTGTGGTGTTGTTCCCATCGCTCGACTGGCACAGGACGGGAAATAGACGACCTTATTGTTCGCTGGCGTGTCACGGTATTTAGCGATGGCATCACGATTTGGTGTCGGGATTTCTGGTAACCACTTGGGTATTGGTACATGGTGACGTAACCGTTGATTCCAGTGCTGCATTCGTTCCGTACCAAGCAGACGTGTTGCCGATGCGTTCAGTTTTAGTCCGGTTCTGGCAAGTTGCGTTGTGGCGGTGAAATGGTTCGCGGTCCACCGGGCAATTGAATCATAGCGGCTGTATTTCTCGGTTCTCAGCTGCTTCACCAAATCACCGGTATTAATGCCAACCGGACAACGCGTCGCACATAAGCCTGTGGCGGCACATGTATCGATTCCCTGATATTCAAAGGCTTGTTCTAGCGCCTGAATGTCGGCGCTGTCTTCAAGCGTTCGGCGGTGCTGCAATTCCCGGTACAGAACAATTCGTTGCCGCGGGGAGAGTGTCAGTGTTCGGGACGGGCAGACTGCCTCGCAAAAACCGCATTCAATACAGCGATCAACCAATGGGTTGGCTGGTGGCATGGGTTTGAGATGTTGGACATGTGCCTGCGGATCGGCATTGAGAACCACTCCGGGGTTCAGCCTGCCGGTGGGGTCAAATAATTTCTTTATCTGTTGCATCAGCGCGTAACCGGATTTTCCCCATTCCAGCTCAACATAGGGTGCCATGTTTCTCCCGGTACCATGTTCTGCTTTCAGTGAACCGCCGTATTTCACCGCGACCAGTTGCGCGACATCATCCATAAACGCGCTATATCGTGCAATTTCTTCCGCTTGGTCAAACCCCTGTGTAAAGACAAAATGTAAATTGCCTTCCAGTGCATGACCGAAAATAATCGCTTCATGATAGTGGTGTTTGTTAAATAGTGTCTGCAAATCACGCACACCTCCGGCCAGATGTTCAATCGGGAAAGCAACATCTTCAATAATGACCGTCGTGCCGGTTTCTCGCACCGCACCAACCGCCGGGAAAAGCCCTTTCCGAATGCCCCATAGCGTTGTGACTGTCTGTTGATCTGAGGTAAATGGCACGGATTCCAGAATCGCATAAGCGGCGAGCTGCTGCATAATCTGTTCACATTGCATCGTAAGCTGTTCTTCATTGTGGCTATGAGACTCAATGAGTAATGCGGTCGCATGTTCATCCAGCGTGGCGATGAAATCCGGCATTCCCGGTTCATCGGCGATAGCCCGGAGTGAGCGGCCATCCATCATTTCCACAGCAGCCACAGGCGTTGTTTTGAGTGTCGTGACGGCCTGACTGGCTTGCTCGATGTCGGGAAAGACCAGCAGCGCTGAAGCTTTAAACGGATGTTCTGCCACGGTGTGGTAGGTGATTTCGGCAATGAATCCCAGTGTTCCCTCGGAACCGATCATCAAATGCTTAATTACGTCAATCGGGTCGGTATAGTCAATCAGCGCATTGAGCGCATAACCGGTGGTATTTTTCAGGCGGTATTTATGTCGAATCAAATCGGTTAGCTGGTGGTTTTGCCGTGTTTGTTCGCAGAGTGTTTGAATCCCGCTGATGAGCGTCGGATTTCGTTGTTTGAACGCTTCAATGCTCTCAGAGTCTGCCGTATTGAGCGTACTCCCGTCAGCAAAAATGATATGGATGTCAGCAATGGTCTGATACGAGTTCTGCGCAGTGCCACAGCACATACCGCTGGCATTGTTGGCTGCGATACCCCCGATCTTACATGCGTTGATTGATGCCGGATCCGGCCCGATTTTTCGTTGGTAGGGGGCCAGATAGCGATTCGCATCCGCACCGATCACGCCGGGTTGTAACTTGATTTTATGGCCCTGTTCTGAAATCTGATAGTTGCGCCAGTCATCGGTTAGGGTAACCAGCACTGAGTCTGAAACCGCCTGTCCGGACAGGCTGGTACCGGCTGCCCGAAATGTCAGATGAATATTGAGTTCATAGCAAATGCGCAGGGTGAATATGACTTCATCGACATCTTTCAGCCGAAGTACAACTTGTGGAATTAAACGATAAAAGCTGGCATCGGTGCCATAAGCTAAGCGTTGTTCCGGCTGCGTGATAATACATTCAGGCGCAAGCCGAGAGGATAAGCGGGTGATGAGATTCTGGTATGGCGCAGAAACTTCCGGGGGCTGACATTGCATGATTTACCTATTTGATTTTTTTTATGATGGGGTTCACGAATTAATATAGCTGTTTTTCGATGCTTTGATATACCGTTTGTTGCACAGTTTGTTTTTCAGGTCAGGGAAATGTTTGATTCCTTACACAATTAGTACGAACTCTTGACCTGAAATTTGAAATCTTTTCCATGTGATTTATTACACTGGCCTCACTGAATTTAATGTGTGAACGCTCAGCCGTTCAAATAGGAGAGAAGTTATGTCTAAACTATCAAACCCGATTGCCATGATGCTACTGACAACTGCAATTGCTTTTGGTCTGACGGCATGTAACGACGATAACGCTGCCACTGAAAAAACCACAATGGGTAGTGAGCAAACAGATTCTGCAACCATGGATGCGGGTCAAGAGTCTGTTGATCCAGCGACAATGGATAATGATGGTCAGGGCTCACATGATCAAGCTGCACCGAAAACTGATCAAGAGATGATGGGAGACGCGCCTGAAATGAGTCAGGGTGTGGTCGGAGAAACGCCTGATGCCGACAGTAAGCAGCATCAAGATAAATAATACGCCTCACTGATTGTTCATCCTGAGTCATCGGCTCTCACGTGAATGCGTGGGAGCCGATGTCATTTCATCGTTACTCGTTATTGTAGCGATTTTGAATGCGATAAAGATGAACCAGACTGGTTAGTTTGATAAATGGTTTAATCAGGAGCTGAGCACTGCCGGCGATAAATAGCCAAGTCCCGCTTTCAACCAACGAATCGTTTAAGAAAAAGAAGCTGCCGATCAGAAACCAGATCGCAATGAGCAGATCATTGAAGGCACTCAATGCCTCATAACGTTGCTGGATGACCAGATGTTCGCCCCCGATATTGATGTCCAGTTTTGCCTTTGTTGTATTAATCACTATGCCTCCATCGTGCATTGATTGAGCTGACTGAAACAATCTGAGTTGCTCAGGCGTGTATCTTGATTGTCAGAGTAACATTTGCACAACAAAAACAAACACTCTCCCCCCTGAATTGTGGTTTATTTTTCATTATTCCAGGCATCCGTTCTCCTCGAACCCACACGCAAGTCCATACAAACTATCCGTTCTAACAAACGATGAGACTTTACACGCCGTATACTTGTCACTACGATGCAAATCGTATGAGAAATACTGATCGTTTGCGCTTGATTAGACATGATTAGCCTGTCGGTACATGGTCGGTGATAAAAGCCTCGGGCAATGATAGTCAATCATTGAAAATAGGAAGACAAAATAGGAAGACATAGTATGACGCCATATTCATCAGATCACATTGTACAGTTAGCGCTGGAATCTGCGGGGATCGTGATTGAGTTAGTCGCTGTTATCGTGGGCCGGGATTTGCTGGTGACGATCCACGGTGGTGATGCCGCACATATTGGTGCTGTGGCACTGGCGCAACCGCGGGCAAGTTTGCAAGATGCATCAAAGGTAAGTGCATCGACGTCGGTGCTGTGTGTGTTAGGCCATAAAGAAGATCTGCTTGCGCATCGTACCGCTCAGGTGATTGCTTCCGCTCTCAATTGTGTTGTTTCGGTCAGTTGTGGGATTCATATCGATCAGGCTAAGCCGGCGCATCTCACGCAGATTGCTGACATGGTGGATAGCTTGGTCCATCAATTGATTGATCGTTTGCAAGTCTGATTGAAAAGCGATTGATTGGTTGATTTTTATAAAAGATAATTTTTATCGTGATAGTTTTTATGCTAAAAAGCACCGCATAAAATCATTTAGTTAGTGTTTTCAACTGCCTTTCTCCGTTTCATTAATGAAAAATGTCTGTTCATCTGTTTGATAAAAATTATTAATCGTTAAGACTATGATTTTTCATTTTATCTTTTGATGAGTTAGCGCGATATTCGCCGCGAAAATTTCCGATTCCTGTTGTTCTATCTGATTTCGAGGCTATTCAGTTGGAGACTTCCTCTATTGCTACTCAGCGCATTGCGGTGCCTGTGATCGCTTTGGCCCTGTATGCGATTGCGTCCGGTTACCTCATGAGTTTGATCCCACTTATTCTGACTCATTATGGGCTAGACACATCGCTTGCGAGCTGGCTTGCCAGTGTTTTTTATGCCGGTCTTTTGTTAGGCGCGGTGATGATGGAACCTTTTGTGAACCGTTGCGGGCATCGACTGGCATTTATCTGGTGTTTGGTGATCTTGCTACTTTCCATTGTGGTATTGCCATTACTGCCTTATGCCGCGATCTGGCTTGCTGCACGTTTTGTGGCCGGGGTTGCGGTTGCCGGTGTCTTTGTGGTGGTCGAATCTTGGCTGTTACATGGTGATGCGTCTCGACGTGCAAAGCGTTTAGGCATTTACATGGTGGCTTTATACGGCGGGACTGCAATTGGTCAGTTCGGTATTGGTTTGGGGGTCTCCGGTGTGATCCCATTTACGGTCATTATTGTGTTGTTGGTTCTGGCTTCTGTGGTTTTGATTTATGGCGACATGGATCAGCCGCCTGCACAACAAGCGATAAGTTTATCCTGGAAACAGATGACCAAGCTTAACCATGCTGCATTGATCGGGTGTCTGGTTTCTGGACTGATGCTGGGGGCCATTTATGGTTTAATGCCAGTTGAACTCGCAAATCGTGGCATTCCGACGACACATCTTGGTAGTTTGCTCGCATTGGTTATCCTCGGCGCAATGGCCGTACAGCCGATCATTCCTTGGTTGTCAAAATTTCTGGGGCGTAAACTCCTGATGGCCATGTTTTGTTTGGTTGGTGCCGGCGCATCCGTTTTACCGGTCCTTTACTCTGGAATGAGTACGTTGGTACTTGGGTTATTTCTGTTGGGTGTTGCAACGTTTGCGCTCTATCCGATTGCGATCAATCTCGGATGTGACAAGTTAGATGCTAACTATATTGTGTCGGCAACGCAGGTGATGCTGTTTAGTTACAGTGTGGGTTCGGTATTGGGACCGCTCATGGCGAACTGGTTTATACAAGGCAATCAGGGGCTGCTGGGCTATTTATTTGTGATTTCACTCAGTACCTGCTTCTATATGCTGATTTCCAGTATCAAAACCAAGCATCAGTGGGTTGCCGGGGGCTGATATTTTCTCAAGAAGCGAATCATGCAAAAGCACTGACAAACCGTCAGTGCTTTTGACGTTTTGGGGCGGTGCTTAACGGCTGGCGGATAATGTATTCAGAATACGCAACAATTGTTGATGCTCCGCTGCTGAGATACGGCTCAGAAACCGCATATCGAGTGATTGAACGACTGCCATTGAATCATGGTAAAGCCTTTCGCCTTCCGTCGTTAAATAAACAAAACGGCGTCTTTTATCTTGTGTGCCATGCTGCCGGTTAATCAGCCCCCGTTTTTCCATTCTGCCCAGTAGTTCTGCCAATGTTGCTTTGGTCGTAATGGCCGCTTCCACCAGATCAACTTGTTCAATTCCCGGAGATTGGGCAATCGCATGCAAAACGGAAAACTGTGGTTTTGTCACATGGGGTAATGCTTCTTGCCAATAGGATGTGTGTTCTTGAAATAGTTTCCGCATTAAGTGAAATACAGCTGAATCTAATGGTTGAGTCATCTGTTCAGGTTATCCTTGCTCTTAATGAAAGAAGGGCACGATGTTATACAAAATATCGTCATACAAAATACCCATTCATTACGTATTTTTGCTAATTATATACCCAAGTTGCTGCAAGGGAACTTAGGTATCACTGATTTGAAATTTTAACATTGCTTTTTGTGTGTATAAGATTTAGTTTAACCATATTGTTCGTATGCGAACAATATTTTCAATCACAATTTTGAGGGTGTATGAGGCTAATTGTTGGAATGACAGGTGCTACCGGGGCCCCTTTGGCTGTTACGCTATTGCAAGCATTACAGCAAATTCCGGATGTAGAAACACATTTTGTAATGTCGCGTTGGGCAAAAACAACGATTGAACTCGAAACGTCAATGACTGCCAGAGACGTCAGTCTTCTGGCCGATGTCACGTATCATTCTGCGGATCAGGCGGCGGCGATTTCATCCGGTTCATTCAGAACAGACGGCATGATCATTATTCCTTGTAGTATGAAGACTTTGGCTGGTATCCGTTCCGGATATGCTGAGGGTTTAATTGGTCGTGCTGCTGATGTGATCTTAAAAGAGCAACGTCGACTAGTGCTTGTTCCCCGTGAAATGCCGCTCAATCCTATCCACTTAGAGAATATGCTCGCGCTTGCCAGAATGGGCGTCTCGATGGTGCCCCCCATGCCTGCGTGGTACAACCGACCTGAGTCTGTCGAGGATATTAAACAGCATATTGTCACGAGAGTGCTGGATCAGTTTGGTCTGGATGCGCCGTTTGCGAAACGTTGGCAAGGTCTTTCTCAAAGAACCAATAGACATGATGAGGAAATCGTTAATGATTTTTGATGATTTAAGAAGTTATTTAAATGCGTTAGAAGAGCAAGGACAACTGCTGAGAATTACCGAGCAGGTGAAAGCAGAACCGGATATTGGCGCTGCGGCCAATGCGGCTGGGAGAATTGGTGACGGTGCACCGGCACTTTGGTTTGATAATATCGAGGGGTTTACCGACGCCAAAGTGGTGATGAATACCGTTGGGTCGTGGCCAAATCACGCGATATCAATTGGGTTACCACCCAATACACCGGTGAAAAAACAGATCGATGAATTTATTCGTCGTTGGGATAATTTTCCTGTGGCACCTGTTTATCGGGACAACCCGCCTTGGGCAGAAAATACCGTTGATGGTGAAGCGATCAATTTGTTTGATATTCTGCCGCTTTTCCGGCTCAACGATGGGGATGGCGGATTCTATCTCGATAAGGGGTGTACAGTTTCTCGGGATCCGACGGATCCAGACAACTTTGACAAGCAAAATGTCGGAGTTTATCGGCTGGAAGTCAAAGGTAAAAGAAAGTTGGGTTTGCAGCCGATTCCGATGCATGACATTGCGATTCATCTGCATAAAGCAGAGGAGAGGGGCGAGGATCTGCCTGTGGCGATTGTGCTCGGTAATGATCCAATCATCACACTGATGGGGGCAACACCACTTAAATATGATCAGTCTGAATACGATATGGCAGGGGCGCTCAGAGAAGCACCGTATCCGATTGTAAAAGCACCGTTGACCGGATTTGATGTGCCTTGGGGATCTGAAGTCGTGCTCGAAGGGGTTATTGAATGTGGTGTCCGTGAGATCGAAGGACCATTCGGTGAGTTTACCGGACATTATTCCGGTGGTCGGAGAATGACCGTTGTCAGAATTGATAAGGTTTCTTACCGGACCAATCCAATTTTCGAATCCTTATATCTCGGAATGCCGTGGACGGAAATTGATTATTTAATTGGGCCTACGACTTGTGTCCCCTTGTATCAACAACTCAAAGCTGAGTTTCCTGAAGTCCAAGCAGTGAATGCCATGTACACACATGGTTTACTGGTGATTATCTCGACGAAAAAACGTTTCGGTGGCTTTGCCCGATCAGTCGGAATGCGTGCCATGACCACGCCGCATGGTCTTGGCTATGTCAAAATGGTCATTATGGTTGATGAAGATGTGGATCCTTTCGATTTAAAACAAGTGATGTGGGCGATGTCATCGAAAGTGAATCCGGCAGGTGACTTGGTTCAACTGAATAACATGTCGGTTCTTGAACTGGATCCCGGCTCATCGCCGGCAGGGATGACGGATAAATTGATTATCGATGCGACAACGCCGGTTGCTCCGGATAATCGAGGAAACTACGGGATGCCAGTTAAAGATCTGCCTGAGACGAAAGAGTGGGCATCCAAATTAATTCGTATGATTGATGAAGCAAAGGAAGGTAAACAATGATTTGTCCACGCTGTGCCCATAAAGAGATAATGACACTTGCTCTGTCACCAGTCCCCGATGTATGGACGGTCTATCAATGCCAACAATGCCTCTATACTTGGCGTTCTACAGAACCGCTCAGACGGATAAGTCGCGAGCATTTTCCTGATGCGTTTAAAATGACACAGGCAGATATCGATAACGCGCTGCTATTACCGGAAGTCCCCCCATTATTACCTGTGAATGAACGGTAAATCATAGGGAAGGAAAAGTATCAGAGAGAGGCTACTTCAAGTCGGGGTAGGCTCTCTTTTGTTTTCCTTTGAACCGTTATTATCGAATCGTTCCGGCTCAAATTTGTATCTTTTATCTGGATGCGATCTTTCGTGCGCACACAGAGGCGAAGATTGTTCATTATCTTATAGAAACCAAGTTTTGAATTTTATGATATATTTTTTTATTTATATATCAACAAGTAATATTCAGTACTGTGTTCCTTATAATAAATTAAAATTAAATATAATTTTATTCGTCATCAAATCAAATGAATTCATTCATTTTAATCGTATTTAATCCGGTCCGTTTCATATCACAATAAATAAGGTGCTTATTGAATTAAATGTATTTTATTCGTATGTAATTACTTGGCACTAGTCATATTTTATAATTTTTGTGGGTTACATATATTACATGGGATGGCATAGTTGACAAGATCACCTAATATATAAATGTTGGGATATATTTCTAAGTGGTTCTGTTATTCAATTGTTCTCATTAAGTTTTACGAAGTCAGACATCTATGTATGGTTGAGTAAATGAATTGGCAGTTATATCTGTCGTATAATATTTAACACTAGCTAACAAGGTTGGACAAATATGGAGATGAAGAAATTACTAGGAATCTCAACGGTTTTTTTGCTTGGTTCGATGAGCTTAAATGCCGTTGCTGGTTCTGTATACGTGAATTTTAATGCCGAATATCAAGAAATTGATGGGTTTGGCGGCATGAATGCACCTGGGTGGGTTAATGATTTAACATCGGCACAAGCGACGACTGCATTTGGTAATGGTGATGGTCAGATGGGTTTATCCATCATGCGTATGCGAATCGATCCTGATTCAAACCAATGGTATAGACAAGTACCGACCGCACAAATTGCTCATTCTTATGGTGCCAAATTATTGGCAACACCTTGGTCACCCCCTGCTTATATGAAGACCAATAACAACGTCAATAATGGTGGAAAACTTAAAAAAGAACATTATTGGGGATATACCAACCATTTAATGGATTTTACCCATTATATGGCCGGTAAAAATGCACCAATTTATGCGTTGTCAATCCAAAATGAACCGGACTGGCATCCAAATTATGAGTCTTGCGATTGGTCAGGTGCAGATTTCGTCAATTATTTAAATGATCAGGGATGGCGTCTGGACGCTTCGCTTAAAATTTTAGCGCCAGAATCATTAGGCTTTAATCCTGCCCTTTCCGATCCAATTTTAAATAACTCTGTAGCCAGTAGCCATGTCGATATTATCGGCGGTCACTTATATGGTGTGAAACCCAAAAACTACCCGCTTGCATTGCAAAAAGGTAAAAAACTTTGGATGACTGAGCACTATACCGATAATGAAGATGGAAATAACTGGAACAAAGCCATGGATGTTGGTCTAGAGCTACATCAAAGTATGGTTGCTAATTATAGCGCTTATATCTGGTGGTATGTTCGCCGTAGCTATGGCTTGTTAAGTGAGAATGGTAACATCAGTAAACGTGGTTATGTGATGTCACAATATTCAAAATTCATTCGTCCGGGTGATGTCCGTATTGCGGCAACTGAAGTACCGGAAAGTAATGTCTATGTGACGGCTTATAAAAACCGCTCCGGCAAACTGGTTGTTGCCGTTGTCAACCGAAGCAACTCTCATAAGGAACTGAAATTTACGCTGCAAAATGGCACTGTTGGTTCAATGACAAAATATGTCACTTCAGCGTCTAAGAACGTCAGTTATGGCGGCAAATACGCAGTGAGTAACAATCGCTTTACTGCTTACGCAGACCCTTGGTCAGTGATGACATTTGTATCTGAGTAATTGATGTCAATGAAGGTGAGGTCTCCTCACCTTTTTACCTTTAAAATAAACCTTGGGCACAATCTTGAGTAAAATGGTGGCTCAAGGTTTATTTGATTATGCAGGGGGGGTGTTTATCGGCTTATTTTGTTCTCTCACGTGTTTTTAAGGTGTGAGTTTGGTGACCACCTGAGCTCATGAGGCAAGAGTGAGCGCACACAAAACAAATAAACAGATATTGGATAATAAACCGAGTAAGAAGAAATAGGAGCGCGGACTAGGGTTCGTTTCTGTGGCAATCGCATAGTAAAGCACCATATGTACAATTCTTGCCCCGGCAAAAACCCAGATAAAAATACCCGTCCAAAATACATTCGTTCCCACTAAAATGGCTAAAAATGATGTCCCCAACATGATTGGGAGATTTTCCAGCGAGTTCATAAAGGTGCGGTGAGATCTGAACACAAATGAATCGTGACTGAGTGATGCATCAATTTTACCGGGGATTGCACCTTCCTGAGATCCTTTCGCTACAGATGCAACGAATCCTTGAATCATCCATGTGAGAAGAATAATCAAAATACCCCAGAAAGACGTCGTATATAAATCCATAGAAGTCATATTTTCCCTCATTATGTTGCTCAACTGTCAAACCAAGCGCTTGTCCATAGGAAATCTCAAGCGTGTGGCTGTCAGGATAGCTGGGATCGATCATATCTTTGATTAAAGTACCTTCTTCGCCTGATGACACAATCATTATTTCAAGCAGGGGATTAGGTACCATTTGTTAAAAAGGACCAAAGCTTGTTAGCAATTAATCATCCAGCGTTTTGATAAATTTAGCCGGTACGCCCCCGACTAAAGTGTCTGGTGCCACATTTTTGGTTACCACGGAACCAGCCGCAATCACTGAGCGTGCACCGATGGTGACACCTTGGCAAATCACGGCATTTCCCCCGATCCAGACATCGTCTTCGACGACGATTGGTAAACACTGAAATTGCCAATTCTTGCGTTTTCGATAATCTAATGAATGGGTCGGTGTATAAAATTGGACACTTGGGCCAATTAAAACATCATTGCCGATTGTTATCGGTGCATTATCTAGCATGGTCACACCCATGTTGATGTAGGTATTGTTACCGATAGAAATGCTCTTTCCATATTCACAGAGGAATGGCGGACATACGACCGTATTTTTTCCCACATGCTTGAATAATTGGGTAACGTAAGGTTTGGCCGCTTCAAATTGACGTGAATTTATTTCTTTCAGTAAATCAAACGCTCTATTCCTCAACTCAGCAAATTCGGAACTGGTTGCATCAAATTCCAAACCTAAGCCCATTTTCTCAAATTCACTCATATTCTTATCACCATTGTAGTATGCGTGTCGTTACTTATATGGCTTTAAAATACCAGTGATTGTACGACAACGATGTGTATGCGCTCTCACTTTCATGGCTCTCAGCAAACGTCGTCAAGTAAGCATGCAATTCAAATGTTACTTACTCATATCAACTCACATCTTACGAGGATATCTGATGATTTGGGTGAAGATGTTTTTCCATTGAGAAATTGATGAGAGACGCATCGTTGCGTTGTACTTCATTGTTCTTGACCACAGTAAAGCCACGACATTCGAAGAAAGGTTTAGCGATAAGCGACGCCTCAACGTATAAGCGTTCGATACCGGCTTCTGTCGCTTTTGCAAGCAAGTGTTCATAAAGGGAAGCAGCAACCCCGATTCCCTGAAAATCTGGATGTGTATAGGTGCAATCAATATGGCCATCACTATCGAGCTCGATAAAACCGGCAATTCGGTTGTCGATGATTGCCACGAATGGTTGCTTGTGACTGAGTCGCTCAGCCCACAACTGATAATTAATCGGTGTCGGGGCCCAAGCTTCCTTTTGTTCGGGTGTATACACCGAAGGATCAATGGCATGTACCGACTGATAAAACAAGTCAGCAATCTCTCGGGCCCATTTTGGGGAGTAGGTTTGTATCTTCATCGTTTCTTTCATTAATAAATTCAATTTGTTATGGAGAATGATGATTATAAAAAATAGTAGACTTGCTCACAAAAACATTTTGTATCCAAGAGTGAATAGTCCGTTGCATTGAATTATTTTTTATGCACTCCTACACTACACAAAAGGTTTAACTAAGATGCAGTACCAATGTCAAGATATGATGTCGATATTGAAGAAACGCAATATCAGCCGGGGTCTGGAAACTCAGTTCTTTTAAACAAGCTGGGAATTGTAGATGCTGAGGAGATGAATGAAGTTGAGACCTATCTTCTCGTTAAACTATACGAAAAACTATTCTCAAACACAGTGATTGATGATGAATTCAGTTTCCAAACTATCATGAGTTGGCATCGACAATGGCTTGGTAATGTGTACTCTTGGGCTGGAAAAATCAGAAATGTTAGGATGTGGAAGGATGACTTCGAGTTTACGGTACCACGCCAAATTGGCCCAATGATTGATGATTTTGAGTCAAAATATCTATCGCAAATACAATATGTTGATAAAATGACGACAGAAGAACTCATTGCATTTATTGCGGAAAGTCACGTCGAATTTATCCTGATTCACCCCTTCAGAGAAGGTAATGGTAGAATTAGCCGATTGCTTATCGATTATATGAGTCAAGAAGCAGGATATGGACTCCTTGACTACAGCTTATGGGATCAAAATAAAGACTTCTATATCGCTTCTATACAGGCAGGATTGAGTGGCGATTACCAATATACAGCAAGGTTAGTCAAAGGAGTTTTAGCCAGCGAGTGTTAAATGTGCGTGCTTTTTCTTATTAGATTTAAGCTTTTGCTCAATGGTTTTTATGGAGTCGCCGGTTTCAATCGCAGTCGAACTCGCAACAGAACGATAGATCATCTTTTGAGTGACTTTTCTTTTCTCAGCTTTCATGCTTTTCCATTCTACATTTATTTATAGACACCGTTAAACACTATATCAGGGCTATAAAATGATCAATGTATAAAGCCTAAATTATATCGTAAATGACGGGGTTTGCCCTTTGGCGAAAATGAGTCACATCGAACTGAAAACCGACGCGAGTCATCACCTCAAACGATGACTGAATAGTTTTTTATCCCGCTTGCGCAATCGATTATGTCCGCAGCCATTTGTACATGATGTAGCTATCAACAAATCCTAATTGAGCGTGCTGATAGGCTTTCGGAATGGTTCCTATGATCGTAAAACCGAGCTTCTGCCATAGCCTGACGGCGATTTCATTGGTTGACACGACACTGTTGAACTGCATGGCGTTAAAGCCAAGTTCAAGCGCTTTCTGTTGTGAATGTTCACACATTTGACGCGCAATCCCTTTACCTCTGGCTGCACCTGAGACCATATAACCGCAGTTACAAATGTGACGACTCGGCCCTAGTGCATTCGGCTTGATGTAATAAGTCCCCAGCACAACATCGTTTTCAATGAAAGCATAGGCTTGCAAAGGTATTTCATACCAGAGCACGAATGCTTCTTCTAACGTCATATTCGGATCGAATGCGTAAGTTTCTTGAGCCTGAATTACCGAAGAAAATGTTGGCCAAAACGACTCAAACTCCGATTTTGTGATTTCCCTGATCATGACCATGACTCCTAATATATAACGAGCGATATAGACGGCTTTATTTGCAGTTCTGCCGCACGAATTTGTGAGCGGTTTATTTAGAACTAGGTTGATATCCTACTGATTTATTAGAGATAAATCATGCTTTTTTTGATGGGCTGAGTGTTGGGGCAGTAAGAAAAATGGAGCGGGGCAAATAGCAATTTACCCCGACTCATACGCTGCTTACTTGCGCATTGCGTTTAGTTTGGCTTGGGCAATTCCAAAGATCGAATTGATCGGATAACTACCGTCTTCCGTTGCAGTGCCGGCGGGTTTACCGGTGAAGATTTCGATCGCTTCGGTGACATGGTCTATCGCCCAGATATGGAACTCCTGCTTTTCAATGGCATTGACAATATCATTGCGTAACATCAGGTTATGTACATTGGAGCGGGGAATAATCACCCCCTGTTGTGGGCGACGGCCTTTGATGGTGCATACATCGAAGAACCCCTCGATTTTCTCATTCACTCCGCCAATCGGCTGTGATTCACCAAACTGATTCATCGAGCCGGTAATCGCAATATCCTGTCGGTTGGGCTGTTTTGAAAAAGCAGAAAGGATGGCACAGAACTCCGCCATACTGGCACTGTCGCCATCGACTCCGCCGTAAGACTGCTCAAACGTCAGTGTTGTGGTGAGCGGGAGTTTAGCATTCTGACCCAGTACCGAATGGAGGTATGCGGTGAGGATCATCACGCCTTTTGAGTGAATACTGCCACCGAGATCAACACTTCGTTCGATATCGATAATGTCGCCTTCACCGTAACAGGTGGTTGCCGTAATACGATTCGGTACGCCAAACATATGATCGGTGGTGCTGAGTACCGACAGCGCGTTCACCTGGCCGATCGCATGTCCTTCCGTCTGCATCAACGTGGTGCCGTTGAGAAATCCTTCCATCACATTATGCTGGATACGATTAACCCGTAGTTCCTGATTGTGCAGTGCTGCATCAACATGCCCCTGACGAATCATATTCGAGTTGGCTTGCTTGGCCACATAGTTTGATTCGCGAAGTAGATTCGCGATATGTGCTGAGTGTAGTGACAGTTTATTTTGATCTCCGGCGATGCGGGAGCTGTGTTCAATGATGCGCCCCATCGCTTTGCGATCACAATGGAGTAAGTTGTTGTCGTGCACGAAGCTGGAGATAAATCGTGCATATTGTAGTTCTGAGTCTGCGTTGCGAGGCATTTCATCCTCAAAATCAGCGGTGACTCGGAAGAGTTCACCGAACTCAGGATCATAATTCGTCAGTAGTTGGTAAGTCCGGTAATCCCCGAACAGAATGATTTTCACATTCAGTGGAATGGGTTCGGGATCCAGCGAGATTGCACCACTTAACGTTACTTCTCTCTCCAGCGATGTCATGCTGATCTGACGTGAACGCAGGGCGCGTTTCAGACCGTCCCAGACGTAGGGTCGCTCCAACACCTTAATCGCATCCATGAGCAGAACCCCGCCATTGGCACGGTGTAAACTCCCTGAGCGAATCAGTGAAAAATCGGTGAATACGGTCCCTTTGTAGGTGGCGTTTTCGATATAGCCGAACAGCGAGTGATAATTCGGATTCTCTTCAACTACGATTGGAAAGCAGTCTTTCGGGTGGCTGACCAACACATTGACTTTGTAGCGACGCGGTAATTTCTTGTCCAACGCGGCTGCCGCGATCTCACCTTGTTCGCCACTTTCTTCCAGAAAGATATCGACATTGTCGATAATATCTTTGCGCAGATTTGCAAGATGGGTTTTGATTTCCGGGTGACCGGAATAATCCTTTCTGAGTTTTTTGATAAGGTGATTGAGCACTTCGCCTGTGACTTCATCATTGAGCTTTTTAATTTTTTCGTTGTAGCTTTCTTCCCACTCAGAGAGTTGGCGAACCATATTTCGCAGTTTGACTTCCAGTTCGTCAATGGTATCTCCGAAATAAGTCTGTTCCTCTTTCGTCAATGCCTCAAATGTGGATTCGGTATGCATCTCATCGCCATTCATGGCGATAAACTGATAATCACCTTGTTGAGTGATTATCAGGCTGACGCCTTTTTCTTTCGCATCGTTGGTAATTTGCTCTAACTCGGTTTGCTGCTTGGCGGCGAGCTGATTTTTGAGCTGTTCTGCCCGGCCGATATACAACTCGTTATCGAATGCCAGAGGAATCGCGCCCACCAGTTTTTCGAGCAACTTCTCGATATCCTGACGCAACTGATTGCCAAGCCCGAGTGGCAGTTTTAAAACTTTCGGGGTACGACTTTCGGTAAAATCTGCCACGTAGCACCAATCAAACAGGGCATCAGGGTCGTGTTGATGACGATTAAGATAGCGTAGAACCATCGTTCGTTTACCGAGTCCGTTTCTGCCGATGGCGTAAATATTGTATCCTTTTTCTTTGATCGACATGGCGAATTCAACTGCTTTTTGTGCCCGTTCTTGCCCGACGATCTCATCTATAGGGGGTAAATCTTTTGTGGACTTACTGGACAGATTTTCCAGCTTGGCAACATGATAAAGCTGATGTGTTTGTAGTCGTTCGATTGCCATGATTCCCTCACGCCTTTCCTTTTTTTATTCAGTGTAGATGTAATTGTTTGCATTTTTAGTGACTTAGCGCTGATTAGTATCTGATTGGACAAATAAGCAGCAGTTTATGGTGAAATGTAATCGAATCATGAAATTATGGTGACCGGGAAAGAGTGCTTTGATAATCAGCATAGAGTCAGTAGACTAGCGTTCCTTTTCGCCCGACAGCATAAAGATGAACGTAATTCGCGAAGCCGAATACCATTTCTGTTCCATGCTGATAGTCGGGTGCAAAGTGCCGATGATGTTTGATTTTATCTGACGAGAGAAGAGTTTTTATTTTTATGCAGAAAACTGTAGATGTTCCGCAATCACTGGGTCGCCAGCTTTTCAAAATGACTTGGCCTATGGTCTTTGGTGTACTTTCTCTGATGGGATTCCAGTTGGTTGACAGTATTTTCATCGCGCAATTGGGCGTGTTGCCACTGGCTGCCCAAGGGTTCACATTGCCGATGCAAATGGTCATCATTGGTTTGCAGGTCGGGCTGGGAATCGCGACCACATCCGTGATTGCCCGTGTTCTGGGAGCAGGCAAGCTGCAGGATGCAAAACAGCTGGGAGGCCTGATACTGACAATCGGCAGTATTAGTGTGGCAGTGTTGACGGTGCTGATCTATCTGCTCCGCCATCCGATTCTGGCATTACTGGGCGCGACCCCGGAAGTATTCCCCATTATCGATCAATATTGGACTGTTTGGCTGATCAGTGCCTGGACCGGTGCAACGTTGTACTTCTTGTATAGTATCTGTCGTGCGAATGGCAATACGATCCTCCCCGGGACGATGATGATGGTCACCAGTTTGGTTAACTTGATTCTGGATCCAATTTTTATTTTCTCGTTTGATTTAGGAATCAATGGCGCAGCGTTGGCAACGATCTGTGCGTTTGGGGTTGGTATTGCCGTGGTTACGGTGAAAGTGTTGTCCCGCAATTGGATGTCGTTTCAATGGGAAGGGCTGGATATCCGGGCCAGTGTGAAGTCGATTTTACAGGTGATGGGACCGGCAACAGTGAGTCAGCTACTTCCGCCTGTTTCTTCGATGATGGCAACTCACATTCTGGCGTCATTCGGCAATGAACCCGTTGCTGCATGGGCGGTGGGGTCGCGGTTTGAGTTTTTCTCGCTGGTGGCTGTATTGGCACTTACGATGGCAATGCCGCCAATGGTTGCCAGAATGCTTGGTGAGCGAAAAATTACTGAGATTCGTCATCTGGTCGGAATCGCAGTGCGGTTTGTACTGATTTTTCAGACTGTATTTGCAGTATTGGTCTTTTTTCTGGCGAGTTCGATTGTGGCGTGGATGGCTGATGTTGCGATGATCCAACAATTACTCCGGTGGCATCTGATCTTTGTTCCGATCAGTCTTGGCCCGCTGGGAATTTGTATGTTGATGGTATCGATCCAAAATGCGTTGGCAAAATCATACACCGCGTTGGTGATCTCTGCGTTGCGGCTGTTTGTCTTCTTCCTTCCTTGCTTGTGGATCGGTGCGCAAATAGCGGAACTGAAAGGTATCTATCTCGGATCGATGGTCGGCAACATCTTGGCGGGTCTGTGTGCCTGGTTGATCTATCGGAGAACGATACGGCAGATTGAACAAACGTCATCTGACTGAGGTCTTTTCTGGCTAAGATTGACGATTCGCGATGCAATGGTTCGCAATGACAATAAAAATCCCGCTTGTAAGCGGGATTTTTATTCACAGCGTTATTCTTGAATAAAGCCGGGAGGGGATAAACGCTTACTGATTAAGCGCGATCCGCTTTTGCTTTGCGACGCGCTTCAACCGCAGCAGAGAGTTGACGTAGTACCTGCTCCGTATCCTGCCAGCCGATACACGCATCAGTAATCGACTGACCATAAGTCAGAGCTTGTCCAGCGACTAAATCTTGGCGTCCTTCAACCAGATGCGATTCAATCATCACGCCGAAGATTTGATCTTCGCCATTGGCAAGTTGTGCTGAAACGTCTTCAGCCACCACCATTTGACGCTGATACTGCTTACTGCTGTTCGCATGGCTGAAGTCAACCATCACCTTTTGCGGCAGATCGGTCTCGGCCAGTTTATCTTTAACATCCTGAACATGCTTTGCACTGTAATTCGGCTCTTTACCACCACGTAAAATGATGTGGCAATCCGGGTTTCCGGCGGTTTCAACAATCGCAGAATGCCCAAATTTAGTTACAGAAAGGAAGTTGTGAGATGCGCGTGCCGAGCGAATGGCGTCCGCTGCAATTTTGATGTTACCATCGGTGCCGTTTTTAAACCCGACCGGGCACGATAGCCCAGAGGCTAACTCACGGTGAACCTGTGATTCTGTGGTTCTCGCCCCGATTGCGCCCCAACTGATCAAATCTGCGATATATTGTGGTGTGATCATGTCCAAAAACTCACTGGCAGTCGGCATCCCAAGATTGGTCAGCTCCAGCAACAGTTTACGTCCGATTTTCAGACCTTCGTTGATCTTATAGGTATCATTCATGTACGGGTCATTGATGAGACCTTTCCAGCCAACCGTTGTCCGTGGCTTTTCAAAGTAGACGCGCATGACGATTTCCAGATTGCCACTTAACTCATCACGCATTTTTTTCAGTTGTTTGCCATATTCGATTGCGGCTTCTGGATCATGGATAGAACATGGTCCGATAATCACAAGGAGACGGTCATCTTTGTCATTCAAAATATTATGAATGGCTTTACGCGCATTAAATGTTGTTGAAGAAGCAACGTCAGTTGCCGGAAATTTTTCAAGAATGGCTACCGGCGGGAGTAATTCTTTAATTTGTTTTATTTTTACATCATCAGTCTGAAACATTCGGTTCTTCTTCCTCTCTTATTACGACACATCTGTCAAGGGGACGTTTGTCAAGGCAACGCAGCCCTCAGATGTTTTAACTTACGTAAGGTATCGGGTTCAATATTATGTTGCAATCATTTTTTTTATATAAATGCAATATTAAACCTATCTTTACATTAAATGTTGTTTGTAAAAAATAGTGTACACTTGCGCTTGAAGGGGTGTCGTGGAAAGGTATAAATTGTATTCAGTCTCTCATTGTGACTGAAATGCGATGAAGGGTTTCTATTATTTATCGATTGCGTACTCACAAATAATCCGTGATCTATCATACACTGTGGATCTCGAAAACATGTAGATCACGAAATAGTGCAAAGGTATCTCCCATGAATGAACAATTTTCTCGTTGGCTGGCAAGAGACCCGGATCGGACAACAAAAGATGAATTACAAATATTGATTGATGCCGGGAATCAGGAAGAACTGCAAGATCGGTTTAATGGTCGTTTAGCGTTTGGGACGGCAGGTTTGCGTGGCAAAGTGGGTTGTGGCCCCAACCGGATGAACCGTCTGGTTATTCAGGAAACGGCAACCGGGTTAGGCAACTATCTCATTCAGCAGGTCGAGCAGGCCAAAGAACGAGGTGTCATCATTGGTTATGATGGTCGTTTGGATTCGAGAGATTTTGCCTACGATACCGCATCAGTGCTCGCAGCGTTGGGGATTAAGGTATACCTCACTGATCAAGTTGCTCCGACGCCGGTGGTTGCCTATGGGATTCGTCAACTGAATACCGCAGCCGGTGTGGTGGTGACAGCCAGTCATAACCCGCCGGAATATAACGGATTTAAAGTGTACTGGGAAAACGGTGCGCAAATCATTCCACCACATGATCAAGGGATCGCACAGGCAATTGAGCTGGCGTCTCAGCAGCCACTGCACACGATGTGTCTGACCGAAGCTGAAGCAGAGCAGCGGCTCGTATGGTTGAGTGATGACTACTATGATGCCTATCGGCTGGCGGTCCATCAGCATCCATTATTACAATCGGGTGCTCAGGAAAACAGTGGCAATGACATTGCCATTGCCTATACCGCGATGCATGGTGTTGGCGCGCCTTATGCTGAAGCATTGCTACAGGAGGCCGGATTCACACAGGTCCATAGTGTTGCCCAGCAGCGTGAACCCGATGGTCGCTTCCCGACGGTGAAGTTTCCGAATCCCGAAGAGCCGGGGGCAATGGATCTCGTGATTGGATTGGCGGAACAAGTCGGGGCGGATCTGGCTTGTGCCAATGACCCGGATGCGGATCGCTTTGCGGTTGCAGCGCGTCAGGCTTCCGGTGAATTTCGGATGTTGACCGGAGATCAGGTTGGCAGTTTGTTAGGCGATTATTTGTTAGAGAAAGGACACACGCAACAAGCACTGGTCGGTAATACCATTGTTTCTTCCAGTCTGCTGGAGAAGATCGCCGAGCATTATGGTGCCACTTATTTCAAGACGCTGACGGGATTTAAATGGCTCACAAATGTTGCCATGCAGCAACAGCGTGAAGACTTGCCGTTCTTATTTGCGTATGAAGAAGCGTTGGGTTACACCATCGGCACACAAGTGTGGGATAAAGACGGATTATCAACACTGCTGGCGTTTGTACAGATGTGTACGGCACTCAAGCACGACGGACAAACGGTCTGGGATCGGCTCGAAGCGATTTATCGTCGGCACGGTCTGTATGTGACTGCCCAGAAAAGTATCGCCTTATCACCAGAGACACCACCAATCGGTGATGCATTGCGAGCGGATCCGCCGCAGGCGATTGCCGGACGTCAAGTGATGGTGACAGAAGATTATAAGACATCGCAACGCCATTTGGCTGACGGACGGACGGAATCGATTGATTTACCGGTGAGTGATGTGTTGGTGTATCAATTGGATGGCGGTGCCAGAGTGATTGTCCGCCCTTCCGGTACGGAACCGAAACTAAAATGTTATTACGAACTGGTGACCGATATTGCCGCCGATGAAGCATTTCAGGATGCACAGCAGCGCGCAGATGAACAATTAAGTATGCTGATTGCCGAACATCAGATCCATCTGCAATAGCGCGTTTGATGCGATATGTAACAACAAAACCAACCAGAGCAGCATTCGCTGCTCTTTTTTATTGGTGGTTATCCATATCGCTTGTGATCACGGAGTATCAGCAGAGACGAGCTACTCTGGGTGATCGGGCGATTTTTCCGATAGCTGTGCTATCGCCATTGCCGGGTTGGATGAACGGCATTTGGCAAAGACATCTTGTTGTGGACGATAAGCTTGGGTTGTGACATCCAGCGCGCCCAACAATGTATCGAAGAGATAGTCGTGAGAGATCCGGGCTTGTTGCGCCTCCGTTTTCAGACAAGCTTCATTGACGGATTTGGTTTGTTTAAATCCCGGTGACATCCATAGCATCAGCGGTACATGCGTCTGATATTTCGGCGCGATGCTATAAGGCAGACCGTGCAGATAAACCCCGTCTTCACCTAACGATTCACCGTGATCAGACATATAGATCAAGGCGGTATTGTAGCGATCTTCCAGCGATTTCAATTGGTCGATGGTTTGACCGACAACGTAATCGGTATAGCGGATCGTATTATCATAGGTATTGATTAACTGTTCTTGGGTACAGTTTTCAATATCCGCTCTCGGGCAGTCTGGCTGGAACGCGGCAAATTCTTTCGGATAACGCTGATAATATGTGGGGCCGTGACTGCCTATCAGGTGTAGGACGATGATCCGATTCCCCTTCATCGAAGCGACTTTTTCCTGAAAATTTTCAAGCAGCTTGATGTCGAGACAACTTGTACCATTACATAATGGGTGGCTGCTGCTCCGGGACAGATTTTCTTCCCGAAGGCGTGCGGGCACATGCTTGTCTGCGCCGTCATTTTCGCGCCAGAGAACATCGACACCAGCTCGGTTGAGAATATCCAGTACATTGTCTTGATGGAGTGCCTCTCTCTCATTGTAGTCAGACTTATTCAGCCGCGAGAACATACAAGGGACAGACACTGCAGTTGCGGTTCCGCATGACGAGACGTGTTGAAAAGAGATCACATCAGACTTGCTGGTATATGGATTGGTTTCTCTCGGATAACCATTGAGCTGATAGTTTTGACTTCTGGCGGTTTCCCCTAACACAAAAACAAATAGTGTCGGTTTGCCATTACTGGCAGTTGGTTTGGGTTGATAGGCGTCCAGACCGATCTGTTTATAATCCATCGGAGCCGTCAGATAGCTTTCTCGGATAAATCGATCGAGGCTATGTACGTAATAGGTCGGAATGATCAGTTTACGCAAATAGCTGTTGTTTCTGCCGACGGAGGCGTAGTCCTGATAGTAGAACATGGCAATAATGATGATCCCCAGTAGCGATATACTGATCGTCAGGAGCTTTTTACCGACTAAGCGTAGGACGCTGCGTTCTGGACGGATCGGGGATAACCACAGTGAAATGGTTGGAATGATCCCCAGAATGGTGACCCATAAGATCGAGTTCATACTCAGATATGAGGTTGCTTCACCAGTGTTGGTTTCGACGATATTACGGATCATATCGATGTCAAATATGACACCGTAGTTGTAACTCGCATAACAGACGATGCTTGAGGTAATGATCAGAATAGAAAAGAAGACCTTGGTGATTTTCGGCCAAGTAAACAGCGCAAAGATAATATTTAAGGTGCAGAAGAAAAATAGCGGGATTGAGATGATAAAGCCGGTATCAACCGTCTCAAGCTTGTTGAAAATGGTCTTCAAAGCCGAGTAAATCGGCAGATTGAGAAATACGGCAAAGTAAGCTGAAAGGATCAGCGTCATGATGGTATATGAGAACGGGTAAAATGTTATGGTGCGATTGATTTTCATACTAAAATCCACGTCCAGATAAAGGCAGTCAGTAAAATGGTGACAAAGACAGCCGCAGAGCCGATATCTTTGGCTCTGCCGCTTAATTCGTGAAATTCGTCACTGATCCGGTCAACAACAGCTTCGACGGCAGAGTTAAACAGTTCAGCGATTAAAATCAGGATCAACGATGCAATCATGAGCATCTGGTCGCTTGACGTGACGTTGAGCCAGAAAGTGAGCACGATTAGTGGCATAGAGACCATCACCTCCTGACGAAAGGCGGCTTCATGACGCCAGACCGAGCGGAGGCCTTTCATCGAATAAATGGTGGCGAAATAGACCCGCTTGAGCCCTTGATGGCTTGTTTTCATAACATCCTCATATGAATCAGGTCGTAAAAAATCTGACATGTGGTTGAAACATTGAGATCATCGTAGTGGGCAAGTCTTAAGATTTACTTAAGAACGATAAAAGAGATGTCACCTTTAAAGAGCCGAGGAAATATCATGTGTATTGGCATTGACCGGCAACCGGATCGATGAACTGGCTGCACAGGGAGATGAGCTCGCCCAACAGGTTTGTGTGATTGTGAACGTCGGTTGGCACAATCGCTGGCGGCATACAGCAACATTATTGACCCGGATGTGGTGGTCTTTGTTGGTAGCGTGAGCAATATCCAGCGTTTCTATCACAATATCCCGCAAATACTGCCTGAATTTATTTTTGGCGGGGAGTATCAGACACCGATGGGGCAAGCTGTCCATGGCGATTCAAGAGGCGTCCGTGGGGCTGCATGGTTATGGTCTGTCGGCGATCAATCGTGAGCGTGTGGTTCGAGAGAGGTGAATAACCGGGAATAGTTTTGTATTGATGAATGGATGGCCTGCGCTAAATTGTCCAGTGGCACCGGGGCAGAAAAGTAATACCCTTGCAGACTATCGCAACCTTTTTCTATGAGGTAACGGGCGTGTTCTTCCGTTTCTACACCTTCACAACAGCTATGTAATCCGAGCTGTTGTGAGAGCGACAGAATAGCATTGAGAACCGAAGCATCTTTATCACTGTTAAATGAGTTGACGACAAACTGACGGTCAATTTTTAAGGTATCGATATCAATGCGGTTCAGATAGCTCAATGATGAATAGCCGGTGCCGAAATCGTCGAGTGCAATGGAACTACCCTGCGCCCTGATTCGAGAGAAGAATTGGTTTGCCAAATCAAACTTTTCCAAATAACTGGACTCGGTAATCTCAAACTGAAGCCGGGTAATATCTTGATGATAGGTTGTTAAAGCCTGATGCAGGACATTCTCCAACTGAGTTGTCATTAAATCTTTCGATGAAATATTGACGGAGATGATGACGGGATGGGGACAGATTGACTGAATTTCATCTAAATCCTGAATAGCCTGACAGAGCATCCAGCTCGTGATTTCGCTGATTTTGCCGCCATTTTCTGCGATAGGAATAAATTCGGAAGGTGCAATCATCCCTAGATCTGGGTTGTTCCAACGGATGAGTGCCTCAAATCCAATCACTTCACCTTGGCGAGACACTTTAGGTTGATAAACCAAAAAGAATTCATGGTTGTCAATTGCCGTTGATATACGGTTGATGATCTGCAACATACGCCGTTTTTGATGTAACATTTGAGGATTGAACAGCCGATATGACCCTTTACCAACGTTTTTGCTGTGAGACATCGCAATATCAGCGTTAGAAATCAGGGTATCGATGTCGAAATCGGACGCTTTGGCCATGGCAATACCAATACTGACACTGGTCTGGATTTCCCACTGGCTGATGGTAATCGGGGTTTTCAGTCGGTCGATAATTGTTTGGGCAATCTGTTTCGCGATACTTGAATCCGGCAGATCGGGTAATACCACCAGAAAATCATCACCACCGAGGCGGGCAAGCGTGTCATTTGACCGCAGACTCCTCGCAATGAGTTGACTCAGATGACGTAACAAATCATCACCAGCTGTGTGCCCCATCAAATCGTTAATATCTTTAAAACGGTCTACATTGAGGAAAAAAATAGCCATATCGGTGTGATGCTGCTGTGCACTGAGTAGATATTGTTTCAGTGTTTCCATCACATAGCGTCGGTTGGGCAAATCGGTGAGATGATCGTAATTGGCGAGGTGAAACATGGAGACTTGTTGCTGGCGCAGCTTTTTATTCTGTTCCTGATTCAACTGATGTTCCTGATTGATCGTCTCCAACATTGAATTGATATCTTGGCTCAGGTGCAACACTTCACTGACGCCTTCAGCGGCATGCCGGAGCGTATAATTTCTCGAGTGTTTGACTTGTCTGGTAAATGCCGAGAGGCGGATCAAAGGCGTTACAATGCGCTGAAACATATACCAAGAAATGGCCAGAGAAATGACCAGAATCAGCAATACCAGAGGAATGGCTTTGATAAGGAGATCGTGACGGCGACTGGCAATTGGCTGGTTGAAGTCGTGGACGACTTCCAAATAACCGACCGGGTAATCCGGATTGCCAATGGTGTCCATGCTAACCAAAAAATCATCAATATGTGTCACTGGGAATGTTTTTTTTTGGGCAATGAGAGCCTGATACTGTGGATTATCAATGATATGAATCGGTTTGGCTGAGGTTTTAGAGTAGCGTTCTAGTAGATTCCAGTGTGCGTCATAAACATCGGCATAGAGAATGTGATCATATCTTTCGAAAGAGAGGAGTTTATTTTTCAGAATGAAATTTTCCGGCTCTTCAGAAAAACTGAAGAGCAGATCATCGGCAACATTTGCGACTAAGGCCTGAAGATTGTTTTTTACAGAATGAATATAAATGGCTTCGTATTCTCTAAGAGAGACCATAAAAACCGAGAGTGCACAAAGTGCAATCGACAGTGTACTGATGAAGAGAAATTTCCCTCGGATACCCAGCTTTTTATGATTCCCTGCTAACATCAAGTCAATCCTGTTTTTGGTTGTATTCTAGCCAATTGTTATTTTTGATAAACCACAATCACATTATTGGGGAGCGCCACTTGTGTCGGTACATAGCCGATCGCGTTATCTGTTGTTGCAACATAGTTCAGCAATTCCTTCACGGACGAGAGTTCGAGTGGCGGGTGACTTCGTCCCGTAAACAGCAATTGTGCCCAGTAGGATTGAATCCGACTTTCGGTTAAACCAATCACTTTAGTATTGAACAGTATTCGAGTGGGGTTGCCAACCTTTAAAGCGACCGCTCGATATTTACGGCTGAGTGTTCCACCCATGTATATTTGTCTGACTTCATGGTGGGTTAATATTGGCAGATGTGCTGCTACATTGGCGATGACAAGAATACCCGGCGGTGATTTGGCATAACTGAGCGGGCATAAAATCACTAAGTTCAGCGCCAGCCAAAAGCTAAATATGTGATAGAAGCGATGTCGTTGCGGTGCTCTACTCATCAGAACACCCACTCTAGGCTGATTTTGTAGAGATTGGCATTTCTGCTGAAGTCATTCTGAATCGAATCAAAAAAAGCGTTTTCCTCAGGTTTGCCATCTAATAAGGTGACTTCTGCTTTGAGTGCGATTTGGGGGTGTACATCCCAGCGAGTGCCAAAAGTCCATGTCGTTAAATTATCCTGAGTTCTGGATTTCAGTGTACTGACGGCTTGATAGAGTTCACTGTCAGATATTGGTACTTCATTGGCATATGATTGATATCTGACATGGCTTTGCGCAAAGGTGGTATAAAATGTCAGTGGGTGAATATTGTAGCCGGCGGAAAGGTAATAACTGTGAATATCTTTAATCAAATATCCTTGCCGAGGATTAATCATGCTCCACTCAGCACGTAAGAAGTAATCGATGGTTTCATAGGTTATCGCTACCTCTTCAAGGTCGATCCAGTGTTTCTGCCCCAAAGCCTTTGCGGTTTTTGTATAACCGCCGTTTTCTAGTGCTGCTTGCAACTGATTCAGCTCTGCTTTATTCAGGTTTACTTGCCCGTGGTGATGAGACATCCGTAGTGTCAGGTCATCGATATTAAGATGTGCAATCAGTCCACCAAAGACTTTGACATCGAATTCAGTTGTCCCGAAATTGGTGTCGTGTGTACCTGAGTAATGTCCTAAATAAGTTTCGATAGATGCGTCGATATTGTCACTAGCATGGCCCCATGCTAAATCAACCCCGTGATATGTCGGGAACAGCCAACTTTTATAGATTTGCTGCGGTGCAGAGATCCAAGGATAGGCATAACCGACATCAAGGACATCACTTAACGCGAAAAAGGGGGTTTGTAATCGGCCAACTTTCAATTGGAGGTTATCGCCCGGTTGATAAGAAAAGTACGCCCAATTAATGAGATCTTGGTCTGCGGAACGCTGTGTTCGTACGATGCCTTGAACTGTTGCACTAAAGGCGGAGTTGAAGCGGTAGGACGTTTGCAAACCGAGTAATGTTTCCGGTTTCAGAGAGATGCGATCCGAATATTCCATATACGTTGCCTGGGAGGTCGTCAAATAACCCGCGGTTATCCGGCCAAACCCAGAAAGGGAAAAATGGTCATCAGGATTTGCATATCCTTCGTGGGGGAAAAAAATCAGAAATAAAGTAAAGAAGCAGGCTATTTGAGATACTTCTTGGTATTTTCTACGATATCTTATATTAAAAAAAGACAACATCATATTGAGTCTGCGACGGTGCTCACCATCCAAATTGTTAATAAATTGTAACTTATTTCTTTCTAAGAAATCTATTTAGATTTTGAATAGATTTGCTTGAATTTCACATAATATATCTAATTGCTTCGAAGATGAAAGGTTATGTCTCTGATAAGCAGTTTTTTCATTTACTATTGTTTTAATTGGTGTATTTGAGAGAAAAATATGAGTGATGAATATATTGGCCCTGATGGCCTGAAGCGGTGTCAATGGTGTAGCACGACCACTGATTTTCTTGACTATCATGATCATGAATGGGGATTTCCGGTCGATGATGACCGAACCTTGTTTGAAAAAATATGTCTGGAGAGCTTTCAGTCTGGTTTGAGCTGGCGGACGATCCTAGCCAAACGAGAGAATTTTCGTCGGGCTTTTTTGAATTTTGATTTTAACCAAATGGCTCAGTTTACCGAGCAGGATGTCGAACGTTTGCTACAAGATGCAAGTATCATCCGGCATCGTGGAAAAATTGAAGCGGTTATTAACAATGCTAAACGAGCGCAGGAACTGGTGGCTCAGGAAGGGTCTTTGGCGGCTTTTTTCTGGCGCTATGAGCCGGATCCAGCCACATTACAAGAACCTCAATCGGTATCCACTTCACCGGAATCAGTGGCTTTGTCGAAGCAACTGAAAAAGATGGGGTGGAAGTTTGTCGGGCCAACGACGATATATGCATTTTTACAGGCAATGGGACTGGTCAATGATCACGAAAAAGGCTGTGTGATTCGGGAAAAAGTGGCACGGGTTCGGGCTGGTTTTCAACGGCCATAGCCGTGATAACAATTCTCACAAATGAGACAGTCGTGATTTTCACTGTAAAATACATCCATTCATTTTGACAACCGAAATACAGAGAACTATAAAAATGAGTAATCATTTTATAATGATTAATATCATTAAAATTATAATAAAGTTCATATGCATCTATATTCATTATTGCAAATGATGCAGTAATGATTTGATCGAATGGAGAAAGCAGAATGGTTATCGAAGTTGGATTGGTTATGTTATGTACAGGCGTTTTGTTAACGCTTTACTTCCGTATCAACCGCTAAGCGAGGCTTGACGCGTTTGATGAGACTCTGAAACGCAGTGTCAGGATAGAGACTGTGATCATGTCCGATGATAGAAATATCAATCGGCACAAAAAGACCATGACTTGTCATCCATATGACGAGCATGGCTTTTTTATTTGAGCCGATATTGATGAAGTCACCTATATTCTACCGATATCACAGCATCAAATGTTCATCGAGTTGCTGTAAGCGCAGATTTGTTTCTTTTCTGGCTTGTAGTGCCGTTTCGATCGTAATTGACTCAAACTGAGCTTTGTAATTGGGTTGCATTTGGCCGATCAGGTCAAGGTCTGAACTGATGACTGTCCCGATAGTCGCATAACCACCGCCTGAGACGGCATCGCGAAGGAGCACAATGGGTTCCTTACCTGACGGCACTTGGATGGAACCGATCGGATAGCAGGCATCGACAATATTTGACGGATCAGAACCGGCACCAAACGGCGGAACTCTTGGTTTGAATTCAAGTGAATGACTGCCTTTAAAGCGATAACCAATGCGGTCAGCTTCGCTCCCGACCAGCCATTCGTCTCGATAAAAACGGCGCAGGCTTGTTGGCGTTACTCGATGTGCATATAGCCCCTCAACGACCCGAATCGTTGTTTCTTTATGAATCGGCCGCAAGAAACGTTTAGGAATCAGATGCAGTCAAAACATCCACCGTGACCGACAGTCTGTTTGGGGGTATCGGTTCTGGGGGTCAGATATTTCGGGACTTCAAGTTGCTGTTCTTGCTCGACCATTTGAAACATAAAGGGGAGGCCGGCAACAAATCCAACCATCGAGACAAACCAGGGGGAGTGGCTATGTGCACGAATAAAGTCTTCAATGTTGCCGTGCCCGTTTAAGCTCGCAGCATATTCTAAATCAGTTTGTTCAGGCGATTGATGCCGATCCCGAAAACGCATCAGCGTTTCGTGTGTCCAAGGATCATTGTAATAAACAGGAATTTCAATGATCCGAGTATTGAGACGATGGGTGATGCTGCGGGCACTTTCAAGTGATTTTACTTTGTCCGGCAATGTTTGTGGCGATATCCGGTCGGGATTGAACCGAATTTGAAACGATGCGTTGGCAAGACAGATATCTAAAATTCCCGATAGACTCATCGCTTTCAAGCGATTGGTTATGTCTAACCCGCGGAAAAATGCAGGCAGTGACATCGACTCGGCGATCTCAGCAAACAGGTGTTCATCGCCCCCGAAAGAGTATCGGATTGATTGTTCAGGCATGTCCTCATTCTCCTTCCTCTTACTGGCCAGCGAATATTCCCGACAGGCCGTTGCATTTACCATTTTGACTTCGCGAGTATGGGGTTACTTTG
Source organism: Vibrio gazogenes (assembly GCF_023920225.1). Taxonomy (NCBI): domain Bacteria; kingdom Pseudomonadati; phylum Pseudomonadota; class Gammaproteobacteria; order Vibrionales; family Vibrionaceae; genus Vibrio; species Vibrio gazogenes. Next base: position 86,637 of record NZ_CP092588.1, read on the forward strand.
GCGATTCAATACTGGCAATCACTTGACCGGGTTCAATAAAATCTTCGTTCTCGATATAAAACGATCTCAGGATGCCATCGACATCTGCAGTGACTTCGGAAAACTGTTTCATTACTTCAATTAATCCAATCACCTCACCACGGTGTACTTCACTCCCTTCAGCGACAAATTCTGCTACGTCAGGCGCCGGACGCCGATAAAAAATACCGGGTAACGGGGAGATGATTTGATGTGTACTTGTCATTCCTTACCTCAATCTTGGTGATATAGATTTTAACGATTCACACGGTTGGGCGCCTGAATCGAAATACCGGCTTGTTCCAGCGTTTGTCTGACGACTTGAACGAGTGCCAACGCGCCCGGGGCGTCACTATGAATACAGATTGAGTCGAATTGTACCGAAATCTCCTGATTATCAATGGTCGTTACTTTATTTTTGCGACACGCTTTGAGGACTCTTTTTGCAACCTGATTCGGGTCCAACATTTCGGTTTTCCGGGTAAAAAAGACGATTGAGCCACTTTGATCGTATTCTCGATCTGCATAAAACTCACAAATGACTGAGTGACCTTTGTCTAATGCAAGTTGATGGAGCCGTGAGCCATGCATCACATATAAGATAAGTTCTGGTGCAAGACGGTGGAGCTGATGAATAAATAAGTTGGCCGCTTCATCGTTGTTGGCCAGATGCATGTATAATGCACCGTGGGGCTTGATATGCTGTAAGGGCATTTCGTGAGCGGATGCAATCTCTCTCAACGCCCCGATTTGGTAAATGATGTTGCAAACGGATTGGGCGTTGCCATTCTTTCTGATCTCGTTTACAGGCCGTGGTCTTTAGAAGGGCGGCGGATTGAAACTCGTTCTCTGGATGATGTGATCGATCCGATGAGTGTCGGTTTAGCTTGGAAGCGTGGTAAGACTTTTACCCAAGCGATGCTGGCTATTCGGAGATATTTACAGCAAGCCTACCTTACTCCGAAGCAGAATACGATCAGAAATACGGTACTATAAAAGTCCTGATGATATGATCAGGTCTGTGGGTACATCAAATAAATAAGTGGTTGAATTGATGATATTGATTGCCGGTTTTATGCGTTTTATTACTCAGACAGATCAATTGGCATATATTCGCAAACGAGGTTGCTTGCGGGTTGGTACACCGGGAGATTACCATTTACTATCATACTTTGATGGTGAGACATTTTCCGGCTATGACATTGACATGGCTGCTTATTTGGCAGAGCAGTTGGGGGTTGAAGTTGAGTTCGTGTTGACTGCAAGGCAGGCGCTGGTTTCCGGGTTGTATTCAGACCAGTTTGATATCGCGATGGGTGGGATTCCTCGTTCAGTCTCTGGTCAGTATGAGGTTGAACAGACGCAAAGTTACCTGACTTTTCATCATGTGTTGATGACAACAGCGGACAACCAATCACGTTTCAGTGGTTTTGAGCAACTCAACCGTCCTGAGGTAAAAATTGGTGTGCATGTTGGTCAAATCTATCAAACATTGGCTGAACAGTATTTTCCGGCAGCCACGATTGTGCCGTTTGAGAACTATTTAAATATGCCACTGGCCGTCGAGGCCGGGCAGATCGATGTGATGATGACTGAAACGCCATTCGCGCAGTTTTATCAGGTGGCCGAATCACCATTGGTTGTCGTTCGAGAACTGACGCAGTTGGGGCAACATCAATTCAGTTATCTGCTGCCTCTTGGGCAGCAGCGGTTACTCAATATGGTCAACTTGATGCTGGATGACATTAAACTCAAAGGTATCGAGCGACAGTTGATGGTCAAACATGCATTGCACCAACCTGTTGAGTGTCATGTACCGGACAGTCATTCTGCTTAAAGTAAAATCGCACCGGCCGTCCCCAGAAAAGCAAAAAAGCCGACGACATCGGTGACGGTTGTCAGAATGACCGAACCTGCCAGTGCAGGGTCGAGTTTGAATTTATCCAACAATATCGGGATTAAAACCCCAAACAATCCAGCCGTTGCAATGTTGACGACAATGGCGAAAGCGATCGTCATCCCCAATCCCAGCGATTGATACCATAGGCCAGTGATAGCTCCGATAATCAATGCCCAGAACAGGCCGTTCAATGCGCCAATCCCCAGTTCATTTTTCAGGAAAGTCCATCGGTTGCCGGACGTGATCTGGTTTAAAGCCATCGCTCGTACCATTAATGTGAGGGTCTGACTACCGGCAATACCACCCATCGAGGCAACAATGGGCATCAACACAGCCAGAGCAACGACTTGAGCGATCACATTTTCAAAGAGTCCAATTGTGATAGAAGCCAGAATTGCTGTCATCAGATTAATACCGAGCCATACTCCCCGTTTTTGTGCCCCTTTGAAAACGGGGGCAAACAAGTCATCCCCTTCGTGAATACCGGTCCCTGCCATCAGGCGGGTTTCGTAAATTTCTCGTTGAACGCTAAGCGTAAACTGCCAGTCAACTACACCGATCAAGATTCCGTAATCCCCCAATACGGGGAGCGTCGGGTATTCCGAATGCTCAAGCGCACTGACGGCTTCTGAAAGTGGTGCGGTTGCTTTGAGTTGGGTGAGATTGGTTTTATTCAGTGAACTGAGCGGTGCTGACAGGTCTGCGGTCAGTAAATCTGCGGAACTGATCAGACCTCGGAATTTTTTATCTTTATTGATCAGATAAATATAAGGCGTCGGATCATCCTGATATTTATCCAACAAGATTCTGGCACGACTGACCCGAATGTTGAACGGCAAAGTAAACACTTTACGGTTTGCCCAGTGACCAAGCTGGTTGTCATCATACTGGTTGGCTTGGTCATAAAGTTCCAATTCATCCCGGCTGATTAATCGCAGTGCTTCACTGATGATTTCATCAGGCAGGGAGTCTTCCCACTCCAACAGCGACAGGTTATCTAGCTTCGTGAGGATTAATTTCAGTTCAGTCGGTGTCAGACTTTGAATCACTGAAATCCGAGCTTCTGAACGCATTTCCGTCAGAACGGGAATATGAAATTCAAGGGGTAAAGCCCGCCAGAGCTTGACCCGTTGCTCTACTTTTAAGGCCTCAAGTAAACGCGCGACAGTATCCGAATCCATACCGTGATTCAGATATGAGGTCAGTTGTTTTGACTGGTCAATATCATCGGCTTGTGTCAGTGATTCAATAAATAAGGATAAGTCGTTTTGATCGCTCAATTTTTTCACTCCGAGAATGCATTCATAACACCAGATTGCATCAGAAAAGATCTGCACCGGAGCATATGGTTATGGGATGTCCATTGAGGCAGCACTTCCTGAATGTGTGGTCTTAAAGATACACTGAATCCTACGGTTACTTGGACGGCTATGATACTCAAGAATAAAAACGGCAGGAACAAAAATCAAAGGGAAGTGGTGAGATTCTGGGAGAATCTATCTGAAACCATCAGACAGGCCTCAAGATCGACCTGACGATGGTTTCAGTATGGATTAGCGTGACTATTGCGCTGCGGCTTTCGCTTGTTTTATCCAAGAGTTAAATAATTTCTGGTGAGCTTTGATCCAACCATTGGCATGCGCTTCAATATCCGCGGAACTATTTTTTCCCTGACTCATCATCATGTTTTCTGCATTCACATCGTTGATGTTGAGCTTCATGAGTGAGAATAACTTCGCGGCTGCTGGGTTATTTTGTGCAAACTTCTTATTCGCAACAATTCTCATTGTGTTCATCTCGAAACCATAATTTTTACCATTCGGGAGACTGGTATCAATGTTCTTCCGATCGCCGGGTAGTGCTGAGAACGGTACTTGAAGCCAGACAACATCTTTTCCCGGAACCAATACACCACTGACCCAATACGGTGTCCATGTGTAATATAAAATCGGCTGACCTTTGTGATAGCGAGCGATTGTGTCAGCAATCAGTGCCGAATATTTACCCTGATTGTGTGTCACAGTTTGACGTAAACCGTAAGCATCTAAATGATGCTCGATAACATTTTCACATCCCCAACCGGGGTTACATCCGGTAAGATCCGCTTTACCATCATCGTTGGTATCGAAAAGCTTAGCCAGTTTCGGATCTTTTAACTGTTCAATATTGGTAATTCCGTATTTCTGGGCTGTTTTTTTGTCAATGAGATAGCCCTGTGCCGCACCTGAAATATAGTTGCCTGCAACATAGAACGCGTCGTCACCACCTGATTTTTTATATTTGTTGTCGTGGAGGGGGAACCAGCCAACAGCAAGGTAAGTTGCGTCGTCGTTGGCAATCGAGGTATAGGCGACGTTGTAATCGACTTCTTTGGTGGGTAAAACCGTATAGCCTAAAGCTTCCATCGCTTTGTTGACGATTAGCGTCTGAAAGGTTTCCTCTGCAATTGTGGATTGAACGGGCTGAACCGTAATCCCTTTTCCGGGTAAATCTTCAGCAAAAGCCAGTGAGGCTTGACACGTTGATAATACCAGACCGGTGGTTATCAACATTCTCCGTGTATATTTCATATTTGATTTCCTTATATAGATGAGCTTATCAATGCCCGAATTACCTCAATACTTCGCATTTGGGCCTCTTCAGGTCTTAAGGAAAAGAACCGCTGGAATACACTTCATTGATGTGAAGGTCCGGTTCTATGGTCAGCCAATCAGAAACGAGACTTATGGTTGAGTTCGTGACTGACTGGCGATATTCCCTCGTGCTGCGTGGCTTTGTTATTTCGTAACCCTGGTTAATTTCTTTTTGCAACCAGTCGCCAGATGAAACTGGCGGGACCAGAGTGATACCAACGACTTTTGTTATCCCGGGTTGCAATGCCGATGGTTTGCGTAATGCGATCCAATAGAATGGCGAGAATCACAATCCCAAGTCCGCCAACAGCTGCCATCCCCATATCGAGCCGACCAATACCGCGTAATACGGTTTGTCCCAGTCCGCCCACGGCAATCATTGAAGCGATGACCACCATAGAAAGTGATAGCATCAGTGTCTGGTTTACGCCAGCCATGATCGATGGCATCGCCAAAGGAAGCTGAATGCGATACAACATCTGTTTCGGGCTTGCACCGAAAGCATGACCGGCTTCAACCAGTTCTTCTGGAACTTGTTGGATGCCGAGGATGGTCAATCGAACGATGGGCGGCAGTGCGAAAATAATGGTCACGACGACACCGGGGACATTACCAATCCCGAACAACATCACAATAGGAACGAGATAGACAAACGCAGGGGTTGTCTGCATCGCATCAAGTATTGGCCGAATTATTTTCGCGGCCGTCTGATTCCGGGCCAACCAGATGCCGAGCGGCAGCCCTATCAGTAAGCAGAAAAATACCGAGGTCATGACCAAGGCCAATGTCACCATTGCACCACTCCACGCACCGACCAGACCGATCACAATTAATGAAATCAGTGAAACGATCCCCATGCGTAGCCCGGCCATTTGCCAAGCCAGCAAAAACAACACCACTAACATGATGGGAGCGGGTGTGGTGACTAATACGGTCTGGAATGAGCTGAGGATTAAATCGATCGGAATGCGGATCGCCTGAAATAGCGGGCGTCCATGCGTTACTAGCCAGTTGAGTGCCGTTTCTACCCATTGATCAAAGGGGATGATTGCGTCTTTAAATGGGTGTAACCAGTGAAATGTCTCTGGTGGTGGCGTGCTGGCATTTAACCAGTCACTGCTCGCAGCGGTGCTTGTCGCCCAAGGGTCAACGTTTTGTGTGGATTCCATTGCCATAATTATTCTCTGTCTAAAGTCTGAAGTAATCGGGATTTGCTGATAACACCCAGATAACGGTTATTGTCATCGATGACTGGCAGTGAGTAAGGGACGGTCGCAACTTGACCGATTAATTCGCTGATGGGGGTGTCGGCATGAACATGAATCGTGTTTTGGAGGAGTGCACTGTAGAGTGAATGTTTTTGTTTTTGAGCTTCTTTAAGTGAATCGATGGAGACGACGCCTTCATAGCTATAGCCCCGATCGACAACAATGCCAAACTCCCTGTCATTATCCAGTAGCAGTTGTAGCGCTGCGGCTGGTCCATCATTGTCATGTTTCTTCAGAACTGTGGCGGTTTTTCTCAGGGCGATATCTTTTGCCGTGAAAATATTGGCGACATTCACGCCGCGGAAAAAGGAACTCACATAATCATTGGCGGGATTGTGCAGAATATCATCCGGTGTGCCGACTTGAATGACTTCACCATCTTGCATAATGGCAATTCGATCACCGATACGCATGGCTTCATCCAGATCATGGGAAATAAAAACAATGGTCCGTTTATCATCGTTCTGTAAGCGAATCAGCTCATCCTGCATCTCAGTACGAATGAGCGGGTCGAGTGCTGAAAAAGCTTCATCCATTAACAGGATATCCGGGTCATTGGTTAATGCCCGGGCAAGTCCGACCCGTTGTTTCATTCCTCCGGAAAGTTCATCTGGAAAAGAGTCCCCGTAAGCATCCAGCCCGACTCGTGACAGTGCATTTTGGGCGCGCTCATAGCGGGTTGTTTTATCTATGCCCGCCAGCTCTAAGCCAAATGCAGTATTGTCGATGACTGACATGTGCGGCATCAGTGCAAAATTCTGAAAAACCATTGAAATTTGCTTACGCCGAACTTCACGGAGATCTGACGCGGAGATATGTGCAATATCCCGGCCCTTGAGCAGAACACTGCCTTGTGTTGGTTCGATTAAGCGATTCAATAAGCGGACTAGTGTCGATTTTCCGGAGCCGGAGAGCCCCATGATCACGAAAATTTCGCCTTCCTGAATCGAGAGAGATACATTTTTGACACCGACCGTGAGGCCTGTTTTTTCAAAAATTTGGTCTTTATCCAGCCCCTTTTCCATTAAGGGAAAGGCGGTGTCAACTGACTCCCCGAATATTTTGTAAAGCTGCTTTACTTCTAAGATAGCTTCCATGTCATCATGACCCATATTGTTTAAAATTAACAACTATATATAATGAACTCTAAGCATTAATTGGATTAAAATCAAGCGCTTCTATTTTTTGATATTTTTTTGTAAACATAACTTGTTGATTTTAAACTAATATTTATTTCCTTATTTTTTTCATGCCTTTGCGAAATTATTTGTGTACAAATTAATTATTTTTTATCTACTGTGGATTGTTTCGTGCTGTATTTCATTAGACAATGTGGATGATGCTTGCCGTGTAGAAGATAAGTGATGTGAAGAATAAGGGGTCTGCCGTGTTAAAAATTATACTGATGGTTGGAATCATACTGTCTTTTTTTCTGAGAACTGCCGTTGCAGAACCGGAACAGAAATACTCACAAACTGATATCTTGGATCGTCCGCTTATCGAGCGCTATATTCTTGATGAGCTAAAATCACTTCGACAAGATCAACAAGATCTGGAACGCCGTTTAACTATCCAGATAACGGATCGGGAATTGAGCGTTGCTGATAAATCAATGAATTATGCCAATGTCACGGTTACTTATTTCTTTTATATCATCGCTGCTGCAGCGTCATTGATAGCTTTATTTGGCTGGCATTCATTGAAAGAGGTGAAAACCAACACGCGTGAGTTGGCCGATAAACGCTTAAATAAAATTGCGCAAGATTATGAGAAAAAATTTCTCGCCTTGGAGCGCGATTTGAAGCGCAAAACGCGGATCATCACGGACAATAATCGCGAGATTGAGATTATCAATGAGATTCACAACTTGTGGCTCAGAGCGCAGAGTGTCCAAACACCAGACCAACGGGTGCAAGTTTATGATGAAATTCTGAAAATCCGTCCGGGAGATTTAGAAGCATTGACCTATAAAGCTGATGCTGTGATGGAAATGAAAGAATATCACTGGGCAATGAGCTTATGTAACCGAGTGCTTGAGCTCGATGAAACCAACGGTCCGGCGCTGTATCAACGCGCTTGTGCCTACGCGCGTTTGGGCGCTGAAGAGCAGGCGATTATTGATCTACAGCTCGCCGTCGATCTCAGTCCTTCACTCCGAGAGTTCATTGCTGAAGAGTCAGACTTTGAAGGACTACACGGTCACAAGACGTTTGATAGTTTGCTGACCGCGCCTTCTCAGGAGTAGTGTTGTGAATCAATCATGACGATTGGTTGACACATGACCCATACACATCTGTCATGTTGTCGGGATTTATCGGTATTCGTCGTTGTTGATCGCCATTCGTTGCTGTTAACCATCGGATGGCGAGCAAAACGTTCTGAGAGGAGATCCCTTCATGACATATACACCGGATGATCTTGAGGCACTTTATCATGTTTGGATGTCGCAAAAAGCGAGAATGCATCTGACACAGATGGAAGTGGCTAAACAGTTGGGGCTGACCCAAATTCAACTGTCTAACATTTTGCGGGGGCGTGAGCCTCTGACACAACAATTCGTACAATCTTTTTGTCGATATCTCCATGTCGATCCCTATCAGTTCATGCCCAGCCTGATCAAACAGCAACGAGAAGGACAACAGCAAGTCAAACTCGTCAATCGAGTGATTATCGATGGTGATATTGATTCGGTTTATGTGGATGGCAATCAAGTCGTCATTGAGTACCGAAGTTTGGTGAGATAGACTCAAACACCGACAAGGTATCTTCAGCTTAATCTTTGATTACTCACAAAAATAAGAAATAACCGACCCGTTGTATCGTAATCGTATTTGATATCACGACATGGAGAAACAATGAAAAAAATCATATTGGCAATGTCAGTAGGCGCTTTATTTTCCACCATGACTCAGGCTTCAGAATGGGGATATATTGGTGAAAATGGTCCGAAACACTGGGGACATGTTTCCAAGATCTGTGAAACCGGGAAAAACCAGAGTCCGATTAATCTGACGGATACAGTCACATCAGAACTGAAGCCTTTGGCGGTTGATTACCAAGGGGAAGTGACCTCCCTGACTAACAATGGTCATACGTTGCAGGCGACCGTAACAGGCCACAACACGCTGACCGTTGATGGCAAGCACTTTGAACTGAAGCAATTTCATTTTCATACCCCTTCCGAAAATTTGATTAAGAGTCACCAATATCCTTTGGAAGCTCACTTTGTCAATCAAGACGGTGACGGCAATCTCGCGGTTATCGCTGTGATGTTTGATATCGGGGCTGCTAATCCGGCGTTGGCGCTGTTGGCACAGAAATTACCGGAAAAAGGCGATGCTGTGCCAGTCTCTTTCCCTGTGAAAGATCTATTACCGGCAACGCAGAAATATTATCGTTTCAATGGATCGCTCACCACGCCACCGTGTAGTGAAGGAGTTCGTTGGTTTGTCATGAAACAGGCGAAAACACTCTCGACCCAGCAGGAGAATGAACTGACTTCTGCTATGGGACACAACAATCGCCCCGTTCAGGCACGTAATGCGCGCGTTGTGTTAGATGAGAAATAGATAGACGAAAAATAGCTTAGATGAGACATCATCGGTTCAGGTGATTTCACTTGTTATTCCAGGAATTCACGGTTGAACAGACCAGCGTTTGAAAAGGCAAGCCCCTGATATTCAGGGGCTTGTTGCATGAGGTATGTGCGGGGAAAGTCGAGCCAATCACCTTTAACTTATCATCTTAACCTATCACGACCTGAGCCAGCAGATAACCGACAATACAGCCCGTCACAACGGCAATGAGACCGACTGCCATAAACGAGTGGTTGAAGTACCATTTTCCTATTTTCGTCGTGCCGGAGACGTCAAAGTTGACGGTAGCGATATCCGATGGATAGTTTGGAATAAAGAAATAACCATAAACGGCAGGCATCAGACCAATCAACAGTGCAGGATTCAGCCCCAGCGCCAGTCCGACAGGCAGCATCATCCGAGCGGTTGCGGCTTGAGAATTGACCACGACAGAAACCACGAAGAGCGCCAGCGCGAAGGTCCAAGGATATAACTGAACCATTTCAACAATCCCGGACTTGAACTGAGGCATCGCGTATTTGAAATAAGTGTCTGACATCCAGGCAATCCCAAAGATTGCAATGGCTGCAACCATCCCAGATTTAAAGACCACGCCATCGGGGACATTTTTCGGGTTTGTGCGGGTGACCAGCAGAATGATCCCACCGAAGCAGAGCATCATCATCTGGATGACAACGGCCATACTGATGGGTTTTGCCCCTTCGCTAATGGTTCTGATTTCCGGCACCATCGCAATTAAGACAATACAGAGAATTGAGCCAATAAAGAGTAAAACAGAGTTTCTTGCTTTTGCCGGTAGGGTTTCATTCAGCGTAGTGGCGGTTGTATTTTTAATCTCTTCTTGCCAAACCGGATCTTGCAGACGTGCCTGATACTCAGGATCATCTTGCAGTTCTTTTCCCCGTTTCAGGCTATATAACGACATCGCGAGTGTACCGCAAAGTGTAGCTGGCACGGTGACCATCAGAATAGAGAGGAGTGTGATATTGGCCTGAACGTTGACTAACTGAGCCAGATAATAAACCACAGCCGCTGAAATCGGAGACGCTGTAATCGCTACCTGTGAAGCCACAGAAGCAGCAGCCATCGGACGTTCTGGCCGAATACCATTTTTCAGTGCGACATCACCAATGATTGGCATAATGGAGTAAACAGCATGGCCGGTACCCAGCATAAAGGTCATGGTATAAGTGACAAATGGTGCGATGAGGGTAACGCGTTTGGGATTTTTCCGTAACAGTCGTTCGGCTATCTGTAGCATGTACTTCAATCCGCCAGCGGCTTCAAGAATGGATGCACAGGTGACGACGGCCAAAATGATGAGCATTACCGTAATGGGTGGTGAGGTCGGTGGCATTTTGAAGATAAATACTTCGATAACCAAACCGATGCCAGACACCACGCCCAAGCCGATACCGCCGTATCGAGAGCCAATGTAAAGCATCAATAATAGGAACAGAAACTCTATATACAACATATTGTAAACTCCTATAATAATTCGTTACTTCATCATCATCGATACGGTAAAAAAAATATTGACGATAGTCATATTCACCCACCGTTTTTTCAAAAGTGTTATGTGATCGGAGAGAACTCACATTATGGGATAAAAACGTGACTACGATGCAAATATGATGTGTTGTTTACTAGATGGGAATGTTAATGAATTGTGGAAAATCATGCGATGATTGATCTTCCACAACATTAAGGTGGGGGAGATTAGTCGTAAATTGTCGGAATTGGCTGACGTTTATGTTGAGTGGACTGATAAATTGCGACTAATCGATCAACGACACTCTGCGGGACAGGCTTCCCTTCCAGAAAATCATCAATCTGATCGTAGGTCAGATTCAGCGCTGCTTCATCCGCTTTTTGCGGTGCCAGTTCTTCCAAATCAGCCGTCGGCACTTTATTGACCAGTACATCCGGTGCGCCCAGTGTCGCAGCGACCTGACGAACCTGACGTTTATTTAATCCGAACAATGGGGCGAGGTCACATGCACCATCACCAAACTTAGTATAAAAACCGGTAATATTTTCTGCAGAGTGGTCGGTGCCGAGCACGAGGCCACGCACATAACCGGCAATTTCATATTGGGCAATCATACGGGCACGTGCTTTGACATTACCTTTCACGAAATCCAGTTGCGCATGGTCTTCGGGGAGTAATCCCGTTCCTGCCAGTGCTTGGTGAGACGCAGCGTGAAGCCCGTCAACGCCGGCTTTAATATTCACAGAAACAGCATGGCTCGGCTCAATAAAGGTGATAGAAAGTTGCGCTTCATCTTCATCTTTCTGTTCACCATAGGGCAGTCTGACCGCGATGAATTGATATGGGGTGTCGGGATGTGCCTCATTGAGTTGATTAACCGCCAACTGTGCCAGACGACCACAAGTGGCCGAGTCAATTCCACCGCTGATACCGAGCACCAGAGACTTACAGCCGGATTCAGTCAGTTTGCGTTTAATAAAGTCAATACGACGCTGAATTTCATACTCTGGGTTGATAGTAGGTTGGACACGCATTTCCTCGCGAATAAGCTGTTCCATTTTGAGATTCCTTTTCGTACAAGAATAAACTAATAACAAGAATAAACTAATAACAAGAATAAACTGATAGTATGACACTCAAGCCACCGCGATCGGGAGATATACGGAATCCTATATCTATCTTAAGGTCACTTGGGTATATAGCAACTTTTTAGTATCATACCTATTTCGTTGAATTAGAAAACCGGATAATTGCCAGAAAGGAAGGATATGTTGAAAATCGCTGTATTTGGCAGCGCTTTTAACCCACCAAGCTTGGGTCATAAAAGTGTGATTGATTCACTGAGTCATTTTGATCAAATCTTACTCGTCCCGAGTCTCGCCCATGCATGGGGGAAGAAGATGCTCCCTTACGAGCAACGATGTCGCTTGGTTGATGCTCTGATATCCGATTTAGGCGGTGATAAAATTCAACGTTCTACAATTGAAGAACAGCTCTATTTTCCCGGCAAGCACATTACCACTTATGCGGTATTGACCGCATTACAGAAGATTTATCCGCAGGATGAACTAACGTTTGTTATGGGGCCGGATAATTTGTTTCAATTTGCCCGCTTTTTTCGTGCGAAAGATATCCTCAAGCAATTTAATGTCATGGCCTGTCCGGAAAAAGTACCCGTTCGCAGTACGGATATCCGCCAAGGACTTCATCAAGGCAAGACGATCGATACATTAACGACACCATCTGTTGCTCAATTGATCCATTCACTATCGCTCTATCACTAATTAATGCTTCGATGACATGGGTTGGTCGCTATCTGAGGGACGCTAGATGTCCGACTCAGTGTGCCTTCCTCTGACATCCTCCACACCTACGACTCAACCTGATTTCGGTCGGCTCTCAGAGCTGGACGCATCGGTTTCAAATTCGTGCAACCTGAATTGTAACTTTGTGACCTGTGTAGTGACTGTCCCTGTAATCATAACTATTTGATTTTAAAATATAACCTATATGAAAGGACAATGCTTTTTTGATGTTGTTCCGATAAGTGAGAATAAAACCATTAAGAGTTATGGGGAGTGTGCTAAAACTATATTAGGTCGATGACAAAGAGGTGTTTATGGAATTATTTGCAGATATGCGTTCAGGTTCTTCAGATCATGAAGAAAATAAAGACAGTCACTCATCGACTAATGTTCAAGGTTTAGAACCTTGGAAAGTGTTGCTGGTGGATGATGACGCACAAATGCACCAGATTACAAAACTGGCGCTCAGTAATTTTGTTTTTCAGAAACGCCCTTTGAAATTGATCTCCGCATATTCTGGCAGTGAAGCCCAAGAAGTATTTAAACAAGAAGATGATATTGCACTGGCACTGATAGATGTCGTGATGGAAACGGAACATGCCGGACTGGATTTGGTCCGCTTTATCCGAGAGACCTGTCGTAATCGTATTATCCGGTTGGTCCTACGGACAGGGCAAGCAGGTCAGGCGCCGGAAGAAAAGGTGATTCAAGATTATGAAATTGATGACTACAAAGAAAAAACGGAGCTCACCACCCAGAAGTTAAGGACTTTACTCTATTCGATGCTGAGGGCATATCGGGACTTATGTCTCATTGAAGAACAAAAGGAGGGATTAAGCAGAGTCATTGAAGCCTCAGCCAAGGTCCAAAATACCAGAACATTGAAAACTTATGCGACAACGGTATTGAAACAACTGACCTCTCTCCTCGGGCTCGAAGCCTCTGCTTTTTACTGCATCGTTTATCCTCATGATCGTGAAGACGGAGAGCGGGCCCTGACGCTGGCTGCAACGGGGAAATATGTTTCCTTTTATAAAGAGTGTAGTTTTAGTGTGCTACCGGATTTGGTTGCTCAGCGCTGTCAGGAAGTCTTGAGAAAACGTGCCTCCCAAAATTATGGGGACGCTTATGTTTTCCATACCCGCGATGAACGGGATGTCACGAATCTTCTCTATGTCAATTTGAACGGTGAATTATCAGATATTGATAAACAGTTGTTGGAAATATACATGCAGAACATCTGCATGACATTCGACAACATCAACTTGTTTGTCGATTTGCAGGAAACCTCGGTGGAGCTGGTGTATAACCTCTCGAATGCTGTCGAAGCTCGTAGCAAAGAGACCGGCGCACATGTACAACGCGTATCATTGTATAGTGAACGCTTGGCTCAGTTGTATGGCATGACTGAAGCGCAAGTCAAAATGATCAAACATGCTGCACCGTTACATGATGTCGGTAAAGTGGCTGTGCCTGATTGTATTTTGCATAAGAACGGTAAGTTGGACGATAAAGAATGGACTATCATGCAAAAACATGTGGAGTATGGCGTCGAAATTTTGAGCAAATCAGCTCGTCCGTTGATGGTAATGGCGAAAAACATCGCTGAATATCATCATGAACGATGGGATGGTACCGGTTATCCTCATGGTTTATCCGGAGAAAATATCCCGATTTGTGGCCGAATTACTGCACTGGCAGACGTTTTCGACGCTTTAGGGGCGAAACGGTGTTATAAAGAAAGTTGGACAGATGACGAGATCAAACAGGAAATTTTAGCCCAGCGAGGAAAACAATTTGACCCACAGCTTGTTGACTTGTTTATGGCGCACTGGGATGAATTTATCAACATTCGCAATAGTCTGCCCGATTGAGTCTGAATCGTTATGATACGGTTTCCGGCTCTTGAATCTTTAATTGCCCGGGAAGTTTGAGCCGGTAGTGCAGACCTTGTCCGGGCGTTGATGAAAACTGTAATGTTCCCTGAAGTCGTTGGGTTACCAGATTAAACACTAAACTCAGGCCAAGCCCCGAGCCCCCATGCCCTCTTTGGGTGGTATAGAACGGTTCAAATATTTTTTGATGTAAATCCTCAGGGATGCCGATGCCGTTATCGAGATACTCAAATACAATCGACTCATCCTCCACATAAAAACGAATCACAATTTGCGGTGCAACTGGTGTATTTCTGAATGCATGACGCGTGCTATTTATGATGAGGTTGGCAACCACTTGCGTCAAACTGCCCGGAAAACTATTCATCATGAGGTTTTTATCCCCTTCCAACACCGGGTCAACCGGCACTTTTCTGGTCTCCGGATACATGCTGACGATTAAGGCTTGCAAGACCTGATAGATGTTGAATTGACTTTGGCACTCTGATATTTGATCAACCGCTGTCTGTTTAAAGTTCTGCATTAATTGAGATGCCCGAGTGAGATTACTTTTCAACAGTTTGACACTTGAATTTAATTGTTGGGTGAGTTCCGTAAACTGATGGGTTGTGAGTGTCTGATGATGGAAGCTCTCTTCCAGCATTTTTCTGACATCTTCTGCGATTGATGTCGCCGTGACTGCAATCCCAAGAGGGGTGTTGACTTCATGCGCGACACCGGCAACCAATCCGCCGAGTGCGGTAAATTTTTCTGATTGAATCAGTTGAGTTTGAGCTCGCTTGAGTTGTGTCATATTTTGCGCCAACTCATCGGTGCGTTGCCTGACTTTATATTCCAGCTCTTGATTGAGCTGTTTTAAGGCCAGCTGTCCGGATTTTAGCTCAGAAATATTCAGCGCCGTTCCCCGAAAGCCGAGGAATTCATGCGCGTCGTTATAGCGGGCCAGCGCCTGAAAGACAAACCATTGTCGGATGCCATCCAAAATGATGATGACTTCACACTGTTGGAAACTCTGCTTGTGAGTGAGAAAACAATGTAGCCCCTGTGCTGGTTGTAACGCTTCGATTTGCTTGAAAGGGACAGGATGACGTTCCGATAGATGTAAGGCGTTTAACATGCCTTCCGAGGCATAAATCAGCCGGAGTGAGTCATCCGTTTCCCAGAGCCAGTCAGATGATATGAGTGCAAAATGTCTTGAGCGAGTCCGTTCCAAATGATTGCTCTGGTAAAAAGCCCCGAGGCTTTGGGTTAATTTATTGGTCTCTTTGACCAGCAACGATAACTCATCATCGTGTTGTGTGATAAATGGTGCCTGATAGACTTCAAGTTGCGTCCCCGGGTTTATCGGGTTGTAACGTTGCAGGAAGCGAACAATCGAGTATATCCGTTGATTGATGCTGCGGTGAAAAATAACGAGGATCAGATAACAGACCAATATGGTTTTGAGGGTATTAATCGCTAATGTTGTCAAAAACTTACGAATCAGGGTGTTGTAGATATTTTCGAGGCTCGATTCAACAGTAATGGTGCCGATCAATTTTGTTTCATCACCTACCGGTTCGCGAACAGTCAGTGGGTAAACATGTCGGATCATCCCTGAAGTGAGCGGTTGACCAACGGCGAGGTTGTAATTACCGGATTGAACTTTCAAATAGTCAATATCGGATAAAAGCACCAGATGATCCATTCTCTGCTGCAATCGTGTCAGGTTAAAATCCCACATAAACGAAGCCAGTACATGTGTGTGCACGTCTCGAATTTCTATATGGCGTTTTTCAATATGATCCATATGTTGTGTGTAATCGAAATAGAGCTGAGCCACCGTGGAAATCAATGTAAACACACTACTGAGCAGAATCAGGATGAACATCACACGTCGGCCAAGACGGCTCCGCAACGGGGAAATCAATTCTGTGCTGTATTTACCTGTTGTCATATCCTTGAGACCCTAGCCGACAATTGTTCACCCTGAGAAAGTGTGTGTTGCAAATTAATCCAATGTCTTCGGGAGCTGAATGCGATACTGAACGCCTTGACCCGGCTCTGAGGTAAATTTCAAATGACCTTTCAGTTTTTGGGTGACCAGATTAAAGACCAGATTGAGCCCCAGTCCCGAACCGCCATGACCTCTTTTACTGGTATAGAAGGGCTCAAAAATCTTTTCGTGTAACGAGTGTGGGACACCGATACCATTATCCTGATATTCAAAAATAATATGCTGGCCTTCTGCATAGAATTTGATATGAATTTCCGGTGACGGATGGTCACCTTCAAAAGCATGGACGAGGCTGTTCATAATCAAATTCGAGATAATTTGAGTTAATGTTCCCGGCAAACTCATCATTGTCAGCGCCTCATCCCCTTCAAGTTGTGGTGACACCGGAATCTTGCGGGTTTCTGGATGCATACTGGCAATTAATGCCATCAGCACCTGATGAATATTGAATTCACTATGATTTTCAGACACTTGATCAACAGCGGTCTGTTTGAAGTCCCGAATTAACTTCGATGCCCGGCTTAGATTGCTTTGCAGTAATTCTGAGCTCGATTTCAGTTTTTCCGTTAGTTCAATAAACTGAGTGGACGTTAAAGTTTGATCGCGAAATGCACGTTCAAATTCCGCAGTGACTTCCTCAATGAGCGATGTTGCGGTTACCGCAATCCCCAACGGGGTGTTCACTTCATGGGCGACACCAGCCACCAACCCACCGAGTGCAGCTAATTTTTCCGACTGGATCAGCTGTGCCTGTGCCTGTTTGAGTTGTTTGAGACTCTGTGCCAAATCATGTGTCCGTTCCTGGACGGTGTTCTCTAAACTTTGATTGAATTGTTCTAGCTCAGCTTGTACAGATTTGAGCTCGGTAATATTCAGTGCTGTGCCACGAAAGCCTAAGAATGTATCCTGCTCATTGTCATAGCGCGCCTGTGCCTGAAACATTAGCCACATCTTATGCCCGTTCAAGTCGAGAGCCACTTCACAGTGGTGAAAGTTTTGCTTGCCGTTTAAGGATTGTTGTAACTGAATTGCTGTTTGAAATTGTTCAATTTCATGGAATGCCAAACGATGGTTTTCTTGTAAATTGAGTACTTCCAGCATGGTTTCTGAGCAATACACCAGTTTCAGAGCCGAGTCCGTTTCCCACAGCCAGTCAGACGAGACGTGGGCAAAATCCGCTAAACGCGCCTGTTCGAAGCGAATATTCTGATATAAAATTGTGAGGTTTTTAGTTAACTTATTGGTTTCATTGCATAAAAGAGATAATTCATCATTTTTTTGCGTAATAATCGGATAGTTATAAACGCGTAAGGGGTGGGTTCTGTGCCTGGGATTATATTGTCTCAGGTAGCGGACAATTGCGTAAATACGTTGATTGATACTATGGTGGAAAATAATCAGAATCAGATAGCAGACCAGTGCCGTTTTAATCGTATTGATTGACAGAATGACCAAAAAGTCATGCATCAGCGAGTTATAGATTTGCTGAATATCCGACTCAACGCGAATCGTACCGATTTGTTCTGATTTCCCGGTGATCGGGTCTTGAAAAGTCAGCGGATAAAGATGGCTGACTGCTTGCCCCGTCACTGGTGTTCCTGCACTGATTTTATAGTTGTCAGACTGTATTTCCAAATAATCAATATAAGGCAGATTAATTAGCCCATTAACTCTTTGCTGCAAAATGGTGAGATCAAAATTCCACAGTGATGAAGCCAGCAAGTGGGTGTGAATATTCCGGATTTCGTGATGGCGTCGATCAACGTTACTAAATTGTTTGTTGTAGTCGAAATAGAGCTGCGTTAGGGTCGCTAAAAAAGTGATTGTCCCACTGAGTAGTACCAAAATAAAAATGATTCTTCGTCCCAAGCGGCTTCGCAGTGGGTGAATCGATTTCATCTCTTCCATCTCTTGATCTGCTTCTTGTATCGGCTTTTCAGTCTGTGATCCCATATTTTCAATGCCTTGGTTTCAGTCCGTATCGTCGTCATTTGCAAGGGACATGCTTCTGTCAGAGCGAGCACATCTAAGTTAATTATTGATGACATTAAGTTTTTCTGCTCAATAGTTGCTAAAAAAATCCTCATTCTGTCGGCAAGACTCACAGAAGTCTGGAGAGAAACAGCATTTTCTGTGCCTGAAAGAAGAAACTGATGCCTTCATTTTCATGATCAATCCTCTTTATTTTTGTTAGACTCATTATCGCTTTGTCTGCCTGATGTGGCTGATGAATACATTTTCAACCCGTCAGATTGAGCAGAGCTTCGTGTGAACCGCCTAACTAGAGACCATTTTTATGACATGTAATGAATTACTTGATGTGATCCGTACTGCGCCAGAGCAAGTTGATTTTTCTGGCGTGATGCGTGTGATTGAGGAGCACTATGATTTTATACCGACTCGATTTAGCAATGGTGAGATGATCAACGACGCAGATGAAAACCAAGGCTCATGTAAAATCTTTTCCTTTGCGAAATTACATCAGTTGAGTCCTGAAGAAACGCTGGCTTGTTTTGGGGACTTTTATCGTCAGGATGTTCTACAACACCCTGAAAATCAGGATCATCAGAATATCCGTAACTTTATGCGCACCGGTTGGGCAGGGATTCAGTTTGAAGGGCATGCATTAGCGGCAAAAGCATAATGTCGCACCGAGGGCCGCGGTACGGAGACAAGATTTTGTTATAGCAGCGGCTGTCGGGCAAGGCAGCGACGACACAAGCAGTGGGCTGCCCCCGTTTTCTCTCGGGTTGAAATGTGAAAACACCAACAGTCTGATTCACCGGCATGGACACCACAATAGGTCGGTTCTCCGCATTGCGGGCAAGCATGAGAGGTTGCTGTTCCGCTCAGTCGTTGCATAATTTGTTCTCTTTGTTGATCGGTATAATGGCGCCACTGCCGGATCTCTTCCATCGTTCGGTAGCACCCCGAACAAAGACCATCTTCATTTTTACAGTATCCCACGCACGGAGATTTGATCGCTTTTCCTGACACTTCGACTGACTCATTTTTTGATATGGCAGACACTATAAGAGATCGCCCTGTGATGTTGCAATATTTTGCAGTCGGGTGAGTTTTAGGCAGTCCTTTCGAGTTCACAAAGGTGACTGTCCTTTTAAGAGAATACGATGATGAAGAAACGGGTTTACATTACGACCGCCACCGTTACTATAGCTTGGACGCGGCTCTTAAACACAATGAGTTAAAGATGGATCGATTTGACGAAAAAATATTACAAGAGTTGGTTCGCTTTGGACGAATCTCGAATGTTGAACTTGCTGAGCGGGTTGGGTTATCACCTTCGGCAACGTTAAGAAGAGTCCAGGAGCTGGAACGTAACGGAACGATTAAAGGCTACCGAGCGGTTATTGATAAACATAAGCTAGAGATCGGTTTCGTTGCTTATGTTTCTATTGGGTTGTCTGATCACAGTAAAAATGCTCAATTGGCATTTGAAGCGCATGTACAGTTTGCACCTGAGGTGACAGAGTGTCATAACATCACCGGTGATAATGAGTACTTACTTCGTGTTGAGACGAAAGACTTGCTGGCTTATAAGCGGTTTCATTCCGAAGTATTGGGTGAATGTGCTCAAGTCAATACGATTACCACCATGGTGGTGATGGACTCACCGAAAGATGAACGGTGAATGATCATCAATCTATTCAGGGCTAATATTTTTCTCTGGATAGGGAATTGTATCCTGTATCACGTCTCGACACAGTGAACGAAACCACTGACTACCCGGGTCATCTGTCAGTGCTTTCGGCCAGCAAAGATAATATTTGGGGTCTGGAAAGGAAAAAGGAAGATCTCGAATCGTCAGACCAAATTGATCTTGGAATCGTTCGGCCAGCAGACGACTAGAGCTGAGTAGCAGATCGGTCTGTCCTACGGTTGCCAATGCTGCAAGAAAATAAGGGGTTCGGAAAGAGAATCGTCGCTCTTTGACCTGTTCTTTAAGCGCGTCATTAATGAAGTTTCTAGATGTTCCGCCCATACTGACCAGAATATGGTTATGCGCTATATAGTCATCTAACGTAATGTGAGTTTTACTCGCTAACGGATGATTTCTTGACATAATACAGCCGAATTTCTCTCGCCCAAGTAAGCATCGTTCAAATGAGTTAGGAACCTGAATGTAATTACTAGCGAGCACCACATCAACATGATGTTCTGTTGAGTGGATCAGGCTGGTTTCGGTAATTGTACTGGTTTCGAGCGAGGCATGTGGAGCACTTTGGTAGAACTGAGATGCAATATAAGGTACATAAGCTTGGGCCTGATAATGGGTTGTCTGTAAGCGAAATGAGCGCTCACTTTGGTCCGGAGAAAAAGTTCGGATGGAGTTGAGTCCTGCCATTTGCTCGATCATCTGGCGAATTGGGTATTCTAGCGCTGCAGCTTTTGCTGTCGGAACCATGCCTTTTGAAGTCCTGATGAACAACGGATCGTCAAATGCGTCACGCAAACGTTGTAACAGGCGGCTCATGGCAGACTGACTTAAAAACAGGCGATTGGCTGCTTTACTGACGTTTCGTTCTTCCAGTAGATAGAGTAATCCCATTAATGATTTCATATCTACATGCTGTAATTCTGACGATAACATCTGTTTATCCCACTTTTCGCATAATTGTTAGAAACATTATGCATTGGATTGTTTGGCAAGAGAACCGCATGATATGGGTAGGACGATTTTTTTTCGCAAGGGGATGAGTGGTGAACATATCACGTAACTTTATATATGGGCTGTTATTGAGTTGTACAACCATGATTGCGTGGGGAATGATTGCGATAGCATTAAAATTATCGAATGATTTTGCAGATCCGGTAACACTCACATGGCTGCGTTTTTCAGTGGCTGGTATCATCGTTTGGTTATGGCAAAAACGGAATAATCGTTTAGTTCAATATCGGCAATTAAAACGTCCAGAATGGCTGCGTTTGGGGCTGGCCGGGGTGTTATTAATGATTAATTACACCTGTTATGCATGGAGTCTGGCTTATCTGACTCCGGGCTCATCTCAATTAAGTATGCAAATGGCACCGCTGTTTTTGGCGGTTGGAGGCGCGGTTTTCTTTAAAGAATACATTTCATGGCGGCAGTGGGGATGTTTCGCTTTGCTGTTTGCGGGGCTGTTGATCTTTTTCCATCCGGTTTTGCGAAGTGGTCGAGGGACTGAAACCGTCATTTTGCTGACTGGTTTGAGCATTATTTTCGTGTCTGCGCTGGCATGGAGCCTTTATGCGCTGGTTCAAAAATCTCTCTTTAAACACCTTGATTCATCCAATATATTGTTGGGAATTTATCTCATGGCTATGGTTGTCATGTTGCCTCTGACATCCCCAGCAGATTTGCTGAAAATGTCGTTGGAAGAGTGGTTGATTGCCCTGTTTTGTTGCCTGAATACGGTCGTAGCTTATGGGGCGTTTGCCAAGTCGCTGACATATTGGAAGACGGTACAAGTGAGTTCTGTGATTGCAGTGACTCCGGTCATGGCTTTTTTACTGACAGAGTTATGTGTTGCCATGGGATGGTGGACAGACGTGATAGAGCCAGCACAAGCTGACTGGTTGAGTTTATGTGGGATGGGGTTGGTCGTTTTTGCGGCGATTAGCGTTCAATTGGTGAATGTTAAACGTCGTGAACGGGTAACGAGTGAAGTGACAGAGCCATCGACGGCTTAATTACGAGGACAGGCACTTTAGTTTGCTGATTTGAAGTGTGTATTCGTATGAAATAAAGTGCGT
Source organism: Vibrio gazogenes (assembly GCF_023920225.1). Classification (NCBI taxonomy): domain Bacteria; kingdom Pseudomonadati; phylum Pseudomonadota; class Gammaproteobacteria; order Vibrionales; family Vibrionaceae; genus Vibrio; species Vibrio gazogenes. Next base: position 108,994 of record NZ_CP092588.1, read on the forward strand.
GCCCACATAAAATAAAAAACCATGCTGTAGATTTTATATCCGGCATGGTTTTTTGGTTCTTAAGACAGGCACTTTCATTAAACATCTGGTGGCTGTATTGAGATAGTGAGAATAATGATTGTTTGCAAAATTTTTATTATCGCATCTTGCAAAATGGGCTTTAATAAACATATATCTTTCTATAAAACCCATTAATTTTGATAAAAATGACTAGGTTACTTTGTTTGCGTTTTAATAATAGCTTGAGATAGTCCATTTAGATAAGAGGTGAGTACCAAATCGATTGATAAAATATTTTTGTACCAGCCATTCCAGATTAAAAAGCAAGTGATTAACGTTTTTAAATCTTGTTCTAAAGTCTTGCTTTCATCTTTTAGTATATCTAAACCATAGAGAGCGAAATCCTGTCTGATATCGTCTTCTTTTAAATTTTCCACAAACGTTGTCAGGTCGGATTTCAATTTTTCTTGAGTGATGGCAGGAATGTCTAAACTCACCCCTTTCATTTTTATAAAATAGAAAGCGGTACAGGTTTGTAGGTTCTTTGTTTGTTTTTCTAGCCAATCTTCACTGTTTTTGAATGTGCTGCCATCCCACTCATCTAGTCCAATCGATTCACCGAAACGTAAATAAATGGATGATTTTAATTGCTCTCGCTCTCCTGGTTGAGTGCCATTACCGTAAAAATCTTCAAATATTTCGGAGACGTCTTTTCCATTATATTTATTACTGCTGGCATTACCTGCCATAATCATCCCATCGACATTGGCTAAATTTTTATAATAAGCACCAAATTGATCAATGATGTTTTGTTTTTTCTCATGTTGTTTGTTTTTTGGGAGAAGATGATCCGTTATTTTATGTTGTAGTAAAAATTCCCCTGTGATTTCTGATAAGTCACCAAGCCATCCTGATGCCATCAATCGGTCTTCAACAACAGGGACAATATCTTTTATCTTATCCCAGATTTTTGGGCTTTCAATAATGCTTTCTGGTACTGGTGTGAGTGGGCCGTTATGGTTGTTAGCGTCTAAAATGGCAAAGATATGTGCGACATCGTATAGATTATTATTTGACAGCACCGTCTCATGGCTATGTTGCATTTTTTGAGTGTAATTACTGGCAGGGAAAGGCGTGATGTTTGCTGTTTCGGGGATTAGAATTTTATTCCAACCAAATGAATTATAATAAATTTTTCGAAATTTAGTTAACATCAGGTTTGTGTCATTTTCTAAAGATGAATTGTCTGCTTCTACCGACTTCATAAAGCCGATATATTCTGACATTTTATAGGTGTCATTTTCTGGCTCATCATTATGGACAGACTCTCCGAAATTAAAATTAAAAAGTTCGACGTCTTGCGTTTGCATTTGATTACTCCTGTCAAATCGATAGCTTAATACGATGCCTATTGTGTTTAGCTTCTATTCAAATAGGGTATTATCTTGTTGCTTGATGAAAACTTGAAAGCAGCTATTCTACTAATTGTTATGTTTTTTTTGATATAATGTAAAGATATTTCCTTATTCAGTTGGGGAGATTTTTTACTAAATGCTAAGTGTGGTAGGTATTCGACAAATAGGCTTGAGCAGTATAGCGCTTACCTTGCCGACAGGCGTTGGGTTGAGTGACAGATGCGAGTGGAGGAAATCGGTCATATGGGGCCTCATCAGTCTGAAATTGTGATGCGATTATCTCTTGGACAGAAAGAGAGCGTTGTCTCTGGATTGGGACAAAAGCGCAATAATAATGTCCGGTAAAACGTCAATTATATTTGGTAAAACGAACAATCCACGTCATATCAGAGTTTCTGTCTTTTACTTCTATTTGGAACAAGTCACCTCAATAAAAAACCACGCTGAAAGATATTGATTCCCTCAGCATGGTTTTTCGTTGTAATTGATTGTCGCTTTCGCCTTTATTTCATTATCACATCATCCATACGGATACGATATGACAATCACAATCCGATTACTTGGTTAAACTCAAAGCTTCATTCATCACATGGAAGATATAGTTTTGTTCTACAGCACCCTGAAAAAGATAAGCTTCAGGACCGCGGGCGAAAATAGCAACATCTTCACCTGAGTGGGTTTCAGAGGACAGTCCCACCAGCGCTTGCTGTCTATAGTCTAGATCTAATACTTCTTTTTCTGTGGGGTTAGAACGAGCTCCTTTGACAGCACCTGGTCCATTTCCGTATGACAGTGTTGTGTAACGTTTACCATAATCATCGACGTTGTACTGACCATTTCTCTTTGACAGACCGAGAATTGGGTTGCCGCGATCGGCATAACCATTTGAAATCAAAGTGTGTGCATGGTCTGCGGTCACAATGATGAGTGTATCTTCAGGGTTGGTTTTGTCTAATGCCGCTTTGATTGCATCGTCATAAGCAACGGTATCAATCAGGGCCCGGGCTGCATTGCCAGCGTGATGGGCGTGATCGATACGTCCGGCTTCAACCATTAGTAGATAGCCTTCTTTATTTTTGGACAAAATATCAATCGCTTTCGCGGTCATTTCTGCAACGGATGGTTCACCGTCTCTACGGTCAGCTTCATACTTCATATGGCTGCTTTCAAACAGGCCAAAGGCTTGTTTGGTATGACCATTTAGCGCATCAAACCCTGTTTTGTCATAAACGTACTTGGCATCTGGGTGTTTTACCTGCCATTCTGAAATCAGGTTACGGCCATCTTTGCGCTTACCTTTCTTACCTTCTGGATCAACTGTTGTGGCTGGTAAGAACTCACGACGTCCACCACCAAAAACAACATCCATACCTTTACCACCATTGAAATTGATCAACTGTTGCGCGATATCAATACAACCTTGGTTTTTAGCAATGTTTGGGAGTTTCGTATCATTTTCCCAGTTACGATCAGCTGAATGAGCGTAAGTGGTTGCAGGTGTTGCATGGGTAATGCGTGCCGTTGAAACCACACCAACGGACAGTCCTTTTTCTGCTGCCATTTCCCAAGCCGTTTTGGCTTCGTGGCCGATTTGGGTATTACAAAAGCCTCTTTGAACGTTGTCATCAACGCTGATAATGCCTTGCTTGGTTTTTACCCCAGTGACCATTGCACTTGCGGTACCTGCTGAATCAGGGGTTTGGGCATCAGTATTGTAAGTTTTAGACAGGGCAACGTAAGGCAACTGTTCCATTGCGAGCTGATACTCTTCGCCTTGCATACCGCGACGTTGTCCCTCATAAATTCGAGCTGCGGTGATCGTACCGACACTCATGCCGTCGCCAATAAATAAGATGACATTTTTAGCCGGTTTAGCGATGGGCTTATTCGCCTTTGCTTTAGCAATTTGTTGCTGAGCCTGGACAAACCAAGCATCGTTTTTTTGCGGTGTATTCATTTGAGACGTTTGACCGGTTGAAGTACAACCGACCAGTGACGCCATCAGTCCACTGGCTAATAAAAGATGGTTATTTTTCACAAAAATTCTCCGTGTTTTTTTTATAATATCCACTGATACCACATTGAGATCCGTTCTCTTATTAATACGGAAAAACATGAATAATTTGTGAATAAATCATTAAGATTTTGTGTGACTATATTATTTATCGATTGATTCAGTATATTGAAGAGCAAGAAAAATCAGTCCTTAAAATACAGTTTTGGATGAATCTATGATTGAAAGAAATACGGTTTGGTTTTTATTTGTCTTGATGGGGTTAGGTTTATTGTCTGATAGTGTCAGTGCGCAGGCTCGGCAACAGTCAGTTATGACATTATCATGGGAAGACTTGATTCCCGAGGGGGAACAGCATCCTGATCCTCCCGTCCGCGCGACACCCATTGACCATGATAATGATACCCCGCCACAGTTGAAGATTGGTGGTGTTCGGCACGACTTGGATGGAAAAATAGTGAGAATCCCGGGATTTGTCATTCCACTGGAGGGAGACGATAAAACAGTGACCGAGTTTCTGTTGGTACCATTTCTTGGTGCATGTATTCATGTGCCGCCACCGCCTCCGAATCAGATTATTTATGTCAAATTTGAGCATGGGGCGCCGATCCGGCAGTTATGGGACATTGTTTATGTTGTCGGTCAGCTCAAAACAGAAACAATGAATCTGGACTTGGGAGAAACGGGTTATGTGTTGTATGGGCAAGATCTAGACGACTATGAGTCAGACGATCGTGGATAATTAAGAGGACAGACACTGCAGCGATCTGCTGGTCTAATGACCAATTTTCTACTTTGACGATAGCGAGTTGGGACGTAGGTGACAAATCTGTATGGTGATGAATAGGTAACGCTATGAAGCGAAGGTTGTTTTGGTTATCCTAAGCCCTGAATCGGAGTTGGATGGAGGTCACGATGGCGAAGGATTGGGATGAACTCGCTATGGCTTGGGAATCTGATCAGGTCAATAGAGAGCTGACAGAAAAAGTATTTGCTGAATTAACGAAGAATATTCATTTGGAAGGCAAACACATTCTGGATTTCGGATGTGGAACTGGCTTGTTAAGTGAGTTGATGTCGCCACAAGCTCGCTCGGTTGTTGCATTGGATTCATCAGAGGCCATGATTGAAGAGCTCGATAAAAAAGAACTGACAAATGTTGAGCCTGTTGTTGACGCTTTGACGAGAGGACTCGTTGCTCAGCATCCAGCTTTTCGTAAACAGTTTGATTTGGTGGTTGCCGTCTCTGTATGTGAATTTTTACCTCATTTGGCAGAATCTTTAGAGATTATTTATTCGCTGCTCAATCAAGGGAGTACATTTATTCACTGGGACTGGATCATCGATGATGAGGACCGAACATCTGGTTTAGGTATGGTTGAAATGCAGGATGAGTTGATTCAGGCGGGTTTTGCTCAGGTGAACGTCGCTCAGGTCTTCAAAGTTAAAACTGCGCAGGGAGTCATGTCTGTCATGATGGGGGTTGCGGTTAAATAATTTATTTACACTCTCAATTTGTTGTTACAACTCGACACATTTCAATTGTCATTTTAATTTCAATATTAGTTTTAGAAAACAGCGCCATTGATGCGCTGTTTTTTTTATGTCGTCTTTGGCTTCAATTTTCTCTCTTAAGCTTTTCTTAAGTATTTCCTCTTATGCTGATTTCAGGTCTTCAAGAGGGTTGAATGATGCAAGCAGCTCTACGCAATTCTTCAATGAAATTAGAGATGATTAGTGAGACGCATCCAATGCGTCATCAGGTTGAACAGTATATAGCCGAAAGATATTCATATGCATTTGATGCCAATATTGAGCAATTCATGCCACTGTTTCTAGCGTTGTTACAGGGAGATGAGATTCAGTCAATTTGTGGTTATCGAGCTGCCTCTGAAGCTCCGTTATTTCTGGAGCAATATCTGGACTTGTCAGCTGAAAAAGCAGTTTCTGAGGCTTTTGCCCAGCCCATCGAGCGTACGACGCTGATTGAATTCGGACAACTGGCTTCGTTTTCCAAAGGGATATCACCATTTCATTTTTATCTGATTGCACAACGCTTGGTTGAGATGGGATATCAATGGTGTATTTGTACAGTCACTGATCCGCTGTATGCACTGATGAAGCGCTTAGGACTTAACCCTATCGTGATTGCTCAAGCGGATGCTCAAAGAGTTAGTAATGCTGCTCAGTGGGGACGTTACTATCAGCTTCGTCCCCGAATTGTCGCCGGTGATCTTCAACAAAGTCTGGCCCATTTGAAGCGTTATTGGTTGACCAAAGGTATTTGTATAGAGTGAGGCATTATTCATGAGTGGAACCATCTTATCTGCATTATTTTCCCATGCGAGTCAGTGTCCGGATGCCATTGCATTTATCGGTCAGAATTCGCTTGGTGAACCGGAAACACTGACGTTTCAGCAATTGTCTGAGCAAGTCTGTCATTATGCTGGTGTATTCAGCGAATTACAGTCACATTGCATCGCTATCTATGCAGAGAACAGTTTGTCCTGGCTGATTGCCGATTTAGCTGCAATGTATGCACAGATTCCTTGTGTGCCGCTGCCTAAATTCTTTAGTTCTGCCCAGATTGAACACGTCCTTTCTCTTACGGGGACAGACACGCTTATTTATGATCAGCCTTTGCAAGGATTTGAGTCTTGCGGTGAGCTGCAAGAGTGCGCCATTGGGCGGCGATCAGAATTCAACCATGCGTTTGGACATTCTCATTGTGTCCATGGGGGAATTCTTCCGGGGACAGTCAAAATTACGTTTACCTCTGGTTCTACCGGGCAGCCTAAGGGTGTGTGTTTGAGCCAGCAGAACCTCGATCAGGTGACTTCGAGCTTGGCGCAGGAGATGGTCAAACAAAGTGATTTAGAGAAACATTTGGTGATGTTGCCATTATCCACATTGCTGGAAAATATCACTGGCGTGTATGTCCCCTTAGTGCTTGGTTTGACATCGGTGGTATTGAATGGCGAATCTGTCGGGCTGCAGGGTTCTAGCCAGTTTACTCCGGAGCAATTTGCAGGTGCATTAATAAAATACCAGCCCAACTCGCTGGTACTAACACCGGCGCTATTACACGCGTTGATCGCTGTGACCCGTCATCTTCCCCAACTTGCTGCATCGCTTCGGTTTGTCGCTGTCGGTGGTGCCAGAGTTACACCACAAACATTGGTTGAAGCCCATCGTTTAGGGTTGCCAGTGTATGAAGGATACGGGTTATCTGAATGTGGTTCGGTGGTTAGTCTGAATACACCTGATGCCAATAGCCCCGGCACCGCAGGAAAAATTTTGCCCCATGCTGAAGTACGGATTACAGATGATGGTGAGATTCTCGTCAGAGGTGCTGTTGCACTTGGGTATATTAATCAGCCTTTGGCTTCAGAATGGGTTGAGACCGGTGATCTGGGCCATGTTAATGAGCAGGGCTTTTTATCGGTTCAGGGGAGAAAGAAAAATCAGATTATTACTGGATTTGGCCGCAATATTTCTCCCGAATGGATTGAGTCGGAAAGTCAACAATGGGATGTCCTGCGAAGTCTAATTGTTGTCGGTGAAGCCAAGGACCGACTCATGGGAGTTGTTTTGTCTCAGGATGTGGAAAAAGTGACGGCTGCAATTGTCGCGTTGAATCGTCAGTTGCCGGATTATGCACATGTTTGTCAGGTGCTATTGGTTTTATCACCGCAAGAATACCGAGCATTACTGACGGCAAATGGACGCCCTAAACGGCATCTGGTTGAAGAACAGGTTAACTTGTGGTGCAACGATATTGCGTCTTTTGAGAACGTGATAAAGCGAATTGATCTTTAGTTTTAACATTGAATGTGGAGTAGAACCGATGAGTGATTTTTTTAATCAGCTACAACAAGCAACCCAGCCTGCCCGTGAGGCGATGTTATCTGCACCGATTATCGCTGCATGTCATCAGGGCGACATTAATTTGGCTCAGTATCAGGCATTTCTGACACAGGCATACCATCATGTGAAACATACAGTGCCATTGCTCATGGCATGTGGTGCTCGTCTCGGCGAAGAAAAAGAATGGTTGCGGACTGCGATTGCCGAATATATTGAAGAGGAAATCGGTCACCATGAGTGGATTTTAAATGATATTCGCGCTTGTGGTGGTTCTGACGATGATGTGCGTCATAATCAGAATGACGGTGCCGTTTGTTCAGCGATTGAATTGATGGTCGCTTATTTATATCACCAGATTGACCGAGGTCATCCGCTGGCTTTATTTGGTATGGTTTGGGTCTTGGAAGGGACAAGTGTTGGCATCGGTGGGCAGGTCGCTCAACAAGTTAAGCAGACCCTCAATTTACAGGACGATGCATTGACTTATCTGACTTCTCATAGTGAACTTGATCAAGAGCATATTCAGTTTTTTGCTCGCCTGATGGATCAGATCACCGATCCGGATGAGCAGCAAGTGATCATCCGTTCTGCCAATATGGTATTTCAGCTGTACGGACAAATGTTACAGACGCTAACCCAATAAAAACGGCGGCCAATTGTCGTCAAGGAGCAACAGGTTATGAGAGCGAGTATAAGAAACCGGATAATGACTGCATGCTGTCTTTTGATCGGGTCATCATCCGTATGGGCAAGTGGTGCTGACCCACTGGTCACGATTCAGAAAAAGTGGGCCGAATGTCAGTATCAATCGAAGGATGAGGATCAGCAAATTTATTGTCTGGAGAATCTGGTTAAATTGAGTGAAAGCTCGCTGCAACATGCCCCGGATCGGAATGATTTGAAAATCTGGCTGGCAATTAGTAAAAGTTCACTGGCGGGAGCAGACGGTGGACTGGGTGGGCTCTCTTTGGCAAAACAAGCCAAAGCCTTGCTGGAAGACGTGGTGAAAACAGCACCGGAGACGTTAGACGGATCAGCATATGTCACATTAGGGACACTGTACTATAAAGTACCGGGATGGCCCGTTGGGTTTGGTGATGATGATAAGGCTGAAGAGATGCTCAAAAAAGCTTTAAAATATAATCCCAATGGGATGGACCCCAATTATTTTTATGGTGATTTTCTGGCGGAAGATGGACGCAAAGCTAAAGCGATTGAATATCTGAAACGTGCGGAGGTGGCTCCGCCAAGAGCAACGAGACCGCTTGCTGATCAGGGACGAATGGCCGAAGTTCATCAACGTTTGAAAGAGTTAGGTGCTCAATGAGACTATTGCTCGTCGAAGATGATGTGTTATTGGGACAGTCGATGGTGACGGCATTGAACCGTCAGGGTTACACGGTTGACTGGCTTGAACGAGGTTCCGGTGTTGTGACTGCTCTGAAAACAGAGCAGTTTACTGCGATTATTCTTGATCTCATGCTGCCTGATATCGGTGGATTCGAGGTTCTGAAAGCGGTGCGGCGTGCGGGATATTCGCTACCAATTATGATTTTAACCGCGCGTGATGAAATTCAAGATCGCGTGAAAGGATTAGATGGCGGGGCTGATGATTATCTGGTGAAGCCATTTGCATTAGAAGAATTACTGGCCCGGTTACGCGTGATGATTCGGCGACTCTCCGGCGCAACCGATAGTCAGGTGGAAATCGGTGATTTAGTGTTGTCTCTGGACAGACAAGTTGTGCTGTACCAAGGACAGGCACTGAAGTTGACCAACAATGAATTTAAGCTGTTGGCATCGCTGATGAATCAGGCCGGACGGGTGATGAGTAAAGAGCAACTTCAGCAGTCGTTACATGGTTGGGATGAAGGCAGCAGTGATAATGCGATTGAAGTGCATATCCATAATTTGCGGAAGAAAGTCCCGGGGAATGTGATAAAAAATATTCGTGGTGTAGGATATATCATTGAAAAATAGTAAAAAAATGTATTCTATAAAAAAGCGTATTACGTTGTCGATGATTGCGCTTTCCTCGGTGTTTATTCTTATTTCCTTGTTTTTCAGCTATAGCTCATCACATCATGAAATTTTGGAAGTCTATGATGCGCGTTTGGGACAGACGGCCAAACTCTTTTTATTAAGCCTACCGGATTCCGGCACGCTACAGGTGAGTTCTGAAAATGTCAGGCAGTTAGATAGCTGGATGCAAAATATCCGAAATGCGCATAGTGAGGACGCAACCGCTTATGGGCATCCCTATGAACAGAAATTGCTGATTCAGTTGTATCGGGATGGCAAAGTCGTTTGGGGCTCGCATCTGCGCAATCATGTGATCGTGCATGATCCGACTTATTCCGGGTTTGGCTATGTTGATATAGCCGGCAAGCAATGGCGGTATTTTCAACTTCCCTTACAGCGATACAATTCTCAGCATTCTGAATATATTATTGTTGCGGAGCAGCAAGCGGTCCGTAATGAGATGATTACCGAACTGGCCTTTTCCACACTGGTGCCACAATTGGTGCTGATCCCATGCTTAGCGCTGGTATTGTACTTTTTGATTGATCGCCATTTTGCACCGATTACCGAATTGCAACAGGCCATTTCCCGGCGGAGTGTGAGTAAGCTCGACTCCGTGACTGTCGGGCTTGATACGACAGAGTTGTCATCGTTAGTGACAACCTTAAATCGATTACTCGCTGAACTGGATAGTGCGTGGAAACGAGAAAGACGTTTTACCGGTATGGCCGCTCACGAGTTAAAAACACCGTTAGCTGTATTGCGACTGAATGCTGAAAATGCCTTAAACAGTGAGCGTGAAGATGAGTTACATGCCGACTTACACAATATTTTGCGAGGCATTGAACGTTCAGATCGTCTGATTCAACAGTTACTCACTTTGGCCCGGGTTGAAAACATCCACAGTATGGAGCGGGTCGAGATCAATTTGAAACGCTTAGTTCAATATGTCATGGGAGAACTGGCACCGTTGGCGTTGCGAAATAAACAGGAGATGTCACTGAGCGGCGATGACTGTCTGATCCCCGGAGATGAATCATTACTGGGAATTCTACTGAGTAACCTCATTGATAATGCAATTCGCTATGCTGGTGAAGGGCAACAGATCATGGTGACTCTGAAAGATTTGCCGGATAGGGTGCAGGTTTATGTCGCCGATACCGGTAACGATCTTACCGCGGAAGCGCGTGAAAAATTGTTTGAAAGTTTTTATCGTTCAAATCGGGAAAGAGGTGATGGCGCAGGGTTGGGGCTTGCGATTACAAGAGATATCGTCAAGCTGCACCATGGAACCGTTGAACTGCTGCCCCGAGAGAATCAGACCAATACTTTTTTGGTGACATTCATGAAAAATCAGCATGAGCTCTAGCCTTCTTTTTGTTGCAAGTAAAAATTGTTGAAAGCAAAAAAATGAGCAAGAGACGGAATCATATAAGGAACATTGTATGGATTTGAAGCGTAAACGTGTGTTGTTGACGGGTGCTTCAGGCGGTATTGGTCAGGCGATGGCGATTGAGCTGGCATCTGCGGGTGCGCATCTGTTTTTAGTCGGACGGCACCATGAGAAGTTAGAAGCTGTCAGAGCCACTCTGCCTGAGCCGGAAAAACATGTGATTTTTCCGGCTGATCTGACCTGCGAGGCCGATCTGGAACGACTCAATCATACAGGCAATCAGCTCAATCAGTCTGGTGAGGGAATCGACATCGTAATCAATAACGCGGGTGTGAATGAATTTAACCTGCTTGCCAATCGCACCATTGCGTCCGTACAGCAGGAGCTGAATGTGAATCTGTTAGCACCGATGTTAGTGAGTAAAATGGCGCTGAATTGGTTGAATCGCCCGGGTATTATTTTGAATATCGGTTCGGCATTCGGGGGTATCGGTTATCCGGGTTATTCCGTTTACTGTAGTGCTAAAGCGGGAATGTACCGTTTTAGTGAAGCGCTGGATCGCGAATTGGATGGTTCTGGGATTCGGGTACTGTATGTCGCGCCCCGGGCAACGGATACTGATTTAAATTCATCACTGGTCAAACAGATGAATCAGGAGCTCGGGAACCGCAGTGATTCACCTCAGGCAGTCGCAAAACTGGTCATCAAGTCTTTAAAATATGAAACAGCCTCTCGTTGGATTGGTTGGCCGGAGAAGCTGTTTGTTCGAGTAAACCAGATTTTCCCTGCCGTTGTCGCTCAGTCGATCCGTCGCCAACAAGCGAGAATCCATCATTTCATTCGTCTCATTCATTCAGAAAAATAATAAATGCTTAAATGAATTGGCGTGAGTCGTACACATTGTTATAACTATTTGTTATCTGGTGGAATTTTTAACGCGATATAGCGGTCGCGTTCATTGTACTCAGTGATATTTTTTGCGAAATAATTGCTCGCCAAGAACGATAGACATTCCATTATTTACAATAACTAATTATTATTTATATCAATTTTGTGAGAGTCTCTCAGACTCTCCCTTTTTTATGGATGAACAAGTTATGGATGAACAAGGAGTCCAATGCGAATGGGCGAACTGATACTACTAGGCGTGTCTGGCTCCCTGATTGGTATAACCATTTTTTATCTGCTCAGCTCATTGCTAGTCAAGCAGTGGGTTCGTCTTGATATTTACCAGCTATTCCTATTCATGGCCGCTACTTTTCTCACTGCGATTGTTGGGGAAGTGGTTCTTGGTAAACTGTATTATCTGGTTATGGGTAAACCGCTCTGGCAATACCATGTCTGGCCCATTCACGATGGTTACACCTCAGCACTGAACTTCATTACTTGGCCGGTATATGGCTTTTACCAATACTGCTTGCACTATGTGCTGACAGCCAAAAAACGGCAATTGCGCGCTTACTGGTTGGTCGGTTTAGCGTCCGGCCTAGATGGACCGATACTGGAAATTCTCGCCAATGGCTTTTTCTTACTGTTTTATCAGACCTTCTATTTTTACTATTTACCTAATGACATGAGACACTACACTTCGATTCAAGTGGTGCCTTTATACATGATTGGGGGCATGATTCTTACGTTGATACTGAAGCAGCTACGCGAACGTCCCCCGAGTTGGCTATACCCGATTGTATTTTACGCTGCTGGTGTCGCTTTTATTGTCACTGGCTAATCAGTAAAAATTAAAAGGGGTAAAATTAAAATCACCTGGATAACTGAAAATAGCACTTTACGTGGTTTCGATATTTTGGCCGTTGGCGTCAATCATACGGAAGATGGCATTGAAACATAAATTTGCTATATATCGGTGCCGTGCTGATGCTTCGTCGCCAAGCACGCGAAAATCTATCATGTTATGCGCCTTATTTATTCATGAAAATGATGAAAAAACACAATAAATTCTTTAATGAATGAATTGGCGTGAATTGCACACAATGTCACAACTGTTTTTTGTTTGGTGGAGTTTTTTTGACGAAGTTCACATATTTTTTGTAAGAAGTCACGTTTAATGACCCAACTGCTTGATAAAGATTAAAGCTGATAACGTCAGTTGCAAGTATCAGTAATAAGCGCGGTGACTAACAACGCTGGCTGAAACGAAAAAAATATAATAAAGCATCAATAAGGGCCTGTCTCAGACAGGCCCTTATTCATTTTGTCGCAGAAGGAATAATCGTCGATTATTTGCTGTGTTCTGGTTGTGACCACATGCCTTGATTTTGATGCCAGTAGGCTCGGTAATAATCTTCGCCCGAATCATGCCAAAAACCGAGCGGTTGATTAGGAAAACTGTTCGTGCATTTTAGACTTTGTTCCTCAATCAGGACATGACATCCTAATGCGGGCGTCATGCTGTACTGCTTGTCCACATGAGCCATTGGGTGGCCGATCAAAAAAGAACCTGCAATATCTTCTTCTTGAGATGCAGGGATCACACATATATCGGTTTGAATATAGGAATAGATGTATTCGAACAGGTGCGGGTAGCGAATAGCACCGCTGACGATCAGTGTTTGTAAAGACTTCATGTCATAGAAGTGCCCTGGAGAAAATGCTTGTTCCCGTACATGATCCAGATAGGTGGAAGCAATATGGATGATGTTACTTTGTGATTCTTCTGCCAGAGACCATAGTGCATTCGTGTTGGGGAAGAAAGGAGCACCATCGTAAAATACGAGGGTTGCACCACTGGCCAGTGCTGACGTATGCCAGAGCAAAGTAGTGCTACTGCATGAGCAATGACTGAGTAGGCGAGTTCCTGGCTGAATATTACAATGGAGTTGATGCTCTTTTAAATGATTGAGAACGATCCCTCCAACACGATGGACGATTCGCTCGTTCTTGCCTGAAGGTTGCTGGTGGTGATGGATGAAGAGCGGATCATTAAAGCCGATCCGTTCATAGTTGATCCCTCTGGGCAGATAACTGGCCAGAATCGCCTGCCAGTCTGAAAATGTATCGACATAGTTGGATGAAAACTGCGGGGTTTGCAGGTATTCGATCTGACATGTATTGATCAAACTTGTCAGGTGGTTATTTAGCTTCCGATTATTCTCTTCGGTGTTGATGGTTGTTCCGGCTCGATTATACCCATTGCTACAGAATAATATTTTGGGTTGCAGCGGCTGAAAACACGCCATTGCGGTTTGAATATCAGTATCCTCAGGGGCGAGGGAAGACCAGATAGCACCCAGACTGGTGACTGCCAGCAAAGCCACAATCGTTTCAGGGATATGGGGGAGATAACCAACGACAACATCACCCCGCTCGACACCGTTTTGGGTCAGCCATTGCTGGACGAGTGAAACTTGATCACACAGTTGTTGCCAAGTCAGCGTTTTTGTCTGACCGTTTTCATTTTTAAACCAGAGTGCAATCGCATCAGGTTCCTGAAATGCATAGGAGAGTAAATTTTCAGCATAATTGAGCTGTGCCTGAGGAAACCAGATCGTGTCTCGGGCCGCGATGAATTTTTCCCATTTGGCAATTGCTTCGCCGAAGACGCAATCTCCCCGAAATCCGATGACGTCACAGTATTGCCATATTTCCAGCCAGAATTGTTTACTGTGAGTCACCGACCACTGATGCAGTTGCTCATAACCTTCAAGCGCTTCGCCTTGCATGTTGATGTGCTCAATAAATTGGTAAAGGTTTGATGAACGAATTGATTCAGGACTCGGTGTCCATAATTGAGCATCATTTGCCATAGTTATATCTCGTTGTTGGATACAGAAAAGATAAGTTAATTGGCGGTACTTACCATACTGATTGCTGGATTAACGAAATCATTCTGATGAGTACGTTCGTATCCAGAGACATCATCTGAGGATACATATCTAAAGTCTTGTAAGATTTGGTGAAAACGTCAAATAAGAAAGTGTTATCAGGGGGATGAATCACGAATAAAGTGAGGTGTCTGACAAAATTCAGATAAAAAAATAGCCAGCCACAATATTGTGTGACTGGCCGTAATTTATTGTGAACAAATATTCATTCACTAACAACGTCAGTTGGCTAGGTGACCCTCGGCTTAAGAAGGGTCACGTAGAATAAAGCATGAAGCGTGCCAATTACAAAATACCGTTATTTTGTGCGTTTTGTAGGCAAATTAAGTCATATGAGCTCTATTCTTTGCATATTGAAAATGCAAAATGCGAAATGTGAACAAAATGCTAGTGATACCATTGTCATATTAGTGTCAGAGAAACGTTATATAAATTAAAAAACATTTTGTTATACATCTAAATATTAGACATCTTAATTTATGTTATGGCTCTTGAATTTTTATTAATTAAAATCAGTATTTTATATTTTAATTGGCTCTTTTTTTCTAAATTGTTGCTTGAAATAAGCACAAATCATGTGTTAGTGTTTTGGAAAATTAATTAGAGTTCAAAATAATTAGGCATTATCATGATCACCAACATACCATGGTCAGAAATGGCTAGAGCGACACTAGAGCGAAATCATTCGCAGTGGATTTTTAGAACCCCTATTCGTTCAGATGGTCAGCGGATTCACGAATTAGTGAGTTTGTGTCCACCATTGGATGAAAACTCTGCATATTGCAATTTTTTACAGTCAATTCATTTCCAAAAAACGTGCATTCTTGCTGAACAGCAAGATGATATTTTGGGATTCGTTTCTGCTTATCGTAAACCGGACAAGCCTTCAGAGCTGTTTATTTGGCAAGTTGCCGTGCATCCGTCTGCCCGAGGGAAAGGTTTAGCATTTGATATGTTAAAGCAGTTGATTTCTCAGGATAATTTACAGGATATCGAAGCGATTGAGACCACGATTACCAGAGATAATCAGGGCTCTTGGAATTTATTCAAGAAATTCGATCGTGCTAACGGCCTGCAAGGGCAGGTTTCAACGTTTCTTGATGAGACGCGACATTTCGATGGACAACATGAGACGGAATATTTGTATCGTATTCCGCTTGAGTCAATCCCACAGACGTAGTGACGACTAAACGTAAATATTCACTGAAGTGACAAGTACACTCCAGCGATTGCTGTTGTCTGCTTGCCCTATTTACCCCAATTCATACATAGAAAATTCAAACAAAGGAAATGTATTCAATTATGAATATTTTCAACGAGAAAGAGTCAAACGTACAATCGTATGCTAATCACTTCCCTGTCGTGTTCGCGACCGCAAAGGGGAGCTGTCTGTATTCCGAACGTGGTGACCGATATCTTGATTTTTTAGCCGGTGCCGGTGCATTAAATTACGGTCATAACAATGCCATCCTGAAACAGGCATTGCTGGATTATATCGACCGAGATGGTCTCACCCATGGTCTGGATATGTATTCGCAGGCTAAGGCCGAATTTTTACAAGCATTTGAGCATCACATTCTTCGACCACGGATGTTGGATTATAAAGTTCAGTTTACCGGACCAACCGGTACCAATGCAGTTGAAGCAGCATTAAAGCTGGCCCGAAAAGTGACTGGTCGCAGCAATGTTATCGCCTTTACCAATGGTTTCCATGGTTGCTCGTATGGTGCACTTGCCGCAACCGGTAATCAGCATCACCGAGGCGCAGCAGGACTACATTTACATGGCATTCAGCGTCTGCCGTATGATGGATATGCGGGACAAGATGGCTTGAAATTGTTTGAAACTATGTTAACTGATGGTTCTTCAGGGATGGATAAACCCGCTGCCGTATTAGTCGAAACCGTACAGGGAGAAGGTGGACTCAATGTGGCTTCCGAGAGCTGGTTACAACGTTTGAATACCCTTTGTAAACGACACAAGATTTTGTTGATTGTCGATGATATTCAAGCTGGGTGTGGGCGTACAGGGACCTTCTTTAGTTTTGAACCAGCCGGCATTACACCGGATATTGTCACGCTATCGAAGTCAATCGGTGGTTATGGTCTACCGATGTCACTGGTACTGATGAGACCTGAGCTGGATGTTTGGGAATCCGGTGAGCATAACGGAACATTCCGTGGTAACAACCATGCGTTTGTGACTGCAACCAAAGCCATTGAGACCTATTGGACCAACCATGATCTTGAGCATCACATTGGCGAGTGTGCCCAATCGGTAACCCATGTTATTGAAAAAATGATCCGTCGATATCCAGAGGTACTTTCACGTCGGAAAGGACGCGGGTTGATGCAAGGTGTGGAATGTACTTCCGGTGAGGTTGCCGAAAAGATTGCCCGGGAATGTTTCAATCAGAGCATGATTATCGAAACTGCTGGACCTGACGGTGAAGTTCTGAAGTTCTTCTGTCCATTGACAATCAGCTCCGACGAGCTGCAAGAAGGACTGGAAATTTTTCAACGTGCGACAGAGACCGTGGCACCGCAATACATCAAAAAAGCATCTTAAGGGATTGTTATGATTGTTAGAACATTAAAGGAATGTATTCAGAGTGAGCGACGTGTGGTCGCGGAAAATTGGGAAAGTGTCCGTATGTTATTGAAAGATGACAATATGGGGTTCTCATTTCATATTACGACGATTTATCAGGATACCGAAACACATATTCATTATAAGAACCATCTTGAATCCGTGTACTGCATCTCCGGCAGTGGGGAAATTGAAGTTGTCGGTGGAGAGACTTTCCCGATCGAACCGGGAACGCTGTACATCTTGGATCAGCATGATGAACATTATCTACGGGCTTATCCCGGACAGAATATGGTGATGGCTTGTGTCTTCAACCCACCGTTGAATGGACAAGAAGTCCATGATGCGTCTGGTGTCTATCCGTTGAGTTAAGTTGTCGTCGAAGTTGATTGTGATGTTGGAGGAATGTATCTATCCGGACAGTCAGGAGACTGTCTGGTCATAACAAGGAGAAAACATGTCATTTACCGTAGAGAAAATCGGCGGTACATCCATGACCGCATTTGATGCAGTGATGGAAAATATCCTGCTACGGCCGGAAAACCCTTATCAACGTATTTTTGTGGTCTCTGCTTATTCAGGCATGACCGATGCGTTGTTGGAATGTAAAAAAACCGGTCAGCCCGGTATTTATCAGTTAATCGCCCAAAGAAGTGAGAAGTGGCAGGAAAAAATGGAAGAGTTAGAGCAACGGATGATGCTCATTAACCAGAATATTTTTGCTGACCCGATGTCTCGTCTCCGTGCCGATAAGTTTATCCGCTCTCGTTTGTCTGAAGCGAAGAATTGTATCCGTAATATTATGGATACTTGCCAGCATGGGCAATTTTCTCTGAATCGTTATCTGCCGCAGATTCGAGAGTTTTTGTCTTCTTTGGGAGAAGCACACAGTGCTTATAACACGGTCTTGAGACTGAAACATTCCGGTATTAACTCTCGTTTTATTGATTTATCGGGATGGAATGAAGATCATCACGGTAGTCTGGATGATGTCGTTCGTCAGGCATTTGAGAATGTTGATGTGACATGTGAACTCCCGATTGTGACTGGTTATGCGTATTGTGATGAAGGTTTGATGAAAACGTATGATCGAGGCTACAGTGAGATGACGTTCAGTCGTATTGCTGCCTTAACGGGCGCCGGGCAGGCGATCATTCATAAAGAATACCATCTCAGTACAGCGGATCCGGGGATTGTCGGTGCGGATGTTGTGCGTCCGATGGGAGAGACGAACTTTGATGTCGCCGATCAATTGGCGAACCTCGGTATGGAAGCGATTCACCCCAATGCTGCCACTGGACTACGCCAGCAGAATATTCCTTTAATCGTGAAAAACACGTTTGAGCCGGAACACAGCGGAACACGTATTTCCGGCGGACATGCTCCAGAGAATCATCGTGTGGAAATTATTGCGGGCCGCGATAAAGTGTTTGCGCTGCATTTGTTTGATCAATCGATGGTTGGATTGGTCGATACCGTCAGTTATGAGATGGCAGAGATGATCGCTGAAGCGAAAGTCGATCTGATCGGAAAAGAGATGAATGCCAACTCGATGACTTATTATTTACATGGGCAGAGTGATAGTTTGAATCGTCTGCTCGCAAGTGTAGAACAGCGTTATCCGGCGGCATCTGTTTCTGGAAAAATGGTGGCGTTGATCTCGGCGATCGGTGCTTCGATGGACACATGTGAAGTGCTGGCAAATGGTATGGTTGCATTGGGACAGGGTAATATTCAGCCGATGGCTGTGCACTCGTCACTCAGAAATGTCAATGTGCAGTTTTGTGTCGAAGATAAACATTATCATCAGGCGATTTGTTTACTTCATGAAATGTTGATTGAAGAGCGTTGTCCTAAAAGAAAACCAAGGCGCTATGCGGCCTAATTTAGGTTAAACATGTGCATCAAAATACTAAAAACGGATGACAAATTATGTCATCCGTTTTTTATAATACGTTTATTTTTATACTTTGTAGATAAACAATAAAATAAATGTGAATTAAGTATTGTCGATTATTTTATAGGATGTAAATGTAAGCGGGAAATATACATTTATTCTCATGTTTCATAAGTATGGGTCGGAAAATTCGACGTTCGATTACCTGATAATTTTTATTACAATTATTTAAATTGAGTTTATGAAATAATTATGATAGGTGAATTTTATTTCTTACATTCACAATAGTATTCATTCTATATTTCATGGTTTTCGTCAAATAACATTAATCAAACTCTCGAAACAAGAATAGAAATTTTTTAACAAAAAGTGATTTTTATAAGATAAAATTTAAAATTGATAGGTTGATTTATAAAATTAATAAAAATATTTTAATTTTGATGCTTGTCAGAGTTTTTGGGAAGAAAATGTTGCACAATTTGGGTGCAATTGGTCTTGGAACATCATGATAGAGTTCGATGTATTGATTATATCGGCTGATGCATATGTTTGGCATATATTTACGGACAATGATGAAAATAAGGACATTACCTTTATCTATATTCTACATACTTTTCGTTTAAGTACGAAACTAATTGCGATAAAGATTATAGAAATGAATTAAAAGGTAAATGAAATGAATAAAAAATATCTATCCAAAACGATAACTGCGTTGATGCTCTGTACCTCTTTTGCTTCTTTTGCAAATGCGGATAAACCTACTGTCAAAATTTACGCAACTGGAGGAACCATTGCGGGAAGTTCTGAATCCAATATGGATACAACAGATTATAAAGCCGGCAAAATCGGTGTTGATCTGTTAATTTCTGCTGTACCTGAGTTAAAAGATTTTGCCCATGTGGTTGGTGAGCAAATCGCCAATACAGACAGTAATAATATTAATCAGAATATTTTGTTAAAGCTCAGTAAAGCAATTAGTCTGCAACTGGCTGATGCCAATACCAGTGGTGTTGTGGTCACTCATGGGACTGACACGCTTGAGGAAACAGCATTTTTCCTTGATTTGACGGTAAAAAGCGACAAACCGGTAGTCATCGTTGGTGCAATGCGTCCGGCAACTGCGATTAGTGCGGATGGTGGCATGAACTTGCTGGAAGCTGTCAGACTGGCGTCAGACGATGATGCGAGAGACCGTGGCGCAATGGTTGTGCTGAATGACCGGATCGGTTCTGCATTTTATACCACCAAAACCAATTCAACGATGCTGGATACATTTAAAGCAACCGAACAGGGATATCTAGGCGCGTTCTTGAGTGGCGAACCACATTTCTATTATGAGCCGACAAAACCCGTTGATAAGCCTTATTTCGATATCAGCCATGTCAAACAATTACCAAAAGTGAAAATTCTGTATAGCTATCAAGATCAAGATCCTGCGTTGCTTCATGCAGCCATTAAAGAAGGTGCGAAAGGGATTGTCATTGCAGGTACCGGCAACGGTTCTTTATCAGATGTGATGCTTGAAGCAGTACAAGAAACAATGGATAAAGGCATTCCGGTTGTTCGTTCAACCCGTACCGGTAATGGATTCGTGACGCCAAAACAAGAAGGTATCGGTTCCGGTGTTTATAATCCTCAGAAAGCGAAAGTACTTTTGTCTCTGGCACTGGCTCACGGTGACAACCTTAAGACAATCAGAAATTATTTCGAAAATTAATCTTCACTGATACATATTTTCCAAAGGGTCTGCGGTGCAGACCCTTCTTTATTGTGGCGCGCAGTCTTAACGAGTCTTAACGGGACAGACACTTTAACCAGCCATCTCGGCTTGACAGGACAGTCATCTTAACCATTCAGTAACGGATCTCACTAATTGATTTTTTTCTGCAGGTAATTTGTCCGATTTCTTTATCATTAGCTATATTTTGCATTATCTAAGGCAATAATTGTGATAAGGACTCCGACTATGATTCGTCATCTGTCATCGATGATTTTTACCGTACTGCTATCATTTACTTCACTATTACCACTAACGTCTGTCCACGCTGAAGATGCACCCGACAGTCTGAAAGAGTTGATTCCTCAGTTGGAAAATTGGGGAAAAGATCCTGTTCTGATTGAGGCCGTGAAAGCACAAAATAAGCAGGAAGTCTCTTTAGATGAGATAAAAAAAATGGATGAGATATGGAAGAACACATCGGATGTCGATGATTTCATGTCCTCTCTGATGAGCAATAAAGCTGCGAAAAGGTTGCTGGAACTTGAAAATAGTATGCCGTTTCTGATTGAGCTTTTTCTCATGGACAATCAAGGCGCTAATGTGGCGATGACCAATAAGACTTCTGACTATTGGCAGGGAGATGAAGATAAGTTCATTCAGTCTTTCAACGGTGGTCAAGGTAAAGTCTATATTGGTGAAGTGGAATACGATGATAGTGTGCTCAGCTATCTTGTTCAGGTTTCTGTCCCAGTGATTGATTCTCAGGGGAAAACGATTGGTGCGCTTACTATCGGGATTAATCTTGATGAATATGAAGACCAGTAATGTACTGAGAGATTGCTTATCACATCATGAATTAAACCACCGATTTTAACTAAGAATTCTCATAATCATCAGATAAAAAAACAGTCAACCGCACCTCTCCTGTTCGTTATTCGTAACAGGTGAGGTGGGTTGTTTGGGAGGGGATTGATGAATTATTTTAAAAATTTGGGAATTCGCTGGAAGTTATGTATTCCATTGATTCTTGTCATGTTATTGGTACTCACATTATCGGGCAGGAGTTTGTATTCAGAAGGATTACAGGCTGAAGCGATTACCATTGTGACCCGCCAAGAAATACCAGCACTGAGTTTGGTGCAGTCAACGAATCGGGATCTATATCAGGCTTGGGTCGCGGAACGGAGTATGTTGACGTTACCCGTTAAAAGTGAGCAGTATCAACTCATGCAGAAAATGCATGATGACAGTATTAAAACCGCCAGTCAGAGTATGGAAAAACTCAAATCATTTCAGTTGAATGCAGAGATGAAACAACTGGTCGAACAATTCTGGAAGACTTATCCTGAGTGGGTGAAAATCACGGGGAGAATTGAACAAGAACGGAGTTCAAATTCCCGGGCCGGGCGCAGTACCGCGATCGGATTATCGTTTAATGAGGGGTTTGAGTTATTTCAAAAGACGCAACATCACCTTGAATTAATTACCGATATTGTGGCCTTCAACGCTGATGAACGCACGGATAAGCTAGAAGAGATGCATCAGAATTATCGTTCAGGTCAGTTGTGGTTAGTTGGTTTCTCTTTGTTGATTTGTTTGGGGATTATCTGGTTTTTCCCATTACTGATTACGGGGGATTTGAAAAACATTACACAGCAAATTCAGGCACTGGCGAAAGGAGGCGGGGATTTAACCAAACGGTTGAAATTAAATCGTCGTGATGAATTAGGAGAACTTGCCGCTTATCTGGATAAGTTTATGAGTGAACTCCATCATCTTGTGACACAGATTATCAGCAATGCACAAGAGAACAATGTCCATGTTTCCTCGTTAGGAGAGATGTCACGCAAAGCTTGCCAGACCGCTGAGAAACAGGTGATCTCCATGCGAGAGGTCTCGTCTTCTAGTCAGGAGATGAATGTTGCGATTCAGGATGTCTCTCTCAGTACATCCGAAGTGTCAGATTCTACAAAAAAAGCGGGTCAGTCTGCCAGTGAAGGGGGACAACAAGTCAGTACTACCCAGCAGAGTATTGGTTTACTGAATGAAAGTGTGGAGCAGGCCGTGGCCGCTATTTCTCGCATTGATGAATTCACCAACAAGATTAGTTCAGTCTTAACCATTATTAGTGGCATTGCCGAACAGACGAATTTGTTGGCTCTGAACGCTGCGATTGAAGCTGCAAGAGCTGGGGACTCAGGGCGTGGCTTCGCTGTGGTTGCCGATGAAGTTCGAGGATTGGCGAATAAAACTCAAAGTTGTACTGAAGATGTCAATGAAATGATTACCAATCTTGAGAAGAGTGTGCAGGATGCTGTCCAGATTATGAATCAGGCGACTGAAAGAGCATCTGTGACGAAACAAGCGAGTGAGAATACCCAGCGAGCCATTGATGACATGATGATGTCGATGGATCATGTAACAGAAAGAACAACGCAAATCGCTGCTGTGATTGTAGAGCAGAGTAAGATGGCCAAACATATTCAGGAAGAGATCCGTATAATTGAGGCTCAGTCTCAGGAAAGTGTTGAAGAGTCTTCTGAGGTTGATCAGGCCTGCCGCAAGCTGGATGAGCTCCATCGCCACTTATCTCAGGTGCTTGGAAAATTTACCGTATAACGATATTGACAGCATGGCATCGGATCAGCTTCAAATTTTTTGATGAAGAGCCTCGAATGCGCCTTCTCATCATTCACGGTTGAATTTTTTAGAATTTGCTTGTCATTTAAATCATAACCGGAGAGCACCTATGTCCAATGTACGGCAAATTCACCAAATTATCCCGGCTCAGCCGACTTCTGATGGAGATGGTGTCAAGATTCGTCGGGTCGCCGGTTTCAACCATAAACAGTTTTCACCATTTTTGATGCTCGATGAACTTAAATCTGATGAACGGGCTGATTATGTCGGTGGTTTTCCACCCCATCCGCATCGTGGTATCGAAACACTGACTTATATGATGCAAGGCCATTTTCAACATCGGGATCATATGGGGAATGTCGGAGAGCTTCGTTCTGGTGGTGCACAATGGATGGCCGCGGGTCGTGGTGTGATTCATAGTGAAATGCCAATGATGGAAGATGGTTCCCTACATGGATTCCAGATTTGGATCAACCAGCCGGCGAAAAATAAGATGCAGCCAGCGCAATACCATGATTTTCAGCCTGAAGTTATCACCGAATATACGCATGATGAGACAGGGCTGTTGAGAGTGCTTGCAGGTCAAGCTGAAATTGCAGGTCAGATGTTAAGTGGTCCTTTACTGCAAACGGGTGTCCCGTTGCTAGTTGCAGACTGGCGGGCGAACTTAGACCAGTCGCTTCATCTTAAAATACCGCAACAGCATCAGGCCATGATCTACGTTTATCGGGGTGAAGTGCAACTGGACTCTCGTGTTGTCAAAGCCGGAGAGTTTGCTTTGCTGACTCAGGGAGATAGCTTAATGGTGCAGTCCAACACGCCTGATAACGGTATGTTGATTCTTGCCGGTGAACCAATTCATGAACCTGTGGTACACTATGGTCCGTTTGTGATGAACTCGTATGCTGAAATTGAGCAAGCAATTAACGATTACAATAGTGGTCAATTTGAGACTTATTAATGTTCATAGAAGTTTAACTGCGGTCGTGTGCGGCTTGGTGTTAAATTAAGCAATGCCATCCGTGGGTATACTATTGATATGCAAACTGCGCTATTGGTTTGGTAGAAGTCTATTTTTAGAAGATATCTCACCGTTCTCGATTGTGTCCATGCTTAGAATTTGTTCCAATGGATATGACCCTGACGATGGTTATCTTTCATGACCAGTCGTCCCTGAAGTTACGAAAAGGAGCACACCATTGAAATCATTATTGGCAGTGCTGGGACTATTGCTTATCGGCTGTAGCGCAGTATTGATTTATATGAGTTATCAAGATTATACCAGCCCGAAGAAAGTTTATGGTGTTTGGTTAGAAACGCAAGTTATGCATGATCGGCGAGAAGTGATTACATTTAATAAGCGTGGGGTTTATCGAAATAGTCATCTGATTACCACGAAATTTGATTTTAATGGGAAGCAGGTTCAGTTTAAAAGTGGTGGCCAGGAACATATCTATCAGATTAGTGGTACCGCGTCTTCTCCTCAGTTAAAACGTATCGAGCCGAGTCAACCGGTTCAGGTTTTGATTAAAAAAGGTTACGAACATACACTGGCAAAGCCCGACAATGCTTGGCATCGGGTCAATAATACCAGAAGCTCTTTCGCCGAAGGGTTCACCAACGGCGATTAGTCTGTTTTTAAACGATGTGATCATGCTAGGTCAGAATCGTATCGATGACGTAGATTGAGGCTGGTGATATCCGATATTTTTTGTTAGCGTTCAACTCACTGATATTAATAATTGACCCCGACCTATGAACTCATGGATTAACGATGTTCTTTCATCTTCTATATGGCAAAGAGAAGACACGAATGTGTTTTTAATTACACTTGCCAGTTTTGTCGCCTGGATGGTATGGCGCTTTATCTGTCGTCATTTGAATCAACTCACTGAAAAAACCAAAGTTCATTGGGATGATCTTCTTCTTCACGCATTGCGCTCCCCGATCAGTGTATTGATTTGGCTTTGGCCGGCGACGATTTCCCTCGGTTTGTTACTTGAAGATATGATTACCAGCCGATTAGACTGGCTGGAAACCCTTAAATTGGTGTTATTAGTCTGTTGCTTTGTTTGGACGTTGATACGGTTGGTCAACAATATAGAAGATTACGTATTGCAGACGAAAGACAAGGATAAAACAACCGTTCAAGCTATTTCCAAGGTCGTCAAGTTATTGGTGTTCGTCGTCGGCCTGTTATCGATTATGCAAACGTTTGGTCTCAGTTTGTCCGGATTACTGACGTTTGGTGGTGTCGGTGGTTTAGTGGTCGGTTTTGCCGCAAAAGATCTGCTGTCGAATTTTTTTGGTGGCATGATGATCTACTTTGATCGCCCTTTTAAAGTCGGGGACTGGATTCGTTCACCGGATCGCGTCATTGAAGGGACCGTTGAACGGATTGGCTGGCGGATGACGGTGATTCGCACGTTTGATAAACGTCCGCTTTATGTACCGAACTCGGTATTCAGTAGCATTGTGGTTGAAAACCCGTCGCGAATGCTCAATCGACGTATCTATGAAGTCATTGGCTTACGATATGGGGATTCTAAGAAGATTGCCACGATTGTTACTGATGTGAGGCAAATGCTAGAGGAACACCCTGATATTGATGTGAACCAGACTCTGATAGTTAATTTTGATTCTTTTAGTGCATCATCATTAGACTTCTTCATCTACACCTTCACGAAAACTGTCAACTGGATACGTTACCATGATGTAAAGCAGGATGTGCTGTTAAAAGTGATGGATATTATTCATCATCATGGCGCTGATATCGCTTATCCAACCCAAACCCTCAAGTTAGAGTCTGAAAGAGTGGGCTCTGAATCATTCGAAGCACATACGAACCGAAGTTAATCTCAGATATCTCTTTTGTTGACCCACCAAATTGCCCGAGCAGATCCCCATCTGCTCGGGGTATATATTACTTTGTTTATTGATATGAAGAGGTCATTCTTGTATCGCTGTGGCAATTTCGGTCATTGACAGAGGAGATGATCTGTTTGAATTTGATGAAATGAAATTGATTACATAAAATTAAATATTGTCAGTGATGAGAGCTTCCTGACAAAGTGATGTGATTCGAACAAGATAACCCGTTCTAGTCCACATACCAGACCATGAATCAAGGAGGAAAGATGCGTGTTGATATCGTTGGTCGACTTTTGGGTGATTTTTTTCTTGAAGCAAAAGTGGCGATAGCTGATATTGGTTTGTATTACGGGCTGGATGTCAGTGATTACCCAGAGAATATGACATTAGAAATGCTGGTTTATCAGCAGATTGGAGATAAGCCTGAACAAGGTGATTCCTTTTACTGGCAGGGATTAACTTGGGTAGTTGCCCGAGTTCGGGATTGGCGGGTTCAACTCGTCGGACTCAAGTTACCGATGAATTGAATGGTGTCGGTTGATGTATCATCGACTAAACCGTTCGTGTGTTCGGTTATTGGTTGATGAAACCGAGCGACCTGAACCATAAGCTATGATTCAGGCGGCTGCAATATATTTACGTTGATTATGCTTCATGGCTTTGAGAGTGGCGATAAGCTGATCAATATCGAAATCAATATTGAATTGTTGCTTCAAATTGGCAAGAAAGACAGCATCTTCACACATCGCTTTTTCGGGTTCGTCGCTGATCTTCGCCACAGGGCGGCCATGACATTCAGCGAGTTTGATCACAATCGATAGCGGCTTATAGGTTTGACCGTATTTGTTTTTCCAACCACCCAAATCATTGGTGAGGAATGTCCCAATCCCGAAAGAAATCCGAGCGCGTCCAGCGAAATATTCACACAATTCCAGTGCCTGACTGAAGTCGAGGCTATCGGAGAAAATAAAGAGTTTCGTCCGTGGGTCGATCCCCAGTTTTTGGTAGTGTGCAATCATCTTTTCACCCCAAGTGAAGGGGCAACCGGAATCATGACGGACACCGTCGTAAGCTTTCGCCAAATGCATATTAAAATCATTGAGGAAAGCATCGATATTGAGCGTATCGGTAGGCGCGATAGACAGTTGACCATCGAACGCTGTCAACCACTGTTCCAGCGCGACGCGTTGTGAATCTCCCGGATTGACCAGTGCCTGATGACCCATAAACCATTCATGCGCGATTGTCCCAATCGGTTTGAGGTCGAATTTCCGGGCAAAATGATAGTTACTCGTACCGAGTAACAGCTCAGGGATCTCTTGCTTCAACTCGGCCATGACTTGTTCTTGTATGTGTGCTGAGAAGCGGCGGCGTGTCCCCATTTCCGTGAGTCTAAAGTTATCAATACCGCGCTCGGCCAACTCATGCTTCAGCGCGATGAGTTTATTGTGCAATACCTGACGAGGTAAGTCAGCGGGAACATCTTGCCAACCATGTCGGCTTCTGACTTCTGAGATGATCGCCATAATCATCGTTTCATACAAAATCGTGTCGCGCCATGTTCCCCGGACGCCAACTCGCAGTTGACGTTTGGAACCTTGTTGGATGATGCCGAATTCAACCTGCTGCGTCGGCTGAAACTGGAAATAGCGTAATGCATGCAGGAAAGCTGGTTTTAGATGAGATGAACTCTTTTTCAGATAGTCAATTTCTGCCTGAGAAAAGCGTAACTTCGACAGTTGCTCCACTTCACTGCGAATTTCCGGGAGCAGCCCAGTGATATCTTCTTCTGAGCGGACGGTCAGTTCGTAACGGACTTCAATGTTAGGATAAAACGTATGGATGGCCTGCATCATATTAATTTTATATGCATCCAGATCCAGCAGACTTTGGATGATATGTTTAGAAAAAAGATGATTGTTCATGGGGGCATCCTCACTTTTATGTTAGTAACATTGTGTGCCTAACCTAAGGCGGACATTAAATGAGACGCGAGCATTTGTCAATCATTAGTCTATGGTATCATGGATAGGAATATCATTATGAATGATACCTTTTGGGTATAAAACTTTATTTATTCTCAGATTATTTTGTCACTAAAATCATCGATTGAGTTCGTAACATTCTGTGATTAAATTTGACCTATGATGATGTCATTTCATAGAATGAGCGGAGAGTTGTATGGGAAAGCTGCTTTATGATTGTAACTATCGATATGATCTGCCTTCGTTTGTCTGATGACGGCATTCAAGTTTTGCTGGTGAAACGGAATAATCCGGAGCGTCCGGATTTTGGCATGTGGGCGGTTCCCGGAGGCTGGGTATACGACGAAGATTTTACCGCGCGTGGTGGTGAGCCGGCCGATGAAGATTTCGAAGCAGCACGTCGGCGAATTTGCCGGCAAAAAGTACATACGTATCCTAATTTTATCAGTGACCCTTTGGTTGACGGCAATCCGAAACGCAACCCTGATGGTTGGAGTGTCAGTATTTCCCACTATGCGTTGCTGAATCGGTCGAATATCAGGCAAATTGAAGCTGCCGGAATGGATCGTAACCGTCTCGACTGGTTTGATTTAAACCTCGTTTTGCAGGGACAGATAACGCTGGCTTTTGACCATGCGGCTCAGATTCAACATGCATGGATCAAATTACGGGCAGCCGTCGAATATACCTCAGTCGTGCTCTTTTTTCTGGAGAAAGAATTTTTGGTTGCAGAAATTATCGATGCTTATGCGAAGTTCGGGGTTGAAGTAAACCGGATGACAATTAAACGGCGGTTGATTAACTCAGAAGTGATTGTGAGTACCAATAAAATTGCTGCCCCGAATAAAGGTCGTGGACGTGGCGGGAAGCCCGCAACGGTCTATCGGCTTGCAAACAATGAAGTCAGCTACTTTCAGACTTGTTTGAGGGGGTAGCTAATTTAAGCATTAGCCTCCATCCATTTTTTGTTTTTGATCTTGCGTAGCTTGTTTTGGCTCGAGCCCGTATGGGAGATCTCTGAAGATTGCCGGATTTTGGTCATATTTCGGTGTTGCGTGGGGTTGCTGCCATCCCAATAGCATGATTGCGAGCAGATTACGATGTTCACCCTGTGCCAGATTGAAGTCATCTTTTCCCGAAGGGATCATCTGCTTTAATGGCGGGATCGCTTCCTGAATCGCCTGTCTGGTCTGCGTGACGACCGGATCCTTATCCAGCCCGGCAAGCAAAAAACTTAATCCGACTTCTGCAATCACATCCGGTTTTGTCCGTGCAATAATAGTTTCTATATTGGTACGGAAATAGTGGTAAATCCATTGATAATCTGCCGCTGAAACGGAATGCTGATAATAACCTGAAGCTGCAATGATTATGTGCGTCATACCATAAATTTTATTCTCATACTGCTGCTTAGACAGTGCTTTGTCCTGCTCATCCGGATACGTTTTCCGGAATGCTTGAATAAACGCTTGTACGACATCCTGTTCACCCAATTGCCTGAGCCAGAACACCTGGTTGGCTAATTGGGCTGCCCACGCCTTGATCATCTGCGGATCGGTCGCGTACAGACTGAAATCATATCTACGCAAAACCTGACGCAGTCGCTGGTCATGTTTGTGTTTCAGACCATATTCATCTGCCCGAGCCATCGCACCGAGTAAATCAACGCCTAAATAAATATATTCCGGATGATGTTTTGTTACCGAAAATCGTAGCCGGGACCGTTCGCCTTGACGTCCTTCATACGAGGACAGACGCTGTTGAGAGTACAGATAAACCGCTTCAGGTGTGGTGACATCGTTGGCGAAGTGGTTCAGTGTACTGGCAACTCGGGCCATATCCTGCCAAATCCCCGCAGCATACTTGTTATCTAAGGTTTGTCGATACATCCGTAGTGCGTAATGCCCTGCTTTGAAGGCCGGTAGTGTATAGAGGCGCTGTTCATAATACTCAGCGATTTGATCTGCAGAATCCTGATAACTGGGGGGAAATGTAGCCGCTTCATTTGCAGTGGGCGTTCCAATCTGCGTATTGGGTGCCGCAATACTCTGACAGATAAATATGATGAATAAAACTGAAGCTATGCCACATTTATTTAACATATGCCGACCCAGTTCACAGAGGATGATTTATAAAACATATGCATTCGTAGCAGTAGCTATGTTAGCGCAGTGCAATAAGTCTGTGAAATTATCGCCTTCACTGACGGTTGCGGTACTTCTGCACCGTGATTCTTGATAGTTTAAATGAAAAAATAAATTAGGTTTGGCCTTGTTTTATATCGTGTTTATTGACAGCTAAATCACTAGTGGGGCGTTCTTATTGGCTGAAAGTAGCTATTCTGATATGAACTGTTTGATTTTAATAAATTTTTAATGTCAGAGTGCTCTTTTTGTCTATGTGATCAGGTCAATGATCATTTCATGGCTGGAGGAATACGACATATTCACACCAGTCCCTCACGAGAGAGGAGCATTATGCGCGACATTCTGTTCAAAAAATGGACAGTGATTGGTTTCCTTGTCTTACTTGCCTGTATCTTGATGGTGTTGGTTGAGTTTATTTTCCAACGTCATCAAGAGGTGATGCGTCAAGAAATTCAAAGTAGGACAACAGAGGAACTTTCCATTATTCGATTTAAGCTGGAAGCGACGATTCTGGCCGATATTTATGTGGCGAAAAGTTTGTCAACGTTGACGACTGTGAATGCCAGTACCGTTGCAGAGAGTTGGGAAAAAGTTTCGCTGCGCATTATGGAGCAAGGGAAATACATTCGATCACTGAGTCTTGCTCCCAATGATATTATTGAGTACGTCTATCCGTTGAAAGGAAACAAAAAAGTCGTCGGGCTGGATTTTAGGACGATGCCTGAGCAGTGGAAAACGGTTAAACAAGCGCATGAACTGAAAGAGATTTTTATTGCCGGTCCGGTGGATCGGGGGAAAGACGATCAGGTCATTATTGCGCGCTGTCCGGTTTTTCTTGACCCGCCATATAATCAATTTTATTGGGGGGTGATCAGTGTCGATATTGATATCGATAGCTTGCTTCAGTCCCTTAAGGTTGCTGAGGTTCTACCCGGCTATGATATTGCAATCCGAGGAAAAGACAGTTCGGGAAAACAGGGCGCAGTGTTCTGGGGAGAACCTGATGTCTTTCAACATGCGTTTGCTCAAGAGATGATCTATTTTCCACATGGCTCCTGGAGTATTGCAATCGCAGAACAAGACAACGTCAATATTCTTGACCAAGTGCCTTGGTTTCAGACCAATATTGTGCGTGTGATTGGTTATCTGTTACTGATATTCCTTATTGCTTCTTTTCTGGTGATTTATCGTCTTTACGATAAATCGAATCGTCTTTCTCTCTATGATGAACTGACTCATCTACCGAATCGCCGTTATTTTATGAGTGAACTGAATCGATATTTCGAGCGAGAAAAACGAGCGAAGCAACCTATGGGTTTTGCCTTACTGTGTATCGATGTGAATAAATTCAAAACGATCAATGATACCTATGGGCATAATGTCGGGGATCAGGTACTGGTGGAGTGTGCCCGACGGATTGAGAATGCGATTCGGGACAACGATTGTGCTGCGCGTATTGGCGGTGACGAGTTTTTAGTCTTGTTGAAAGGTGGCGAAAAAGGGGAAGACTTACGGAAAATCATGGATCGAGTGCGTCATGCGGTTGGCGTGACCCCAGTGATTTGTGGAGAGCTTGCAATCCCGGTTGGTATTAGTGTCGGTTATACACGCTACAGTCCAGAAATGCAGAGCGTTAACGAGATGATTCATCATGCTGATAATGAAATGTATGATGAAAAATATGCGTCCTGAACCCCTGTGAGTCCCAGAATTATCGACAATTACCCGACAGTGTTATTGGTCAGTCACGATAACATTGTCGGGTGAAGTGTTGTAGCAGCTCGGCTTCCGGGGACAGACACTGCCTCTGGGGCAGATTAACCGAGCATCGTTGACGATACCGCGTTCTATCCACTTGATATTGAGTATTTTCGCCAGTGTCGTCAGTTCGTTCTGAATTGCTGACGGTATCGCTGACATCCCGCCGTTTCTGACACAGGATTCTTTCAGTTCCATCGCCATTTGCCGGGCATCACCTCCTTGAGCATTGATCGCCGGATTTAAATCAATGCCGGCACATAGAACCCGATTATTCCCCGCAGGATCGACGAGATTCAGCGATTCACA
Source organism: Vibrio gazogenes (assembly GCF_023920225.1). Taxonomy (NCBI): domain Bacteria; kingdom Pseudomonadati; phylum Pseudomonadota; class Gammaproteobacteria; order Vibrionales; family Vibrionaceae; genus Vibrio; species Vibrio gazogenes. The sequence continues at coordinate 141,463 of NZ_CP092588.1, forward strand.
ACAGTAGATCCTGGGTTCATCTCCGACATTGAGCAGTGAAATTTGAGCGGAGCTGGATGACTGTGGATGTTTCAGTTGTCGAAAGACGGCCCAGTGTTGACAGGGATCGTTGACTGTCCTCATATTGCCCCAAGGGAGTGGAATCCCGTTGCCACGGTAGACGGCTTTGAGCTTTCCTTCTCCATAGGCATCAAAGTAATGCCAGTAAGGATAAGGGGAAACCACGGTCATTCTGCGCATGGCAACGGATGGGGACACCCCGACTTTCTGATGGACGCTGATTTCATAACCATTGCGATCCAGCAATTGCCGGAATGGGACTTTCGGACAGAGCAGTGCACCGGCAAAAAAGCTGGATTCGAAATCTCGCCAAGCTTGTAAGATATCTTTTGAGTTGAGTTCATAACTGGTTTGAGGATTTGCCATATCTTCCCAGCTACTGGTATGGCCGATAGAGAGAACGGTTTTACAGCCATCCTTGCTGTGAAGAATATTGTGGCCGATGTATACCGCGAGATCATACTTGAGGCGAGTCGGATGATGCTTCATCACCTCATTGAGGTAAATCCTGTTCGGTGATTCAAAATAAGAGGTGATTAACTGTTTGGCACAGATCCCCAACTCATCTTGAATGTCTTGAGGCGCTTGTGAAAACCAGTGAATCGTGAGCCCCAAATGTCTGGCAATATCCGTCAGATCCTCAACCGTCAGATTCAGTTTTTTGAGTCCGATGTTTTCTGCTGCGCGCTCCAGATCCGGAAAATGATTTTGTAAGCTTTCTTGATGTGCCCGAATGAGTAATTGGGCGAACTGACGACCGGTGATACCTGTTTGAGATAACATCTCCGGAATCGCAATCTGGAGAATATCTTGTGAAAACAAAAAGCTGGGTTCTAGCGCCATCCCGTTGATTCCCCCCCGACTTCCTCTATCCGGGGTGATATCGATCTGTTCCGGTTGATCGTCGAGAAACCACTGTGGGCTTTTTTGAAAGACTTCAGCGATCACTGCGAGCATTTCAATGCTCGGTACCCGTTTGCCCCGTTCAATCATCGAGAGATAAGACACAGAGGGGGCATATTCAGGATTCAGGCGAATACAACGGGATGATAAATCTTCCATGGTCAGATGATTTCTTTTTCTCAAATTTCTGACTTTGGTGCCCAGAAAGTGAGATTGTCGAATTAAGCTTTTAGATGCGGTCATTTGTAAAATTCACACTGTAAAATTTTTGTTGTGAAATTGTGTATAAAAATAGATTAGTCTAAAAAGTAAGCAAAATCACGATACAGCCAAAAAAGAGTGTTGCATGGTGTGATTTTGTGAAACGGAAAGCGTGAAACGGAGAGTGTTTGCTACAAAGAGGATGTATGAATGAATATGCCAATGTTACAGAGTTCGTTAGAGACTGATCGTGCTTTAAGATCAAATGACTCATCATATGAGCAACAGTCAGGTCAGTTTATTACCGAGATGGTTATGTCCGTGGAGTCATTGGGGGCAGGACAGACACAAGAAAAACAACGACAGGCGAAGCAGTTACTTGACCAGCTTTTCCCGTTGCATGAAGGATCGCATCGTGATGTGACAGAATATGTGATCGATTACCACCATTTGATGGCTTATTTTGAAGACGGACGTCATACCGGTCTTCGTTATCCGCAACATTTCGTTGCCTACCTCGGCGAGCGCAACGGCCCGGAAGCGATTTTGTTCCGTAATGGCGATGGATGTCACGTTGAAGTGACGTTGGGGAATGGCAAAGGAACGGGAATGCCGGAACTGGTTTTGGTTGACGACATTCAATTGGAAACTTATACCCACTTGAACTCCGTCGCGTCAGAAAGTCATGCAACGTTAGGCCTTCGTCATTGGGTCAGTTTGGTGAAAGCGGATGGACAGGGGCATCCTCAGATGTGCAGCGAAAACAAAGAATATCAGTCTAAAGATGAAGCGGATTATCAGCTGGGTATCAGTTTCAATCTTGGCTCACTCAGAGCTTGATGCGATTGCGCTTTGCTCGCTCATCTTCGTTCATTCACATCACTCAGAACATATCAATAGCCGCGTATCGGTTGCCAAGCAATCTATACGCGGTTGATGTGTTGATCGAGAGTTTTTTAAATGCATGAACAGTCGTATCAACCGTTAGCTGCTAAACGCCCGCTCTTGTAATTTCGTCGCCCCATTTAACATGGCTTCGACTAACTCGGTCGCGTGAAATTTTTCCAGTGCTTGGTGGGCACCGACCTGACGGGCGCGATCAACACAGATTTCACTGGAAAGTGAGGTATGGAGGATAATGTAGGCGTGGTTCAGGGTATCATCATTCTGGATTTCGAATGCTAACTCATAGCCGTCAAGACCCGGCATTTCGATATCGCTGACCAGAATGTCGATCGGGGAGCCTTGTTCTGCTCGGTTGCGCATTAATTGCAGACCCTCTGCCCCGTTCCTGCAAATTTCATAGGGAATGTTGATACCGTCCAAAGCATCGGCTAACTGTTTTCGGGCCAGACTCGAGTCATCAACGAGTAAGATATTAAAGGACTTGAGTCTTTCTCGTTCTACATCCGTCAGAATCGGAATTTTGGTCGCTTCGTATTGTGGATATATTTTCGACAGGAGGAGTTCTACATCCAGCATTTGAACGATATTATCCTGATAACGAGTGATACCGGTAACAAAAATGTGATGTCCGGCAGTTGACGGTGCTGACTCAATCGAGCGCCAGTCACATTCAATAATTTTTTCAATCGACCGAACCATAAATGCAACGACAGTACGCAGGCAGTCGGTGACGATCAAATAACAATCTTGATAGTCCTCCGGTGGAATTGGCCGGAAACCAATAGCCGCAGCCATATCAATCACTGGAATGGTCATATTGCGAATGGTGACTGTACCAACAACATTGCGATGAGAATACGGGATTTGTGTCATTGGTTGATAGGACACAATTTCTCGAATCTTTAAGGTGCCAATAGCAAACAGCTGACGTTTCAGGTTCAGTGTAAACATCAACATCCCTTGCGATTGATTGGCTTTACTAACAGTTTTCGCCATGACGATTTACCTTAAAAAATACTTACGCCAATAATATACTTAAATTGCACTAAGATGCGAGTTTCAATCGACTGGTACGTTGAGTTGTCTCTAGATTTTCGTTTCTGGAACGAATATCACATCCCAGTATTATTGCGAAGCTCACTCGCTTACTCATAAGCATACTGCAAAACGCCAATTTATCGATTGTTCCGGCTGTTTTATGCCCGATTTCTTCGTAAGAGGAGACGATGATCAATCTATTGCAGCCCGTATTCACCTTATCTCTTGACGACTTTTGCTGCGTTAACACTCTGTAACATCTATATTACTCATGTTGATATGAAAAATGTCTACTATGATAAAAAGAGTCCTGTCTATTGGTATTAAGAAAGAGGTGTACTTCATGCTTTTTAACCGTTCCCTTGTCAAAGAAAATGAAGCTTTAAAGAAAGATCTTCATTTGATTAAACAGATGCATGACAGTCTTGACAAAGAGATGTTAACGATAAAGTTGGACTCGAGAGGTTTAGTTAGCTCGGTGAATTCTCTTTTTTGTAAAGAGATGAAATATGAGTCACAAAATGTAGAAGGATGTAAGCTCACCGACATGGTGCCACAGAAAGAGCGTTCAACTGGGCATTACCAACGATTAAATCATGCACTGAATGAAGGTAAACACTGGAATGGTGCACTGCAACTGCTGAAAGGGGACGGTGAAGAATCATGGTTACGGGCGATTTTGCAGCCGATTTACGATATTGATAAGCAATTGCAATATTTTTTACTTTATGCGTCTGAACTTACCCAAACCATCCGCGCTTCAAGAGAACATGAAGATATGATTGCAGCGTTGCTGCGTTCGACGGCTGTGATTGAGTTTGATCTCGACGGGCGTGTCCTGACAGCAAATGATAATTTTCTTCGCGCAACGAGTTATAAAAAAGAAGAAATTGTCGGTAAGCACCACCGTCTTTTTTGTGAACCGGAGATCTATAACGCTCCTGAATATGAAGAATTTTGGCGTGAGTTGAAGAGGGGTAATTTTATCTCGGATCGATTTAAGCGAGTTGATAAATATGGCAATATCGTGTGGTTGGAAGCATCTTATAATCCGATTCACAACAACCATGGCGAACTCTATAAAGTTGTTAAATTTGCTTCTGTGATCACCGAACAGATGAATCGGGAAAGGGCCATTTCTGAAGCTGCAAACATTGCCTACGAAACATCACGGTTAACCGATACTCAGGCTGCAAAAGCACAGGTTGTCATTCAGGATACGATTCAGACCATGGAAGAACTTGAACAACAGATGATTCATGCCTGTCAAGGGATTAAGGAGCTGGATGAGCTTTCTAAGAAGGTCAGTGATCTGGTTGGCAACATCAGCGGGATTGCCGATCAAACCAACTTACTTGCTTTGAATGCCGCCATTGAGGCGGCCAGAGCCGGTGATCAGGGGCGTGGTTTTGCTGTCGTCGCCGATGAAGTCAGAGAGCTTGCCTTACGCACCAGTAAAACCACTTCTGAAATCGTGGACGTGGTATCAAAGAACCAAAAATTGACAGAAAACGCGGTTGGGCTGATTGAAAATGGTCAACTGAGAGCGAAAGATGGTCTACAGCTTTCGAATGATGCCGGTATTGTGATGGCTGATATTCAGGATGGGGCGAAAAAAGTCGTGGGTGCGATCGAAGAGTTCCATCAGAAACTGTAAGGTAATAAGATTGGTGATTGGGTGTGGATCGTGACTTCATTGATGAAGTCCGCTACACTTCGCGTCCTTTGAACGAGGAGGCGATTCAATGGCAAGAACAGCAGCAGCGTTGCATATTTTGGTGAAACATCAGAACCAGGCTGAAGACATTCTACAGCAGCTTAAAAAAGGTGCTAAATTTCAAACGCTTGCTCGAAAGTACTCTTTGTGTCCTTCCGGCAAGAAAGGGGGGGATTTGGGGGAGTTTCGTCAGGGGCAAATGGTGCCCGCATTTGACAAAGCTTGTTTCCGTGGGGAAGTGCTCAAACCTCAGATTGTCAAAACCAAATTTGGCTGGCACGTGATTAAAGTGTTGTACCGGACGTGAGTGGGCGTTTTCGTTCTTCCTCTCATCAGTAGTTGACTGATGACGGGTTATTGAGTCACACCACCTGATTCGGGCGACAACACCTGTTAATTATCGGGATACGTCGCAAATACGGTGTGTATCTGTCACAAAATGGTGAATGTTATCCGTTGCCGAACGCCATACATTTTCCAACTCGTCTATTTTCTTGCTTGGCGCTCACCACGCATACACGACTCTAAACATATGGCGTTTTCACCGAATCCGTCGATAATTGGTTATTCTGACAAATCTGAGAGTGCTTTGGTCTTGCTCAGATAGTCATGTTGTAAAATATACATCCGTTTGACATCCTGATAGCGTCCATTAATAAAGAACTCTTCAATCAGATGCCCTTCTTCAATAAAACCGGCTTTACGATACAGATAAATCGCCACTTCATTGTTGATAGCAACGTGTAGGTAAATTTTGTGCAGATTGAGAATGGTAAATGAGTAATCCAATGCTTTGTTGATGAGATCTAAGGCATAACCTCTTCCCTGATATTCAGGGGTAATAATGATCTGAAACTCAGCGCTTCTGTGGATGTAGTTGATTTCAATTAACTCAACCAGACCAATCAGCTGTTTATTCTCATTTTCTACGACAAAACGTCTTTCTGCATTGTCGTGAATATGTTTGTTATACAACTCTTCAAGTTCATCAAAGGATTCATACGGTTCTTCAAACCAATATGACATGATATTTCTATTATTATTAAGATTATGAATAAAACGGAGATCCTGACGTTCCAATGCCCGCAGGTGAAGTTCACTTTTCATGGAATGATCCGAAGTTAATCTTGCGTTAAGTATTTTCATAGGGTATGTCTGCCGATATGAATCAGACACTCGTATAACATAGCACGTTGAAAGGACAGGCACCAGAAAGCTCGCAGCGTCCGGGGCGTTGAGAGGACTGACACCGAAACCCACAATGGAGTTGAGGGGACAGACACCCGAAACTGATATCTGAAACTCTCAGAAAACCGCAAGATGCAGCAGGCTGAAGGTAGATTGGTGAGTGAAATAAACATCGGAGCTACCGCGATGTTTTTGTGCCTAAAGGAAGTAAAGGAAAGAATCACAGACCAGAAGATTTTCGGCCTGTGAGGGTTGAGGATTATTTCAGATATTGAACATGGGCTTCCATTTCTTCACCGATTTCTTGACGCATATTCATTAAACGAATTGCTGATTCTCTGAGCGCAATATCTTCAGGGGTAGATGGGATCCACTCCGGTACCGCGCTTGGTTTTCCATGTTCATCGACCGCAACCATAATCACAATACAGTGTGTGGTCAGTCGATTTTCTTGCAACTTCGGGTCACTCGCCTGAACGTCGATTGCGACATGCATGGATGTTCGCCCCGTGTAGACGATTTTGGCGGTTACTTCGACGAGGTTACCGACCAAAATCGGGGCAACAAACCGGATACCGCCAGCATAAGCTGTAATGCAGTATTTCCCACTCCAAGCCGCAGAGCAGGCATAAGCGGCTAAGTCGATCCACTTCATCACTGCACCCCCGTGAACTTTACCGCCGAAATTTACATCGCTGGGCTCAGCCAGAAAACGTAGTGTGAGCTCTCTTTTATTATTTGTCATATCGACGTCCTCATCAATTGTGGAATATAACCGAACCTTGAAAGTGTTCGAAAACGCCCATGCAGCCGCACATTACTACAACAAATATTTAACATGGGCAATGTTAAAGAAACTTATTCTCAAAAATTTGAAAGTCAAGAAGATTAAGCAAACTTGAGATAAATTATGGAAACAGCGCTTGAATTCGATGTCGTGAGATGGACTGGATATGCAATGCTGATAATGGACAGGGGAGAGACAAGGTTCATGATCAAGTCAGTCGCATCATTTGTTTATTATGAGTGAAAATCTTAATTATTATCAGTGTGATAACATTCAATATATTTTTTGATCCAATTTAAAAAAGCCTGTAATTTAGGCCGTGTTTCATGGCCTTTCGGACAAATTAAATCATAACCGTACCCTGAGGGAACCCGTTCAAATAGTGAAACCAAGGCACCACTTTCAAGGTACGATTGAATGGTATGGTAGCGACCTAAGGCAATACCCATTGAATTTCGAGCGGCAACCATCGTTAGTTCTTCATGATTAAATACATACTTATGTTTTAAAATACTGGCGCTTCTGCCCGTCGCATTTAACCAATGCTGCCATTCACTTAAGGGCGATAAAAATTCTAACGACTCTGTGCAATGCAGAAACGTCGCTTCTTTCAGGCGCGCTTCACTTTCATATAAATTCAGACGTTGAGCATATTCCGGGGTACATACAGGAACCAAGTATTCATCAAATAGCCGGATGTGATAAAAATCAGGATGGGTTTCATTACCATAATAGATTGCGATATCAACCGGTTGATGATGAAAGTCCAGTTTACTTGCCTTGACCCGCATCTTTACATCCAGATAAGGATATAAACGTTGAAATTCAGCCATTTTAGGGACTAACCATAGATGAGCAAATGTCGGTGCGATCCCAATATACAATTCTCCCCTTAATTCATTGAAACGAATATCGTCAACTTCGGTGAAGATATGTGACAGGGAGGAGGTCAGGGTTCTGAGCATCCGCTGACCATCTTCAGTCAGCTCGAGTTTTCTTGTGAGACGAACAAAAAGTGTGAAACCAAGATCTGCTTCAAGCTTTTTAATTCTTTGGCTGACGGCTCCCTGAGTCAGGCACAATTCTTCAGCGGCAAGTGTGAAACTTAAAAACTTTGCCACAACGCTGAAAGTATAAAGGTTCGCTAAGATATTTTGCTTGTTTGCCATGTATATGAATTGCCCTATGCATTAGAAATATTAATTCATAAATATCGCGATTTCGTTTGTCGCTGTTGGGGTTGTCAGGTGCAATGAGCACAAGAAAGACACACGGGAGAGTATTGCAAAATGAATAACAAATTAAAAGTTGTCGTGATTGGTGGCGGTTCAAGTTATACACCAGAATTAATCGAAGGTCTGCTGCATCGTTATCATGAACTGCCAGTTGCTGAACTATGGCTGGTTGACATCGAAGACGGCAAAGAGAAAGTAAAAATTATTGCTGAATTAGCGCAACGCATGATTAAACGTAAGGGAGTCAATATCGACGTGAAAGTCACACTTGATCGTCGTCTTGCGTTGGAAAATGCAGATTTTGTCTGTTCACAATTTAGAGCAGGTTGCCTTGATGGTCGAATTCGTGATGAACGAATTTCTTTAAAGTACGGCATGATCGGGCAAGAAACCAATGGCCTCGGTGGTTTTGCGAATGCATGTCGGACAATTCCAATTACTTTAGAAATCTGTAAAGAGATGGAAGAACTTTGTCCCGATGCATGGTTACTGAATTTCACCAATCCATCAGGCATGGTCACAGAAGCTGTATTGAAATATACCAATATTAAAGCCATCGGTTTATGTAATGTCCCTGTCATTATGGAGAAAGGTATTGCACAACTAATTGGTGCCGGTGAAGGCGAGTTTATTATGCAAGTCGCTGGTCTCAACCATATGATTTGGGTGCGTAAAATATTGCATCAAGGAACGGACAAATTAAATATGGTAATGGATGAAATTTTAAACGGGAATGATCCGTTAGTTCCGTCAAATATCCCGCCATTTGATTGGCCTAAAGATCTATTGAAAGATATGGGCATGATCCCTTGTGGTTATTTGCGTTATTACTACATCAGTGACGACATCATGAAGCAAGAACAAGCAGAAGCTGATGGTGAGGGGACACGTGGTGAAGTGGTCAAAGCCATGGAAAAACGCTTGTTTGATATTTATAAGAATCCGGATTTGGCAGAGAAACCCAAAGAATTGGAACAGCGTGGCGGTCAATATTATTCAGACGCTGCATGTGAGCTGATGGCTTCCATTTACAATGACAAGCGAACAGTCATGCATGTCAATACACGCAATCATGGTGCGATTAGTGGTTTACCGGATGATTGCGCTGTAGAAGTGAGTTCTGTCATTACTAAAAGTGGCCCGCTCCCCTTGAATGTTGAACCATTTCCGGAGGATACATTACGTCTGATTCAATTGATGAAAACGTTTGAAACTCTCACGGTTGAAGCCGCAGTGGAAGGTGATTTGGTTGCTGCGAAACGAGGACTCATCCTCAATCCTATTGTGAATACCGGTACGATCTTAGATGAAGCCCTGCAAGAGACCGTTCAAGAAAACTTAGATTATATGCCTCAGTTTCGTTGGATGTTTACATCAGATTCGGTGAGCAACCACTAATATACCCAAATGACCTCAAGATGCAGTTTCAGCGAGAACCACTGAACTCAGAGACTGCGTTAGAGAGTATATATGTTGATGTGAATAATGAAGAGAAAAGGGGATGTAGAATCGATTAGAATACCCATAACTTCAACAGATAAAGACATCCGCTATGCTACAAAAAGAAAGTTTGCTGAAACTGGCAACGATGAAAATGCCGTTTGGCCGTTATGCCGGTCGCGTATTAATTGATTTACCGGAAGAGTACTTATTGTGGTTTCAAAACAAAGGCGAGTTTCCTCAGGGAGAACTTGGGGAATTGATGCAACTCTGTTTGACTTTGAAAGTTGAGGGATTGGATCGTCTTGTGAAACCATTGAAGCAGCAATCTTGAAAATTTGTTGTATAACGGCGGACAGGGATGAATATGATGGTGAAGCCATGTATTCAGCGTTTGATAATCAGCCGAAGCACCGGATCGTGGTGTTTCGGCTGGAACAAGAGACCCATTATAACTGAGGGTTATTCTCCGCAAAGTATTCATGAGAATCTGCGTTATTGACGGCCTGATTTGGTGATGATTGGGCCAGACGACGTGCATTATATTGTCCGTAAGCAATATCGTCCGTACCACCATTGACCGTGAAATGGCTCATTTCATGAATCAGAGTACCGGCTTTTGAGTCGGTGCCTGTCGTCGGAGCTGACCAAAAGGCATTGCATAAGTGGATACGGTAGGGTTGATTCGGATAAACGTAAGCATATGCATTGGAAAGACTGCCCTCACAATAACAATCAGCGGTAACCGTTTTGTTTTGCAGTGCGTCGGTGATCTTTTGGAAATGTCCTTTGACGGTATTGTAACGACCACTTGAATAAGAACCAAACCAAGTGGTATAGCGAGACGTTACTGAACCGGACTGATAGTAGTTATACGCTGAACCGGACATGCTGCGTGCTGCGCTCACGGCTGAACTGATTTGACTTTTCTGGCTATTTGAGCAATTGCCGAGATAGCTGATTCCGCCTCTCAATTCAGCGACATTGAGTTCTGACTCATTGATGGTCGCGACCTTTGGGTGAACGCCCTCAACCCAGAAACTGACATCATTTGAGCTGAGTGTCTGAACTTGATCTTCGGCTTGCAGTTTCGATTGCGTTTCAGACTTAATTAAATCCATCGCGGTGACATTAAACTGAACGCTATAGGTTCCTTCACGAGTCATGTCATAGAAAGCAGACAGATCGACCGTTTGGGTAACCGTCTGTCCGGCAGACAAGGTCATATAATCTTTAGCTGTTGGGGCGGGGCGTTTAACGATTGGGCCTGTATAGGTGACGGCTTCTCCATCGACTGTGACGGTGAAAGCATTTTTCTGAAGTTTGCTGTGATTGATGAGATACCAATCGAGTACATCGATATCATCCTGCCCATTGTTCGTAATGCTTAGTTCAACTTTAACATCACTACCTTCACCATAAGATTGATTTAAAGGGGTAACGGTGACATCCAAAGAGTGAGCATAAGCCAGAGATGACATACTTCCTACAATTGCACTCAACAATAAATTTGTTGCCTTATTCATCGGATAAACTCCATTTTATTTCATAGTTCATGAATCATCGATATTGTTACGACTCGGAGGATATCAATCATTCGTCGCAGCATGTTTAAAGCAAGTCTATTCTTACTTTAAACATTATTTGAAAATGCATTTGTTATCATTTTTTGAATTATGTTTCATTTATGTAAATGTGTAAAGTCTGAAATAAAACTAGAATGGTTAGTTTTATTATTAATGATAATTAAATAAATACATATCTATTTGGTTATTAATAATTATTGGAATGTTATTCTTGAATTTATTTTTATATATAATTGATTTTATTATTTTTTATTTCATTTTTGGATGGGATTATTGATCTGTTTAAATTATTTTTTAAATCGAATTTTACGGATGGTTAATTATAATGTTTTTTTATTTACAAATTTACTACTAGTGCATTAGTGACAGGATTAGATTAACAAAATTGTTTGTTGTGTTGGTTGTTAATATTAAATTTTTGGAAAATATAAAATTGTGATTTTAAACACAACTGCAAGTTCTATTAATAAACACTATCTTGACCATAAAAAATTTTTGACTATTGCAGGGCTATTTTTTATTGCGTCTGTCCCCACATGAACTTACTATCTGTCGGCTTCTTGATGATAGCCAATCCGAGTACATCACACCTATGTGGCAAGGCGATAGAGCAACTATCCAAGAGTGACTTTGATAGCGTATCGACGCTTTTATTGACGCTCCACTTTTCATAAAAAACAGTCCGATGAAAAGTGTTTGCCCCCGGAGGTTTGCGATGGCTCACGCCCATTCTGTATTAAATTTTCAATCTTTTGCTGCTAGAGCGCTTTCTGTTGATGACGTTCGTTTAATTGAATCGTCCGTGTCACAATTCGGTGCGCCACTACTGATGTTAGATTGCGAGACAATTCGTCAGCAATATCGCGCACTGAATCATGCTTTACCGAATGTCACACTTCATTTTGCATTGAAACCACTGCCGCATCCGGTCGTCGTCAGAACTTTGCTCGACGAAGGGGCAAGCTTTGATCTGGCTACCAGTGGTGAAGTTGAACTGGTAGCCCAAGAAGGTGTGCCTGCTGAACGCACTATCCATACTCATCCGATCAAACGTGATGCGGATATTCGTGATGCATTAGCATATGGCTGTTCTGTCTTTGTGGTAGATAACCTGAATGAGTTGGCAAAGTTCAAACCTTATAAGGATGAGGTGGAATTGCTGGTACGTTTGAGTTTTCGGAACGCAGAAGCCTTTGCGGATCTATCGAAGAAATTCGGTTGTTCTCCCGAGCAGGCTCTGACCATCATTGAAACGGCCCGGGCATGGAATATTCGGATTAAAGGTCTCTCTTTCCATGTTGGTTCTCAGACGGTTGACCCACAAAAGTATGTTGATGCGATCCGGGCGTGTAAAACCGTGATGGAAGAGGTTGTTGCGCGCGGATTACCTGCGCTGAGCACATTGGATATCGGTGGTGGTTTCCCTGTCAGTTATACAAAACAGGTGATGCTGATTGAGCAATTTTGTATGCCGATTCATGCAGCGTTGAACGAGTTACCGGAAACGATTCAGGTTCTGGCTGAGCCCGGACGTTTTATCGTGGCGCAGGCTGTCATGAGTGTTGCCTCCGTTATGGGGCAGGCAGAAAGGGAAGGTCAAATGTGGTACTACCTTGATGATGGTATCTACGGTTCTTTCAGTGGGTTGATGTTCGATGATGCACAGTATCCGTTGGTGACGTTGAAAGAAGGTGGTGATTTGTTGCCGAGTGTTTTGGCCGGGCCTACTTGTGACAGCATTGATGTCATCGCTGAAGACATTATGTTGCCTCGGCTGGAGAATGGTGACCTCATTGTCGGTTGTATGATGGGGGCTTACACCAGCGCTACTGCAACGGATTTTAATTTCTTCAAGCGCGCCCAAACTATTGTGTTGAATGAAGATGCGTTTCATGAACAAGCAGTGAATGGAGAACGTCTCATCGGCTAAGGTTGCCGTCGTCGCTTGTTTCTACAGCATCATTTCGAAAAAGCCGCAGTCTGTGTGTCTGCGGCTTACCCTCATTTATATCGCTCGCGGTACGGTTACTCAACGACAGGCATGGTTTATTTATTTGAAACACATCAAGTTTTTATGAATGTGTATTGATAATTACAAATTTATCGTAATTTAATTACTAACAATGTTGACTCGAGTCACAAAATTGATGATAATTTGCACTAAACAACGCTTGGTTGTGAAATAAAATAACGGTAGGAGCCGAGTCATGAGTTCAATGCTTTCTTCACAAATTAATATTACTGTTCCTAAAACAAAAATGAGCGAGTCAGTTGCCAATACAGCTAAAGAACTTGCAGGCATCTTCGCGATGTTTGGTGTGACAGCCGTCATTACCTTTATGCTTGCTTTAACTTGGGTTAATTGATTATTACGATAAGATCCATTCTGATTGTGACGCTTGTTGTTTTGAATTCGGTGGCTTTGTTCCGATAATGTCGGATGCGTCCACCGAATGAATGTTACCTACCATCCAATATCTTCCCTTTGTTTTCTGCCATTTCCGTGATCATCCTGTGTGGTTTACGTTGGTTATGCCATACGTCAAGATGATGTTGATTTCAGTTCAGTTAATGCGTGAATCAACTCGTGTTCATCACTCCATCGTGTCAATAACGTCATCTTCGTCACCACTCACACCTAATATATCTGTACCAAAGCTGACCGCCCTGGCGTAAAGTTCTACGCGATCACCGATCGGTGCTGTCAATTTTAGCGCAGCCGTATAACCATCGGTTGCCATGGCGCTGAGCATGTTTTCATTCCTGTTAACATCAATCGGCATACATGGGGGAATTTTCATGCATTCCGTTGGTCTTAACTATTCGTCGGTCTTAACGAACGGTTCCTCAGATGCTTCATTTGGCGCAGAGCAGGATCGATAGTTCGCATCAAGCAAAGGGGGAGTCGAAGGCTGCTTTTTGTGTGCAATGTTTACCTGAGTCTTTGGCAATAGGGAACTGTGATTGAGATAGATGATTGCATGTCACTGCGGAATCGTAACGCTGTGATTCATTGGTACCGTGACTTACGATGTTGTACATCGGCACGATAACTGTCAGTAAAATTAATAAGAGATTGATATAGTGTTTGATTCTTTCTTTCCGAGACCTAAATTATTTTTTCTCAGTTTTGTTCTTTGGGCACTGTTTTGTGTGATTTGCTGGTATGCCGGCGGACGTGAACTCGGTGCTGACCTTAGCCTCGGCTATCTGGTTGGGATGGCGTTTCCACAGCCGCTTTTGGTGGATGTCGCACCTGCGGCGCAGAGCGCTTTTCAACAAGCGCAAGAGAGAGCGACCGATGTTTGGTTATACCAGTATATGTTTGTCTGCTATGCCTTGTTTATTGGTGTTTGGTTAAAATACGGCGGACAAAAATGGGCTCGCTGGTCTGTCGCCGGTTCTGGTTTGATCGTCTTTATTACTTGGTTTCAGGTCGAAGTCAGTGTGATGCTCAATGAATGGTATGGTAATTTTTATAACCTGATTCAGAAGGCATTAACGAATCCCAATAGTATTAGCCTCGGTAAGTTTTATGGTGAACTGACAACGGTGGCTGTGATTCTGTTCATTGCCATTATGGTTGCAGTTTGTAATAACTTCTTTATCAGCCATTATGTGTTTCGGTGGCGTACCGCAATGACGGATTATTATACTGCCCGTTGGCAACAGGTTCGCCATATTGAGGGGGCATCACAGCGGATTCAGGAAGATACGATGCGTTTCGCTTCGATCATGGAAAGTTTAGGCGTCAGCTTATTAAATGCGGTGATGACCTTGATTGCTTTTCTGCCAATCTTATGGGGACTCTCCGGTTATGTGAAAACATTACCATTAATCGGCGATGTATCTCAGGGGTTGGTCTTCGTGGCCATTATCTGGTCGATTATCGGCACTGCATTACTGGCTGTTGCCGGGGTTAAATTGCCGGGATTAGAATTTAAGAATCAACGTGTTGAAGCGGCTTACAGAAAAGAATTGGTCTATGGTGAAGACCACGATCACCGTGCTGAACCGCAAACCTTAAAAGAATTATTCAGTGATGTTCGGCATAATTATTTCCGTCTTTATAAACATTATGTCTACTTTAATATTGTCCGTTACGGCTACTTACAAGTAGGCACATTTATCCCAATCATTGCGTTGGGGCCGTCGATTGTCGCAGGTGCTTTTACTCTGGGTGTCATGCAGCGAATTATCAATGCATTCGGACAGGTTGAAGGCTCTTTTCAGTATCTGGTTAACTCCTGGACGACAATTGTTGAATTATTGTCCATTTATAAGCGTCTCAAAGCATTTGAAGATGAGGCAGATGGTTTACAAAACATCCCGCTCAGCGAAAATCCAGCCGAAAATTAATATCATCAAGGGCTTCCACCGACAGGAAGCCCTCATTTTATCTGCTATTTCTTTAATTTTGCATTGTGGGTGTGAGCGCTGAAATCCGAAGATTATGTTATTGTTATACTCGATTATGAGATGTTCCTTCCGCAGTTGATGATGATTTTGACATTTGCATTACACAAACGACATTATGTTATTACATCATATTTCTTCCTGTCACAATGTGCTTGGGGGACCGACGGTTCCTTCGTTACAGACAGGGAGAGGGCAGAAGACGAGCGTGAGGTCGTGCAATGCTCGTCCAATCAATAGGAGAGTATTAATGAAATATGGACTGATTGCGATATTGGTTTTGTTTTTGAGTGCTTGTTCTTCGACTTGGAACGGTGTGAAAGAAGACTCTTCTGAAATATGGGACACAACCAAACAAAAATCGAGTGAAGTTTATCACTCAACTAAAGAAGCTATCCATGAGGCAACCGCGGAAGAGTAATTGACTCTCGCGATCACTGGATTCTGATGAACCGATACGTGCTGGACGTTTATCATCAATATCATTTTGAAAAGATTGAATATTGATGAATGACTTATCCTCAACAACGGCGTGCTTCACGATTGGTCGCCCACTGAACATATAACCTCAGTCGTTAAATCGGTAATGATGCCACCAACGTCTGATAGAAGCAGATCTGAAAAAAGAAGTAGAAAGAATGGCCGATAATAATGCTCTATTGCTAGATAACCAACTATGTTTTGCTCTTTATTCAACCTCTTTGGCGATGACGCAGATGTATAAACCGTTACTTGAGCCTTTGGGGCTTACGTATCCGCAATACCTCGTGTTATTGATTCTCTGGGAGCAAGATGGTATCGGTCTTAAAGATATTGGTGAGCGATTAGGACAGAAATCCGGTGCGCTAACACCGGTGATTAAGCGGATGGAGCAAGAGGGGTTGGTGAATCGTACGCGACAGCTACATGACGAACGTTCATTGGATGTCCGCCTGACACCGAAAGGGCAGCAGCTCAAAGAGGAAGCGGTAAAAATTAGTCAGTGCTTGCTTGAGTCCTGTGGTATACCCAGTCGAGAGTTGCTTGATATGAAAGAAAAAATCATTATGTTGAGAGATAACTTACTCAAGAATCAGCCGTCGTAAATGGATGTCAAAAAAAACATTGCGCGATAATTATTATTGCAATAATATATGTTCATCAAAGAGAAAAGCTTTGGGTTTTTTTTAAAATAAATAGTTATCGCAATAACTAATTGGAGATGGTTTATGGAACTTTTATATACAGCACAAGTAACAACCACGGGTGGACGTGATGGAAAATCCGTTTCTGATGATAATAAATTACAACTGAATTTGAGTACTCCCAAAGCATTGGGCGGTGCTGGTGGTGAAGGGACAAACCCAGAGCAGCTTTTCGCCGCGGGTTATTCAGCATGTTTTATCGGCGCGCTGAAGTTTGTTGCAATGCAGAACAAGATTAAATTATCTGAAGATCTGGATGTGACGGCAAAAGTCAGTATTGGTCAGAACGCGGCAGGTGTTGGTTTTGCACTTGATGTCGAGCTGCATGTTTCCCTGCCGGAACTTGATCGCAGTGTCGCACAGACGTTGCTGGAAAAAGCTCACCAAGTGTGCCCATACTCAAATGCCACACGCGGTAATATCAGAGTCGAATTAGTGCTGGTATAACGCTTTGAATGATATTTAACGAGGACAGGCACGCTAAGCGTGCCTGTCTTATTTTGTCCGAAGAAAACCGACCTTGCTACACACCTTTCAGCGACTCATCCAGCCATGCATTAAATTGCGAATAAGGCAGTGCACCATTAATCATATTGAGCCGTTGCCCTCGATGAAAAACCATCACTGTTGGAATACTGCGAATCTGAAATTGTGCAGCCAAGGTTTGTTGAGCTTCAGTATCGACCTTGATAAACCGAACGCTCTGTACACGCTCTTGTGCCGTTTGTTCAAACACTGGCGCAAATCCGACACACGGGTTACACCATGGTGCCCAAAAATCAACGACCACAGGGATGTCGCTGTTCAAAATAGATTGAAAATTATCGACTGTTCCTTCAACAGGTAAGCCGTCAAGGAGGAAATGTTTACACTTGCCGCATACAGAGGACTCAGAAATACGCTCGATGGGAACGCGATTCATCGCGTGGCATGATGGGCAGCGGGTTTTAATACTGGTCATAGGAACTGACTTTGTTACTCGGTGAATGGGAAACTATAAATTATCACCAAATAAAAGCAGATAACAACCATGAATCAAACACGGAAAAGCGCCCCCACTTTCTGCCGTGCTTTAACTGAATGGTTCATTTATGCTCAGTTTGTGGGATGGATCCAAGTGCCTTTTTACCGGGTGTCATATGCTTAAATGATAATATGATTGGATAGTGACTCTGTAATGATATCTCAAGATATTTGTTGGAGGTTAGGATGGCGTATAAAAAACATGGTCTCACTATTGGTCTTGAACGGGTCGATCACGAATTTTTTGTATCGATTAAAGCCGTCGGGACGTTAACTCATCACGACTACGAGATGATCACACCTCTTTTGGATGCGGCACTGGTGAAGGTTAACACACCGAAAGTCGATGTGTTTTTTGATGCCTCTGAGCTGGAAGGGTGGGATCTTCGGGCTGCATGGGATGATTTCAAACTGGGTCTGCAACATGGTGCTGACTTTAATAAAGTGGCGCTCTATGGCCATCAGGAATGGCAAGCCCTTGCTGCAAAAGTCGGGAGTTGGTTTATCTCCGGAGAGATCCGTTATTTCGATGATCATGATGAAGCGATTCGATGGTTACAGGATTAACGGAACAGGCGAACCAGAGGACTATCGTGACATGGGCTAGCGTTATGCTTTGATGTCATATTTGTGTTACATCATCTTTATTGACTCAAGTAACATATTTCTTACATTAATATCTTTTTGATTACATTATTGTATGTCGGTCTCTCTTACTGAGTATTCTATTGCTAGACTCTAGATGTATATCCACTGCAAATGAAATATTAAACGTCGTGTTGGTCATATTCATTTTATTGCGTTAGGTCTGTTTTATTATTCGAATAATAAGAAGTCTCGCAGAAGCTAATGCATATTAATTTTAGGATGCCATGATGTTTAGTAATTTTACCATCCGTATGCAGCTCGGTCTGTCTTTGGCCTTTTTAACTGCAATCATTGTTTTCTCCGGATTACAAAACCGGAATTCACTGAACCTACTAGAACGTAATATCCAACTATTTGCTGAGCCGCTGAGGAAGGCTCAACGGGATGTACTCAATGCTGATCGAGATTTGTATCAGGCACTCAAGGGGCAACAAGATGCATTGTTGACCACAGACGAGAAAACATTGAAGGGGGCGCTGGACGATTATCAGGAAAATGCCCAGCAGGCTTACGATCGCATGCAAAACTATTTGAAATATATGGCAGGTCGTCAACAAATTGTCACGCAGTTCGATAATTTTGACCGTGTTTTTCAAGATTGGAAGGAGCAGGCTGATCGGGTATTTTCGCTGATAGAACAAGGTGATAAAACGCAAGCCTACAAACAATTTATCGAGTCTGAGCAGTATTTTGGGACACTGCGTCACGAGTATGATAAAGCCGGAGAACTGGTCGATAAGCTAGGTAATGAACTCTATGGACAGTCGAATCACCTTATCGGGCAGCGAATTTTATGGAATATGATGACTTCCCTTATCTCAGTGGTGATTGGTTTGATACTGGTATTTTTTATTCCAAAAGCGATTACGTCTGCGATTTATTCCGTGAAAGATAAGATCGATGATTTGACCCAAGGGGATGGCGATCTGGTGAGCCGTTTGGCGGTGAAGACAAAAACTGAATTAGGTGATTTGTCAGGTAGTGTCAATAACTTGCTGGAACAGCTCCAACAACTGGTAAAAAGTGTGATTGATGGGGTTGAAAAACTAGGTGCGGATACGAGTCATCTTCAGGACGTTGCGAATAAAACAGAAGTGATTGGTCATAATCAACAACAGCGGCTGGAATTACTGTTTCAAGCATTTGAACAAATTAATATTGCAATTCAAGAAATTACAACCAATGCGCAGCATACGTCTTCTAAAAGTGATGAGGCGAGTCGTTCGGCAAGTAATGGGATGACGTTGGTTGATAAAAACGTAACATTGAACGATAAACTGTCGGTGAGTTTTCAAGAAGCCAGCCGGAAGATGTCATCACTTGCCGCAGATTCCGACAATATTACTTCAGTCCTGGATGTGATCCGTGGTATCGCTGACCAAACCAATTTACTGGCATTGAACGCTGCAATTGAAGCAGCACGAGCTGGTGAGCAAGGGCGCGGTTTTGCGGTTGTGGCCGATGAAGTGAGAACGTTGGCACAACGGACACAGTCTTCAACCGAAGATATTCAGGAGATGATTTCCGGCCTTGTTAAAGGCGTCAATGAAACCCAGACTGCGATTCAAGGTGGAGAAGAAGCTGTCGCTGAATCGGTGGGAATGGCAGACGAAATGAGACATGCATTTCAGGATATCCGTGACCTGATTTCCACGGTCCAAGATATGAACATTCAGATTGCTGCGGCGACAGAAGAGCAAAGTTCGGTGATTGTCGATGTTAATCAAGGCATCCTTGAGCTGAAAGAGCTGTCTGATAAAGCCACGAGTGTCCATCAGCGCGTGGCCGATACCGGTAATGTGGTTGCCGATATTTCGTCGCGACTCTCTGACTTGGTGAGTAAATTTAAAGTGTAGTCTTCCGCAGGAGCCATGGGTCGTAATACAGCCGATGGAATATGAGAACTTTGTTTAGGGGAGAGTCTTGGACTCTCCCCTAATTTGTTGCGACCTTATTGCATATCAATGGTTCTGTTACAACAACAGTAAGCTGAAAAGAATGAGGGGGATCCCAAATACAGGGGGTTTAAAGTGATTTATATTCACTTTTAGCTGCAAATTGCCAAGAATGTTCTCAAAATTTTTAAAATGGTGTTTTGAGCTAAAAACCTAGCAAATAACAGCCAGCGTTTTTAATGGTATGATTTGTTAGTTTTTGCGAATGGGCACAATTTAATTACAGAATATGTTCCATCTGTCGATATACGTGACATGATATCTGAAAATGTCGGATATGACATTTTTCTGATATATCTATCTGTTATGATTTAAGTGGAACGATTTTTATTTGCATACCACATTATGGAATGTAGCACTCGTCGCCGGCTACAAATTGAGAAAGGGTCATGGATATAGTATGAAAAAGGTATCATTTAAGACTAAATTGCTTGCCATCGTTGTTGCCATTATCTGTGTAACGATATTCACAGCTTATACTAGCGCTAATTTTTATATCAGTCGCTATATACATCAAAATGATAGTCAAGTCATCCGGACACAGATTGATTCGATTCGTTCTGTGGTGGAAGGGAAACTGAAAGATAATATCGTTCTGGCCCAGTCAACGAAATTCAGTTTTTACGAAGTCAAACAGGCGA
Organism: Vibrio gazogenes; assembly: GCF_023920225.1. Lineage (NCBI taxonomy): Bacteria > Pseudomonadati > Pseudomonadota > Gammaproteobacteria > Vibrionales > Vibrionaceae > Vibrio > Vibrio gazogenes. Next base: position 162,391 of record NZ_CP092588.1, read on the forward strand.
TAGAAAAAACCGGCTTCAAAGATGCTATTAAAGTCGCCTTTGGGATGACCATCAATCGAGATGGGGCGATTAAAGATCCGAAAGAAGCTCAGCCATATATGGATATTTTTAAACAGGCTAATGGTGAGCTGACCATCAGTGATGTCTTTATCGATGATGGAAAACCAACGATTACGATTACCGTGCCTGAGAATAAAGATTCCGGCAATATTTTCTACATCGATCTCTCTTCTGTCGGTGACCTATTGAGTTCAATGTCTGTTGATGGCAGCTATCTTGAATTGATGGATGATAAGCAAACCCTGATTTTTTCCAATGAAGTCGAGGGGCATGATCTGACGCCATTGACTGCGAAGATCAATGTTGCCGGAAAAGAGTGGACACTTACCGGATACATCGATAACGACTATATTCAGAATGATACAGATACGCTGAATGGCAGCATTACAATTGCGTTGGTGATTGCGGCCATTATCCTGATTCCGATTGCCATATTGCTGATCAACTGGGTCTTCAAACCCATTCTCTTGTTAAGAAACTTGATTGGTGATTTGGCGAATGGCAATGGTGATCTGACCCATCGTTTGAAGGTGGATTCAAAAGATGAACTGGGCATGATTGCGGATGGCATCAATCAGTTTATCGAAAATTTACAGAACATGATGCGACAAGTGAGGGAATCGACGGAAACGATTAGTCAGGAAATTGCCCAGCTTGAACAGCAAACAGATTCGAATAGTAAATTGCTTCAGTCACATAGTCAGGAAATTGAATTGACGGTAACCGCTGTGAATGAAATGAGTTCGACAGCGTCTGTCGTTGCAGAGAATGCAGCCAACACCGCAAGCCAGACCGAAGCGACGAATAGTGAAGCTGAGCATTCGAAAGAAGTGGTAGAACGGGCCGTTGCACAAGTTGGTGCATTGGCAGAAGAAGTGGAAGAGACCGCTCAATTCATTGCTGATATGAATACGCATACCGAAGAGATCGGTAAGTTACTGGGTGAAATCGGCGGTATTGCAGAACAGACCAACCTGCTGGCTTTGAATGCTGCGATTGAGGCTGCGAGAGCTGGAGATCAAGGGCGTGGTTTCGCGGTCGTTGCGGACGAAGTGCGGGCGTTGGCGTCACGAACTCACCGAAGTACCGAAGATATCGTGAAGATGTTAGAGCGCTTGAAAGCTGGCACCGCCACCGTGGTTTCTAGTATGGAGTCGACTCGTAACAGCTGTCGGACAACAGAAGAATCGACAGCCGTGGTGGTATCTTCATTAGATAGAGTGACGTCGTCAGTCAATGAAATTAACGACTTGTCGATTCAAATTGCAACGTCAGCCGAAGAACAGAGTAGTGTGACTGAAGATATTAACCGCAGTATGGTTGCCATTCGTGAAGTGATGCATACCATCAACGACAATGGTGATAATACCTCAGAGACGACTCGCCGCTTGATTACCATCAATCAGCAGTTATTAGAGATTGTCAATGAGTTTAAAATTGAATAAGTTGTTTCATTGATGCGATTCAGCCTGAGTGTTCAGCACTCAGGCTGATGATTCTCTCACCTGTATTGAATTCCCCACCTTGCGAATCCCGGAGTCCCTCAATGAAGCTATATATTGGTAATAAAAATTATTCGACTTGGTCGCTCAGACCATGGATTTTATTAGCAAAATCAAACATTTCATTCGATGAAATTCAACTGTCGCTTGATACGCCACAGTTTTACACGGCTTTGGCATCGGTGACCCCGACACAGAAAGTTCCTTGTCTGATCGATGGTGAGATCACCGTATGGGATTCGCTCGCGATCTGTGAATATATCAATGATACATACCTTTCAGGAAAAGCATGGCCAGCGGATCCGAAAGATAAAGCCAACGCGCGTTCGCTGGCGGCAGAAATGCATTCAGGTTTTCCGGCACTGCGTAGTGAAGCGCCAATGAATATCCGTGCAACGCGTTCACTGACTTTGTCTGATGCTGCGCAGCAGGATCTAAAACGGATTGAAGCCATTTTTGCGGAGCAGATGACTCGTTTTGCCGATCAGGGGGGATGGCTTTTCGGTCAGTACTCAATTGCCGACGCGATGTTTGCGCCGGTTGTGATGCGTTTAAAAACGTATCAGCTAAGTTTCGGGGATATGGCGCAGCAATATGTGAATCATGTATTGTCGTGCCCGGTATTGCAGCAGTGGATTGATGCTGCGCTTGAGGAAACTGAGATTGTTGCCGCCGATGAAGCTGGAGATCCCTGTCAATAAGTAAGTCATTGGCACGTCATGATTGAGGTCAATACAAGGCGCTCAACAGATTCAACTACCAATCGATGAAATATGCCGCATATTTGTTTGTATTCATCCTATTCTGTATGAATGAAACTGGTGCGGCATTTTTTATTTTTATGCTATTTTTGTTGTTAAATTGTGCTTTAATGGTGAATAAAGTGTTGTTTTGCATTTGTGTGGTGCGATAAATGTCTCTTGATTGTGCATATATAAAATATCGATAAAATTGAAAATATCAGAAGCACTTTATATTATTATGCAGTAGAATCCCCGTTTTGAGGCGTCTATTTAAGTATTCATGCATTTTAGGTGTTTAAATATATTCCCTTCCGTTGAGGTTGGAAGAATAGTCGGCTATGGCATGAATTGTGCTGTTTTCAATATTTATCATATATGAGATATCACTATGAAAAGAATAACGAATTTGAGTCTGCTGCTCCTGACTCTCGCTGCTCCTTTTGTTCAGGCTGCGGATCAGCCGTTGGTTCGACTGGGTGTTGAGCCCGGATACGCACCTTTTGAAATGAAAAAGCCTGACGGTACCCTGACCGGATTTGATATCGATTTAGGGAAAGAAATCTGTAAGCGAATTGATGCACACTGTGTCTGGGTTGAAAGTGATTTTGATGGCTTGATTCCTTCTCTGAAAGCGAAAAAAATTGATGCAATTCTCTCTTCTATGTCGATCACGCCACAGCGTCAGCAGGAAATTGATTTTACAGATAAGCTGTATGGTACGCCTGCTCGTTTAATTACTGCGAAAGGTGTTGTTCTGCAACCGACAGCAGCATCATTGGGCGGCAAACGTGTTGGTGTCTTTCAGGGAACTACCGCGGAAACTTATGCAAAAGAGCAATGGGCACCAAAAGGTGTGGATGTTGTGACTTATCAGAATCAGGATCTGGTTTATGCCGACTTAGTGAACGGACGTCTTGATGCTGCATTTCAGGATGCGGTTGCTGCAAGCGATGGCTTTTTGAACCGTCCGGTGGGTAAAGGATTCGCATTCAGCGGTCCGGAAGTCAATGATGAAAAATACTTTGGTGTCGGTGCTGGTATCGGGGTACGTAAAGCCGATCAGGCTCTCAAAAATCAAATCAATGCTGCTTTGCGCGACATGCATAAAGACGGCACTTATGATGCGATTGCTAAGCAATACTTTGATTTTGATATTTACGGTAAATAAGCCGTCACTCCTTGCCGCTTCTTCATTCGAGGAAGCGGTATTTATTTAGGAAGGCATTATGCTTTATGGATATGGTGGCATCATCTTTGATGGTGCAATCATGACGATTGAACTAGCAGTTCTCTCGGTAATTTTCTCAATTATTCTGGGATTGCTCGGCGCTTGTGCCAAACTGTTTGGCAGCCGTCCGGTGATCGCGCTTGCCCATGTCTATACGACATTGATTCGTGGTATTCCTGATTTGGTGCTGATGATGCTGATTTTTTACGGCTTGCAGCTAGGGCTCAATCAGTTCACCGAATCTCTGGGGTGGCAACAAATCAATATTGACCCATTCACAGCCGGTGTTTTGACAATTGGTTTCATTTACGGTGCTTACTTGACCGAAACGTTTCGCGGCGCTTTTCTGGCGGTCCCCAAAGGGCAGATTGAAGCCGGAACCTCCTATGGTTTTACACCATGGCAAGTATTTCGGGTGATTCTTTTCCCACAGATGATGCGCCATGCGTTACCGGGCCTGTCCAACAACTGGCTGGTGATCCTCAAATCTACCGCATTGGTTTCAATTATCGGCCTTGCCGATGTTGTCAAAGCAACGCAGATGGCCGGGAAGGGAACGTATCAGTTTTTCTACTTTACGATTGTTGCTGCTGCGGTTTATCTAATTTTTACCACATTATCAAATCTGGCATTTTATTGGCTGGAGCGTCGCTACGCATACAGCCATAGAGGTCGTTTGTCATGATTGAAATACTTGAACGCTACGGCAAAGCATTTTTATGGTCGGATGGTTACCACTTTACCGGTGTTGCCGTGACGCTATGGTTATTGGTCATTTCCGTGTCGCTGGGCTTCATTGTCTCTATCCCATTGTCACTGGCTCGGGTATCTAACAACCGTTGGCTGTCGTTACCCGTGTGGCTGTTTTCATATTTGTTCCGTGGTACACCGCTATATGTTCAGTTGCTGATTTTCTATACAGGGGTATACACGTTGGGATTTGTCCGTTCGACGGAGTTTCTCAACTGGTTTTTCCGGAGTGGCTATAACTGCACGATTTTTGCGCTGTTTCTCAATACCTGTGCCTATACATTAGAGATTTTTGCCGGTGCAATCCGCGAAACCAATCAGGGAGAGATTGAAGCAGCGAAAGCATACGGCTTCTCTCGCTGGAAGCTCTATCGGTGCGTTGTAATTCCTTCGGCATTGCGCCGCGCGATTCCCGCATATAGTAATGAAGTGATTATCATGCTTCATTCAACATCGTTAGCATTTACGGCAACGGTGCCTGATATTCTTAAAATCGCCCGGGATGTGAATGCAGCGACCTATAAATCATTTTATGCCTTTGGAATTGCTGCCATACTTTATTTAGTGATTTCATTTTTGTTGGTGGCGTTGTTCCGGCGTGCGGAAAAGAAATGGTTGCGTCACTTATATCCGATACCCGTCAAACATTAGAACATCGATTTTTAGGTTTCCGGTGGCAGCCCGCATTTGACGGGCTTGAAGATTCAGGCAACTGATTTTTCAGGAAACTGATTGTTAAGGAACAAGCATTATGCAAAACACAAAACTGGCCGTCAGTGATCTTCACAAAAGGTACGGTCAGCATGAGGTCATTAAAGGCGTGTCTTTACAAGCCAACGCCGGTGATGTCATCAGTATTATCGGGTCATCCGGATCAGGGAAAAGTACCCTGCTGCGCTGTTTGAACTTTCTGGAGAAACCTTCATCAGGTGCCATTTATATTAATGGTCAAGAGATTCAAATGAAGCGTGAGTCAGATGGGCAGCTCAAGGTCTGTGACCATAAGCAACTGCAGTTACTACGTACCAAGTTGACAATGGTATTCCAGCATTTTAACTTGTGGAGCCACATGACTGTGCTGGAAAATGTGATGATTGCACCGATTCAAGTGCTGGGTATTAGCAAGCAGGAAGCGCGTGAAAGAGCGATTGCTTATCTCAATAAAGTTGGCATCGATGAACGGGCGCAACAAAGCTATCCGACCCATTTATCCGGGGGACAGCAGCAGCGTGTGTCGATTGCCCGCGCTTTGGCTATGGAACCGGAAGTCTTATTGTTCGATGAGCCGACTTCTGCACTGGATCCTGAGCTGGTCGGTGAAGTGCTGAAGATCATGCAGCAACTCGCGGAAGAGGGCAAAACCATGATCGTGGTGACTCACGAAATGGGATTTGCCCGGCATGTCTCAAGCCATGTGATTTTTCTGCATCAGGGAAAAATTGAAGAAGAAGGGCATCCGGAAGTTGTTTTCGGCCAGCCGAAAAGTGAACGTTTGCAGCAATTTCTTTCCGGTGCTTTAAAATAACGCGACAATGCAGCATCATGATGCTGCATTTTCATCTCTGTATTTACATCACAAGTGCTCTGAATGATAAATACTGACTCATCGATTTACCAAGTCGCGATCTATCTGCCGGATCGTTACTCTTGGTATGCCATTGGCTCGTTAGAAGCGCCTTTTCGCGCCGCCAATGACATTCTCGGAGCAGAGAAGTTTCGATGTGTTTATATTACCCCCGCTGAAGAGCAAGCGCTTGCCAACCCCTCTCATTTACTGAATTCTATTATCTTGTCGGATACTTTTGATTGTGACTTGCTGGCCGTGGTCAGTGATTCCGTACCGGATGAGGCTGTCTCCGCGTTGGAAAAGAAAAAACTGCAACATTTCTATCAACTGGGGAAAACGATTCTCGCCAGTTATGCCGGGGTTTTCTGGCTTGCAGAGAGTGGGTTATTGCATCATCAGTCTGCCGCAGTGCATTGGTCTTTGATGGATCGTTTCAGCGAGCGTTATGATTCGATTGAGTTGTCCGATCATCTGTATGAGCGGCATGACCGCCTGATAACGACTGCGGGATGCGCAGCAACACTCGACTGTCTGGTCGATTTTCTTGAAGAAACCGAAGGCAAAGAACTGGCTTATGCAGTTTCTGATCAGCTTTGTATGGATCGCATTCGTCCGGCACAAGAACGGCAGCGATTGCCATTCAAGCAGTTTGGCGGGGATATTCAACCTCGTTTGACGATGGCGGTTGAATTGATGGAAAACAATCTGGAAGAGCCGTTGTCAACGGATGAAATTGCCGAATTAGTCCATATCTCTCGCCGTCAGCTCGAACGTCTGTTCAAGCGTTATCTCGATACCATGCCTGCTCGTTACTATCTGCAACTTCGTCTGAAACGGGCACGTCAGTTGTTGCTGACCACCCATACCTCGATTGTCCAAATCGGGCTATTGTGTGGTTTTTCCAGTGGCCCACATTTTTCCAGTGCTTATAAAGCTTATTATCACATGACACCACGCGAAGAACGATCGAAAATGTTACAGGCGAAATAACGGCCATGATGACGCCTTGCTGGTGGTCATCATGCCTGATGTTGCCTTGTTTATGTGATATCTCATCCTCACAATGTTTTGGCTATCATACTCCCCGCAGCGGCAAGCATCATGATGCCGGCGCAGCGGAAAAGCAGCCTCTGAGCATTTTGGCTGGCAAGGAATCGTCGGACTTTCAGTGCTCCCAAAATAAAGACGGAACCGACTGCGATTAATACGGCAATGGTGAGTGGCACCAGTAAGAGTCCCCATGTTTGTATTGAGACCGTATCCAAGGTAATGACCAGCGGCAAAATCGCCAGATAAAATGCGATCGTTTTGGGGTTACCTAAAGTAATGGTGAAACCGGAAAACCAAGCTGAAGTCAGCTCTCGTCTGGAGGCCTTCTGATCAATCTGGATACTGTCCGGCTTACTGGTAATGAATTGCCATGCCAGCCAAGCCAGATAGAGAGAAGACGCCCAACTGATCAATGTGAATAAGGGACTGAAGTGATGCGCGATCACCGCAAGGCCAAATACCGCAAATGAAAGGTAGACTAAGTCTCCCAGAATCAAACCGGCCAGCATCGTAAACGCAGTGATTGCGCCGCCACTCACGCTCCGCGCCACCAATGCGGTCATTCCGGGCCCCGGAATTGCAGCAGCGACGCCCAAGGCTGCAATATAGGCAAATATTTGTGTTGATTCTAGCATGGTTATTGATCCTACTTATCTTGAACTGACGGTAGCGAAGTCGTACTGAATATGCCCATGGTGCAATCGACTCCTTCAGGTTGCTGTTTATTATGTATCACAATGATAGAAATTTGTTACCTATATCACGTAAGGAAAAATGGGTGTAGGGCAAAATTACCCGATAAATGGCAAAAAAGTGAAAGGATTTGACCTTAGTGGCACTGACAAAGACAGATATTCAAATTTTGACCTTGTTACAACAAGATGCTCGGATGACCAATCAGGAACTGGCGGACAGAATCGGCATGTCATCGTCACCCTGCTGGCGCAAAGTCCGTAAGCTGGAAGAAGATCAAATCATCCAAGGATACCGCGCGGTTCTGGATCGGAAAAAAATAGGTATGGGTGTGATGGTTTTCGTGCGAGTGAGTATTGATAGCCACAGTGAAGCTGAAGCGCGCAAGTTTGAGCAAGAAGTGACAGCGCTTGAGAATGTCATTGCCTGTTACAGTATTGGTGGTGATGCTGACTTCTTGATTCAGGTTGTCTCCCATGATCTCGATTCTTATGCGGAATTTGCGATGTCAGTGATTCGGCGTTTGCCGGGCATCAAAGAGATGCAGAGCATGTTCGTTTTAAAGGAGATCAAACCCTTTGCTTCTTTGCCTGTCGACACGGCATTCGGTGCGTAGCAAATACTATCCCTGAGAATTGATGATATCGTTTACATTTAGGCGTAACTTCCATCGTTCTTCGTCAATTATTGTCTATATCGCAATTATCTGTGGGCGATAAGCCAGCCTCTGATTTTTTATCATTCTCTCCGGACTCAATCATCTGATATATATAGCTTGAGATGCATTATTCGTCCTGCCGTTGAGACTTTTTTATCCACTTTTTTTGGGTATTTCAGTGAGATAATGTGATCTCTTTCCTATTGTTTCATATCTGTGGAAACGTTCTCACCAAACAGCATGATGATCACGGTTTTTTTACAATTCGCTCAATATAGTACGCAACATGTTTAACAAAATAATGATAAAGCGTCCCTATGAATCAAAAACAGAACGAGACTCATATTGAGCTGAAAACCAAATTATCCTACGGTCTGGGGGCATTAGGTAAAGATTTTGCCTGTGCGCCTATTTATATATTTCTGATGTTCTATTTTACTGATGTTGTTGAGCTCTCTGCCGCGTATGTCGGAATGGTTTTTCTCGCTGCCCGGGTGATTGATGCGATCACCGACCCAATGATGGGGATTGTGGTAGACAACACACGCACCCGTTATGGCAAATTTCGGCCCTGGATTCTGATTGGTTCAGCGATCAATGCGTTTGTGCTGGTTGCACTGTTTTGTTCGCATATGTTTGAAGGCACCGCGGCTTATATTTATGCCGCGGTGATTTATATTTTATGGGGCTTGACCTATACCGTGATGGACATTCCGTTCTGGTCGATGATCCCAGCGATTTCCAGCTCCCGCCGGGAACGGGAAAAGTTGGTTGTCTGGCCGCGACTGTTTGCCAGTTTTGCTTGGTTCGTTATTGGTAGTTATGGGTTGTGGATCGTGGCAAAGCTCGGCGGTGACGATCAGGGGCAAGGATTCTTTGAACTCTCGATCATCATTGCTGTTTTGTTTATCGTCAGCGCGCTGATTACGTTTAAGAATGTCAAAGAAAAAGTTGTCGCTGCCGGACAGACGGTCGAGAAGTTCGGTTTTAAAGATGCGATCGGCATTATTGGTGGTAACGATCAGTTGAAAGTATTAATCGCAACCGTGTTGGCGTTTCAGATTGGCAATATGCTGGTTGGTGGTTTTGCGATTTACTACTTTACCTATGCCGTGGGCGATAAAGAACTGTTTCCGGTTTATATGATGGTTGCCGGTGCTGCTGAAGTTGCCGGGATTTTTCTCTTTCCGCGGCTGGCAGCATTATTGCCGCGCAAACATCTGTGGGTTATCGCCTGCATGTTCCCGATTTTGTCATGCCTATTGTTGGTGGTGATGGGCGTGGTTGCTCCGGGCAATGTGTATTTAATTGGCCTGTCCGGTGCGGCAATCAAATTTGGTGTCGGGATCACCAATGGTCTGCAAACCGTAATGTTGGCTGACGTGGTCGATTATGGTGAGCATATCACCGGCCGCCGCAGCGAAAGTGTGATTTTCTCTGTTCAAACCATGTTGGTTAAATTTGCCAGTGCTGCCGGCGCGTTTATTGTCGGGGTCGGGCTTTCGGCTGTCGGATATGTGCCGAATGTTCAACAATCTGAAGGGACAATTCTCGGATTACAGACATTAATGATTGGTATTCCTGTGTTACTCATGCTCGTGAGTGCGTTGGTTTATCGACGTTACTATCGACTGCATGAAGGCTTCCGGCCGGAAGATTTCGCAACCTATTCTTTAAGTATGGCCAAAGAAACAACGGCATAACCAGCGCCGCTGGATTAAAAATAATTGCATTGATAAGGAAAAAGACAGGCAGGATGGCGATTTCCATCCTGCCTTACTTATAACGAGGTGTTCATGCGAACTTTTCAAGATATTATCGCGAGTCGAGATTGGCAGAATCCGAGCGCTGTCCGGATGCATACGTTGTCAGCTCACGTCCCGCTACACAGTTATCGTCACGTTGAAGATGCCCGTCAGGGGATAACGAGTGGTCGCCGTTATCTCAATGGGCAATGGGCATTTAAACTCTATCCCACCCCCGAAATGGTTGAGGCATCGATCATTGATCCGGCAGAGGATTTATCGGCATGGAAACAGATTGCTGTTCCCGGTAACTGGCAGATGCAAGGGTTTGATCATCCGATCTACACCAATGTGAAATATCCATTTCCTGATCGGGCGCCAGAAGTTCCCGAGCAAAATCCGACGGGGTGTTATGCCTGTGATTTTTCAGTGGCACCCGTCGCCGGAGAGCAGACCCGGATTCTATTTGAAGGGGTGAACTCGGCATTTCATTTATGGTGTAACGGACGATGGATTGGTTATGCGCAAGACAGCCGTTTGCCGGCAGAATTTGATTTAACGGATGATATCCACACCGGTCACAATCGTCTGGTTGTGATGGTGATGCGCTGGTCTGACGGCTCTTATCTGGAAGATCAGGACATGTGGTGGCTGAGCGGTATTTTTCGCGATGTGTACCTGTATCACAAACCGGCAGTTGCAATAAACGATGTCTTTTTACGCCCCGAACTGGATGCCCTCTATCAGGATGGAGCGCTGCATGTAACGACGAAGCTGAGTCAGCAAACGACGGCTCACCGTGTCGAGGTACGGTTGTTTGATGTTGCAGGCCAACCTGTAGCGATGCAGGGGGAAACCTGTTGCGCGACCAATCAGTATGCTGTTGATGAGAAGGGCGGCTGGGCGGATCAGGTCAAGCATCACTTAACCATATCGCGTCCCCGTCACTGGAATGAACAAACGCCTTATTTATACCGTTGTGTGGTGGTATTACTGGATGCGCAGGCACAGGTGATCGAATGTGAAGCGTTTTCGATAGGGTTCCGCACGGTGGCCATTGAAGATGGTTTGCTCAAAGTCAACGGTAAAGCCTTGTTGATCCGAGGCGTTAATCGTCATGAACACCATCCGGAAACGGGTCACTCTGTCGATGAAGCGACGATGATCAAAGACATTTTGTTGATGAAGCAGCACAACTTTAATGCGGTGCGCACATCACACTACCCGAATCATCCGCGCTGGTATGAACTCTGTGATCAGTATGGTTTGTATGTGGTCGATGAGGCCAATATCGAGACGCATGGTCAGTTTCCGATGTGCCGTTTGTCTGAAGACCCGCAGTGGAATCATGCTTACATGCAGCGCATGATTGGCTTGGTGGAACGGGATAAAAATCATCCGTCGGTGCTCATCTGGTCGTTGGGGAATGAATCCGGTATCGGTCTGAACCATCATGCCATGTACCAGTGGACTAAACAGCGTGACCCGTCGCGTCCGATTCAGTATGAAGGGGGTGGTGCCGATACGGCTGCAACGGATATTATCTGTCCGATGTATGCCCGGGTTGACCAGCATCAGGGGGGCACGAATCCGAAATATGCGATTAAAGATTGGATCGGCCGCCCCGGAGAACAGCGACCATTAATCTTGTGTGAATATGCGCATGCGATGGGGAACAGTCTCGGGAGTTTTGCCAAATACTGGCAGGCATTTCGTCAGTATCCACGGCTACAGGGCGGGTTTATCTGGGACTGGGTTGATCAGGGACTCTCCAAGTGGGATGAGCACGGCCAGCACTACTGGGCGTATGGCGGTGATTTCGGAGATGAAATCAATGATCGTCAGTTTTGCATTAATGGTTTGATCTGGCCTGATCGCACGGTTCATCCGGCATTATTGGAAGCGAAGCGCGCGCAGCAGTTCTACGCGATTCAATTTGATGGTCAGCATCAGTTGACGTTGACCAGTGAACATTTGTTTACTGAAGAAGCACTGATTTGTTGCTGGACGGTACTTGAAGACGGCATCGCTGTTTCGACGGGAGAGCACGCTGTTGTTATGGCACCTGAATCCGAGCAGACCATTGAACTCCCATTTGATCACGGTTTGTATCAGTCAGGAAAAACGTATCATCTGAATGTTGATGTGTTGCTCGCTGAGCAGACATTCTGGGCACCGGCCCGGCATTCGGTCGCACAGTCGCAGTTTGAGCTGAAGGCCACATATCCCAAATTACACACCGAACCTACAACCCCTTTGGCAGATATTCGTGTCTCGGAATCCGATGAGCAGGTGATCGTTGCCGTTGCAGACCAACAGTGGACTTTCCATCGAGGCAGCGGTTATCTGACGCATTGGCAACAACAGGGCGAGCAGCGATTAGCCGCACCGCTGAAAGATCATTTCTATCGTGCGCCGCTCGATAATGATATCGGGACCAGTGAAGTTGACAGGCCTGACCCGAACAGTTGGATGGCGCGCTGGAAACAGGCCGGTCTTGACCGCTTGGCCGGGCGGTGCGTTGCGATGAGCGTAGAAACCGGTGAGCATGCTGTCACGATCAAAACGCAGTTTGACTATACTGCGGTAGCCGAGACTGTGATAACCAAGCAGGCAGCGACAACCGGACAGCTCTTGCGAACGCAATGGTGTTATACGGTGAATCAGCACGGAGAAATGCATATTGATGTCGATGTGTATCCATGTGCGGCGTTACCGTCGTTGCCACGAGTCGGCTTCTCTTGTGCGTTACCTTTGACTGAGCGTGTGACATGGTTTGGCCGAGGCCCGCACGAAAACTATCCTGACCGTTGTCTGTCCGCGCGGATCGGATGTTACGATGCGACGGTCAGTGAGATGCATACCCCCTATATTTTTCCGACGGATAATGGTCTGCGCTGTGACACCCGAAGACTTTCTCTGGGGGGGATTTCGGTGCAAGGTGAATTTCACTTCAGTGTGAGCCGTTACTCACAAGCGATGCTTGAAACCGCCAAGCATACGCATGAGCTGGTGGCTGATGAGGTGGTTTACCTGCATGTGGATGGCTTCCATATGGGAATCGGAGGAGATGATTCGTGGACACCGAGTGTTCATCCGGAATTCCTGTTGGATGCACCGCACTATCATTACCATGTGGTATTGACCTCTGCGCGGTCATGATTGACTCGTATATCGACTTCCTGATCGACACTAGCGTGTTCGGGAAGTCGGTGAACCATGTCGGATATTCATGCACCCTTCATACGATCAGTTTATACAATCTCAGTTTATACAACCTCAGCTTATACAACCCGTTCATACAATCCGTTTATACAAACAGAACGCAATTAACAATCACGCTGCGCATTCCCTCTCTCTATTTTACACCGCTATTACCATGCAATATGAATGGGGGTGCCAACCGGTACCAAGCTGATAAATTCATCCATCTCTTCATTGGTTAAGGCAATACAACCATTGGTCCAGTCAAAACTTTGAATAAACTCCGGATGACGTTGATAGCCATTCTTCAAACCATGAATGTGAATATCGCCACCGGGGTTCAAACCGTATTGTTTCGCATAGGCGATGTCTTTGGCAGCCGGATAGCTGATGTGAAATGCTTTATAGAAATTGGAATTGAGATTGATGGCATCAAGCACGTAGTCACCTTCCGGTGTCCGTTGATCGCCTTCCTGATGTTTCGGGCCTTGCGGAAATTTCCCGAGGGCAATGCGATACGTTCTGATCGTCTGTCCTTGCTCAAGCAGATAGATACGCCGCTTGGACTTATCGACAGTGACACGATCAACTTGTGCAGCAACGGAAAAACTCAGAGATGCGATGAACATTATCAGTACAAGGGTGGAAAATTTCGTTCGCATGGATACGCTGAGTTCCTTATTGATCGTGAGGTGGTCAGTCATTGCCTGAACCCAATGAGACAGGCAAGTGACATAGGCCAGTTATACACCGGAAAGCGATCTGGCGGAAGCCACACCATATGATTGATCGGTGTTGGTCACAGGTTGATGACGAATCGGTGTCAGGGGAGCGTTGACGAGGGCATCTCCGTGATGCCCCGTGCTATGCCGGAGCGGAGATGCCTCTGAATCATTGAACCGGTGGATTTAAAGTTCCGGTAAGGTTTTTTTCTGCTTTTTACTGGTTTTCTTGTGCTGTTTTTCTGCTTCGGCTAACAAGTGTAGCAACGGTTTGGGATCGTAGGCTTCTTGTCGAGATGAGTAGATCGAAGCCTGAAGTTGACTCACTTCATTGTCGATGGCTGCTCTCTCTGCCGCAGACAGTTCCAGCTCAGCGATTTGAACTTGTACCAGATGCTGAATTCGAATGCCATCTTGTTGCTTTAATGCCTCTTTCAGCGACAGATGCCCGGCTTCGGTTGGCAAATTCGGTGTTTCAACCGGCTTTGAGCGTTTGGTCTGCCAAATCCGATAGAGCCAACAGCCAGAGGTTACAATCCACAGGACAGCAAAAAGGGCTGTGAGATATGGCCAGATGCCGGGATCTTTGACTTTAATCTCCTGAGGCGCGACCGATGCTTTTGTTGCTGATTGTGGCAGCGAAACCACGGTATCGACTGGCGCACCTTTGGCGACATTGAGTGTCAAGCCAGTGAGTATTGCTCGCCGTTGGCGTTGTTTCTGCGTGTTCCACCAGTTAAGCGAGACTCCCGGTAACGTGATCTGGCCGGATTGATTGGGGATGAGTACCTGTTTCAGCGTCATCACCGTCTCATCGTTATCCAGTGTTTTATATTGCGGTTTTTCCTGATAGACACGTACGCTGTCCGGGTAGTTGATTTGCAGGTCGGGGATTTTATCCTGACTCACGCCTTTGATTTTCAGTTCAAGTATCCGAGTGATTGAATCACCGACTTTGAGGGCGGCACGACTATCGGTGATCGGTTTGCCTTGGCTGTCGGTCCATTGCTGCGTGAGGGATAAACTGGAGGTCGGGAGCCAGACGCCTTGATAGTTTTTCGGTTTTGCTATGACCTGAATCGGGAATTGCTTGGCGGTCGTACTGAGTGTCAGCACCTTGGTTTCGCCATTCATGCCACTATAGAGCAAGGTACTCCGAAACTGAGGTTCAGTGACGGTGAAACGGCCGGGCTTTTGGGCCGTCACTCTGAATGTCTGTTGTACCACGGTGACTGACAAACCATTCACAATCTCGCGGTGTTGCTCTGAGTCACTGGCGGCTTCTAAATTCATGCCATCTACTGACGGCGGTGTGATCTTGGTATCCTGAAGGCGACGAGGGTTAACCTTCACCATCATTTTGACGTGTAATAGCGTGCTTTCATCCGGGTAGAGTGTTTTTTTATCGAGGGTTGAATGAATTTCTATCAGATCATTATCATTCGGTAACGTCGAGTCCTGGACAACCTGAATGGCAATGGGCTGGGTCTTTTCACCATTGACTTCAAAACTGGGGATGGTTACAACCCCGGTACGCGTTGCTGCAATTGAAACATCCCACTCACTCCGAACGCTGCGCTGACCGTTGATGATATTGGTGGATGTGCCAAAACTGGGGCGATTGACGAAAAACTCGGGGGTGAGTTTTTCAAAGTTCACATCGTCACCGGAGGCTTTTTGATCGGTGATGATCTGAAGTTGAAATAATTCATTCAGGGTCACTTTATTCTTGCTGACAGTCGCATAGGTAGCCGCCTGAGTGCTCAGGCTGACCATCAGGCCGATGAACAGGATCCAGAATATACGTTGAAGCGAGTGCCGGGGTCTGTTTACCATGATTTGTGATTGTCCTCTGGTGGTTCTTTCTGTTCAGCCTGAAGCATCAGTTCTGCTCGCAGCAGACGGCTGGGATCTCTGGCATTTTCAACCTGTTCCAATTTACGGAACTCAGGATCTGAGGGGGGCTGCTGTGCTTGGGATGGTGATGCCTGATCCGGTTGATGGTTTGCTGCCTTTTGTTGCTGAAATTGTTTGGCTGTCGCATTGTTTTGCGCTTGCTCGTCTTTGGATTGTGCATCTTGGCGTTGACGCTGGGCGCGATGTTGTTCTGATGGCTTGCTTTGGCTTTGGCTTTGGCTTTGGCTTTTTTGCTGCGACTGATGATGCTGGGCCTGATCTTGTTGTGACTTGCCGGTTTGTGACTGTCCTTTTTGAGACTGTTTCTGTTGTGACTGATTCTGCTGTTGTTGTGATGAAGATTGGTTTTGCGTCGCAGTGTTGCTATTTTTTTGTTGCTGTTGCTGTTGCTGTTGCTGTTGCTGTTGCTGTTGCTGTTGCTGTTGCTGTTGCTGTTGCTGTGCTTTTTTCACAACATCAAGGTTATGACGTGCATCCTGATTGTCAGGATTTTGCGCCAGAACCTGCTGATACAGATCGATCGCCTTCTGTAAATCACCATGCTTGGCGTATGCATTGGCCAAATTATACTGCTGACGCGGTGTCGGAGACGGGATTGATGATAATGTTTCAATCGCTTGCTGATAATCTTTGGCACGATAATAGGCCGCGGCTTTCCAGTCCGGATCAGAGAACTGTTGGGCGGCGTGTTGGTAATCCTGTGCATCGAAGAGATGTTTGGCTTCCTGATTGTGATTCAGCCACGGTGATGCTTGTGCCCGGGGGACTGTTCCGGTTGAAATCACCACGGCAAGACATCCAAAAATTAATCCCTTACGGAACATCATCAGGGCCGGAATCAGCAAAAGCGGAATGAGCCAGTAGCCCTGATTAATCCGATTTGTCACTTGTTGTTTGCCAGAGGCTTGATGTTCGGCGGTATTGATTTGCGTTGCATCAACCAGTGTATCGACATCCTGATTATTAAGCTGAACCGAAATAAAAGTGCCGTGTACTGATTGTGCCAATGATTTCATCTCATTGAAGTTGGCTTTGGCAATGACGGTCTGCCCTTGTGTTGTTTTGAGCAGTGCACCATTTTCGGTTGGAATCGGTGCTCCGGAACGTGAACCCATGCCTAAAATTGCCAATTGCCAGCGAGTACCGGACAGCAGATCGGTAATCTCTTGGCGCTCATTGGCGTCTAATTCGTCGGTGATTAAAATGATTGCTCCCTGATGGAGTCCGGCATCTTTCATCATTTGAATCGCTTGTTTGACACCGCGGGCGGCATCCGCACCCTGATACGGCATGATCTCGGGAGACAGATTGGGGAGCAGATTAAGAATCGTCGCGGTATCGGTTGTCATGGGACTAATCGTGTAGGCATCTCCCGCATAGGCGACCAATCCGGTGACGCCTTCCTTCCAGCGTTTTAGCAAATCAACGGCTTTATAGCGCGCTTGTATGAGTCGGCTGGGTTGATTATCGGTGGCATACATCGAGCGGGACATATCCATCACGAGTACCCGGGCTGCGGTATTGCTGTAGGTCGGGCGGAGCTGACGTTCGAAGCTCGGGCCGGAAAGTGCCACGATCGCTATCGTCCAACACAGCGCCAGCAGAAGCAGTTTATACGTAGACGTCGCTTCATGATACAGACCGAGTGCTTGAGCAATATGCGGTGCAATCAAGGATTGCTGTTTTTTACGCAAGGTCAGCCATGTGAGCAGCAGTGCCACAGGAAGGAGTCCGATCAACCAGATCGGATTGAGAAATACAAAATCAGACATGATTTCTCCTGACGATCACCAGAATAAATGAAAGCATTAAGGCCAGCGCCAGCGGATAAATGAACCATTCGCTTTGAGGACGCCAAGTCTGACTGGCTTGTTGAACGGGCTCTAACTGATTAATGGTGTCATAGATGTTTGCCAAATCCTGACTGTTCCGGGCGCGGAAATATTTTCCACCGGTAATGTGAGCAATCTGTTTGAGGGTCTTTTCATCTAAGTCACGGGCGGTATTGACCTTACGGGTAAACACAAAATCTTTCACGACCATCTCTCCGGCACCAACCCCGACGGTATAGATGACTGTATGATACTTTTTCGCGATTTGGGCAGCTTGAATGGGATCCAGAACCCCTGCGGTATTGGTGCCGTCACTGAGCAGAATCATCACTCTTTGTGGTGCCTGTCCGTCAATGAAGGTTTTTGTCGCGAGTCCAATACCTTCTCCAATCGCCGTTTCTGTACCGATGAGTTTCAAAACCGTCTGATTTAACTGCCGGCGGACTGTTTCCCGGTCAAAAGTCAGCGGCGTTTGCAGATAGGCGTGATCGGCGAAGAGTACCAATCCCAGCCGATCACCCTGCCGCTTTTCAATAAACCGGTCGAGAACTTGTTTCACCGCGGTGAGGCGATCAATAAAGTCATCACCGTCTTTCATATCTTTCTGGCTCATCGAGTAAGATAAATCGACGACCAGCATCAGGTCGCGATGCTTCGGTTGAACGGTGATCGGGTCTCCAAACCAAGCCGGACGGGCGCAGGCAACGACCAGTGCGACCCAAATTGCACCAGCCATCAATTGGCTGAACCAATGGCTGGGTTTGGTCAGGCTACCTTCTGTCGGGAGATAAGTGAGTTGGATCGCAGCCGGTTGTCGATGCGGTGGCAGTAATTTAGTCACCAACAATGGTAGCGGTAAGAGGAATAGCATCCACCACCAAATGAATTCAATATGTGCCAAAGATTATCTCCTTCTTCTTCTCTTTGGCGGCAAGGCTTCCTGTACCCAAGTCAGGCAATCATCAATCAGATGTTGCTGGGATGGTTCAGATTTTAATTTTTGATACAGCACCTTTTGCCACTGGGATTCATTGGGAATAAACAGCGGTTTACTGATTTGTTCATCTAAAAAGGCATACCAGTCATGTCCGGTTAAATGGGCAATTTCCTGACGAGGGAAGTAACTCAGACATGCTTGTCTGACCAACTCCATTGCATCGGATGGTGTGACATAACCATGCGAGGGTTGCAGTAATCGTAACGCTACTTTTTTTGGGGCAACGCGTTTGCGTTTCCAAATAATGAGCCAAGTGATCAGTAGTACGATCACGATCACGCATCCGATGAGGCTTAGCCAACCCCAGGCCAGCGGCCACCATGAAGGGGCGTCCGGTAGGTGCAGGGGCTGAAGGTCAAGTAAATCTGAGATCGATTGTGCCATTTAATAACTTCCGGATAGTTGTTTCAGCAAAGGTGAATCACTTGAAAGTCGAGTATAGGGAATTCCTAAAGACCGACAGAGTAATTCTAGCCTATCTTTCTGAGATTCAAAGGCTTTTCTGATCCCTGCCCGAGTCTGCTTTGCTGAAAAATTAAGCCACCGGCTTTGTTGTTGGTCAGCGACGAATTCAATGCCCCGAAAATCAGTATCACCCTGCTCAAGTGGGTCATAAATATGGATCATCCGAACCTGATTGTGGCGACGGAGCTGATTAAATTGCGGTTTGAGGTCATCGTTATAACGGGTGTAGTCACTGATCATAATCACGTCACTCCCTTTGGGTGACAAGCGATTCAAGGCAGTCAGGCTCTCTGACATTGAAGATACGGCTGCTCCGGCATCGTTGATTGGCGTCTGACTGAACTGTAACTGTTCTTGGTGACTGTCAATGATTGTTTGCAGGAGTGCCAATACACCGGGTTGGTGACTTTTGGGTTTTATGTCGATCAGTCGATATCCCAAATCAATTAAGGCCCCGCAGCGATCTTTCTGGGCAAGAGACATCCATGCCAGTAACGCTGCCATATGTGCTGCTTGAACCGACTTCAGGAGTAAACGGGACCCCATATGCATGGTTGCACTTAAATCAATATAGAGAATCACCGGTTTTTCTCGCTCTTCACTGAAAAGCTTGGTGTGTGTTTTCCCGGTCCGGGCTGTTACCCGCCAGTCAATGGTACGGATATCGTCACCGGGCTGATAACGGCGCACTTCAGAAAAATCCATCCCGCGGCCCAACCGACGACTTTGATACTGTCCTGACATGGTTGACCACAAGCTTTTCGCTGGTGGCAGCCAAGCAGCGCAATGCTGTTTATACACCAGCAACTCTTCCAGGCATAAAGTGACGCCATTACTATTAGCGGGCAGTTCCATCCTCATCCCTCATCGTTTCTGCTGAATCATGATGTTTTGGTGTCATCAGGCACTGCCAACCAGAGACAGAATATGGTTGATAATCTGATTCGGATGAATGCCTTCGGCTTGCGCCTGATAGCTCAGCAGCAGACGGTGACGCAGCACAGGAAACGCCATGCTTTGAACATCTTCAGGGCTGACGAAGTCGCGTCCCGCAAGCCAGGCACTTGCCCGGGCACAGCGATCCAGAGCGATGGTTGCCCGGGGGCTGACGCCCATTTCAAGCCACTGTTTGAGTTTATCGTCATATTTTTCTGGCTGTCGTGTTGCCATCACCAGACGGACGATATATTGCTCGATGCTTTCTGCCATGTGAATGTCCAGCACGGCTTGCCGGGCACTGAAAATATCCTCCTGAGACAGCTTGTTCGGCTGTTGCGGTTTAACGCCTTGTGCCTCACCACGGTTGAGACGCAGAATCGACAGCTCACTCTCTGCATCGGGATAATCAACATGGAGGTGGAGTAAGAAACGGTCCAGTTGCGCCTCAGGCAGCGGATAAGTTCCTTCTTGTTCAATCGGGTTTTGAGTGGCCATCACCAAAAAAAGTTTGGGGAGTGCATAAGTTTTCCGGCCTGCCGTTACCTGTCGTTCAGCCATCGCCTCAAGCATGGCGGCTTGCACCTTGGCCGGTGCACGGTTAATTTCATCGGCTAACAGCAGTGAATGAAAAACAGGGCCGGGCTGGAACTGAAACTCCCCCGTTTCCGGGCGAAAGATATCTGTTCCAGTTAAATCGGCCGGTAACAGATCCGGTGTAAACTGAACCCGATGAAAAGACCCTTCGATACTGTCGGCCAGTGATTTGATTGCTCTTGTTTTCGCCAGCCCCGGCGGGCCTTCAACCAAAATATGTCCATCGGCCAGCAAAGCGACCAACACCTGTCTCACCAGTGCTTCCTGACCAATAATCTGACTGTTTAAGTAGTGTTGTAACTGTTGAAAAGCGGTTGCTGATTGCATGACCCGTATTGCTCCAATTTTTGGGATTGATAAAACATTTGTTGTGAGATGGCTCAACGACTTCTCGATTAGTTTAACAAAAGCCAGAAAAGTTCACTTTTTCCGATAGATAGCTTCAGTTGTGTGTTGAATGGCGGCTTAAAACTAATAAAAGTATTAGGTATGCCATTCACTATTACTGAGGCGATGAAGTATACTACACTGCTGATATTTGTCGGAGCGAAGCCCGCACCACAAATCTCAGCCAGAATCTATGAACTTTGAGGGCGTATTGCACCGTATGTTGCTGATAATTTCAACCTCAAAGTCTGAATGATAAATCGGCCCGCAGTCCGTTTTGCTATGTGTTCGGTAACGTGTCCGGCAATATTTTTCAATCATAGCATCACCTCGTAGCGAGTGTTTGACACACCTGCTGCGACAGCGGGCAGCCGTGAAAATAATGAAGGCCGTAGTTATGTTTTTCGATACAGTGAGTATTAAGAAAAAAGTGATATGGAGTATGGCATTTGCTGTACTCGCATCAACTGTAGTGGTGGGCGGGATGACTCAATACCAGTCCAGAGCGGTGTTGGAACATCGCCTGGTGGATATTGAAATGCCATCGTTTTTGGATGGCATTCGCCATCAAATCGACCGAGAAGTTTCGGAGCTATTGTTGGCAGCGGAGCAGCTTGCAAATAATGAGTTTGTCAAAGCAACGATTGATACAACCGATCTTGACCCAAAGTCAGAAAAAGTATTAATTCAACAATTGAATAACCTCAAACAGCAATATCATCTGAATGATGCCTCCGTTGCGAACCGCAAAACAGCCTATTACTGGAACCAAAAAGGATTTTTACGCCAGCTCAATCATCAACAGGATCAATGGTTTTATCAGTTCGTTGCGTCCGGAAAACCGACAATGGTGAGTATGTTCCAAGAAGCGAACGGTGATGTGAAGATGTTTGCCAACTATCAATCGGTTGAAAACGGGACGTTATCCGGGATGTCAAAGTCGATGGATGACATGGTACACCTGCTTAACGGATTTCGGATTGAAGACTCTGGTTTTGTGTTTCTGACTGATGCGCAAGGCAATGTGAAAATTCATCCGGACAAGGCGCAGTCGGCTCAAACATTGTCGAATCTTTATGGTGCTAAGGCTGCGGAATTACTTGGTAAGGATGGTTTTCATCTGATTGAAACGCAGTACCAAGATAAAGATGTATTTGTAGCGAGTGAATACATCCCATCGATGAACTGGTACGTCATTGCGTCTGTACCGAAGCGTGAAGTTTATGCAGAAATGAATCATGCTGCGCAAAATATGATGCTGGGCACGGTAGTGATTGCAGCGCTGTTGATTTTTATGGGTGTGTTGCTGGCAAATAGCATTACCAAACCGATTCGGCAGATTGCGGCACGTTTTGTTGCGCTCGGTAAAGGCGATGGCGATCTCTCTCAGCGCATCGAGATAGTCGGCAATGATGAAATCACTCAGCTCTCACTCGGTTTTAATGATTTTATCGAGAAAATTCATCAATCGATGCAGGAAGTGGCATCGACGAGCCGGACTTTGTCATATGAGTCTCAAGTGGTCGCGGAGAAAGCCCATCTGACACATGATAACAGTCAGAACCAGCGTGATCAGACCATCCAAGTGGTGACTGCGATGAATGAGATGGGGGCAACCATCAGTGAAATTGCATCGAATGCTGCGATAGCCGCTTCAACTGCCAATGATGCATCGGTGAGTTGTGACTCGGGTCAGGTCGTGGTGAATCAGGCTAAAGATGCGATTCACCGACTGGCTGAGGATATGCAAAATTCTGCACAAGTGGTTGAAAAACTGGCTGCAACAACGCAGGACATCGGTTCGATTCTGGCTGTGATTCATGAGATTTCTGATCAGACTAACTTATTGGCACTGAATGCTGCGATTGAAGCTGCGCGCGCAGGAGAGCAAGGCCGAGGTTTCGCGGTCGTGGCTGACGAGGTGCGTAATCTTGCTGGCCGGACAGCCGATTCAACGGAGCAGATCCAAGTGATGATGACGCAGTTGAAAAGTGATTCGGCCAATGCAGTGCAGGCCATGCATGCCGGACAAGAGAGAACGCAAGAAGGGGTGACGGCTGCTGAAAGTACCGTGGAACAATTACGCCAGATTTCAGAGCGAATCTACGAAATCACCGATAGGAATACACAGGTGGCGACAGCCACTGAAGAGCAATCGGTCGCGGTACAAAGCATCAATGAGAACATCGAAGAAATTAATGCGATTAATGAACTGACGACAACAACCTCAGAGGAACTGGCAGAAGCCAGTCGCGAGCTGAAAACCCTTTCTGAACGTTTGGATCATTTAGTCGGTGGTTTCAGGCTCTAAATGTTGAAGGATGCTTGTTTAAGGGACAGGCACCTGTTGTCGGCTGGAGCATTTATCGAGAGCCGTGTACACTCGCAAAAGTTAGCCTGTGACAGACAATAAACAGAGGTAATGTATGAACGATTTTGAACAAGAACTCGCTGCATTGGCGGAACAGGATGGTGGTCAGGAAGAAGCCAAGCTGCCTTCTTTGGATGAACAGAAAGCTATTGTAGAAAAGTTGAAAGCATTAGAAGCAAAAGGGGAACTGACGCCCGAAATATTAGAACAATATTTCGGTCAGTATGCCGCAGATGCCGGGGTTCCGATTCATTAGATGATCTGTCCCTTGATTGAACAGATTGCTCGATTTGTTCAATCATGACGTTAAAGAAAACCAACATAATTAAAAATCACTGACAGAGCCGATCATCGATCAAGTCGGACAGTCCGTTTTATTGCCAATACAGGAGAAGTGACGTGTTTCATCATATTACCCCTTATGCGGGGGATCCAATTCTGTCCCTTATGGAAGCGTTTATGGCGGATAGTCGCCCTGATAAAGTGAACTTAAGTATTGGTCTTTATTATGATGAAGCAGGTCAGATTCCGACTTTACCGAGTGTCCGTCTGGCAGAGCAAGCACGGTTCTCAGCGGATAGAGAACCTTGTATTTATTTGCCGATGGAAGGGATTGACGATTATCGGCAAGCGGTTCAAACTTTAGTCTTTGGTGCGGAACATCCGGCGGTTCATGACAAGAGAATTGCCACTATCCAGACTTTGGGTGGATCCGGTGCACTCATGATTGGCGCTGACTTCTTACATCGTTATTTTCCTGAATCAAAAGTGTGGGTGAGTCATCCGACTTGGGAAAATCATAATGCAATTTTTGAAGGGGCAGGTTTTGCCGTCGGTAGTTACCCGTATTTTCATCCTGAAACGCGGATGCTGGACTTCAGCGGTATGATTGAGGCGCTATCACAATTGCCGGCGAAGGATATTGTCTTGTTACATCCCTGTTGCCATAACCCAACCGGGGTTGATTTGACGCCGGAACAGTGGGATCAGGTGATCGATATTCTTGAATCGCGGCAGTTGATTCCATTTTTTGATATGGCTTACCAGGGATTTGGTGAAGATACAGTTCAGGATGCTTATGTCATGAGAGCCTTGGCTGAACGGACATCGGTTTCGTTTTTTGTCAGTAACTCATTTTCAAAGATCTTTTCTCTGTACGGGGAGCGGGTCGGTGGTCTGTCCGTTGTTTGTCATGACGCGCAAGAAGCGGTGAATGTGTTGGGACAATTGAAAGCCACCGTTCGACGTAATTATTCAAGCCCGGCGAAATATGGTGCGGTACTGGTGTCCCGGGTGCTCAATGACCCTGAGTTAAACGCCCGGTGGCTTGCAGAAGTGAGCACTATGCGTGAACGGATCGCAATGATGCGTCAGCAGCTACACCAGCGTTTACAGGCATTGTCTCCGGAGCAAGACTTTGATTTTCTGATTCAGCAAAAAGGGATGTTCAGTTATACCGGTTTCTCTGTCGAGAGTGTGCACTCATTACGGCAACAGCATGGTATCTACTTGATTGATAGCGGACGAATGTGTCTGGCTGGATTGAATGCGCATAATCTTGAGCTAGTCGCACAGGCATTTGCTGCTGTGGCAGAGAATCGTGGTAAGTAAGATAACTCCACTGTGAGTGCCGGTGAGCGTTACGTTTAATGGAGTGACGGGAGCGTGTCTATCAGGCCGTCGAGTGTGTCGTGGAGCTCAGTGATCGGCTGAGCGCCATTCAGCAAGATATGCTGTTCGATAATCATTGCCGGGACGGCCTGTATGCCAGCTTCTAGCCACTGTTTTTCCGTTTGCACCACCGCAGACGACCACCCCGGGTCAGTGAGTACCCGCCGACAATCTCTACGATCTAACCCCTGAGCGACGGCGATATCGAGGAGTGTGTCAGTATCATCCATGATTTGTCCTTCCTGAAAATAAGCCAGAAAAAGTGCTTTCTGAAATGGTGTCTGCTGTTGACTGCGAGCGGCCCACATCATTAACTGGTGAGCTTTGCGTGTATTATAAATGCGCATGTCCGCTGTAAACTGAAAATGAATCCCCAACTCATTGCCAAGCTTCGTTATTTTTTGCTGGCTCAGCTGTCGTTGTTGTGCAGTCATTTGATATTTTGTTTGTAGATGCTGATTGAGTATTTCACCGCCCGCAGGCAGAGTCGGGTTAAGTTCGAAAGGATGCCAGTGGATCTCAGGCTGAAGATGTTTATCTATGCGGAGTTGTGCAAGAACTTTCTCCAATCGTGTATAACCAATAAAGCACCAAGGACAGACAAGATCCGATAAAATATCGATACGCAGTTTCTTCATTGAGAGTCTCCAGAATCCTACCGATAGTTTTTAGGGGCTGTTGACCTTTCGTGATGGTTTTTGCAGCAATTTGTCGTGCATTTAGCCAAGGCAGGTCATGTGAAGTGTAGCGATCTACATGAACCATGACCTAACGCTGGATAAATGAGCGACAAATGCTGCTCAGAGGGTTCATCTGAACGTGTTTTGCTCTTTGTTACGGGTCATTTGCTTAGGATAGCTAAGCGGCATGCCCCGCGCCGCGATCAATACCCGTTCAGATTGAACAAAATTCAACCACGAAAGATCAACAGCCCCTAGTATACCGATGGTTCTGTATTCAAATCGAGTCGCCTACTTAACAAGATGATATGAAAATGATGCAAAAAAGTGATCATAATGTAATTTTTAAGTGCATCAGCGCAAGCGATGGTGTTGTGTTTTTTGAAAATGTGAACAGCAAGACTAAAGAAAAATACCTCTCGGGCGATAAGCAACGAGAGGTATAAATGGCGCGTTTATATGTGTTAAGCGAAGGGAACTTTGAGTTCCTTTAAATCTAGTTGACGATTGCTTATTCGGCAAATTTATTTGTTATGTTTTTGTGTTTTTTAATATAACCCACTGTTATTAATGAATAATTTTAGTCATGATTTGACAGGGATAATCATACCAAATTGAATCGATAGTTTGATTTAGGCTAGGTATTAACGATATTGATAAAGCTGAATGCGCAAAAACTGATTTACAACAACATCTAGCTGGACGGAGCGCCCTAGTATGAAAGGCGCCATATTTGATGGCAACACTGTGGGGTGTTCATTCTTTAACCAGTGAGAGTTATGTTATGGAAAGTCTGATAGATCGCTTTCTGCATTATGTGTCATTTGATACACAATCCAACCCATACCGGAATTGTTGTCCAAGCACGGC
Organism: Vibrio gazogenes; assembly: GCF_023920225.1. Taxonomy (NCBI): domain Bacteria; kingdom Pseudomonadati; phylum Pseudomonadota; class Gammaproteobacteria; order Vibrionales; family Vibrionaceae; genus Vibrio; species Vibrio gazogenes. The sequence goes on from NZ_CP092588.1 coordinate 189,036, forward strand.
CGGGCAGAAAAAATTAGCACAGGCAATATATGATGAATTGCAAGCACTTGGGCTTAGTGATGTAACACTGGATGCTCATGGTTATGTCATGGCTAAACTGCCGGCAAATGTTGACGGTGAGATACCACCGATCGGATTTATTGCGCATCTGGACACGTCTCCGGATGCTTCAGGTAAAAAAGTTGTTCCTCAGATTGTTGAAAACTATCAGGGGGGAGATATTGCATTGGGGCGGGGAGATGAAGTGTTGTCTCCGATTCAATACCGAGAATTACACCAACTGCATGGGTACAATTTAATCACCACCGATGGGAATACGCTTTTGGGCGCAGATGATAAGGCGGGTGTCGCCGAGATCATCACGGCCATGAAAGTGTTGCTGGAACATCCGGATATCCCGCATGGTGAAATTTGTATTGCCTTTACGCCCGATGAAGAAATTGGCCGTGGGGCTGATCTGTTCGATGTTGAAAAATTCGGGGCTCAGTGGGCCTATACGGTTGACGGCGGACCCGTTGGTGATTTGGAGTATGAGAACTTTAATGCAGCAACGGCGCATGTTACTTGTTATGGTGTTTCGGTCCATACCGGAACTGCAAAAGGCAAGCTGGTGAATGCCATGAATATTGCGGCTCAATTCCAGATGATGATCCCCACCGATGAGACACCGGAGCATACTGAAGGGTACCAAGGTTTTTACCATCTATCCTCGGCGAATATGGGCATTGCCCGTAGTGAGTTGACCTATCTACTGCGAGACTTTGACCAGCAAGGGTTAGCGTGCAGAAAAGCACAGATGAAAGATTGGGTCGGTACTCTCAACCATCAATTACATCGCGGCCGGGTCGAACTCGAAATTACGGATAGTTATGCCAATATGAAGCAAGTGATTGCATCCAATCTACATATTATTGAAATTGCCAAAAGCGCAATGAGTGACTTGGGGATTGAACCGCAAATCAAACCAATCCGGGGCGGTACGGATGGTGCGCAGCTTTCTTTCAAAGGTTTACCGTGTCCGAACTTATTTACCGGTGGTTATAATTTTCACGGTATCCATGAATTTGTGACTATTGAAGGAATGGAACAGGCGGTGAAAGTTATTGTGAAAATAGCGGAAAAAACTGCACTGACTTACCGTGGATAAGTAGGCATCAACGCACAGTATCATGATGATTTATTGACTCTTTGGGATACTTTCGTCTTTTGAAGTGTGTCAGTTGTTTAGGGTTTATTACTCTACATTATGAAAAAACTCAGATAAACTTGCAGTCATTATATACCTGAATCATCGATAAGATTGAGCAATCTACGAAGCGGCATGGATTGACTCAAACCAAGGTCTTGTTTTTATCGATGACGGGAATACGCAGACAGAGTCTTCAAAAAATCAATTCTGTTTTTGTGATGTTTGGTTGTGAGAGAGATGCATGGACTATTTAAACAACGTGCTGGATTATCTGTTGTCCCATAAGCTACTGTTTAGCGTCATTATCATTGGTTTTATTCTAATGATTCGCCGTACTGCGCTTGCTTTGATTCGGGGTGATGGTGCATTTATTACCGAAAAACAGCGTAAGTGGATGTCTCAGACCAAGAATGGTACGTTTGCCGCGCTGTTGATTATCGGGTTTTTCTTGTGGAAAGAAGAAATCAATGAATTTGCTTTGTCAGTGACTGCCATTGCGGTTGCGATTGTTGTGGCATCAAAAGAGATCATTTTATGCTTTACCGGTTCGATTCAACGGGCAAGCTCTCGCTCTTTTCGGATTGGTGACTGGATTGAAGTCGGTTCGTTATGCGGTGAAGTGATTGAACACAATATGATGGCGACCGTTATTCAAGAGATTGATTTGAGTGGGGGGCTTTACCATTACACCGGAAAAACCGCGACACTGCCCAACAGTATGTTTTTTACCTACCCAGTGAAAAACCTGAATTTTATGAAGCGCTATGTGTTTCATAATTTTGAAATCGTGGTGCGTGATTTCGTGAACTTATATACGATGCTTCCCCAGTTCCGCAAGCAAATCGAAGTCCATTTTGAGCATTTTATTGAAGTCGCTCGTCGTTATAATCTGATGATTGAGAAACATGCCGGGGTGGATTTGCCGAGTGCGGACCCGATGATTCACATTAGCAGCACTGTAACCGGTGAGCAGAAAGTCCATGTGATGATTTTTTGCCCGACTGAGCGGGCTCACGAGCTTGAACAGTTGATTCGGGCTGATTTCATGCACATCTACGATGAACACTTCTCCAATCAAACCGAACCAACTCATTAACATGATGTATCTGATATTGCCTGATATTACATCTCCAATTTGTGCGTTTTCTTAACCTGAATCCCTAGCCGCCTTGCTAACCGAGTCAGATTAGCCCGATCAGTTTGGAGTAATCTGCCGGCTTGCGCCCAGTTATAATCTGACTGAATTAATGCTTCTTTCACCAGTTGTCGCTGAAAATCATCGGTTGCCTGCCTGAGCCCGCCACTCATAGCAATGTGTGTAGATGCTTTCACTTCAGGATTGTCCAGTATCTCCGGCGTATTGATGGGCAAGCTTTCTAAAACACCGACATCCGTTAATGTAATTGTGGTCAGTGTTTGTTGGGGCTGACTGGCTCTGGCTTTCAAAGCCGCTCGATTGATTACATGCTCCATTTCCCGGACATTCCCCGGCCAGTTATATTGGATCAGGTAATCGAGAACATCTTGTGCCAGTTTCAGATGGGTGATGCCAAGCTTTCTTCTGGCTTGTTCAAGAAAGTAACCAGCTAGCAGACTGACATCACCTCTGCGTTCTCGGAGCGGTGGAACATGAATCGGATAAACACTGAGACGGTGGTATAAATCTGCCCGGAAGCGACCGGCTTCTACTTCTTGTTTTAAATCGCGGTTTGTTGCCGCAAGCACTCGGACATCAATGTGTTGCACACGATCCTGACCGACGGGCTGAATTTCATTATTTTGTAATGCTCTAAGCAACTTGCTCTGAGCTGCAAGCGGAAGCTCGCCAATTTCATCAAGAAAAAGAGTGCCTTCGTGGGCCAGTGCAAATTTACCGAGTCGGTTTCTGTCGGCACCGGTAAATGCGCCTTTAATGTGACCGAATAACTCGCTTTCAATTAGGTTTTCCGGTATTGCAGCACAATTGACATAAACCAGCGGTTGTCGTTTTCTGGCTGACAGATGATGTATCCGTCTGGCAACCAGTTCTTTGCCGACACCGGTTTCACCGAAAATCAGGATATTAAAATCGGATGAAGCGACGATGTCTATCTCATCATGCATTGATTGCATCACACGACTGGTACCGATGATATCACTACGGTCTCTTTCCCAGCCTTCCTCATTCAGTTCTTGCAACCGCTGTTGTGTCTGACGGGCTTGTGTTTCTAACTGAGAAAAAGTCAGCGCCATTTTTAGCGTTGATGCAGCAATCGCTGAAAGCACTTCCAAATGGCGGGCCGGGATATGCGTAAACACACCGGTCTTCAAACTGTCCAAAGTCAGTACACCGAGTAACTTTTCGTCAAAAATCAGCGGTAATCCCATACAGGAATGAATCGGAACATCACCGTCGTGGTGTAGCAGCAGCCCATCGAATGGGTCGGGAAGTGAACAATTGGCATCAAACCGGACTGCCTGACGGGCTCTGCAAATTTGCTGGAAACGAGGGTGCTCTTCAATCATAAAGCGTCGTCCGAGCGTGTCTTTGGTCAAGCCTTGCATTGCCAAAGGAATCAGCGTATCACCTTGGCGGGACATCAGGGCGACACAATCACAGGGGATGACCTTGCGTATTGTCTCCAACAAACGGTTGAATCGATTTTCATCATTGAGACCACTGGCAAGATCGATGGTCATTTCGGCAAGTGTTGACAGGGTTGTAATCGGAAAATTTTGCATAAGATGAAGGCAGTTTTTTGTCCATTCTAATGGCTAAGTGAGTGGATGAGAAGAGCGAGCCCCGTGAACGATGAAAGCAGGAGTTGTGCTAAGCGAAGATATTGACTGAGGCGGAATTGTGAATGACAATCTCAGCGTGAGATGGATACTGAACGGTTCTTGAAACCAAAATGTTGAGACAAAAAATTAGCCAGCATACAACGCTGGCTATTTTTAAAAGATTCTTGCCTAAAATATTTAATTATAGGACTTTAATGTTTTCAGCTTGAGGGCCTTTTTGTCCTTGCGAGATGACAAACTCAACAGTTTGACCTTCAGCTAGGGTACGGAAACCGTCACCTTGGATAGCGCTGAAGTGAGCAAAAACATCGGGACCATTTTCTTGTTGGATGAAACCAAAACCTTTAGTTTCGTTGAACCACTTTACAGTGCCAGTCACTGTGTTAGACATAATATATTCCTGGTAAATCAAAGTAAAACTAAGCCGATACCGGCCATTCTAGCGTGGAAAAGTAGATTGCTATTGCGTACAGAACGACCGGGGAGTTACAAAAATCCAACAAGACGTTATGGTAAACAAAGAACTGCTTCCTAGCCTTATGTGAGTTTAGTGTAATCTTAGGGGTTGTCAATCAAATATTACGGTTAAACGTAAATGTCTCTGATATTTTTGATCATTTTAGATTTTACTGAGATTTTCTTTTCATTGTTACATCATTATTTTTAATGAAATCATAAAATACACTTTTTTACTTTTAACGAATTGACATGTCAATACAATGGCTCACAATACGTTGCTTTTTTATTCACCACCATAAGAGAAGTATTTCAAATGAAAAGAGAAAAGAGAAATCATACGGTTAATCAGCCTGATGATGTTGAGATTCAACGTGGCACTATCACAGATAATGCACTGAAAGCGTTGGTTACCAGTCCGGTATTTAAGATGCGAGTCGAAAAGCCGAAGAAAGGGAAGGGTAGCTTTCAGCGTAAAGCAAAACATCAGGTGCGGGAGCCCTATTCAAAAGTTGCAGTATGTTGCTTTTGAATAGGGTTTCTTCATCGCTGTTGGTTTACAGCCGCATGGTGAATTCTTTCAATAGACTATATTTCAATAGGCTATAGTTGAAAAAAGAGCAGTGTAGAGGACTCGAAACATTGCTCCTGTTTCTGTCACACTTCGTTTTCGCAAACTTTTACATCCGACAAGGGGTTCAACATGGTCGTTACACTCTTTTGGCTGGAGAAATCAATGCTGACACTGGGAATCATTCTGATTGTCATGAGTATGATTCGTTACGGTAAAAGAAGTCAGGATTGGCGAGGCATTGCTACAATGTTCTTTAAACGTATTCCAATGACGATTGAAGAGTATCGTCATTATCGTTTTGGTGTGGCGTTGGTTGTGCTAGCAGTATTACTGCGGATTGTCACTCTGACATTATGGCCGACAGTATAAGTTGTACCATCAGGTCACAAAACGCATTAAAGATTTGTCTGTTTTTGAGCGCTTTATCGCTTTGTGTCTGTAGATGTTGAATTCCCGTATACACTTTTAATGATGAAAGAAAAAGGTAAGGCCGATTATGGCGTTTTCAGTATTAATATGTGATGACTCAGCATTAGCAAGAAAGCAAATTGCGAGATCATTACCAGCCTTCCTGAATGCCGAAGTGCATTTTGCGGTTCACGGTTTAGACGCGTTGGAGCAGCTCAAACAACAGTCTTTTCAGTTGATGTTTTTAGATCTGACTATGCCGGAACTCGATGGTTTCGGCACTCTAGAAGCGATGAAGGAGACGGCTGACCAAACTCCGGTGATCGTGGTTTCCGGTGATATTCAGCCCAAAGCGCAAGAACGTGTTCTCGGCCTGGGAGCCAAAGCGTTTATCCAAAAACCGATTGCAACCGATGCGCTGAAAAAAGTGCTCAGTGAGCTGGTCGAACCGCCCACTCAACCGGCGGTCATTACTCCGGGAAAGATCGAGTATCCGATCCTGAAGCGTCGCGATATTTATATGGAAGTTGCCAATGTGTCTATCGGCCGGGCTGCGGATGCCTTAGCACGTTACTTTGATGTGTTTGTCGAATTGCCGCTGCCCAATGTCAATATCTTTGAAGTTAGTGAACTACACATGGCACTGCGGGATCTGGTCGATAATGATCAGGTCTCTGGGGTTTGTCAGGGATTCAGTGGGGAAGGCATTGCCGGTGAAGCATTGGTGCTTTTAAGTGATACCAGTGTCTCTGGACTGAAGCGATTAATGAATATTCCGGCTGAAAGTGATGATCTGAAAGAGCTTGAGCTCCTGATGGATGTGTCCAACATTTTGGTTGGCTCTTTCCTCAATGGTCTCGGTGGACAGGCAGAAATTCGTTTTTTCCAAAGCTCCCCCGTATTACTCGGGCAACATATTCCGATTGAGTCCGTGATCCGTTCGACAGCGGGGTCGTTCCATAAAACGATGACCTTTGAGGTCAGCTACAACATTGAAGGTACGGGCATTCGTTGCGATTTGCTCTTTATGTTTGTCGATGAGTCTCTACCGCTCTTGGATAACAAACTGGCCTACCTGATGGAGGATTTTTAGTCATGACTCTGCCTGCTGAATTTGAACAGTTTCACTGGATGGTGGATATGGTTCAAAACGTTGATCTCGGACTGATCGTGATTGATAAAAACTATGAAATTCAGGTCTGGAACGGTTTTATGACCCACCATAGTGGCAAACAACCCCACGAAGTGATTGGTCGTTCATTGTTTGAGGTTTTTCCTGAGATTCCACCGGATTGGTTTAAATTAAAAACGAAACCTGTTTACCATCTTGGTTGTCGTAGTTTTATTACTTGGCAACAACGGCCCTATTTATTTAAATGCCGTAATGTTCGTCCTGTGACGCAACAGTGCGATTTTATGTACCAGAATGTAACCCTTAACCCAATGAGAACACCGACTGGTGAGGTCAATTCGGTTTTTCTGTCGATTCAGGATGCAACCGCAGAGGCACTGATAGTCCAGCGATGTGAGTGTTAGATTCTCAATTCAAAAGATAAAAGAATTCTCCCATGACGATGACGAATGTTTTTTATTCGACCCAACAGGTCCGTATTGGTGAATGCAAAGCGGCGAGTGCCAAAGGACTGGAAATGTACAGTCTGATGGAACGTGCCGGACAGGCGGTTTTCGCGATAGGGATGGCACAATATCCCAGTTCTGAGCACTGGCTCATTTGTTGTGGTGGCGGTAACAATGGTGGCGATGGCTACATTGTTGCGAGCTTGGCGAAATCAATCGGATTGTATGTGACAGTCTGGCAAGTCGGTGATCCTGAGACACTGACCGGTGATGCACGGATGGCCTACGAACATTGGCAAAACCATGGGGGCAATGTCTCAGAGCCTCAAGATCGCGTCCCGGATAGTGTCGATGTGGTGATTGATGCCTTACTGGGCACCGGGCTCAGTGGTTCGGTTCGGCCGGGCGTGCTCTCATTGATTGAAACACTCAATCAAAGTATGAAGCCTGTGATTGCCGTTGATATTCCTTCCGGTTTATGCGGGGATACCGGTAGTGTGCTGGGCGGAGCGATCATTGCAGAACACACTGTCAGTTTTATTGGGTTGAAACAAGGGTTAGTGACCGGAAAATCACGGGAGTATGTCGGCGAACTGCACTTTGCCGGGTTGGGGGTTGAAGATGCCTTCGATCAACAAAATCATCCGACGGTCACGGCGATTCACACCAAAATGCCGGGTCAGATGTTACCCAAACGGCTTGCCACTTCACATAAAGGAACGCATGGCAAAGCATTGCTCATCGGTGGCAATGACGGTATGGGTGGCGCCATTATCTTGGCCGCGATGGCGGCAGCCAGATGCGGCGCGGGGATGACCGCAGTTCTATGTCATCCACATAATGTGACGCCTTTATTGGTGAGTGCTCCAGAAGTGATGAGTGCTTGTTGGGACAAACCGGAGGCGATTGAACGACGACTACAATGGTGTGATGTAATGACCGTTGGGCCGGGGCTGGGACGAGATGAGACTTCTTTTGCTATCTATCAAGCCGTCCGGAATATTGAGAAACCAAAAGTAGTTGATGCCGATGGTTTGTATTTTTTGATGCAGCAACCGAATCAAGATCCGTTGCGGGTGATCACGCCACATCCGGGCGAAGCTGCACAACTGTTGCAAGTTTCAGTTGAAGAGATTGAAGCAGATCGGTATGCCAGTGTGCAGGCACTACATCGTCAGTATGGTGGCGTTGTTGTTCTGAAAGGTGCGGGAACCTTGGTGTATGACGGCAAGCAGATTTCGGTCTGTATGGCTGGAAATCCCGGTATGGCGAGCGCGGGTATGGGCGATGTTCTGTCGGGTGTGATCACGTCACTGATCGCGCAGGGGTTACCTTTGGTCGAAGCCACTCAACTGGGGGTCCTCATTCACAGCATGGCTGCGGATCAAAACTCAGAATCGTATGGTGAGCGGGGGCTGCTTGCCAGCGATTTACTCCCTCATTTACGTCAGTTAGTGAACCACTGAATCATCGATTGATTCAACATATCAGTCTCATCAAATAAAACGATCGTTGTCAGAAGCGGTAATGGGTTCCCAGCAAGAATACTGGGCTTGTGATCGCATCTTGTTCTTGTTCCTGATAGGAAATCTCAAAATTCAGCTCTAAGCCTGATGCGATCCCGGATGGGATGGTTGCCCCGAGAGTCAAATAAGGCGAAATATTTTTTGCTTCGATGTCAGGCAGTAATGTCTTCATTGCCGGATCACTCCCTGCTCTTGTTAAACTCAGCCCGCCTTTTGCGTATATCCAAGCAACATCGAATACGGTGTGTTGAATGACTGCGCCACCAAAAATTTCCTGATAATACAAGGTTGGTTGATGAGGGAATTGTGACGACAGTGAAATCATTGGGTCCGGGTGACCTGAATTTTGGGCATAACCTAGATCAAAACCAATGGTTGATGTCAGATTATAGTTATAGCCGTATTGTGTGACCCAAGCGTCTTCTGAACCTGTGTGTTTGGATTTCGTGATGCCGGCGCTTTGATAAAAATAGTTCGCATCCGGTCCGGCAATCGCTTGAACAGGTATCGTACTAAGTAGAAGCAACACTGCTATGGTCAGAGAAATGGTCGATTCCATCCTGCACTCCATGCGATCTCTGAGGTGATTCTATTGGTATTTATTTTTGTGAGGCGGTTATGAGAAAGTCAAAGAGGGAGAAAACCTGCCAGCGTTTTCTTACTGTAGCAAATCTAGATGTCAGATGCTGTATTGATGATGAGATTTTGTAGGTTTTTTACGCAGAGTGCACAAAAGTAAATGTGAATGATGTAATGATTTGATAGCGCTAAGAACTGTCAATGAAAAATTGAGAGGAATTGCGAATAAACAGCTGATTATAGAAATAAAATAGGCATTCCGTTTACGGTTTTTCAAGTATGCAATCTCTCAGATGGTAGCATAAAAAAAAGCACAATATCAGTCTTGCAGGAAATAAAGTGATGCCTATAATGTTGAAAACCGGAGCGTCTGCCAACGCTCCGGTTTTTTTGTGTCCGATAATCAAAGAAACTGGCGTCTGCCAACGTCAGAATCATCGCACTGCGACATTGAGGCACAAGGTGAATCAATTAAGGAAAAGATAAATGCGTATCGAACAAGAATTAAAATTGGGCTTTAAGGATGTACTGTTTCGGCCGAAACGCTCTACCCTGAAAAGTCGTTCCCAAGTTAATTTAACCCGCGAGTTTACCTTCAAGCATAGTGGGCGTCAATGGTGTGGTGTGCCCGTTATTGCTGCCAATATGGACTCCGTCGGTAGTTTCGGCATGGCTCAGGCTTTGGCGAAATATGATGTAATCACCGCGATCCACAAGCACTATTCGCTACAAGAGTGGCAAGCGTTTGTGCAGACAGCCGATGCAGAGACACTCAAGTATGTCATGGTTTCCACTGGTACGTCCGATGCCGATTTTACCAAAATGCAAGCCACACTCGCTTTGAGTGAAGACTTGATGTTTGTGTGCATCGATATTGCCAATGGCTATTCGGAGCATTTGGTGGAGTTTGTGGAAAGAGTTCGCCGTGTCTTACCTGATAAGGTGATCGTCGCCGGGAATGTGGTGACCGGTGATATGACCGAAGAACTGATTCTTGCCGGTGCAGACATCGTGAAAGTTGGGATTGGCCCAGGTTCGGTCTGTACCACCCGAGTCAAAACCGGTGTCGGCTATCCGCAATTGTCGGCGATTATTGAATGTGCTGATGCTGCTCACGGCTTAGGCGGGCAAATCATCGGCGACGGTGGCTGCACCTGTCCCGGAGACGTCTCCAAAGCGTTCGGTGGCGGTGCGGATTTCGTCATGCTCGGCGGGATGTTAGCCGGACACCACGAATCCGGTGGTGATATCGTGGTGAAGGATGGTGAAAGCTATGTGAAGTTTTACGGCATGTCGTCCAAGAGCGCGATGGACAAATATGCCGGTGGCGTCGCGCAGTATCGAGCTGCTGAAGGAAAAACGGTGCTACTTCCTTACCGGGGCAGTGTCGAAGACACCATTCAGGATATTCTCGGTGGCGTCCGGTCAACCTGTACCTACGTCGGAGCCGCCAACCTGAAAGAACTCACCAAACGTACAACGTTTATTCGGGTTCAGGAACAAGAGAATAATATGTTTGGCAAGGAGTCGTGAGCGGGGAGTTGTTCATTGAGAATATCAATATAACGCTATGTTGGCAGAGCCTCAATACGCAACACACTTGACGATTTGTTATCCTGAAGGCCGATATCAGTTGATATGACTGAATCGGCCTTTTGAGTTTGATTAAGTCTTATTGATTACATAGAGAAAATAGCAATGACTAGGCTTCAGTTGGAACTTGAAGCATTTCATTGCCTTCCTGCATGGCATCTGAACTATGTGTTGCTTTGAAGTAAACAAAACCTAACGCGAATAGTACGACGAAGATAACCGCGATTAAGAAGTTATAGTAAACCATAGCAACCAAAGACAGTACGGCAAGGATAAGCGCTACTGCCGGCGCATAAGGAAATAGCGGTGCTACAAATGGACGCTCTAGATTCGGTTCAAGGCGACGTAGTTTGAATAATGCAAGCATTGAGACAATGTACATTACAATGGCACCGAATACCGCCATGGTGACGATGTTCGCCGTCAGAGGTTGTCCTGCGATAACAATAAGGTTATCCGAGAATATGGCGGCGATCCCGATGATACCGCCGGCAAGAATGGCCCAGTGAGGTGTTTGGTATTTGCTGTTTACCGCGGCTAGTGATTTAGGTAAGAAACCTGCGCGCGCTAAAGCAAAGATCTGACGAGAGTAACCCATGATGATGCCATGGAAAGAGGCTATCAAGCCGAACAAGCCTAGCCATACCAACATATGTAACCAACCGCTAGAGTTACCAACAATCATTTTCATCGCTTGTGGTAGTGGATCGTTGATGTTTGACAGTTCACGCCAGTCACCTGCGCCCCCCGCAAAGAACATGACACCAATTGCCAGAACGACTAGCGTTAATATACCTGCAATAAATGCAACGGGAATCGTACGTTTAGGGTCTTTTGCTTCTTCAGCAGCCATTGATGCGCCTTCGATGGCGAGGAAGAACCAGATTGCGAATGGAATGGCGGCAAAGATACCTGATATTGCTTCGCCAGAAAATTCATTGCTACCCGCCCAGCCGTTGGCTACGAAGTTATCAATAGAGAAACCTGGAGATACGACCCCCATGAATACCAATAGTTCGACAATGGCTAGAATGGTGACTAACAGTTCGAAGGTCGCAGCGATACTAACACCAATCAAGTTCAGCGCCATAAAGATAATATAAGCACTTACTGCAACCATTTTCGGATCCCAAGTTGGGAACTGAACATTCAAATAAGCACCAATAGCCATCGCAATCGCGGGTGGAGCAAAGACAAACTCTACCAGCGTAGCAAAGCCAGCGATGTAACCGCCAACCGGACCGAATGCACGATAGGCGTAAGCAAATGGTCCGCCAGCATGTGGGATCGACGTGGAAAGTTCGGTAAAGCTAAAAATGAACGCCGTATACATGGTTGCGATTAGAAATGTCGTAATTAAAAAGCCTAATGTGCCAGCTTGTGCCCACCCATAACTCCAGCCAAAGTATTCGCCAGATATGACGAGTCCTACCGCGATACCCCAGAGATGAAATTTCCCTAGCGTTCGTTTTAAGCCGGGTTTGCTGTCATGTTCCATATCAATTCCCTCTTTTCCCTGATAATAATTGTGACAATTTGAGTGCGACAGACCGTTGTGTCATGCCGACGTGAACTATATGTATTCACCTTTATGAATGATTCCTTGGGCTCATCATCTTGATTTGTCATTTAGGCACTTCCTTCTCATTCAGAAGTGCTGGTTAAACAAAATTGTTGCTGTGTTGTACTTTCTAGCTGAGCGTCGTCAGAGCGGTCTTTTAGTCCTACGCCAGTCAACTGGATTCGATGAGATTCACGTAATAAGTAAAAGCATTTGTGCGCAGCTGCAGGATAATTGAGTCCTTGGGGGCGCACATTGGAAATGCAGTTACGCAGAGAATCTTCAGTGCCACGTTTGGGTTGCCAAGTAAGGTAAAGCCCCATGCTGTCCGGAGAACTTAAACCGGGACGTTCGCCCACGAGTAGTAAAACTTCTTTGGCATTGAGTGCTTCACCGACATCGTCACCAATGGCGACGCGTGCTTGCTCAACGATACTGAGCGGTGCGAGATTCCAATCTTTTGTCGGATCGTTGTTCAATAGGGTGAGTAGCGACTCTATAAATGGTTTTGCGTGATGAGCAATGGCATAAGATGAAAGGCCATCCGCGATGACAATGGCCAAATCATAGGGTTCTTGTTGATCAGCTTGACTACGGAATTGCTGCAAACGATAGAGAGAACGGTCATCCAGTTGGCGACCAAAATCTGGACGTTGTAGGTATTCCATTCGGTTTGCTGCACCACTGTGTAAAACAAAAGCTGGCAAAAGTGGGGCAATATGTTCGCTCTGTTCAAGTTCTTCCATTAGCTGCGCTACATCAAGTGGAACATGAACCGCGTCCATCGCTTGGGCGTGAGAAAGCTGAAAACGCAGTAACTCTGCGGTTGGAATACTGGTTCCTACTCGGCCAAGACCAATGCGAGCATCGGTAAATTGGCGTAGCTTTTCCCATGGGTCTTCATGAACCAGTTTCTTCATTGGGAGGATATCGTTCATGACGCCTCCTGAATTAGCCGCAGGGGTTGAATGAACGATGGGGCAAGCTCATTGTTTAGCTGAACGTGATTATCTTGGGGTGAGATTTTCATCGCTTTCAGCCAAGCATCGAACTCAGGTGCCGGACGTAAACCAAGCACCTGACGAGCATAAAGCGCATCGTGGAATGATGTTGTTTGATAATTGAGCATGATGTCATCGGAACCAGGAATTCCCATGATGAACGAGCATTCGGCCACACCAAGTAGTGTTAGCAGATTGTCCATGTCATTTTGGTCCGCATAGGCGTGGTTGGTGTAACAAATATCGCAGCCCATTGGTAAGCCCAACAATTTGCCGCAGAAGTGATCTTCCAAGCCTGCACGGATGATTTGTTTTCCATCAAATAAGTATTCTGGGCCGATAAAGCCAACAACAGTATTGACTAAAAGGGGGTTGAATTTACGAGCTAAAGCATAAGCTCTTGCTTCACAGGTTTGTTGGTCAAGCCCATGGTGTCCGTTTGCAGAAAGTGAACTTCCTTGGCCCGTTTCAAAATACATCACGTTATTTCCAACGGTTCCACGATTCAGGCTTAATGCGGCGTCGTAAGCTTCCGCCAGCACATTGGCATTAATACCAAATCCTTGGTTGGTTGCTTCCGTTCCACCAATAGACTGAAAAACCAGATCAACGGGTGCGCCTTTTTCAATTGCTTCGATGGTGTTGGTTACATGAGTTAAGACACACGATTGAGTCGGAATTTCATAATGTTGAATCACGTCATCCATCAACTTCATCAATTTCATCGCCTGCGTGACACTATCGGTTGCGGGATTTATTCCGAAAACCGCATCGCCATTACCATACATGAGGCCATCGAAGATTGAGGCCGCAATACCGTTGATGTCATCGGTTGGGTGATTGGGCTGAAGACGAGTAGACAGATGTCCCGGAAGGCCAATAGTATTGCGGAACTTAGTAATCACCTGACATTTCTTTGCCACCAAAATTAAATCTTGGTTACGCATGATCTTCGATACCGCTGCTGCCATTTCAGGTGTTATTCCTGAACGGACTTTTGCTAACTCAAAATCGGTGGTAGTTTCTTGTAATAGCCAATTACGAAAATCACCAACGGTTAAATGTGAGATTGTTTTGAAGGCATCGGCGTCATGCTCATCGATAATTAAACGAGTGATTTCGTCTTTCTCATACGGAATTAAAGCTTCGTTGAGGAATACTCTTAGTGGAAGATCCGCCAAAACCATTTGTGCAACGACGCGTTCTTCGGCAGAGTGGGCGCAAACGCCCGCAAGTTGATCTCCTGAGCGTAATGGTGTTGCTTTCGCCATCACCTCGGCTAGAGATCCAAATTGATAGGTTTGAGTGCCTAGTTGGTAACGGTAACTCGCCATAAATACCTCGTTATCCATACAAGCAATGGGCCTAAACTTTGCTTGATACTTTTAACAGTAATTATGCGATTAACGTTCCTTGGAACTAACGGAATTGCGCAAAAAAATTTAAATTATTTAATTTCAATAGGTTATGATTGTAATGCATCAGAGCAGTGCACAGATAAGGAGAGGATAGCAAGATGAATTTTTCGCAAATGCATCATGAAAGAAATTCACTCGCACTAAAACGATGCAAGTCCTACTCATTTGATGTCAATCAGCAAGCCGAAAGTTTAGTGAAATGGGATCAACATTATAATCAGCATAGCCAAGGCCACTTTTCAGGTTATCTTGATGAGCTGAATTTTGGTGGTATGCACCTATTTGAGGAATATACCAACCAAACGCTGTTACAGCACTGCTGTGTCAATGAACATAATATTTGGCTTGGTTTTTCATTACAGAAACAACGCCCTAAAATTAATGGCACCCAAATTGAGGAAGGTCAATTGATGATCCGTCCATCAGGCGTCGAGTTTGAGTTGATCACCCCTAAAGAGTTTCATATCTATGGGTTGGTGCTAGATAAACGAGTGTTGCAACAAGAGTTGATTGGGCTCGATGCTGATTTATGGCTCAATGAATCAGCAAAAATTTTGGTTAGTGGGCCAAATACGAGAGTGAGTTATGAATTGGCCAAAATTATTGGTTTGATGCTGCACGATAATACGCCGTTCTCAACAGTGCTTAACCATGATAAAAGCGGCGAGCGTCTTAAACGCTTACGTCCCGTCATTAGTTCGGCTATTGCGGATTTACTGTTGCAAACCGAAACCGGGATGAAAGAAATTGAAGTTTCAGCGCCCGCAAAACGGCGTGTGTTAGAACGGATTCGAGACCATATTGAGAAAACAGGACGTTATCCTTTAACCACGACAGAGTTGTGCCAAATTGCTTACGTTAGCCGTCGAACGCTTCAATATTGTTTTGAACAAGAGTTAGGGGTATCTCCTATCCAATATTTACGTGATTGCCGTCTTAATGAAATTCGACGAATTTTACTCAATACAGAAGAAGAGGTTGTGATTTCCAACCTAGCGGTCGAATTTGGGTTCTACCATATCAGTACTTTTAACGAGCATTACAAGAAACTGTTTGGTGAAACCCCAAGTCAAACTCGACAACGTGCTCGCTTATACCATTATAAACGCTAGTTCTTTCCTTCTTTACCAACCAAGAAATATCTCAAGCAGGACACGCACCTCAAGGAGTGGATTTGTTCAGAGGTTGAAAATAAGCAGGACACGCACCTCAAGGATGGATTCGTTTAGAGGTTGAAGTTGTTCCATTTTTTCTAAGTTAGCCCTCGAATTGAATGATTGTTTGCTCGATTTTATGTTGGGGTATTGAATAATTAAGGGCAGTTTTGCGTGCCGATAGAGATGAATCACTGGTTTGAATGGATGACGTGTGTGGCAACTGAATTGATATTAAACGGTATTGTTCAGGAAATATGAATCCCGAGCATTCTCTGCTTTTTGAGCTGTTGTTTCGCGAGATTAAGCTGTTCGGTTGAACCGACCCAGAGTCTGGGTTTCTTTTCCAGCTCAGTGCAGAGTTTGAGGCATTCCTGCTGAGACAGAGATAACCGCGTGAGAATGTTGGGTAGGCGTTGGTGAATATAGCCCCGTTTATCTTTCCTGATTTGCCGCCCGACCCAATCGACCAATTCGATATAATCCATCAGTCGGAAAGGAATACCTTGGGGTTTATCCTGATGTTCATAGCCGATGAAACTCACTAAATTGTGGGCTTCGGTTTTTCCTTGCGCCAGTGAAGTCAGCCGGGCTTTAATCGAAGTGTATTCAGACTGCTCGGGTGTGTCAGCTATATTTGCTCTGACCGGATTGAGGTCAACATAGGCCATCGCTGCTAACAGGGCTTTCTCATCGAGTAAAGCCTGAGATTTAAACCGTCCTTCCCAGAATCGCCCTTTGCACTGGTCTTCTTTGTTGGCACGGACGGCAATCTCATGATTGAGCTCTTGCATAAAACAGCTGAGGGAATAGAGTCGGTGACGCCAAGTTTCAATGAGTTGGGTGCAGGCATCACGCTCAGCTTGAGAAGTCAGTTGGCCGTCGAGAAGGCGCTGAATGGGCTGGGGGAGTTGATGCTCTTGTCCCCATCGTTCAATGACCTCATGGTCAGAAAGAGAGATAGCCTTCTTTTTATCGATATAGACGACCATATGGTAATGGTTACTCATCACAGCATGAGAGCAAATCCCAATACAGTAGATAGAAGCTAATGTGAAGATACGTGATTCCACCCACTCCCGGCGATGTTCATAGGATTTACCACAATAAGGGTCATAACCACATAGAAATGAGCGACGGACACAGCGGGAGACGATGTGATAGTAGGGCGTGACCTCGGGGCAAATGAGTTGTGAGCGGGCAGTTGCCATGGATGCTCTCGGGATGATGATAGATGAGTCTTATCGTGGAGAATTGAGGCTGGATAGGGAATCGATTCAACCGCTGATTCCGAGTGAGTTCAAATTTATTGGTCATCAATGGTCAGACTGATTTCATGATGATGAGAGATTGATTAGAGCGGGTGTCCTTATTTTGTTTTTTTGATCCTTATTTTGTCATATCAAGCTAGTCGTTCAGTCTTCGTTGACTCGACCTCGTAAGGCTTTCTTTTGTCCCATCTTCTTTTTAGTATTTATGCGCTTGAGTTTTGATGACCAGGTTGGCTTGGTCGCTCGCCGACGCTTTTGTACCACCATGACGGATTGAATCAGTCCCTTAAGACGTTCTAATGCATCAAGTCGGTTTTGTTCCTGAGTTCGATAGGTTTGTGATTTGATCACGACAACGCCATCTTTGGTAATTCTAGAATCACTGAGAGCGAGTAATCTTTCTTTGTATACTGAGGGTAAACTCGAACGTTGAATATCAAAACGTAAATGAATGGCTGAGGATACCTTCTGCACATTTTGCCCACCGTTCCCCATGGCCCGGATAGCCGTCATTTCAATTTCCCATTCCGCAAGAATGACCGTATTAGAGATAGTTAACATGGTTTAGGCTTCGCTTATGACTATTTTATCGACAATGATATTTTCATTTGAAATGAAATGGTGACTTCAAATGAGCTTGTTTATACCGGTGAGAGGACAACTTATGTCCAAATACATGAACTAATGCACCAGAGACAGTTAAAATACCACCTAAATAGGTCCATGTAGACGGTATTTCATCGAATCTTGCGATACCAATCAGGGTTGAAAGAATGATTTGAATATAAGAATAAGCAGAAGCCTTGTCCGCAGTCAGAGTTTTCATCGCTTTCGTTAAGCCAAGTTGCCCTATTTGGGTAAAAACGCCAATCAATGCGATAAAGATGCTAAATAATAGTAAATCATGCTGAGCGTGTTGATCAAAGCTTGGCTGCACCATGCATATCAATCCTAACAAGCAAAGAGTTAAGCAAGGTTGTTGTTTGAACACGTTCCTTCAAAAACATCACTGCAAGTAGGGAAGTGGATACCGGTAGGTGCAGTGCAAAATGGTCGCTTCGGCCAACGGAATCGTAGAAACCGCATGATACACATATTAAGGCAAACGTACCGAGCAAGCCTCGAACAAATAGGAGTAACTAGTGTTTATCCACCCTGTTGATGAATGAACTCTCATTCTGATATATATTAAGTGTTTTATAAATGAGAGAAGTTAATTGACGTGATAGTTAACGGATTAGAAAAATGGCTCGGCGTCGGTCGTGCGGATAGTGAGTTTAGAGAAAGCTCATTCATTTTCATTTCCTTGACGGTACTAACGTCGATTCTTACCTTTTTTGTTTATTACAATGTATTCGTCATCCCGTCACTATTGCTTGCAGCAATAGAAGCAATAGGGATTCTTTTCTGCTTGTTTAGCTATTATTTCCTGTGGCAAAGTCGAGATCCTAGAGTTGCGGCAATAATTCTGGTCTCTGTGATGACTTCCATAAGCCTGTTATTTATTCTGGGCACAGGTAATGATGAATTTGCGTTGGCCTTTTGTTTCCTGACGCCAGTGATTGCTATCTTTATTCTTGGATATAAGTTAGGTTCTCTTTTTAGTCTCGCCAATTTTATCTGTGTTGCATATATTTGTATCACTGATATGGATAACTGGTCTCCAGTCTATTTTGATTCCATCAGTTTTGTTCATCTCACTACGATCTATTTCTTTTTGTTTTCGGTTTCTTACTTTTATGATGCCGGACGTCGAAGAACCATGGTTCTCTTGGAAGAATCTAATCGTCAACTGCAGGTACTTTCTAATACTGATGGGTTAACCAATATCTCTAATCGTCGATTTATGGAAAAATTGTTACTCGATGCTCAAGTTGGGCAGTGGGTTGCTATTATCGATATCGATGATTTTAAACAAGTGAATGATGAGTATGGGCATGAGGTAGGCGATAAGGTGTTGGTGAGTATTGCGAACATACTCCAAGCCAGCGTGAAGGGCATTGGCCATGTGGGACGATGGGGCGGTGAAGAGTTTTTGACCCTCTTCACCGACACAACTGAGGATGTTATCGAATCTCATATTAATCAATGGCAGAAATCCATCACAGATTATGATTTTGGCATAGGGAGAAGCGTTACCATCAGTTGTGGTATTGCGCCACATCTAGATCGTTTTAATACCTCGACATTCAGTCATGCTGATGAAGCATTATATAGAGCAAAAACTTCAGGGAAAAACTGCTTTCGATTTTCGGTTGCCCATGAGTTCACTGAAAATTCTATTTAATATCAATAAAATGGAGCATTTTTACATGGTTCCATGACTTGATTGGCTGGGCCCATATGATGTGATGCCTTGAAAGCTGAATTTATTACCAACTTTTTGCACTCTTTAGGTTCATTATCGATATCAAACCATACCGTTTGTACCATTTCATTACTCATATAATAGTAACGCCTTTGGGTTGAATCACTAATGTTACTCCATAACGTATATGAATTGACTGAATACCCCAGCTTCTTTTTCAGTTTTTCAAATAAGTTTATTGGGTACAGTTCTTCAAATGAGACAGGGACGATACATGTCGCTACCATGGCTCGAACTTGAGCGACTGGATCTACTTCTTGTGCTTGTGGGTTATACATATAGCGATAAAAACATCCTCGCTCAAAGCGCTGGACAGATGTATAACCACCGGGCACCGAGAATACCGGGTGAGGGTTGCGAATATTTTTCATGAAGTCGTCTAAGCTTTTCTCTGCTGCCTCTTCAAGCGCTTCACTCTGTTCACTGAAAATGTCTGGCTTATTCCACTGATATAACCAATAGTCCATCATTTTGAGCTGGGTTTTATAATCAGGTTGGTTCGTCATGACGGTATAATTCTCATGACAATAAATCTGTACCTCACTATTTTTGACCTCTAATATCGCTGATTTTCCTTTTCTATCGGAGATAGAAAGATGCAGAGTTGCAGGCGAATTTTCATCACCGGGTACTTTTCCACCGTAAAGATAGATTGTATTTTTTGAAAGCGATTCCACCGCTTCAGGAACGGTTGCAAAACTGTCCAGAATATACTGCCCCCAGCGTAGAACACTGAGCCCTTTCTGCTGTGGTTCTTGAGACTTGGCAAAACTACAATTGGTATCGTAAAGCGCATTAGCCACTAGCCCTTGATCATTCATGCCATCGCAAAAACCGTAACCTTCGCTGATATTCCCAATTAGTGTTGAAACTGTGGCGTAGTTTACTTCCCACTCCAATACCTCTGTCTTCTTTAATTGATGAGCGGCGTGTTGGTTAATTTGATCGAGCTCTGCCTCGCTCATTCCAATCCGTCGTCCGTGAGCTGGATTAATGATAATGGTCGGTTCTAATGAAAACTCCCAATCCATGTTTCGTCCAACTGTAATATGATCTTTATTTATATTATTGAGTATCCGTGTGCACATCGTTCATCCTTATCAAATGCATTACATCGTTATAAATATGGTTAATCATTGTGTCGTTATCATTTAACGCCATGGATTACATGTCTTTTTGAACATTTTTTATTACCTGTACAATTAGACAATACTGTATTTTCGAACCGTTTCTACTGTTTTAATACAATTAAGATGCCTGTGTGAAAAATATGAGTGTTGGAAACGGTGCTGAGTTTAGTGCATGCGGCAGGAAGTCATTTGTGTTGCTTGATTTAGAGGGAAATAGCGCGCCAATGAGGCGCGCTTGAGTGAGTGATTATTCAATTTCTTTCAGACGAGCCGTGAAGTGGCGTAGCACGGGGGGCTCGTAAGTGAAATCCAGCCCCTTCACGTTGTGGGCATTTTCTTTGACTTTCTCAAACGCTTCAATCACGAAATCCATGTGCGTTTGAGTGTAAGTCGCGCGAGGAATCGTCAGGCGTAACAACTCAGCAGGGCAAGGGTGCTGTTGACCCGTTGCCGGATCACGGCCTAATAGTAACGAACCGATTTCCACCGCGCGGATCCCCGCAACTTTGTAGAGCTCACAAGCCAAAGCATGAGCTGGGAATTGATGTGAAGGGATATGAGGTAATAGTTTACCTGCATCAACGAATGCGGCATGACCACCGGCTTGCTGACATACAACCCCAATGGCTTCTAGGCCATCAACAAGGTACTGAACCTGACTGATACGGTACTCTAGCCAGTCCTGACGCATGCCATCGTAAAGGCCGACCGCAAGTCGTTCCATGGCACCGCCTTCAAGACCACCATAGGTAGGGAAACCTTCTTGAACGACACAAAGTGTACGACATTCAGTGTAAACATCCATCATCGATTCATCTTTGAAACACAACAGTCCGCCCATTTGAACCATTGCATCTTTCTTCGCTGACATGGCTAAGCCATCTGCGTATTGATAAGTTTCACGCGTGATTTCTTCGATCGTCCAATCTTGGTAACCGGGCTCACGTTGTTGAATAAAGTAAGCATTCTCGGCAAAACGCGCTGAGTCCATGATGACAGGGATATCGTAACGTTGAGCAATCGCGTATACCGCTTTTAAGTTCGCAATAGAAACAGGCTGACCACCTGCAGAGTTACAAGTAATCGTGCTGACAATGTAAGGAACGTTCGCGGGGCCCGCTTCTTCAATCGCCATTTCAAGTTTCGCGATGTCAAAGTTACCTTTGAAATCTGCATTGACAGACGTATCGAACGCATCTTCGGTATAGACGTTTTTCGCCACACAGCAGTTAACCTGAGTATGACCTTGCGTGGTGTCGAAGAAGTAGTTAGACAGCGCCACCATTTTTGAACGGTCTAAGCCTTTTTCTTGTTCACGTTTTTTAATCAGAACAGGAATATAGATTTGTTCTGCACCACGACCTTGGTGTGTTGGAATCGTTAATTCATAACCGAAGATATCTTTTACAGCATTCGCAAGCGTGTAGTAGCTGCGGCTGCCACTGTATGCTTCGTCGCCCATCAGCATTGCGGCTTGCATTCTTTGAGTGATGGAGCCAGTGCCGCTGTCAGTGAGAAGGTCAATGAACACATCATCACTATCTAAAAGGAACGGGTTCATACCTGCTTTAAGGATGGCTTCTTCACGATGTTCACGCGTGGTACGTTTTACTGGCTCAACCACACGAATACGAAATGGTTCTGGTAAGTGTTTAAAATTTTCCATGATAATACCTTTGAATTCATTCACTCATGTTCGTCAGACGATATTATTCGGCACCCGATATCTATTTAGGGTGTAAAATGTCGCGCTAAATAATTAGCGATAAATTTAGAATTAAATAAACCGATTCGGAATAACTACACCACCACTTTAAATGAATAAAGATGAGTGCCAGTATCGAAAAACGATATAAATAGATTTAATGTTGATGCTGATTGTTTAATCGATTCGAAAGAATGCAAAAACAACCAAGACGGTTAGACGAGTGTCAAAGAAGGTAAGATTGAGATTTGATAGTCATGCGTGTACCAAGCTAAGGAGCTTGACCATAACTTATCTTGAATTTTTAGATTTTTACTCATATCTAAATCCGCTGTGAGTTATAGCTGGTTGACTGATAGATGGATTCTTAACCAAGTCTATTGGTAAGTAAATTGACTAAAATAATAATTGTGACCTAAGTCATTAAATTGAACATGGAACAAATCATAGCTCACAAGTAAACAGATCTAGGATAAATAAATTTATGATGGAAACAAATTGAAATAGAAAAATTCATTAAATATTAATAATTTTCTATAAAAACATCGATATTATTAAACGCTACTTGATGCATTTGAATGCCGCTGTTTTTTTGCATTGAGGGTGGGGGCTTCGGTGACTGAGATATCAATAAACATCGCTGTCCATCACCTCCGCTTTCAGCCGCTCACAACAAACTTTTTCCACCAACGCCTTCAATTTCACCACCTCAGAGGCCAAGTACGCAAGCTCTTCCTCGGTGATCTCATAATGCATCGAATACCGCGCGTCGATATACGCCCGTTGCAGGCGACGGAAGCTGCGGCGATGGAATTTTTCGGTCATGGGGAAAATATCGGCGAAGGCGAGATCTTGCTCGGCGCAGTATTTTTTCAGTTTTTCGATATTGTGGGTTTTGGGTAAATAGTTGGTAAACGTGAGTAATAGACACGCGAAAAAGCGTTCGGTCGTTTGATGAAGCATAAATGCCGCTTCTTTGAGATCACCATCGTTGAAAAAATTTCGATAACCTTTGAAAAAGGTAGACGCACTTTTACACCATTGATCAACATGTCCTTCAAGTTAACAAGGCGAGGAGACCTATATGAATATTACAACTGTTGGACTGGATTTGGCAAAAAATGTAAGCCATGTAGTGTGTTGTAACCAAGCAGGGAAAATAGTCAGGAAAAGAATGCTCCGCCGTTCAGAAATACTGACATTTTTCACAAAATTGCCGAAGTGTTTAGTTGGCGTAGAGTCTTGTGCAACAGCACATTATTGGGCAAGAGAAATTCAGAAGTGTGGACATAATGTTAAACAGATAGCCCCACAACATGTGAAGCCATATGTCCGTGGAAACAAGAATGATTACAATGATGCTCTGGCTATCGCTGAAGCCGTTGTGCGACCAGAAATGCGCTTTGTAAGAACTAAAAGCCAGAAGCAGTTAGATATCAAAGCACTGCATGTTCTTCGAAAAAAATGTGAGCATGACAGAACCGCCAATTGCAATGGTATTCGGGGAGTATTGGCTGAGCAAGGTATTGTCATCCCTGAGGGAATTCGTAATGTTTACAAGCGATTGCCTGAGCTGTTTGATAGTCAAATAGACAATGGTTTAAGTAAGCTGTTCAAGGAAAAATAAGCAGGACACGCACCTCAAGGAGTGGATTCGTTTAGAGGTTGAAGTCGTTCCAGATCTTCTAAACTAGTTCTCGATGTGAATTATTTTTTGCTCGATTTTATGTCGGGGTATTGAATAATTAAGAGCAGTTTTGCGTGCCGATAAAGATGAATCACCAGTTTGAATGGATGACGAATGTCAGCAACCGAATTGATATTGAACGGTATTGTTCAGGAAATATGAATCCCGAGCATTCTCTGCTTTTTGGGTTGTCATGGATGCTCTCAGGATGATGATCGATGAGTCTTATCGTGGAGGATTGGGGCTGGATAGGGAATCGATTCAACCGCTGATTCCGAGTGAGTTCAAATTTATTGGTTATCAATGGTCAGACTGATTTCATGATGATGAGAGATTGATTAGAGCGGGTGTCCTTATTTTCTTCCTTATTTTCTTTTGCTTATTTTGTTCCTTATTTTGTTTTGTTTTAGCGTGTGTCCTCGTAAGAACTTTTTTGTCTTTTATTTAACTACCTAGCACCTTGACAATTACTTATTGTCACCTACTTTTTTTATATCAATTAAAAATGATTATCGGTGTAAGTGTTTATTAAAGCATTTACACCCCGCCTGCTATATTAACAGTAAACATATTAATTAAAGGAAAGGAATAAATGGAAAACGCTACAAAGAATGTCGCTTTTGTTATATCAGGAGCTGCTGCATTCATACCACAAGAACTTGCTTGTATTCGAGCAATCATGGAAGCCGAGTATCCCGGGGCTACAGAAAAAATAACTCCAGCAATCCTTGCAGGAACCAGTTCTGGCTCAATATGTACAATTCTGGTCAATGGGGTTATTAATGGAAAAATCACCTGGGATCAGGTGGAAAATGACATTATTCCAGCGATCAAGAATAATAATATTTACAATGATGAACTATTTCAGCAAGCCCTATTGTTTAACGCGATTCAAACCATTATTGCGGGATCAAAATCAAGTAAAGACACTATTCAGTTGTATAACGATGTTGTTGATTTGTTAAAAAATTACGCATCCATGACGTGGCAGCAAGTTTTGGAGAAGTTAAGTTCTATTTTTGATGAATCGATTAAAGAATATAAAGAAATCAGAGCCTTTGCTAACGATGTTGCCACATTAATTCAAAAGGTTAAGCACTATGATTATGAAGCGGTGAAATCGGCTTACCAAGCCATTTTGGAGAATATAGGAAAGGGTTATGTCTTGGATACCGCTCCGCTGAAAGTCACCTTAGAAAAATATATCAATAACGAAATGGACTTCGACACTATCGACCAGCTTCCTTGCCGCACGCTTATATCAGCAGTTTCGGTAGATAATGGCAGGGAAAAAAGATTCGATAGCACAGAAAATGACGATAAAGGCACAAATCTGGTCGATATCATTTTAGCTTCCACGGCTATTCCTGTAGCATTCCCTGAGCGAGCAGTAAACGAACAAATGTATGTTGATGGTGGCACGGGCACTGATAATTTCCCTGTTCCGGATATTATAGGTACTGGAGAAAAGTTTGACGAGGTGTATGTCATTACCCACAAGAATGAGACACTGCTTGGCAAACCTATCGCTCACAACTACACTTGGCTGCCTATTCTGTCGAATTTATTTTTTGCCTTGGCCGTTCAGGGGGGAAACACGGTAACCTACCAGATGGCTCAATCTCTCAGTATTGTTAACGACCCTCAAAATGCTTACTTATATATGCCTGATTTCGATCAGAATTTTAGTATGCTTGATTTTGACTCCATGCCGGAGCAATTAAAAGAGTCAAAAAAATATTGTAAGAACAATTCTCCTGAAAAAGTTGTTAAAGTCTTAAAGAATATTAACTTTCCAGTCCCGATCTAATTCACACCATAAACAATAGACGAATTTGGCATTGAGTATAAAATATGGGGTGTCCTGCCTTTACTGCACACTTTCGGTATAGGCATAAGATTTGGCCCCCCTTAACTTTTCGCCAAAATATCACCGCCCAACCTTGCAAAAAAACTCTTCCACCAAAGCCTTCAATTTCATCATTTCCTCCGCTAAGTCGGTGAGCTCTTCTTCAGAAAAAAATAAGCAGGACACGCACCTCAAGGAGTGGATTCGTTCAGCGGTTGAAGTCGTTCTAGGTTTTCTAAGCTAGCGTTTTGGATTGTAGGTAATGAGATGATCTAACCGTAAATTTGGGTAAAACTCAGATGGGTTGTCATGTTGCATGATTTACGGTCATTATTGTGAATCGTATGTTTTTTATTCAATAGTTTGATCTTACTCCATATTAATCTGATTTCGTCGTTGATATAACCGGATAAAATACTCTTATTTGTCACCACTCTTCGGAAGATACTTTTTCGGAGGGCGGTAGTGTGTGGGTTAGGCTCGAGCTGTAGCAAGAATTGTAATAGAGGGCGACGAACACCCTTTGCACCTCACTTTATAGCATGAGTTTAAATGTTAAAGGATAAGTTATGAAAAATATTACAAAAGGATTATGGCTTTTTGTTTTAATCGGGTTCGTTTGGGAATCGCCGGTATATGCCGCTTCAAGTAAGCTGGACAAGGCTATTAAATCCTATGAAAAGAAAGTGGTACAGGCTGAGCAAAAAGACTGTAATACTGATCTTGGAAAGCCAATCGCAACCATCAGTAAACGTTGTGAAAAGGCCATGAAAAAATTGGACAAGATCTTCGATAAATATTCCGATGAAATTAAATCCGACGCCAAAATTGGCAGCTTACGGGAAAGACAGGAAAAATTGCGAGGATTGCTTGATGGGTTGGCGCATCAGGCCACCGTTGAGAAAGCTGCCCGAAATTATCGCCATAGAATTGAACACATGGAAAGCAAGTCTTGCCTCAAAAAGGAGAGCTATGGCTCTCGGGACGCATATGTCTGTCTGGAGGATGTGGAAAAAGCGGATAAGATCAAGGAAAGGATTCCTGCAGAGTTGTTGGATGAACCGGTCATCAAAGACCTTATTGCGCGTCATGATGCCCTGAAGAAAATGCCAGAGTATATGGATAACATCTATGCAGATAAAAATGCGAAGTTTCTGGAAAATGCTGGCCTAGTCGGTGATTTTGACAATACCGTCCACGATATCTCTTATTGGAATCAATTAGCCGTGGGAAAAGCGAACAAACCGGCTGACATCGGTTATGTCGATGGGTTGAAGAAGGATTTGCCTCGAATCAAACAATTAGCCGTGGATTGTAAAGGTAAATATGCGGAAATAGTTAAGAACAGCGCTGGCAGAGACAGACAGGCCAAATGTGAATTGGCCGAAAATGCGGATAAATATTATGCGCAATTGGCCGTCACTTCATACCAGCGTCATCTTCAACAGGAAATTAAAGACATTAACGCCGTGATAGCCCGCTTGACCGATGACGGCTATATAGAATTGAGTGACTACAAGAAACTTGTGCTGGGTAGTAAAGGCTATGTTCGCGAGTTGAAACAAAATATAGGCGAGAGCCATAAGTTAGCTGGACTTGCGGAGCCCTCCTACGCTGAACTGGATGCTGCCGTTGCCAAGATTCCAGAGGCGATCAAAGTAGCGACGTCTAAAAACGAAAACCGCTGGGCCGATGAAAAGACGGTATCCGTTTCGGATGCCATTGAGGAAAGGACAGCTCAGGTTGTGAAAAAAATGGGGTTCGAATTGGTTAAAGTCGGTCGACAAGACGAGCCTTGGACCCTCGTTAAAAACGGGTTAGGCGTTCCTCTGTATAAAGGCACAAAGGGTTGGGTCATGATGAAAGATTCAAAAGACTCATTCTGCCGTATGCAACATGCCTCGTTTACTCGGGCATATGACGGCACCGGTTATGCCGCTGCTTCAAATGTTGGCATTGTTCCGGCGATTGTCCCCGTCCCGTGTGACTAGTTACCTTCTCTCCCTTCTTTTTTAAAGTAAGGATGGGGGATTAAACAGGCCCGATACCAGATCAGGAAAGTTTGGTGTCGGGTCAGTTTCTAATCGAGGGTATCACTTCAGTGGTGTTTGAAGGGCCACAAAAAGAAGAAAAAAGATGTCTACGATTGCGGGAAAAATACAGGTCTTTTTAATATGGGTTATCATTCATGTTACTCGTTAATTGCTTTAAATTAAGAACTCTTGTGGCATTGTGCTTGAGTTTTTTTCTTTTCCATTTACCTCTTTCGGCCGCTAAAGAATTACCCCCTGAATCACAGTTAAAACATGATATTAAGTATCATCAATTCACACAGAAACAGATGCACAGAATCCGGCAATACCTTATTGCGGGGTCATATAAGAGTGTGGCGCGTAGTGTTAAGCAAGCTAAAATTTTTTATGCAAAAATTTCAGATGGGTATAAGGCATTCCCTGAAGGTCGTGATTTGAAAAATGAGTATGAAAAATTAATTCAGGAAGCTGAAAGTACGGTCGCAGGTAAACAAAGTCCATCAATAGACAGGAAAATACTTAGGCTAGAAAAGGTCAATTTCTATAACCAAATACCTCGAATTGACAAACTTATAACCTTATTGACTATCGGTAAGAAGAATACGGCAAAAGAGTCTATTCTTTCTTACAGCGAACTTGATTTTATTAAAGAGAAAATTCCTGATTTGCTCGCGTATGAGGATGAATTTCGCAAATCTTTTCCCGTTCTCATTGAAAAAGTTCCAGAGTACGGAGTTTATGGGTCATACATGACCATTACTATCAATATGGTTTTAGATTCCTTTAAAAATGCCAGAGTATACCAAGCTAGTTTGTTAGAAAGAACCTGTAATGCAGCAGCGCAAAAGCAGGTTGAAAAAATGGCTCAGGTAAAAAATCGATTTATGGAAAAGCGCATTATTGCAGAATACTGGCTTGATGTTTTCTATTCTAATAACCCTGATGCATTTATCGATGAGCTGGTCAGAAGGGATTCTTATTGTTCCGATAATGGCCGTCCATTTGATAAAGAGATAATGACTAGATTAGGCGCAATAAAATCCGAAATTATCACGCAGTTAGAGTCAAATTCACGTAAATGGAAGTTTGCTGAATATCCACAACAAACAGATAGAATAAGAAATTTAGCGGAACAATATGCCCAAAAAGTGGGGGGTAAACTCGATAAGTATGGCGCTGAAAATGATGCGACCCTGATTAAAAATTCTGGTGGCTTCCCGCTTTATAAAAGTTATTCTGGTGTAATGGTTATCCACATGAAGAATGAACCGTTCAGCCGAGGTTATTTTACGAAATTTAAAGATCCGTTTGATGGTACGGGATACTCTGGTATATCTGAGATGTTAAAAGTCAATCCATATGTCGCTGTATTTAACTTGGATTCCGCAGTTGATCATTCGTATTAGAGGGTGACTCGCTCATTGGGCATTAGGTTTATTAAATAATGCGTATCTTTCTTATATTGATAACACTAATTTCATTCGTAACTCTTGCAGAGATGTAAACGTCACCAGAAAATCTTTTTTGTTTGGCTGAGTCATGAGTTGTCCAGAGCAGCGTTTAGGTGCTGCCCGGAAGAGCCTAATCATTTTTCCTTGAATGATTTTCTTGATTCAATGGCCATTTGAATTGAGCGAAATATTTGAAAAGCTAACTTGTTCGATGGACTCAGGGAAAAATCCACGAATGGCTTTTTCAGGGTTGTACGAGCCAAAAGAAACAATCCCCTTCTCTTGATTTGAGGGAAGGAGAGAAGGGGATTGTTAAACCTGATTCGCGTTAGCGAATATCTTTGCCATTGCTGGCGATGACTTTCTTGTACCAGTAGAAGGACTTCTTCGGTGTCCGGTTTAAGGTGCCTTGCCCTAAGTTGTCACGGTCAACATAAATAAAACCATAACGCTTACTCATTTCACCGGTTGATGCGGCCACTAAGTCGATACAACCCCAAGGGGTGAATCCCATCAGCGGTACACCATCTTGCATCGCGTCATGCATGGCCTGAATGTGTTGACGCAGGTAATCGATGCGATAGTCATCGTTGATTTCACCGTTCTCATCCGGTGTATCTTTCGCGCCTAAACCGTTCTCGACCAAAAAGAGCGGTTTTTGGTAACGGTCATACAGGGTATTCATGGTAATTCTCAACCCAAGCGGATCAATCACCCATCCCCAGTCACTGGCGGGTAAATGAGGGTTGCGAATCGATTTCACCACATTTGCAGCGCTGGTGTTGCCTTCATTCATATCGGCAGATGCACAGCGCGAAGCGTAATAGCTGAAGGAAATGAAATCGACGGTATGTTTGAGAATTTCAAAGTCTTCAGCGTCGGTCTGAAGTTGTACGCCTTTTTTCTTAAAGACCGATTGGCTGTATGCCGGGTAATAGCCACGAGATTGCACATCGATGAAGAATAGGTTTTCGCGGTCTTTTTCCATCGCGGTAAACACATCTTGCGGCTTACAGGAATAAGGGTAGAAGTTCCCGCCTGCAAGCATACAACCGACTTGGTTTTGCGGGTCAATTTCATGGGCGATTTTGGTCGCCAGTGCACTGGCAACTAATTGGTGATGTGCGGCTTGATATTTCACCTGATCGTGGTTTTCACCGGCTTGAAACAGTAATCCGGCACCTGAGAATGGGCTTGCCAGCAAGATGTTGATCTCGTTGAACGTGAGCCAGTATTTGACCAGACCACGGTAGTGTTCAAAACAGGTGCGCGCATAGCGGGTAAAGAATGCAATCATCTGACGGTTGCGCCATGAGCCGTATTGATTGACCAGATTCATGGGGACATCAAAGTGGCACAAAGTGACCAGCGGTTCGATGCCATGTTTGTGGCATTCTTCAAAAACGTCTCGGTAGAAATCTAAACCCGCTTGGTTCGGTTCCGCGTCATCGCCATTGGGGTAAATACGACTCCATGCAATCGACAGGCGGAACACTTTGAAACCCATTTCCGCCAACAGGGCGATATCTTCACGATAGCGATGATAGAAATCGATGGCGCGGTGGCTGGGGTAGAATTCATCTTCACTGAGTGTGACGCCGGCGACTTGCCCTAGTTTAATCGGTAGCCGGTTCTCACCGTACGGGATCATATCAACCGTGGTCAAACCTTTGCCGTCTGCAAGGTAAGCCCCTTCTGACTGGTTGGCGGCAATGGCGCCACCCCAGAGAAAATTTTGTGGAAAATGCAGTTCAGACATGTGTTTCCTTTTTATCGATGCAAGTCATCGTAAAGATCAGATGACTTGCATCTATCAAATAGCGGTTAAGCGGTCGCTTGTGATGGCACTTTACTCTTGTCATTCTCATTGTCAGCAGAATGGTCAGCGTTGAGCGCTTGGTCATCATCGACTTGCGGATCATCTTCAAAGCCGAGTATCAGCGTCAGAACAAACGAGAGTACAATCGCGAGGGCAATCAGACCAAATACCCAGACAATACTCATCGGGTCATTGACATCAAAGAATTGCACACTGGTAAATAAGCTCGGTGACGCCATGGAGTGGCTGGCTAAACCGCCCATACCCGCCAGTGCCCCGACAATGAACCCTGTAATCATGGTCGCAATCAGCGGGCGTTTGAGGCGGACAAGAACACCATACAGAGCGGGTTCAGAGATACCGGCGAAAATCGCTGAAGCGCCTGCCGCGAGTGCAGTTTGTTTGAGCGCGATGTTTTTGGTTTTGTAAGCGACGGCTAAACATGCACCGCCCATACCTAGATTCGCGCCGATTTCAGAAGGCATCACCATGCCTTCCCGGCCGGTTTCAGCAATGGTCTGGATAATGGTTGGCGTGAAAACGCGATGCATCCCGGTGAGTACCAAGAGAGGCCAGAGTGCGCCCATGATTGCAACCGATAACCAGCCTAGTGTGCCGTGAATGGTATAAACCACCGCTGAAATTGCGGTTCCGATCCAGATACCGACGGGGCCAATCACCACAATGGCAATGGGCGCGGCAATCAACACAATAAGCATCGGTTTGAGGAAGTTTTTGGTCACGACCGGTGTAATCCGATCCACCCAGCACTCAATGTAAGACAGAACCCAAGTCATTACCAACGCCGGAATCACCGTATAAGTGTATTTCACCGCAGTAATGGAGACCCCGAACAGATCAACTTGTTGGCCTTGCGCTGCCTGAGCCATCAGGGCGATAAAGTTGGGATGAATCAGCACCCCGGCAATTGCAATCGCCAGTGACATGTTGGTTTTGAACTTGATTGATGCTGAAGCGGCCACCATCACAGGCAGGAAGAAGAAAGCACCGTCACCAATCGCTTTGAGAATGATTAACGTCGGTGCATTCGGTTCAACCCAACCGCTCATCTCTAAGACCATCGCCAGTAGCTTAACCATTGAGCCGCCGATAATCGCTGGAATGAGGGGAGACATGGTGCCGACAAGCGCATCAAGCATTTTTGCTCCGATGACTTTTGCGGTCAGTTTTTGCTTTTTCTCTGCGGAAGTCGCGGGCGGGGCGGTATCAATATCGATAAGAGACATCACTTCTTTGTAAGCAACAGCCACTTCGTTACCGATGATCACTTGTACTTTATCACCATTATCAACCACGCCCATCACGCCTTTGATCGCTTTGAGCTGAGGGATATCAACCAAGCTTGCATCGTTGAGTACAAAGCGGAGCCGTGTCATGCAGTGGGTCAGAGCGGAGACGTTATCTTTTCCTCCCACGTGTGCAACAACTGATTGCGCAATTGTCTTGTAATTGTTGGACATTTTGATCTCCTAGAAACGCTTCCCGGTGATGCTCACTTATTTTTCGAGTGGTTTTGGCGCAAAATCTTAGCCGGAAAAATGCATTTATTTTGTTATTCGATTGGTTGAGTAAGTGACTTTACAGTGCTTTAAGTTACCGGTAACATGTTACCGGTAAAGTTGGTCGGGTAAACCCCAATCTTAGCGTGAATTTCAAAAATGAGATCACGCGCAAGTTTGTGATGAGGATTGAGTATGTCAGGTAGCAGTATCGTCGTGATGGGGGTTTGCGGGTGCGGTAAAAGCACGATTGGAAAACAATTGGCGAATCGGCTCGGGCGTCAGTTTATTGATGGTGATGATCTCCATCCCAGCGCGAATATTCAGAAAATGGCTGCGGGACAGCCATTGGATGATGCAGACCGTCAACCGTGGCTGGAAAGCATCCGAGATGCAGCCCATCGTTTTGAAAGCCACAATGAACATGGTGTGTTGGTCTGTTCGGCATTAAAAAAAGACTATCGTGATCAAATCCGCAAGGGGAACAAACAGGTGACTTTCGTGTTTCTTGATGGTGACATGACGTTGATCCTTGAACGGATGCGGATGCGACAAGGTCATTTTATGAAAGAGAATATGGTGAAAAGTCAGTTTGATACGCTGGAGCGACCAGATCATGAACCACAGACGATTGTGGTGAGTATTCAAGGCAGTATTGACCAAGTGATCGAACGGATCGTGACGGCGCTGCAACAGGCGCAGTCCCTGAAATAAAAAACTCCTGAAATAAAAAGTCCCTGAAGTAAAACGTCTCTGAAGTGAAAAGCTTCTGAAGTGATGTGACTAAATACTGTCTCCTTCACGAATGATATATCCCATATCAATAACTGGATGCGTAATGGGTTCGTTCTTGAGCCTTGCAATGATTAATTCTGCGCTTTTCTGCCCAATGTCAAACCGGGGAGTATCGATACTGGTGATTTTGGGGTGAATGGTCTTACCAATATCTAAAGCGTTGTATCCCACAATAGAAAGTTGTTCAGGTACCTTGATGCCGCGCTGTTGAGCGGCGAATAGGGTACCAATGGCGATATCGTCGTTGGTACAGAAGACGCCATCTAAGTCAGGGTATTGCTGCATCGCTTTATCAAGTAAATCACCGGCTAATGAAAAACTGGAGTGCTCCTTGGTGAGAATGTGTTTTGGCGCTAATCCGGCTTCTTGCATGGCTTTGTCATAGCCAAGCATCCGGAGATGCGTACGCGTATCAAGACGGGCACCAAAGTAAGCGATGGACCGTTTACCGGCCGCAATAATCCGACGCACCACCTGATAGGAAGCATCGGTATGATCCAGCCCGACGACCATATCAATCGGAGCGGGCGGGAGCTCCATCGTTTCAACCACGGGAACACCAGCGTTTTTGATCATCTGTAATGTTCTCGGGGTGTGGTTGCTGGCGGTGAGAATCAAGCCATCGACCTGATAGGAGAGTAGGGATGCGATTTTGCGTTCTTCTTCTTGTTCATCATAACCAAAGTGAGCCAACAGTGTTTCATAGCCATTGGCTTTGGTGACGGTCTCAATGCCTTGCATGAATGCAGCGAAGATCTGATTAGAGAGTGACGGGAGTAACACACCGATCGCATTACTTGAAGCACGGGACAACATTGCCGGTGCGCGGTTTTCGATATAACCCAGTTGTTCAATCACTGTGGCGATTTTCTCTTGAGTCTTTTTTGCCACGGATTCAGGATTTCGCATATACCGGGAGACCGTCACCTTCGTCACACCGACCGCATCGGCTACGTCTTGTAAAGTGGTGCGGTTTTTTTTCGGTTTTTGGGGCGTAACGGTTGTTTTGGTCATAGCGTTTTGCTCAGCCTAACAATATGAATTGTCTGCTATATGGTTTCGAGTTAAATTCGGGGTCATCTTACCTTGCGTTTGCTTGTGATAGAAGCGTCGTCAGCTCAGAACGTCATCTTCATCGATTTTTTACGGGCAAATGGGATTTACAGCGCCTGCTCTCTAAAAATGTCATCCACCCAATTCAGAAACACATCCAACCGCCGAGACAAGCGTCGATCTCCGGAATAAATAGCGTTTAAGGGCATAGGTTCTGGCAAGGTGTCGGAGAGAATTTGCACCAATTGGCCTGAAGCAAGCAGCGGTTCGAAACGATAACGTGGCGCTTGAATCAGCCCTAGTCCGCGGACTGCAAGATCCGCAGCGGTATCGGAATTATCAGTCATGGCTCTTGCCGGGATACGACGCAATTCAGTTTTTCCATCATGCTGAAATTCCAATGGCATGATGTCGCCAGTGCGAGAGGAGACAAAACCCACCATGAAATGGCCCGCAAGATCATCAATATTGTCAGGCGTACCATATCGTTTCAGATAATCTGGACTGGCGCAGGTAATTTCGGGCAAATATCCCAGACGTCGCATTCGCAGGCTGCTGTCATCTGGTGTGCCTGCCCGCAGCACACAATCTACTCCCTCTCGCACAAGATCAATAAATCGATCACTTTGGCCAAATTGAATGGTGATATCGGGATAAGTCGCTAGAAATTCGGGCAAACGAGGCGTGATAAATGTACGAGTCAACAATCCGGATGCATCTATCCTTAAGTGTCCGTGTGGCGTTTTCGTTTTAAAGGTGCTGTAGGCATCCTCTACTTCATCCAGAATGATTCTTGCGTGGCGATAAAATTCTTCTCCTTCTGGCGTTACCGCGACATGTCGGGTCGTGCGTGTTAACAATTGTACACCAACCTGCTGTTCCAGAGTTTTCACCGCTTCTGTCGCCGTTGAACGCGCGATGTTTAACTCATTTGCCGCGCGCACAAAGCTTCCTCCTTCAGCGATCCGAGCGAAAAGTTCGATTTGATCCAGTCGATCCATACTTGTAACTCGCTTGTTCAGTTGCTATCTATTATTCGTATATACCGAATTCTTATGTCTATTTTAGCTGTATTGTTTTTGAATATCGAACCTTTATTATCTCCTGTAACAGATAGGAGATATACGATGAACAATTCACAACACCAACAAAAGCAAGTCGCAATCGTCACGGGTGCCTCGCGAGGTATCGGTGCTGAAATCGCATTAACGCTCGCCACCGATGGAATCGCGGTACTCGTTAACTACGCCAATAGCCCCGAAAAAGCCGAGTCTGTCGTAAGAGAAATAGAACATCAGGGCGGACAGGCGATTGCTGTTCAGGCCGACCTTTCCCATTCTGAAGCGGCTAGGGCTCTTTTCGATAAAGCTGAAAATACCTTGGGCAAAGTAACTATTTTGGTTAATAACGCTGGGATTATGGAGCTTTCGCCAGTTGCAGAAGTCACAGATGCTTCTTTCGAACGTCA
This sequence comes from Vibrio gazogenes, assembly GCF_023920225.1. Classification (NCBI taxonomy): domain Bacteria; kingdom Pseudomonadati; phylum Pseudomonadota; class Gammaproteobacteria; order Vibrionales; family Vibrionaceae; genus Vibrio; species Vibrio gazogenes. The sequence continues at coordinate 225,003 of NZ_CP092588.1, forward strand.
ACTGTCACTCAACCTTTTAGGGCCTTTTCGTCTGATTCGTGAAGCCTCATCGCGTCTGGCCGATAACGGAAGGATTATCAATTTTTCAAGCAGCGTGGTGGGACTTTATCAACCGACTTATGCCGCATATGCTGCCACCAAAGCAGCACTGGAAACCATGACAAAAATCGCAGCCAAGGAATTGGGAAATCGAGGTATTACTGTGAATGCCATTGCGCCAGGGCCCATTGCAACGGAGCTTTTTCTTTCAGATAAGAGTGAAGAATTAGTCGAGCACATTAAAAACATGAATCCGTTTAAACGCTTGGGCGAACCCGAAGATATTGCCCGCGTTGTTCGATTTTTTAGCAAGGCTGAATCAGCTTGGATTAACGGTCAGGTTATCCGTGCGAACGGGGGCATCATCTAATGGTTCAGATCCATGCTATTCCTTAGTGCAACACAAAAAGCAGACCCAACTCAACGTGTGACCCAAGTCACTATTCTCCTGAAAACATAGTAAAAAAATATTCATAGACTACGATAAATACGACGAATGTATCTTTTATTTTGATTGTCTTAGGGATTTATTAAAATATGACGGTCATCATTGCTATGTATCTGAAACAGGCAGATAAAGTTAGAATACTTTGTCGTCATGGAAAATGTATTACTATTAAAAATATATATTAAAAATATATTCATTAGGAAATATGTTTCATACCTCAATTAAACAAGGTGTGTCTATGTTTAAAAATCTATCACTAAAAAATAAGTTAGCAATATCTGCCAGTGTTGCCATTGTCGTTGGCTGTATATTGGTCGAAATTATTTCATTTTATGCTTCTTTGGAGCGATTATCCGTTTCTGTCGAACAGCGATTGCTGAGTACCAGTGCATCTTATAATCAATATGTGGCTGACTGGCTGAAGTCGAAAGAATTGGCTTTAACTTCTTTATCTGAAGAAGTTCAGGAAGGGTCTGTGGTCACGCATTTGAAACAGATGAAACGTGCCGCGGGGTTTGAGAATGTATTCCTTGCTTATCCTGACGGCAGTCAAAAGAATGCCAATGGGGTCGTGCTGCCACCGGGCAATAATGATCCCAGAAAGTGGGGCTGGTATATCAATGCGAAGAAAAATCCGGACAAGGTGTTTATGGATAACCCGACTGTCGCTGCGGCCACCGGAAAAAACGTGGTGTCGATGGGGAAAGTCGTCAACCTGTTCGGTTCTGAGTTGGTGCTGGGCATTGATATTGAGTTGAATGATATTATCAATAGTTTGAAACATGTCGTTTTGCCGGGCGATGGCTATATGTTTATGACCAATAAGACCGGACATGTCTTCATTCATCAGGATGTATCTTTACTGAATCAGCGTGTTGAAACGCTGGGGATCCCTTTTGCCGATATTCAGGATATTGTCCGCTCAGGCAAAGATCAAGTGCTCGAGATTCAGGGGAAAAAATATGTGGTCTATGCACGGGCAATCCAAGACAGTGATTTGATTACGGTGGCAGTGATTGATCAGCAGTCTTTGGTCCAGCCGCTTTATCATACATTGTATAGCCAACTTGCGGTGACGGGTGTGTTGGTCTTGATCGGTATCGCGTTATTCAACTGGATTTGTAGTATTTTGTTCCGTCCTTTGAAGCATGTCTCTGATGCATTGGAGCAGATTGCAAGCGGTAGTGGTGATCTGACGCAGCGGATTGAGATCCGCAGCCATGATGAGGTGGGCAAAGTAGCGCATGGATTTAATACCTTCGTGGATAGTCTGCAACAGTTAATCAGTCATATTCGTCAGCAGTCTGACGCGTTAACCCTTATGTCGCAAAAGAGTACAGAGCGGGTGAATCAGACCGTAGAAGAGCTCTCGATGCAGCAGCAGGAAATCACCATGGTTGCCACCGCTGTGACGGAGATGGCTTCAGCAACGCAGGAAATCGCCTCGCATGCCGAACAGACGGCCCATTCAGCTCAGAATTCTTCTGAAAGCACTCAGCATGGGCATCAATTGGTGATGAATACCAAACAGTCGATCAATCACCTGGCGAGTGAAGTCACTCAGGCCAGCTCGGTGATTTCAGAGCTCGATCAGCACTCTGCGGAAATCTCAGCAGTGCTGGGTACGATTCAGGGGATCGCGGAGCAGACGAACCTGTTAGCCTTGAATGCTGCCATCGAAGCGGCTCGGGCCGGAGAACAAGGGCGTGGATTTGCGGTGGTGGCTGATGAAGTGCGGGTGCTTTCTCAAAGGACACACACTTCAACTGAAGAGATCAAATCGACGATTCAAACGCTTCAGGAAATGACTCAAAGAGCCGTCGGTTTGATGGAAAATAGTGCTAAGCTGGCCGAGAGCTCGGTTCAGGATGCCGATCATGCCAGTCAGGCTTTAGAAGAGATTCTGACCTCTGTGGGGCAGATTAGTGATATGGCGACGCAAATTGCGACCGCAGCAGAAGAGCAGACCCATGTTACCGGTGAAATCACTCAGAATGTGACTGCGATTAAAGATGTCACTGAGGGGCTGGCAAGCGGTGCTGAAGCCGGATTACAGCAGACCAATGAAATGAAAGATCAGGCAATGGCTCTGAATTCGAAAGTGGCGACCTTTAAACTGGATTAATCCGTCGATTGATACATTGATGAATTGATACAACGAAAAAAACCACATGGTTATCCATGTGGTTTTTGTTGTTTCAGAGTCATCGTTTCAAAACTATCGTTTCAAAGCTATCGTTTCAAAGTCATCGGGCGTCAAACCCTCTGTCATGATAAGTCAGCCTGCAATGGTTACACCTGTTGTGTCCATTCCGCTTGTGGCATGACGGTTACGATAACAGTGCGGTAATCACACCGATGAGCGCGCCGAATACGCCCCCCCAAATCACCAGCCAGCCCAGATGTTCTTTAATCATTTTTTGTACCATTTCTTTGACCAGTTGTGGTGTTAACTCACTGAGTCGCTGATCGATGATCTGTTCGATATTCTGACGGATATCCGCTTTCATCGTCTCGGATTCTAACTGTTCTTTCAGGGCGTTTTGAACCGAGTCGCTATGACTGATTTCAACCATTGCCTGTTGCATTTTTTCGACAAAAGGTTGTTTGAGCGGTTGCAGAGCGTCAGTTCCGCCAAACATGGCCAGCATGCCCCCGAAGGATGACTGCGCAATGGTTTCAACGAGTGCATCAAACGTCGGGTTAAAATCAACTTGCGCGATGACCGGTTCTAAGCTGAATTGACTTGTTTGGTTGAGTTCTTGATCGAGAAATTTATCAATGTTGGTATCGGTAAAAAATTGTTCCATCATCAGAGATTTGATGGCAGAGCGAAATGCATCAAAGCGTTTAGGAATTACACCTGAGCCATATAATCCGGGTACTTTCTCGAAGAGCATATGAATGGCGAGCCAGTTGGTGATCGCACCGGAAAAGGCAAATAGTCCCGCAGTGAATAGAATATCCTCATTCAGCTGATAGCCTGCAAACATGCAGAGAATCGCAATCAGGTTGGTATAAAGGCTTTTGTTGGTCATATTGGTGTCTCATCTCCTGAAAATCTCGAAACAGGCGGATTTTAGAAGAAAACGGTTCGTTTTAGAAGCAAAGCCTTAATTGTGGAGCAACAAACAATCAAGGCGGATTGATGAATTGGTGCATCGGATAAGCAAGTTCAGCATACGCCAGCGCAGTGGCGTATGTGAATGATTTACTTACAACCGATAAACCCACCAGTCTGATGTTGCCAGAGGTGCGCGTAAATGCCGTGTTTGGCGAGTAGGGCTTGGTGTGTTCCTTCTTCGACGATTTTACCTTGATCGAGCACGATCAGGCGATCCATGGCAGCGATTGTTGAGAGACGGTGTGCAATTGCAATCACCGTTTTGCCTTCCATCAGCTCATAGAGGCTTTCCTGAATCGCGGCTTCCACTTCTGAGTCGAGGGCTGACGTTGCTTCATCCAAAATCAGAATCGGGGCGTTTTTCAGTAATACTCGGGTAATGGCGATGCGCTGGCGTTGTCCACCGGATAGCTTGATACCGCGTTCACCGACTTGGGCATCATACCCTCGGTTACCATGCGGGTCCGAGAGGGTTTCAATAAACTCATGGGCGTGCGCTTGTTGCGCCGCACGAATCATCTGTTCTTCTGTTGCTTGGGGATTACCGTAGAGAATGTTTTCACGGATGGAGCGATGTAGCAACGATGTATCTTGGGTAACCATCCCAATCACGCAGCGGAGTGAGTCTTGGGTCATCGCATCGATGGCCTGACCGTCAATGCGGATTTGCCCGCTTTCGACGTCGTGAAATCGTAGTAGCAGGTTGACCAGTGTTGATTTTCCAGCTCCGGAACGTCCGACAATCCCGACTTTTTCTCCGGGGCGAATATACAGGTTTAAGTCATTGATGACATTGATATCGGTGCCGTAGCAAAAATGAACGTGATCAAACTCAATGGCCCCTTGGGTGATCTGTAGTGGTTTGGCATCCGGTTTATCTTGAACTGCAATCGAGCGGGAGAGCGAATTCATTCCGTCGACAACCGTTCCCATGTTCTCAAACAGTCCGCCGATTTCCCACATGATCCATTTGGACATCCCGTTGATACGCAGTGCCAGTGAGATTGCCACGGCGATGGCACCGACGGTGATGGCCTGTTGTGACCACAGATAAATTGAAATGGCAGAGATCGAAAAGAGCAGCAGGTAATTGGCGACTTCAACCGAGAGATTAAATCCGGTCACCAGACGCATCTGACGGTACACCGTGCCGAGAAACCCTTCCATACTCTCTTGAACGTAGCTGGTTTCGCGGTGGTTGTGCGAGAACAGCTTGACCGTTTGAATGTTGGTGTAGCTGTCCACGAATCGTCCTGTCATGGTTGAACGGGCATCGGCCTGAAGTGATGAAACATGTTTGAGCTTCGGTACATAGAAAAACTGAATACCGACGTAACTGATGAGCCAGAGCAGCATGGGGAGCATCAGACGCCAGTCAGAATCGCCAAGCAAGACTAAAATCGCGGTGAGATAAACACTGACGTAAATGAAGACATCCACCATTTTCATTACGGTTTCGCGAATTGCCAACGAGGTCTGCATCACTTTGGTTGCAATGCGGCCGGCAAATTCATCCTGATAAAAAGAGAGGCTTTGTTTTAACAGATAGCGGTGTGCCAGCCAACGAATCGACATCGGATAATTCCCGAGCATCGTTTGGTGAACCAATAGTGAATGAACCGCGACAATCAGCGGCATACCGATCAGGATTAATACCGTCAGACCAATCAAAAGCGATTGATTATCGGCAAGGAATGTTTCCGGGTTGCTGACAGAAAGCCAGTCGACCAATCGACCCATAAAGCCGAACAGGGCGACTTCAACAATGGCGATTGTCATGCTCAATAGAGCGATAATGATTAATGGTTTGATAAATCCTTGCGTGTAATGACGACAAAACGCCCATAAGGTGGTTGGCGGTTGTTGTGGCTCTTCTGAGGGAAAAGCCTGCGTAAACCCCTCAAATCGCTTAAACATAAAGGTCCTTTGGTTTTGGTGATTTGGGTAAATCACGGCGGCATGGTGTTGTTCTCAGAGCATGCGGTATGCGAGAAAACAATTAGCCTCCATTATAATCATCTTTGGAGGCTTTCACAGTCTGTTACGATTGAGACTTGTTATGACAGAGTTGTTTGCTGAAATGAATAATTCTGAGATGTACTATCCCGAGATGAACCATCCCGAGATGAACAATAGAGAATGGCAAAAGACATCGCGGGTTGTGACCGTTCGTTTTTGTCTGTGGTGGACATCATTTCAAAGGAGGCGGTATCAAATAAAACTTGCCAGACCTGCTGGCCTTCGGGGAGCGTAAACAGGATTGATTCCTTGGTGCGGTTGATCAGGTACAGGATTTCGTCACCGTTATCTTCAATCCCCAAATGCAGCGAAACACGATTGAGTTGGTTCCAGTCGTCCTGTGTCATCAGCGAGCCATCTTCTTTACGCCAGAAAACGCGGTTTGAGTTGCGAGAATCGCCGCTGAATGCCTGGATAAACGGTACCATATATTTTTCTCGGGCGGTGACGAGTTTGCCCAGCCAATTCTGAAACTCTTGTTCATTCTTATCTAACTGCCATTTGAGCCAGCTAATCTCGTTATCCTGACAGTATGCATTGTTATTGCCTTGTTGTGTATGAGATAGCAAGTCGGCAGTCAGGAGGTGCGGGATCCCGAATGAAAACAGAACCGTGGCCATAAAGTTGCGTTTCTGCTGCATCCGGACGTTGTTAATCTCCGCATCTTGGGTCGGGCCTTCAATCCCATAATTTTCAGAGCGGTTATCGCCGTGACCGTCCCGGTTCTGTTCGCCATTCGCTTCATTATGCTTGTGTTTGTATGACACCAAGTCTTGAAGGGTAAAACCGTCATGATAAGTAATGTAATTGACGGTGAGTTTGAAAGGCCAGTTTGCGGCACTGTATAAATCCCGTGACCCCATGATTCGGGTTGCAAATTCTTTGAGGTATCCTTGATCACCACGCCAGAAGCTGCGACTGATATCTCTGAGCTTATCGTTGGTTTCGTTCCAGCCGAACGGGAAGTTACCGACTTGATAACCGTTCGGTCCAATATCCCAAGGTTCTGCGATCAGTTTGATTTGCTTGAGTACGGGGTCTTGAGCAACCGCTTTAAAAAACGGCGCATTCGGACTGAAGGTTTCTCCGGAGCGGCCGAGGGTTGCGGCAAGATCGAAACGGAAGCCATCGATGTGATATTCACTGACCCAATAGCGGAGTGTATCCATAACCAGATTGAGAGACGGCTGATAAGCCAGATCGACGGTGTTGCCACACCCGGTAAAATTGGCATAAGAATTATTATTCGTGATGTAGTATTTGGGATCTAATCCTCTCAGGTTGAAGAGCGGCCCATCAGCGCCACCTTCGGCAGTATGGTTGTATACCACATCCAGAATTACTTCAATACCAGCTTTATGCAGCGTGCGAATTACCGTTTTCAACTCTGTGACCGGGTCATCAATCGCGTAGCGCGGATCGGGAACCATAAATAGATACGGATTGTATCCCCAGTAATTGACCTGTTGCGTCTCTAATAGATGAGATTCATGCATACAAGCGGCGATGGGCAGGAGCTGGAGCGTTTGAATATGCTGCTTTTGATAAAATGCCATCATCGCCGGGTGAATCAGTCCGAGATATTTTCCTCGCAACTTGGGCGGGATATCCGGATGTTGTTGTGTCAAACCTTTCACATGGGTTTCGAATAAAACAGTCTTTTCCCGTGGAATATGGGGGGGCGATGTCATCTGCCAGTCAAAGCGGTCATCGACAACCACACATTTGGGCAGTTGAAAACTTGATTTGATGGTGAATGGCGGGGTATAGCTGAGTGGCCCATCTAGTGATTTCGCATAAGGATCGGAGATATATTGCCACTTTTTTTGTTCTGGCTGTTTGATGAGATAGCCGTATTTTTGACCGGTGCGAATCGCAGGAATATAAGTAGAGCGGATGCCGGCATATTCATCGTCGAGAGGATATGTGTCGTAATGTCCTTGTTCATCGAATAATGCGAGCCGAATAGCCGGATTCCCCGGTGCGTAAATAGAGAAATTGCATCCGTAGGCATCCAGTGTGGCACCTAAAGGATAAGGTTGAGATTGGACCGTATCGTTCACTTTATGCATTTAGTTTTCCACCCGGTTATCCTTGCTCGTGTTGTTTCCACTAAACGGTTCTAGTAAAAAACTTTGTTGTGCATTGGTCAAGTATTCATCACAAAATGTACATAGATCACGCGATTGTCAAAAGATTAACGCAAGCGGAGGTGATGCACGCTATATGTTTTAGTTATATTTTAGTTATATATTTCATATATCACAGGATTTATTTTTTGCTGTGGAAATCGATGAAAGTCCGTCAGAAGTGACAAATCTTCAATATCGATTCTCATCCTTATTTTAGGTGGACATCACTTTGTGGGGAAAATGACTCGCATGATTACATCTGTTGCTGATATTCTTTTTGATATTGGAATCATCAGGCATCAGAGTCTGATTGCTCTGCTTTGCAACCAACCAGAAATAGGCATGAATGAATATTATCGGATTTTTAATGGGACTGGCTGGTCTATCACTGATTTTATTGGTGTCTTGGATGATGGTCCTTTCGGTAAAACAAAAACGGCTGGAGGCTGAACGTCAGGCAAGGGAAGACTTAGGGCGTCGTGCGAGAGAGAAAGCCGTGGCAGAAGACCGGAAAGAGCGCCAGAAAAAAGCTGAAGAGGGCCATGTTCCGACCATTCTTTATTTGGCCAAAGAAGCCGAAAAACGCGATCTGCGGGAAGCATTGCATTGGTATGAGAAGGCGGCATCTCTGGAAAATATTACCGGCATGTATGGCGTCGTGCGGATTTGTCAGCGTTCACGCAAGGATACGGTATTGGAAGAAAAAGCAAAATTCTGGGAAATGTATATTCGTGGTCTGGAAGGGGATTTACATGCACTTTGCGAAACTGCGAAGGCCTATTTCTCCGGTATGGGGATTGCTGTGGATACCGAAAAAGGGGTCCGGATTCTCGAAAAGGTGGCCATGTCAAACTTCATTCCGGCCCAACTGAGTTTAGGAGACTGGTATCTTTCCCGCGACAATCCGGTCCCGAAGCCTGAAGATGCTTGTTACTGGTATTCTAAGGCCGCCAGACTGGATAGTTCGGAAGCAATGATGAAATTAGGCTTGAGTTATCTCAAGGGCAATGGTGTGAGCCAAGATCATCGCAAAGGCTGCTACTGGCTGGAATGTGCCGGAGAAAGAGGCAATGCCGAGGCGATGTATTATGCTGGGAAAGCGTGGATGGATCATGGCGCGTACGGTAATTCGGTGGCTTATATTTGGCTATTTTTATCGGCGAATTGTGGTTATGAACCGGCAAAAGGGATGCGGGATGATGTCGGTAGCCGACTTGGGGTCGACTCAATTGTGTTATTGCAAAGTTTTGCCAAACCATTGTTGAAAAAAATTCAGGCAGGAACGATCGGGAAGCATCTGATTATTCGGGCTTTTAATAAATTATATAAACGCAATGTTCCTATTCCCCAACGTGAATATCCAGATGATGACTTGCCGTCAACCAATGACAGCGATGCGCTGGTTGCAGAAATGGAAGAATTGTTGCCCGTCCCGCATGACAATACAACAAGCGGTGAAGCTCAAGCAGATGCTGAAAAAGGCGGGGGTGAGGAAAAGCATCTCAAACCGGACTTTACCGATAAGCATATGCACTGAGGCTTCGCTCATCAATCGATCCGTATTGATAGGCACCATCCTGCCGAAGGGCAGGATGGTGAAACAAAAGCATCAGACTGTCTTCTGATGTTCTGACTGACAAACTGCTGCGGTGAACACAACGTCTGTTGAACTATTTAGTGCGGTTTCTGCTGAATCTTGAATGACCCCGATAATAAATCCAACCGCAACGACCTGCATCGCCACATCATTGGAGATGCCGAAAAGACCACATGCCAGCGGGATCAGGAGCAGAGAGCCCCCGGCAACACCCGAAGCGCCACATGCCGAAATTGCCGCAATGAAACTAAGCAGTAATGCGCTCATCATATCGACTTCAATGCCCATTGTATTCACTGCCGCCAGTGTCAGAACTGTAATCGTGATCGCAGCCCCCGCCATATTGATTGTCGCGCCGAGAGGAATGGATACGGAGTAAGTATCTTCATCCAATCCGAGTTTGTCACACAAGTTGAGGTTGACCGGAATATTGGCAGCACTCGAACGGGTGAAGAATGCAGTCACACCGCTTTCACGCAGACATTGCAGAACCAGTGGATAAGGGTTGCGACGCGTTTTGACATAAACGATGAGCGGATTGACAACGAGGGCAATAATCAGCATTGATGCCAGCAAGACCGCAAGCAGATGGGTATAACCGACAAGTGCCGAAAATCCGGTTGTCGCAAATGTTGAAGCCACCAGACCAAAGATACCGAACGGAGCGAGGCGAATGACGAAGCGAACAATCATTGCCACACCGTGGCTGAGATCTTCAAGGACGGCTTTGGTTGATGCACTGGCATGATGTAAGGCTAATCCCAAACCGATTGCCCAAGCCAGAATACCGATATAGTTGGCTTGAATAATGGCATTGATTGGATTATCGACAATCTTGAACAGAAGAGTATGAAGCACTTCTGTGATGCCTTGTGGTGGTGTTGCGCCATCGGCACCGGCAACCAGTGTCAATGTGGTTGGAAACATGAAACTTAATACCACTGCAGTGATCGCAGCGGTAAATGTTCCCAGTAAATACAATCCCACGATAGGACGCATAAAGGTATGTTGGTTTCTTTTCTGATTGGCAATAGAAGCCGCAACTAAAACGAAAACGAGAATGGGTGCGACGGCTTTCAGTGCGCTGACAAAAAAGCTGCCCAACAAGCCGGCTTTTGTTGCTGCTTCGGGTGCGAATGTCGCCAGAAGTGCGCCGAAAACAATGCCTGCAATGATTTGCAGCACTAAGTTGCCTCGGGCAAAACGAGCGAAGATGTTGTTGCTTTGCATACTAATTCCTGCGGTTTAGTGATGTAGGGATGTTGATCATCGGGGTTGATTTTTTGCCGGAAAAGGCTTGTCTCTGTCGCTGATCACATCCGGATTCGAATTATAATGTTTCTGAACGGCAGTGAGACTGAAGTCGTGTGCTGTGATTCGTGCCACTATTCGTGTCACTAAAGTCCAGAAAAGTCATATTATAGTGACAGAATGATGTGTCTAGAATTAATTAAATATCAGGTAGGAAAATTGTTAATTAGGCAGAAAAACGTATGATTTTGTTGCAGCTGTTGAATTTTTGTGACTAAAAATTCTGCGGTGTGTTAATTTTTCATAAGTGCATTTGACTGCATATAGTCATGGGGAAGTCATACTTCCCCGAATCGACATGCGTTTGCGATGAGTTATCCTTGTGATGGGCGGGCAAACTTTTCGAGTGCCAGTACCAGGACAATCGCGCTACACATCATCACGATTGCCAGCAACAGTTGCGCGGATTGAGATGTGAGTTGTTCATACGCCATTGGCGACAGATTGTGTTGCACAAGCGGGACTTGCTCGCCATGAGAATTGGTACGCCAAGTCAGCGTTTCTTTCCACGGCCAGATTTTCGGCAATGTGCCGACCATAAGCCCCGTCAGGCCTGACAACGTGATATCCCGGTAATGATTCAGTAACCAAGAGAGTAGATGAGAGAAACTTAATAGCCCTGCCACACACCCGACCAAAAATACCATAAGGATATCGATTTGCATTGTTTTCACTGCATCAAGGATTGGTGTATACATGCCGAGCAGCAGCAGAATAAAACTCCCGGAAATTCCCGGTAGAATCATCGCGCAGATCGCGATACACCCTGCAATAAAAACATTGAGCAGTGAGGGGTCTAAGTTCAGCGGTTGCAAAACCGTGATGGTATAGGCGAATGCTAAACCGGCTCCCCATGCGACGAGGTCTAATAAACGTTTGCGTTCAATTTGTCTGAAAATATGGTAGACGGAAACCAAAATAAGACCGAAGAAGAATGACCAGAGTGGGATCGGGTGGGTGTCCAGTAACCAAGAGATCAGTTTGGCCAGTGTGAGAATACTGACAAAAATGCCACCGAACAGACTGAGCAAAAATAGCGCATTGATATGACGCAATGTATCGGCTGCGCCATGTTGACGCAGGTAGGAAATAAGTCTGGGATTAATGCGACGAACACTTTCCAGTAGTTTGTCATAGATACCGGTAATAAAAGCAATCGTGCCACCGGAAACACCTGGCACGACATCTGCGGCGCCCATGGCGAGGCCTTTTAAGAAAGTGATGAAATAATTCATTGAGTCAATCAGATATAAAGAGTCATTGGGCATTCAGTATATCGAATTCTGCTGGCGATCCCCATAGGCTTTGCAAAATTGGTGTTTGAATTCTGTTTGCTTTTTGCAAGATGAGGATATTTCTTTGCAAAGTGCAATTCATTTATTCGTATGAATGCATTCACTTCTGGGCCATGCTATCTAATTTACTGTATTTTCTGGTTATTTAAAATTGGCATGGGATGTGCACTAATGTTCATGACCCTTAAGCCGAGGGTCACCTAGCCAACTGACGTTGTTAGTGAACCCTGTTGTTCACATTGATTGTGCCAAGTGCGGATTGCACTTGGCTTTTTTTTGCGTGATGTTCTGGTCAGTTGAGGGCTTGCAGGCAACGCAATATCTTCTGTGCATTGCATTGTCCTTGATTTGGCTTTCGAACGGTTACTCTTCGATACAGACTTGGTTACGGCCGTTTGCTTTCGCGCGATAGAGCGCTTTATCCGCGCGATAGAAGGTGCGCTGCGTGTTCTCACCTTCCCGATGTAACGTAATGCCAATACTGACGGTTAATCCTCTTTCTCCCAGAATCTCTTGCCAGTTGAATTGGTATATATTTTCACGGAAGTGTTCACCATGGGCTTGCGATTCTTCCAGCGTTGTTTCTTCGAGAATCACCAAAAATTCCTCACCACCAAAACGTACACAGGAGGCCTGTTGAAAGCTGAAATACTCGCTGAGCAGTCTAGATACATTGACAATGGCTTTGTCTCCGACAAGGTGACTGAGCTCATCATTAATTGATTTGAAATGGTCAATATCGACGACAAGAAAGGCGAAGGGAGTTTCATGGAGCAGTAAATCCTTGAGCTTCGTATCCAGCCAGCGGCGATTATGGAGTTTGGTCAGCGGATCGGTAAATACATCTTGCTGGAGTTGAGCAACGGTGTTCTTTTGATTTTCTGTTGTTTCTTTGAGTTCCCTATTTTCGATCTCTGACAAAATCAGTTTCAACTGAAGTTCAAAGCGAGATAGCCGACGCAGCTGCGTTGTGCCCAAATCGCCGATCGGAATCCGTTTCATCAAATCGACTTCGACCTGAAAAGCGCGCTTTTGACAGTCTAGTGCTTGTTGGTATTTATGTTGGTATTCATAGATATAACTGAGAGTCTGATATAGATCTTTTTTCAATTCCGGATGGGTAAATGACGCGATTTTCTTATTCTGACTAAGGAGCAGCATTTCTGCGAGATGGGCTTTCCCGATTTGGGTGAAGCAAAGCGCCAACTCGATTTTGATTAAGCACGAGAGTGAGATCAGGTAGTTATGTCGTGTGGTATAAGGGACAGAGGCGATAATGTGTAAAGCATCGGAAACATGATTTCTGGCGAGACAGATTTTTGCTTTGTATAACAGGATCTGACCCGTCAGCGTTTTGTCACTGACCAGTATACTGAGTTCCTCACACTCTTTGATGAGCTGTTCTGCATGCTGATAATTTTTAAGGTCGATACAGCAGGCGAGCATCGATATTTTATAGCGAAGACGAAGCACACGACTGGAAAGTGCATGATCAATACTATCGATTTTTTGATAAAAGCGCATTGCTTTAGCTGGATCACCATAGTGATAACAGAGTGAGCCCATCCCGAGGACAGCCTGAGCGTATTCATCGATAAAACCGTACTCAACAGCGAGGTTTGAAATAGAAATATACGCTTGTAAAGCGGTTTGATAATCCCCGATTGTGATAAAACGTTCACTTAAACTGATTTCTATCGATAAGATTTTGTCAGCATCTTGTGGGAATTGCAGTAATGCCCGGGCGGCTTTGAGTTCTTCGATACTTTGCTGAAACTGATTGAGCGATACGCGGTATTCCGCGCTGATAATATAGCACTGGGCTTTTTGCCATGGTGATGAGGCAATGTCATTTTTGACTTGTTCCCAAAAAGTGATGGCTTCTTCTCCACTGACCGCAGTGACATCAAGACCTGCATCTTTTACTTTATCGAGTAAGTCCTGCATTTTACGACCCTTTCAGTGGTAATTCAGTAAGTTGATCTAATGTAAATGGGAAAGAAAGAATATTATGTAGTGATATATCCGGAAGGTCACCTGTCAGACCTTTTCTTCCCCAAGGATAGATCTGAATCATCTGCTGTAAAATATTGAAAATCTGCTGCGCATTGTCACCGGTGTCTGCCAGTAATAGCCCTAGTCGGTCTGAGCTCAGGCGGGAGACCAAATCCTGTTTTGAACAGAGTGAGTGGGTTAACTCGGTACAGGCGTCGATATACCGGGGAGTCTCATGATAGATAATAATGACGGAATAGTTTGCTGATTTCAGTGCGGTTTTAAATAAGACCAGTTGTTCCCACCAGTAGGTTTCCGAAACGACATTGCTCAGGTGCTTTTCCGGATCATATTCATACTGACCCCGGATTCGGTTGATGAGCTTTCTTGCTCTTTGTTCCAACTGTTTCTTCGAGTTACGGACTTGGTCTTTACTTTCCCGCTTATTTTGAATATCGAGCTGCGATGTGGAATAACTGCGGTAGCGTTTAAAAGCCGCTAATGCACTTTGATAATCTTCTTGCTGTTCAGCAACCAAAGACTGTTGAAAATAAACTAACGCTAACAACTCATCATTGGCTGATTCTCGGGCTGCCTGTTCGGCTTTATCGAGCAGTGTGATTGCTTCTGTCATATTCTGACGGAGCATCTCCAAGCGGGCGCGGTTAATGTAGGAGTGTGTTTTTACCCAAGAAAGATTATTGGCCTCAGCCAAATCATGCGCATATTGAGCCGCTTGTTCGGCATCTTCTAAACGCCCTAATCCCAGCAAGGCAAGGGCCCGGAAATCCCAGACTTCCGCAATTTCCTGAAGACAGTTGTTGTCTTCCAGAACTTCAAGCGCGCCATCTAAAACCGTTAACATATCGACATAACGGTTGAGCAGATATAAATCCCAAGCCCATAAAATTCTGGCTCTGCCTTCGAGTGACTCCAGACGGGTATTATTGGAGACTTGGACTGCCAGTTCATGGGTTGCGCAGGCGAGGTGATATTCGTGGGTACTCCGCCAGATATTACCGAGTCCGAGTAGACTTTCGATCAGAATCTGGATGTCTTCTTCAAGCGTTGCCTGTTCTAAAGCATGAATCCAGTGTTGCTGGGCGGTATAAAATTTCCCATCTTCCCACGAATGTAAAGCATGGAGGTGCAGAATTTCCGGCAAATATTCGTCATTGTCGAGCTCATTCTGAGTCGCCAGTGCTTCTTTGGCATAGCGGATGCCCTGTGCGTGTTTTCCGAGGATCAAAGCACATCGACACATGAGCATCAGAGATTGAATTGTCCCTTCAGCGAAGTGAATTTGTTTGGAGCGTATCAGACACTGTTCTGCTTGATGCAGAACATCTGTTGGCGCAATTTCGAGACGGCGCTTGAGTTGCTCTATTTCAATTTCAAGGAGATAAAGGCTTTTTTCCAAACTTAATTATTCCTTTGTTACGTCACTCCGACAAAGTACATTGATGAGCTTAGTTGAAATTATCAATGTGATCGATTTTGGTCATAGTCTTCAGTCAGGGAGCATTTTACAGACTTATCTGATCGTTCAAATGATGTATTTTATTAGCATAAAATATGCCAATAAAAGATAATTGCCGCTAATGAATGCTCCACTTATCTACTTTTTCTTGTATGTACAGTCATTATCATAAGATGATTTTAAAAAGGTGAGAAATTTTTCTGATCGATATTTTGATTGGGGCAGAATTAAACGGTCACACGTAACTTATACATGATTTTTTTTTGTACAATCTGCTATCATTGTTATACATCTGTATTTTTTGTATAACTATTTTTATAACGACAAGTTCTAGAACGATGAGTTGTATGACGATGAGGGCGGAATGATGGAAACGAAAATCCCAGTGGGTGTAAGTAGTTGTGTGACAGGACAACAGGTCCGTTTTGACGGCGGGCATAAGAAAAGCCATTTTGTGATGGGTGAACTGGCACCATTCTGCGAGTTTATTCCGGTTTGCCCAGAAGTCGGCGCTGGCATGGCGACTCCCAGACCAACTATTCGTCAGTACGAGAAACACGGTGTGATCCGATTAGTGGAAACAAAAAACGACACGGCTGATTATACCGAACAAATGGCAGAATTTACCGACAGAGCCCTTCAGGAGCTCGGTCAGTTACAACAACCGTTGTGCGGTTATGTGGTTGCGGCTAAATCACCGACCTGCGGGATGAAGCAAGTCAAGGTTTATCATGACGGTGGTGTGCGTAAAGAGGGCGTCGGTTTATACACACAGAAGCTGATGGCGACGATGCCTTGGTTGCCGGTTGAGGAAGATGGCCGCCTGAATGATGCCAACTTGCGGGAGAACTTTATCTTGCGCGTTTTTTGTCTGCACGACTTGTATCAGTCAGTCGGCCATGACCCGACACCGGCCAATGTGGTTGCATTTCACAGTCGTTATAAATTTACGCTGATGGCGCATAGCCCGGAAGCTTATCGTTCGATCGGTAGAATGGTGGCTCACACGGGAGATAAGACACCCACGGAATTTTTTGAACAGTATCGGCTGGCACTGATGCAAGCACTGGCGAAACCCGCCAGTCGAAAAAATAGTACCAATGTGTTGATGCATCTCCAAGGGTACTTTAAGCGACGACTCGAATCGAATCAAAAAACAGAGCTGACACGCATTATTCATGAGTATCGTCAGGGACTTGTTCCGTTATTGGTGCCGGTTACGCTGATTCAGCACTATCTCACGCTTTATCCGAATCCTTATTTGGCACAACAGCATTATCTAAATCCTTACCCACAAGCATTGAAGTTACGTTATGGACTCTAAAGAAAAACGTTATGCAATTCGTGAAGTCTCTGCGATCACCGGTGTAAAGCCGGTGACGCTCAGAGCATGGCAGCGCCGCTACCATTTAGTCGAGCCGGGCAGAACAGAAAAAGGACACCGATTATATAGTGAACAAGATATCCAGCAGATCCAGCAGATTCAGAGTTGGTTGGCGAAAGGTATTTCGATTGGTCATGTCGCACAACTGCTCCAATCGCCGGACGCGTCGAAATTTGATCTTCCCGGTTCCGAGGGACTGGAAGAGTGTGAGTCATTTCTTTCTGCATTGGCTCAGTTGAATCGCGGTAAGGCAGAAGCTGTCATGGTGGCAGTATTGAAAAACTATCCGTTGGAGATTGTCAGACAACAATTCGTGATGCCGGTCGATGAGGCGCTGTTGCGGATGAAAAGCTCCCAGCAATCGCTTCAGCGAGGGTTGTTCCAATCCATGTTAATCGGACAATCTGCCTGGATGATTACCACTGCGAACCGAGCCAGTCATTTGGGGAAGTGTCTGTGTGTCAGTCTCGATCCGGTGGGTAGTATCTGGGCATGGCTACACGCGTTGCAGATTGCTGAGCAGGGATATTTTACAGCGTTCCTCGATGGTGTTGAGGAGCTGTCCGGACTACTCGAACATGCCAACAAAGGGGCATTTCAGCGCATCGATTTTTTCTCTAATCGAGCGTTGACGGGGAAGCAGCAGCAAGTGATTCGTCAGCTACAGCAGTTGCAAGTGCAGAGGGTAGGTCTACCTGAACAGATACAAGGACAGACACCGTTGGTTGTGACTAGTGATGGTCTATTACAATCATTTGATGCGAAAGCGTGATATCGCTAAATATGGATAGCTTATAAGGGGAATAAGCATGAAGTTGGTTTGGTTCAGACGTGATTTGAGGACAATTGATCACACAGCACTGAATGCGGCAATTCGCAGTGGTGAGCCGGTTTGTGCCATCTTTGTTGCCACACCGGAGCAGTGGCGACAACATGATATGGCACCGATACAGGCTGATTTGATAGCACGGCGTTTGCCGGTAATTCGTGATGAGCTGCGACAATTGAATGTGCCTTTATACTATCGGGAAGTGTGTGATTTTGCTGCGAGTGTCGAGATAGTTGTTGCTTTGGCCCGGCAGCTGCGGGCGGATACGGTTTTGGTCAATATTGAATATGAACTCAATGAGCAGCGGCGCGATCAGCAACTCAAGCAGTGTTTACAACAGCAGGGAATCGCTTATCAGGCATACCATGATAAATGTGTGTTCTCACCCGGACAGGTTTTAACCAAGCAAGGGGAATTTTTTAAAGTTTTTACACCCTTTCGCAAAGCTTGGCAGGCACAGTTCATCGTACCAACGGTGGTCGCGCCATCACCGGTCGCAAGTGCGCCATCACATCATGAACCGACGCTGAAAAACGTCGGTGAGTATTTTTCTTATCCGCGTGAATCCAGCCATGCATGGCCGGTGACATCCCATGAAATTCGCGATCGGCTCCGGGCTTTTTGTCGCGAGCGGGTCGATGCTTACGATCAGCAGCGTGATTTTCCAGCGCTGAGTGCGACCAGTGGATTATCTCCGTATCTGGCCATTGGGGCGTTATCGGTGCGCCAGTGTCTGGCAAGGCTGTATCAATCATCAGAACATGGGCGTTTATCTGCAGGGGCTGAGTCTTGGTTAAATGAACTGATCTGGCGGGAGTTTTATCAACATTTAATCTATTTTCAGCCCTCACTGTGCCAAGGTAAAAGCTTCCACCCTTGGGGAGAGCAACTACACTGGCATGATGCCTCAGAATCACTGGTGCGTTGGCAACAGGGGATGACCGGTTATCCGTTCGTTGATGCGGCAATGAGACAGTTGAATCAGACCGGATGGATGCACAATCGTTTGAGAATGGTGGTTGCAAGCTTCCTGACGAAAGATTTACACCTTGACTGGCGAGAAGGTGAGCGTTACTTCATGAGTCGGTTGATTGACGGTGATTTTGCAGCCAATAACGGTGGCTGGCAGTGGTCTGCATCGACCGGATGTGATGGTCAGCCCTATTTTCGGATTTTTAATCCGGTTTCTCAGGGGAAAAAATTTGATCCGGAAGGGGCGTTTGTGCGCGAATGGGTGCCGGAGCTTGAGTCGGTGTCAAACAAGTGGATTCATGAGCCTTGGCGTGATCCATCTGTGAATTATCTGTCATATCCTCAGCCAATCGTTGATCATCAGGTTGAAAGAAAGCTAACCTTGTCTCTTTATCAAAAAGCAAAGGATAACTGCTGTCATGATTCGTAAGCTGTTGTTGGCGTTTGTGATGTGTTGTCTGACTCTACAGATTCAGGCCAAAACCTATTCTCTTCCTCCTCAGGGAAGCCGTATGGTCGGCAAAATTATTTATCATGAGGTGCAAAAGGGCGAAACAGTTGCGAATATCGCGGATGCTTACAATGTGGGTTTTTTGAATATGATGGAAGCCAACCCCGGTGTGGACCCATTTTTACCGCAAGTCGGGCATGTGATGACCATTCCTGCGCGAACCATTTTGCCGGATGTGCCTTGGCAGGGCATTGTGGTGAATCTGGCGGAACTGAGACTTTATTACTTCGAACCCAAAAAACGTCTGGTTCATATTTTTCCCGTCGGCATTGGTCGGATCGGACGCGATACCCCGGAAATGGAAACGAAAATTAGCCAAAAACGCCCTAACCCGACTTGGACACCGCCTCACTCGATCCGGGCTGAGTATCGTAAGAAAGGGATTGAACTGCCAGCAGTCGTTCCTGCGGGGCCAGATAATCCGCTGGGTTTATTTGCCTTACGGCTTGCCTACGGCGCCGGTGATTATCTGATTCATGGGACAAACAAAGACTTCGGTATCGGACTTCGGGTGAGCTCCGGTTGTATTCGCATGAACCCGCAGGATATCGATTGGTTATTCCACCATGTTGATGTGGGCGAAAAAGTTCGTGTCATTGATGAACCGGTCAAAGTGTCCCTTGAACCGGACCGCTCGGTCTTTGTTGAAGCTCATGAACCACTGACCCGTAGTAACGGCAGTAGGAAATCATTGGTTTTGCCACAGGCGTTAACTTGGTGGATGGCGGAATTTAACCATTCCGATCAGAAAGCCAAAGCGGCATTGATCAGTAAAAACGGTATCCCGATTGAGGTTATTGAAGCGCAGTAGTCAGCTCAGGTCATTCAGTTTCGATGGATAAGATTCAGGGCAACGGATGTTGCCCTGAATTGATATCGAAAAGAGGGGGGTATTATTTAGTGTAAGACTGGGCGATATGATCGATACGTTCATTAGCTCGTTGTGCTTCTTCTCGTACCGCATTGACGGAATCTGAAGTTTGATCGATTTTATCACTCAGCATCATCTGACTGCTTTTTAGGGAAGCGACTTGGTCACTCAATTGGCTGACTTGGTTGCTCAGCTCATCCATTTTTGCCGTAGTTGCACTATCTGTGCTAGAGGCGCACCCGGAAAGAAAAACAACACCTGACGCTGCTACTGCCAAAAATACTTTGTTCATTATGAACTCCTTGATTGTTCTTTCGGATCAAAGTCACTTGCTTTCCATCATTTTGATGATACGACGGCAACAAGCAGTATGTTTTAAGATTGTAGCACTGAAATCAACAATGAAAAGTCAGAGGAAAATAAGAAATATGAAAAACTTATGAGAAAATCCTCTTAGTCCGGCTGATTTTTACCCAAAAGCGTGGATGTCTTTTTCTATTCACCTTCGGGGAATTGCGTTATGATAGCGCGCTTCATTCCGTCCCCCCCTGTTCATGGGGAATGGACATTGATTTAGTCACAAATAATTGGAGATTCCTTTGCAGTTTAAAGATTTAGGCTTAGATAATCGTTTACTGAAAAACGTGAACCATTACGATTTCAAGCAAGCAACGGAAATACAACAGAAAGCGATTCCTCTGACGATTGCCGGCAAGGATTTATTGGCGTCATCGCAAACCGGTTCTGGTAAGACACTTGCCTTTGTACTCCCTATGTTGCACAAGTCATTAAAGAGCAAAGCATTTTCTGCGAAAGATCCGCGTGGATTGATTCTGGCACCAACACGTGAACTGGCAAAGCAGGTATACGGAGAGTTACGTACGATGCTGGGTGGGTTGTTGTACGATGCTGCGTTGATTGTCGGTGGTGAAAACTTCAATGACCAAGTGAAAGCGCTGCGGCGTCATCCGAGATTTATTGTCGCAACACCGGGGCGTTTGGCCGATCACTTGGATCACCGTTCACTGTTTCTCGATGGCTTGGAAACGTTAATTCTGGATGAAGCCGACAGAATGCTGGATTTAGGGTTCGCCCCTCAATTGCGACAGATTCACCGCGCAGCCAAACACCGTCGTCGTCAGACGCTGATGTTTTCTGCCACGCTCGACCATGCTGAAGTCAACGGTATTGCGATGGAAATGCTCAATCAGCCGAAACGCATCGCCGTTGGTCTCTCGAATGAACAGCACCAAGATATTCGTCAGCGTTTTTATCTGTGTGATCACCTTGATCATAAAGAAGCGATTCTTGATCGTGTGCTTGAGTCTGAATCTTATCGGCAGATTATTATTTTCACCGCAACCCGTGCGGATACTGAGCGATTGACGGAAAAAATGAATCAGCGAAAATTAAAGGCGGTGGCCTTAAGTGGTGAGCTGAATCAGACGCAACGTAACACCATTATGAGTCAGTTTGAACGGGGTGTGTTCAAGATTCTGGTGACAACCGATGTTGCTTCCCGGGGTTTGGATATTAGTACCGTGACTCATGTCATCAACTTTGATATGCCAAAGCATACCGAGGAATATGTACACCGAATTGGTCGTACCGGTCGGGCAGGTAGTAAAGGCGATGCTATCTCGCTGGTGGGTCCGAAAGACTGGGATAGTTTCAAACGCGTTGAAGCGTTTTTGGCACAGACCATTCAATTTACAGTCTTTGATGATTTAAAAGGCAAATTTAAAGGGATTAAACCGAAGAAAGTTATCCCGCGTCAATCGACGAAACAGAAAGCCCCGGTTCGTAAAGCGAAGCCATCAGATAAGAAAAAGGCACCGCAACGGGATAAAGGCTTTTATCAGAATGTGCCAGTGGGTGATACGGTCTTTATTCCGCGTAAGAAACCAGCCGCGCAAGATGATAATGATAATACCTGAGCGATTTGATAGATATTGTTAAAAATGAATGCCGTGGCAGAAGTGCCACGGCATTTTTTTCGGGGTCAGAATCGTACGCCTCGGGATAGAACTCACCGCAGGCATGATGATCGATTAGCGCAGTTTAAAGTAACTGAGTTGTTGTGATTGCTGCTCGGCAAGCGAGGAGAGTTCCTGACTGGCTTCTGCTGACTGAATCACACCGGTTACATTTTGCGTCACCAGTTGGTAGATGTTGTTAATATTCTGGCTAATATCCGCAGTTACTGAACGCTGTTCTTCAGAAGAAGATGCCACCTGAGTATTGACGGTCTCCAAATCAGTGATGGACTCTACGATTTGATTGAGTGATATCTGGACTTCTTGAGCCATCGATTGATTCTTATCCAGCATGCCCAGACTGGTGCTCATACTGTCATTCGCGAGCCCTGACTGCTGTTGGAGGGTTTCGATGATTTCTTGAATCTCCTTGGTGGACTCTTGCGTTCTGGCCGCCAACAGACGAACTTCATCCGCAACAACAGAGAAACCACGTCCGCTTTCTCCGGCACGAGCGGCTTCAATTGCGGCATTGAGTGCCAGTAGATTGGTTTGCTCGGAAATGTTTTCGATCACTTCGATCACCGTGCCGATTTGTTCGGACTGCGTCTTCAGTGATGCAACCACTTGGGCTGCTTCTCCGATTTGTCCTGCCATTTGAGTGCTGAGACGACCGGTTTGCTCGAATATATCCAAACTTTTTCTTGCGCGTTCGCTAGCTTGATGTGCGGCAGTATCGGCTGCTTGGGCGAGACTCGTCACGTCGTTGGCGGTCACTTCTAATTGAGACACGGCAGATGCAACTTGTTCAAGATCCGCTTTCTCCTGATCAAAGTTGGCTCTGGATTGTGTCATGACGGTTGCAAGTTCTGTCGCCGCAGATGCTACATCAGTACTGATCGATGTCAGTGTGTCGGTGGTTTGCTTCAACTGCATGACGGTGGTGTTGACATCTTGGGTCAGCGAAGAGAGTTCATTATTTCCCTCCGCTGTGATGTTGACGGTCAAATCGCCTTGAGCAATTCGCCGCATCGCTTCCTGTAACTGATGAATCGGGTTGACAATGACTCCCGCCAATAGCCAGGCCAAGATAGCAATGATCACTAACACCATCAGTAGTCCGATGACCGCATAACTGAGGATTGAATGATGTTCTTGGGCGCGGCTATTGATGTCTTGTAGCGCAGCACGGTTCATCTGTTCTGATAATGTCTGAACGGCTTTCACCATCTTGCGTCCCGTGGCGCGGTAGTTTTCAGAAGCTCGGTGATAACGTTGTTCAAAATCAGCACGTGGCTTTTGAACACTATGCTTTTCATTCATGAGTGGCAGCATCACCTCGATTGAATAACGAACGTAGTCATCCATCGCCTGATGAAGTGCCCGGGCTTCATTTTTGATCGCCGGGAACTGACTGAACTGATCCAGCATTTTCGCATTCATTTGCTGTTTTTCACGTAACGCGGCAGTCAACGTTTGTGCATCTTTCGGTTGAAAAATACTATAGATAGCACGGATCCGCATGGCATAGATATTGTCGATGATTGCAGTCAGATGATCTTTATTCTCAATGATACGTGTTGTTGATGTGGAGACGCCATTAAAGGCCCGACTGAGATGGTTGGTCGCAAATAGGACACCTGTTGTTAATAGGACCAGAGCTATCAGGACCGGAATCATGACTTGGACCTTGATAGAGCATCGACTGATGATCTGGCGCATACTTTTACCTCGAATAATTAATTAGGGTGCCGATTCTAGCCAGTCATCTCAATAATTCAACGTCAAATATGACGTGTTACAGAAGTTATTAATATATTGAATAATTAGGGATTATTGATGTAATGGTTTACAGCTTTGACTTATATAAGTTTTCAGTTGATAACGTTGGAACACGATTGGAAGCGTTGTCACATAAATAATTTCATCATTTGTCATACATGCTTCAACTGATTGAAACACAATTGTCATATTTCCGTCCTAAAGTGACTTTCGTTGAAACAAAACACAAACGGCAATCAAGCCACTTAAGGATATAGTGATGAAAAAAACAGTTATCGGTGCAGTTGCTCTTATCAGTGCATTATCAGTGAACGTTGCTTCAGCGAAGGAAACGATCTCAGCAGTGGGCTCTAGTAGTGTGACACCATTGATGGAAGTATTTGGTGAGACTTATATGAAAAGTCACTCAAATGTTTTTATTGAGGTTCAAGGCCCAGGTTCTTCTGCAGGTATCAAAGCTGCAAAAAATGGTAGTGCAGATATCGGTATGTCTTCTCGTAATCTGAAAGCTTCTGAAAAAGAACCAACATTGATTGAAGAAGTAATTGCTCGTGACGGTATCGCAGTTGTAGTAAACCCAAAAAACCATCTGAAAGGTCTGACTTCTGAGCAGGTTTCTGCAATTTACCGTGGTGAAATCACCAACTGGAAAGATGTTGGCGGTAACAATAAGCCAATCGTAGCAATCACACGTGATACAGCATCTGGTACGCGTGGTGCATTCGAAGAAATCATGGAATTGAAGAAAAAGATTGGCGGTAAGAAAGTTTCTGCTATCTCTCAACGTGCGCAAGTTGCAAATGGTAACGGTGGTCTGAAAACCATGGTTGCATCAAACCCATATGCGATTGGTTACATTTCTTTAGGTTCGGTTGACTCAACAGTTCATCCACTGGCTATTGATGGTGTGGCTGCGAATGTTACGAACGTGAAAAACGGTTCTTACAAAGTAGCGCGTCCGTTCCTTGTGCTTTATCGCGAAGGCAAACCTTCTGCTGCAACCAAGAAATTCCTGAACTGGATGCTGACGAAAGATGCTCAGAAAATCGTAGACCAGAGAGGCTACATTTCTATCCACTAAGTTTGACCCTTATTTGATATATTGCTCAGCCAGCATTGGCTGAGCCTTTTCTATTCACGCGGATTTGTCCGATAAGTGAGAAGAAGATTATGACCATCGCAACAACAAATAGTGACAAGTTTATGAACGATAGCTCCGCTCAAAGCTCTGTTTCTTCACCCCGTAAACTACGGGTTGGAAAGCGCATTGATTGGAAAGAGAGAATCTTCCACGGCCTATTTCTGACCAGTGCGACCATCGGTATCGTTTCACTTTTTATCATTGCTTATTTTATCGTTAAGGAAAGTATTCCTGCATTTGAAGAAGCCGGTGTTCTGGGGATTGTCCTCGGAGAAGACTGGTTACCCCCCGCTTTGTATGGCGTCGCGACGATGATCGTGGCATCGGTCGTTTCGACCTTCGGTGCGGTCATAATTGGGGTACCGATCGGGATATTAACCGCGATCTTTATTGCTGAAATTGCACCGAAACGTCTGGCGAATATTATTCGCCCCGCTGTTGAACTGTTGGCGGGGATTCCTTCAGTCGTTTATGGCTTCTTCGGATTAATCATTATTGTCCCTCTGATTCAACAGATATTTGATGTCCCTGCCGGTAACACGATTCTGGCGGGTATGATTGTTCTGGGCGTGATGATTCTGCCAACGGTTATCACGGTTTCTGAAACATCAATTCGTGCCGTGCCTGCCGCCTATCGAGAAGGCTCTCTGGCGCTCGGCGCATCCAATATCTTCACGATTTTTAAACTGCTTGTTCCGGCTGCCCGCTCAGGGATTATGACCGCGGTTATTTTGGGGATTGGGCGTGCTTTGGGTGAAACCATGGCCATTATTATGGTGATGGGGAATGCCCCTGCAATGCCTCAGGGAATCTTGGATTCAGCCCGGACATTGACCGCGAATATCGCCATTGAGATGTCCTATGCCAGTGGTATCCACGCCAATGCATTGTATGCGACAGGTGTGGTGTTGCTGGTCTTTATCATGATGCTCAATGCAGTCTTGTTATACCTGAACAGAGAAAAGGCGAAATAAGTTATGAATCGCGTAAAACTAAAGCAGTCCCGAGTTGTGAAAGATAACATCCTCAGAGCGTTTATCTGGTTATCTGCCGCGTTTACGGTCGGGTTCTTATTCTGGATTATCTGGTATATTCTTTCCAATGGTCTTCAGCATGTCGATTGGAATTTCATCACCGACAATTATACCCGTACCGGTGACGAGCATGGGATCTTCCCGATGATTGTTGCCACCCTGTATATGGTCATCGCGTCGATTGCCGTCGCGGCACCGATGGGGATCATGACCGCAATTTATTTGACGGAATATGCCAAAGTTGGCAGCCGACTGGTGAAAGTAATTCGATTCTGTACGGAGTCGCTTGCCGGGATCCCGTCAATTATTTTCGGTCTGTTCGGTATGACGTTCTTTGTCGCCATTCTCGGATTCGGATTTTCAATCCTGTCGGGCGCGCTTACCCTGAGTATTTTGATCTTGCCGGTGATTATTCGTACCACCGAAGAAGCTCTCATGGCGGTTCCGCAAACTTATCGCGAAGGGTCATATGGGTTAGGCGCATCGAAAATCTATACGATTTGGCGTTTGATTTTACCCAGTGCTATCCCGGGGATTCTGGCATCTGTCATTCTCAGTATCGGCCGAGTGATTGGTGAGTCTGCACCGGTGTTCCTCACCGCCGGTATGGTTGCACGAATTCCTGATTCGCTGTTTGACTCAGGGCGGACACTGACCGTCCATCTGTATAAGTTGACCACCGAACTATTTTCTGTGGAAGAGTGGAATCAGGCTTACGGCACGGCAACGGTTCTGATTGTGGTGGTATTGCTGATTAACATGGTGACGAAGCTGATTGCTAAGCGATTCAATACGGCAACTTATTAAAATAGCAAGCTTGGTTACAGGTCATAAAGAATTACTTGAGATAGAAGACGATGAATAAATTTGCAATTGAAAATTTAGATTTATATTACGGGGACAATCAAGCTTTAAAAGCGATTAACCTCCCGATCCCACAGCGTCAGGTCACGGCACTGATTGGTCCGTCCGGGTGTGGTAAGTCAACACTCCTACGTTGCCTGAACCGCATGAATGACCTGATCGAAGGGGTGAAAATTACCGGTAAGCTGACGATGGATGGCGAAGATATCTACGGTAATATTGATGTCTCTGACTTGCGTATTAAAGTCGGCATGGTATTTCAAAAACCGAATCCTTTCCCGATGAGCATTTATGAAAACGTGGCTTACGGACTTCGTGCGCAAGGGATTCGCGATAAAAAACATATTGATGAAGTGGTCGAACGTTCACTACGGAGCGCGGCTTTGTGGGATGAAGTGAAAGATCGTCTCAAATCTCACGCGTTTGGTCTGTCAGGCGGGCAACAGCAGCGATTGTGTATTGCACGGACTATCGCGATGGAACCGGATGTGATTCTGATGGATGAACCGACTTCCGCATTGGATCCGATCGCAACGCATAAAATCGAAGAATTGATGGAAGAGCTGAAGAAAAACTATACCATCGTCATTGTGACCCACTCCATGCAACAGGCTCGTCGTATCTCTGACCGGACGGCATTTTTCCTGATGGGAGAACTGGTTGAGCATAACGATACTCAGGTGATTTTCAGCGAACCGCAAGATGACCGGACCCGTGGTTACGTTAATGGTGATTTTGGTTAAGGCTAGACGCCGTAGCTGACCGTGCTATCTGAAAGACACGATATAAACATAGACAGGATTCCCGCTGACAGTTGTCGGTGCGAATGATTTAGTTCATACGATAGAAAAGTTCATATGATAGAAAAGATTCATATAATAATAAGCGATGGTAAATTTTGCCCCTTCATTGAAGGGGCTTTTTTATGCCAGCTTGCTAAAATATCAGATGAGCAATACCGGTGATGACCGGTAGCGTGATCAGGGTACGCAAAATGAAGATGATAAACAGCTCGACAATATTGACCGGAATACGACTACCCAGTAGCAAAGCGCCGACTTCTGACATATAGATGAGCTGTGTGACTGACATGGCGGCGATAATAAAACGGGTCATCTCATTATCAATGCCTGAAGCCAGAATGGCCGGAATAAACATATCGGCAAAACCGACCATGATGGTTTCTGATGCCTGTACTGCTTCAGGGACACCGAGCCATTGTAAAAATGGAATGAAAGGTTGACCTAACATCGCAAACACTGAGGTATGCTCTGCGATAATCAGGGCGAGCGTCCCTAATCCCATCACCACCGGTAATACGCCAAACACCATATCTGCGGCATTGCGGAGCCCTTCTGCTACGATGGCGCGACCTGATTTTACCTGCTGTGCCCGTTGGATTGCTAATTTCATGCCCCAAGACAATGAATGATGTCCGTCCGGAATCGCATCCGCGGCACGATCAGGCTCACTGCCATCAACATACCGATCTTTTTTCAGGCTCAAGGGCGGAATTCTCGGCAACACAATGGCCGCGGCAAGGCCTGCAAGACATATCGTGCCGTAGAATGGTAAGAAAAGGTGTTCGAGCTTGACCTGTGCGATCACCACCAGACTAAAGGTAATCGATACCGCGGAGAAGGTTGTACCGACAACCGCCGCTTCCCGTTGGGTATAAAATTTCTCTTCGTACTGTTTGCTGGTCAGTAAAATCCCGACACTGCCATCTCCCAACCAAGATGCCATACAGTCGATGGCACTGCGTCCCGGTAAGTTGAAAATTGGTCGCATCACTTTACTCAGGAGAGTACCGAATAATTCAAGTAAGCCAAAATTGAGTAATAAAGGCAGGAGTAACCCGGCAAAAATGAACACAGAAAATAGTGTTGGCAGCAGACCTTCCAATACCATACCGCCGGTATTCTCTTCCCAAATCATCGCTGGCCCCCAGTGATATAAACTGGAGAGTGCTGCAATCCCCCCGATGATCCGGACAACCAGCCACAGCAGTGAAGGGGACAAGAGTTGATCTAAAAAGGGTTGCCGACGGATGACTGCGGGCTGATAGCAGCGGTAAAGCAGCGAGGCTCCTGAGATGCCGACAATGATCAGCGTAATCAGCGTCACAATGTATTCGTCGAGGAAGTCGCGCAGCGTCGCGGCAAGAATCGCCACGGGAATCGTTAAATCGCCCTGATAACGTAGTGGGGCCATGAACAGGAAAATACCTGCTAATGATGGGAGCAGAAAGAGCCAGAAATCTCTTCCGAATTCTGAAGGCTGAGCAACGTCAACCGCTTTTGTATTGTCTTGCATTGTTATTCTCAGATATGTCAGTGTCTATGCATGGTGGACACACTCATTCTGAGGTGTGCCCTCTCTGCCTGGCACTGGCAAATATTCAAAAAGTAAGTCATCTGTTCCGGCTCAAATGTTTGAGATAGCCCAGATGATAAGGCGCGAAGAATATCTGTTTTCAGATGTTGTAGCAACACTATTCATCTATAGTATCTATTTATTCACTATTTTTGTGCTGCAAATGATGATTAAGTTAGAGAATTGTATCTTGGTGTTGCGTCAGGGTTACGTTGGGAACTCAAGATGATATGCGCAGATGAAACAGTAAATTTGCGGTTCATAAAATCAGTATCTTATATACTCGGTATGACTGTGTGTTTGTTTGATATTTCATCTATGATTGTAGATGTGTGTGATATTTCTTATGATAGATTGGTCTGGTTGTTTTTTGCTCACATGTAAGGACGGTACTCATTTTCGTCAGCAAATGATCGCGACCAGACTGAAACAAAGATAACAGGCCATATGATTAAACGGAGTTTGCAGATGATTAGTAAGCGTTTTTTTAAAACCAAAGAAGAAGTAGAAGTCACTTTTGAACTGGATGTTCCAGAGACGGCATCCAATGTCGCGATTGTAGCGGAGTTTCTGAATTGGAAACCTGAGCCGATGAAGAGAATCGCCAAATCTTCAACATACAAATACAAAGTGCGTCTCCCGAAATGTCAGGAATACCAGTTTCGCTATCTGTTAGGGGAAGGCCAATGGATCAATGATCCCCATGCTGATAAATATATCCCCAATGCCTTTGGCGGAGAGAATAGTTTAGTTTCTACATATTCATAACATGCGATTATTAATCATAAGTGAATCGATGTTGTAATGAATAATATTCGTGTGATTCACATACCGGGTGTCGAAAAAGGGTACGGTGGTACCCTTTCAACGATGCTTTGACTTTACTCTGATGCTGGTTACGTCATAAAATCCTATGCTGGACGTCTTTGATCGATTTTGCAAGGTGGGGTTGTGGTTAAGTTAATCGTTGAACGAGTGATGTCGTTGTCCAGACGACAACGTGTTTTCATCCTAGGATTACCTTTATTGGTTGTGGTTTCTTTTTATACGTTACTGAACGATCACGCCACTCGCCATAGCCTTGATGTCAGTATTTCTTCAGAGCAACAGCTTGTCGATTCACTGGTTGCCGAACAAGCACAAACTCCCGCTGAAAGCCTGCCTGATTACGAATATGTGATTCGTTCCGGAGATAACCTCAGTAGCATTTTTGAACAACTTGGATTCGGCTATCGTGATTTGTTGAAAATCATGGAAACGGATTTGAACTATTTGGCGCTCGATACGCTTCAACCCGGCGATACTCTGAGATTCTGGCGCACGAAGGACGGCAATGATTTAGCGAAAATGGCGTTGCAATTTAGCTTAGTCAAACAGGTTGTTTATACACGTTTGGATGATGGCAGCTATGAGTATAAAGAGATCAACATTCCCGGGACTTGGAAACAGTTCCCACTGATCGGGGATATTCAAGGATCGTTTTCACAGTCTGCCTATCGACTAGGGCTCAATAGTAATGAAATTGAGCAGATGGTCAGATTACTGAAAGATAAAGTGAACTTCACAAAAGACTTACGTGCTGGCGATCAGCTTGAGATTGTTCAATCGAAGCAGTTTGTCGGGGATAAACTGACGGGCAACAGTGAAATTCAGGCAATCAAAATATTTACCCGTGGCACGGTTGTTTCTGCATATCTGCATACTGACGGACAGTATTATGATCAGGATGGTCATAGTCTGCAAAAGGCATTTCGTCGCTACCCGACCAGTCGTCATTGGCGGATGAGTTCGCCATTTAATCCTTTCCGCCGCCATCCGGTGACGGGGCGAATCATGCCACATAATGGCACTGACTTCGCGACACCAGTCGGAACCCCCGTATTGTCTACCGGTGACGGAACGGTGATTATTGTCCGTAAGCACCCATATGCCGGGAATTATATCGTGATTCGTCATGACAGCACTTACATGACGCGTTATCTGCATCTGAGTAAAATTCTGGTTCATCGAGGACAAAAAGTCTCTCGGGGGCAAAAAATTGCATTATCCGGTCAGTCGGGAAGAGTTACTGGTGCGCATCTGCACTATGAGTTGATTGTAAAAGGGCGTCCGGTTGATGCGATGAAAGCCAAAATTCCGATGGCAACCTCGGTTGCCAAGAAAGAGATGAAGCAGTTTATTGCGCACCGCAACAAAATGAATCAATTGCTTGAACGGCAAGAGTTAGATCTTGCTGCGCGCACAGAAGACAACACCGAACAGAGTTAGATGTATTGGCGCTGAACCCGATGGATGTTTAGCGCTCGATTTTTTGTACTCAATTTATTTTTAGTGCTATCCGTTTGATGCTTTATCAGTTGGATTCCTTCTGCCCGAGTAATTGGTGAATAACCATTTCGGGCTGTAGCGGTGCGGAAAACAGATAGCCTTGAATTTGAGTACAACCCATCTCATATAACCGCGCCAATGATTGTTCCTCTTCAACCCCTTCCGCAACCAAATCCACACCCAATTGATTGGCAAGTTGAATGATTAAACTAACGACTTTCTCGGATGTATCATTGCATAACATATTTTTGATGAATGATGCATCGATCTTGATGCAATCGATCGGATAATTATGGATATAATTCAGGCTAGAGTAACCCGTACCGAAGTCATCCAGAGCAACTTTAAAGCCGGCATCCCGTAGGTTGCTGAGAATATTTCGGGTGACTTGCCGTTGGGATAACAGGGCTGTCTCCGTGATTTCAATGGTGAACTCTCCCGGATAAAAACCATAATGCGTGATCCGTTCTTTCAGCGTCTGAATATAATCGTGCTGTTGGTTTAATTCATAGGCTGAACAGTTAATACTCAGCCGGATTTTCTGGCCCAACGATTGCTCAATTTGTTGCTTGGCAAGACAGGCAAGTTCAATCACACGATAACCGAATTCGATAATCAGGCCAGACTGTTCTGCTGCTGCGATAAACTCGGTCGGAGAGACGTCACCAAGCACCGGACTCTGCCAACGGCAGAGCACTTCAAAGTAGTTCCAGTTGAGTTGATGCTGTCTGACGATCGGTTGCAGTACAGCATAGAGTTCCTGAGGCTCGTCGAGATCTTTGCTCAGTGCGTCTCTGAGTGCATCAATTACTTGATTTTTCCGGTGGTATTCCTCACTCAGATGGGTGTCGTAACAACAAATGTCGGGTTGACAGAGTTTCTTGCTATTTTTGAGTGCCAGACTGGCATTGAGCAGTAATTGATCCGCATTGTTCGATTCTTCCTTATGTCTGGCAATGCCGATACTTGCCGAGATTCTGATGTGATGTGCAACATCTTGATATCCGGCACGAATCCGGGTGAGAATTTCTTGGCAGACCATGTCGGGTTGTGGATCAAAGGTGATGAAAGCAAATTCATCTCCGGCAATTCGAAAGGTCAATTGCTCGTCTTGGACACAGGCTGAAATAGCGTGCGCAACAAATCTCAAAACCTGATCCCCAATATAATTGCCATAGAGATCGTTAATGTATTTGAAGTCGTTGATATCTAACATCCCCAAAGAAAAACTAAACTGGCTTTGGGATGCCGACACGAGCCTTTCCAATGTGTCGGCAAGAAAACTACGGTTCATCAGGTTGGTCAGGTCATCATGGGACACTTCATAATTCAGGCGGTTGAGTAACACATCCGTTCGGTTGGTTTGATGTTGATAACGGCGATATTGCATCACGACCTGAGAGACCAGACGATGCCACTGTATGAGCATGGCAGGTTCGGTAATCGGTGACTGTGTTAATGAAATAAACAGATAAATCCGATCACCGGATGCCGTATGATTCACTAGGGTTCCCAGATAGCCTTCGATCTGATGGTTTACCAGATAAGTAGCATGAGGGTAGCGCTGGTGAACCTGATCCGGGATGAGGTAATACTGGTGTGGCTGATGTTCAAGTTGATACGTAATTAGCGTATCCAGATGCGCACCGATATCTTCATCAAACCGTTCCGTTGAAGATGCGGCGAGCAAACGTCTCTGTTGTTTGACCTTATCAATCTCAAATAGCAAAGCGGCATTCGAATCCGTTGCTTGATGCAGCATATCGGTTGATTTCTGATAGAGAGAACAGTCGATAATCGAAATCAGTTCAGAGATCGATTGCAAATCCACTTCGCTGAACGAAAGTGGTCCTCTTATATTCATACTAAAGCCTACTGACATTGTGATTATATTTTTACCTTATAACTTTGGGCGAAGAGTGACGCTTTTTCCAGTTTTTGGCTCGCCCCGAGCCCATTGTCTGAGGTCTTGGATGGGATTCGTCTTGAGAATAAATGAATTTGTGAGAGTATACGCGGGTTACCCGATGATGTGTTTTCAGCATGGGGATGATTTGAACGCCAGCCAAACAGAGACGGACATATAAATGTTACAGCATGATTTTGAACAGATAGTAAAGCAAGCCTGTCAGACCGGGAGCTTACCGCTCGCTCTTGCCTATTTGAAGCAGGTTGACGAAACCGAAATTGCTTCAGCGGCTGAAGCGTTAAGCGGGCAGTTTATGATTGCAGAGATTGAGGGTGAGCAACGTATTTATCATGTGACCACCCAAGAAGATGAATCGGGCACGCCTGAAGAGTTTGCAGAATACGTGATGACCGAAGGAGATGATGTGATTCGTTTTGTGGCTTGGTTTTTCGATACACAATTCAGTATCAAAGGCAAAGAAACTTATCAGGCAGCCGGAAAAACGTATACGCAGCCAAAGCGTAAATGACAGGATGTACGTTGGCGTTTTCAGATGAGCCGACGGTGACATCTTTTTTCAAATAGCTTTTAAAAATAGCCGCTAAAAAAAAGCCTCCCTGATTAAAGGGAGGCGAAGAACATGAAGTGACCAGTGATTCTGCCATATCACTGTGAAAGAAGCACAAACGCTGCCTGCATTTGCCACTGAATAGATTGCAGAGTTTGTGCCAGTTCATTAATTTGTTTTGAATCAGTTAGTTATTTATCTTGTGGTTATGATGGACTTTGATGCGTGCGTTACAATGGGGCAAGGTTGTGATGAAGTGGTGCAGTAAGTATCATGTCAGTACTGCCTGAACATCAAAAGGTCAGGCATTTCTGCCTGACCAATCGTGGATTATTTGGTTCTATAGATTTGAATTAGAAGTCGTAACGAATACCCGCCTGAAGTTGATCGTCAGTATTCTTCAGCTGTTCAAATTTGTAGCCGGTGTAAACACGTAGATGACCATTGAATTTATGCTCAACTTCCAGTGCAAGATGATCGACCGTATCTTTGTTATCCACTTCCTGAAAGTTGTAGACAGCGATCAGTGACGTTTTGCCAAACTTGTATTTCGCACCCAGTTCATAGTCATCCGCATCAACTTCTTTGCCGCTTGAAACCGCTGTCCCGGTTCCGTATAGGGCGCCAAGCGTTAAGGTATCCAGCTTGAATTGTCCGCCGATATTGAACTGGTCTTCAGAGTTCGAACCATTGTCCTGAGTCACATAGCCAAGACCAACGGTCAGACTGTCAGTGAAGCCATACACAGCAGAGAGACCGAAGCTGTCATTGTCCTTCTTGTCTGAAGCAATGTAGTTCGCCTGAATGCTCAGAGCATCGAATTGACCGGAATAGACAAAGTTGTTGTCACGCTTATCTTTATTACCACCGATGAGGTCAGCGGCTTCTTCATCAAATGTGTTCATCAGGTCAGTAAAGTTGGTCACCTGTACCTGCGCTGAATCTTGTTTACCATAGGAAAACTCACCAATGCTTGTGCCCATACCAGCATAGAAATAACGGTTGGTCAGGTTGTCACCATCGCCGTCTCCTTTACTGTCGCTGTTATTGAGTTCTGCTTCATATTTACCAAAGCCGTACAAATCATCGGATAGAGCCGTTTTTCCGACTAAGTTCACTCGCGCCCGAGACTTGTCTTTAAAGTTGCTTTTTGTTGCAGACTCATTTTCATCGGAAAGATTGAAACGGGCTTCAGCACGTCCCCCCACTTTTAGGGTGGTGCCTTTGCTATCATAGACTGTGGCAGCCATAGAGGAGCCGGATACCAATACTGTGAGAATGGCTGTGGTCAGAACTGCTTTTTTCATCTTGTTTACCTTATTCCATTGTGATTGAGCTTCTGTGCTCTTTTTTGTAATGACTGGAGTAAGTTAGAGGGCAAAGATGAATATTAGATTGCAGAACTCTTACTATTACATGTTGTTTTTATTTGATTTTTTTATAATTTTTATGAAAATAAGCGTATTAATGCGTATTGTTTTTGAATGTGTATTTTTAATACATATTTGAAATGAATGAATTGGGGTTGTTCAATTAAGTTTCAACAAGCGCTGATAAGAATAATCGGTGTGACGGTGCTAGTGAATCATCCCGTTTTGTGGTTTGATGAAATATCCTCAATCACGGTGGTAAAAATTATGAATTTTTTAGCGCACCTACACCTTGCCCAACACTGTCAGTCCAGTTTGTTGGGCAATCTGCTGGGCGATTTCGTTAAAGGTGATCCGCAGGGGCGTTACCCAGAGCCCATCGTCAAGGGGATTCGTTTACACCGCTTTGTCGATGCCTATACCGACCAACATCCCGTGGTACAGGCGTTGAAGTCCTATTTCCCCGGAGAGAGCCGTCGCTTTGCACCCATCGGGCTCGATTTATTCTGGGACCACTGCCTGGCCCGTCGCTGGCATGATTTACATCACCACCCGCTAGCGGTGTTCTGCCAGGATGCTCAAGGGCAAATTGAGCAAGAGTTGACGTTTCCGGCACCCGAACCCTTCATACAAGTTCACCGACGGATGTGGCAAGGACGCTGGCTGGAATCTTATGCTGAATTCGACAATATAGAAGTTGCTTTACAGCGGATGTCGCACCGTTCACCGCGGATGCAGTCGCTCACCAGTTGTATTCCACCGCTGAAGACACATTATCAACATTTATCTGAGAGCTTCGCTCAGCTCTATCCACAAGTCCTAGATGCGGTCAGTGTCGCGTTTTCAGAGATGGAATAATTTTGGATGAAGGGCTCGAAGCATCGTATTTGTTCGAGCCTTAGACCGTCGCTTCTCTGGCTGCTTGTCTTTTGCGAATTTTTTCCGAGAGCATGATAAAAATCAGACAAAATCCCCCCATGCAGAGAACAACCGTCGCCAGATAGATAGTATTGTTATCGGGTAAACGGGCAAAATAGGTTGATGTTAAGCTGACAAGCATCATTTGCAAGCTACTGTAGAGCGCGCTCATTCTGCCACCGGATGTTGCCGGGAATAGTTGTAGTGCTGAAGCAATGGTATTACTGAATATCAGCGCCTGACCGAATGTTGCAACCATGAACGGGATAATCAATACATAGATATTCTGGTATCCATTCAGATTGGCAAAGAACATGACTGCTCCAGCGGTGAGGATAAATATACTCCCGATCATACATGAAAAGTAAATGCCATGTTCAAGGACCATCTTACGGTTCATGGATGCTGCCAAATAATAGGGAACCCCGATAAGAACAGCGAGATATCCATATTCATCCGGAGAAAAGTTGAAATTTTCCTGAACTAAAAATGGCGTCATGACGTTGTAGGAAATCACAATGCAATAGGCAAAAAAGCCACCGAGTACGTTGATCATAAATTGATGGTTGGATATTGCATGAAGATAATCCTTCAGTGTTATTTTGAATAAATTATCCTGCGGTTTTTCTGGCGTTGCCGTTTTGGTTTCCGGAAGATAGAAAAGGCAAAGTATAATGATGAATAAATCAAACAGAGCCAGAAAAATAAAAACGGAGGTCCAGTGGAAGGTCTTGGTCAGCAGACCGCCAATCACGGGGCTTAATCCGAAGCCAAGCGCAAATCCCATCGACAGATAGGATGAAGCACTTGCCAGTTCTTTGCCGGAGAAAACATCTCTGACAATAGAGCGTCCACTCGTCAGTAATCCACCACATCCCAACCCTTCCAGAATTCGGCATAAGATGAATACTTCAAAAGTTGAACTGAATATATTGCCGATAAATCCCACCAATGCCAGTAGTAAGGCTGTCAATAAAACGGGTTTCCTTCCTACACGGTCAGAAATTGGGCCGAAAAACATAGGAGATATACCAAAACCGATGATGAAGCATGTGACGGTTAATTTGGTTTGGAATTCATCAATCACCAGACCGCGACTGATTTCAGGCAACGCTGGCAGATATAACGCAATCGATGCCTGACCCAAAATTGTGATGATCAGGATGAGTTTTTTGATGTGTAATTGCTGGGGGCGGGCGTGGTGCATTTTGAATCCCTGTTTTGAACGGTATGATGGGGGATTGTATTCAAATGTCATCGGATTAATATAAAGATTCTTGCAATACAGCTTTGCGTAAGGTGCAAATTCAGTGAATCATTATCCGAGTTCTGAGCAGCTTTTTTTATTTGCGACGGTTGTTGATCAAGGCAGTTTCTCGAAAGCGGCTGCGCATGTTGGTGTGCATGTCTCAACGGTCACCAGACAGATTGATCAACTGGAACAGTTAATTAAAGCGAAGTTATTGATCCGTTCAAGCCGTTTTTTAGGGTTAACGGAAGCAGGGCGGTATCTGTATGACAAGTCTAAACCGCTGTTAAAGGATATATCGGATACGGTTGAGACGATTCGTACTATCGAACAGTCAACGTCCGGCGTTATCCGCATGAGCTGTCTACCGACATTTGGCAAAATGATTGTGATTCCTTTTCTTGCCCAGTGTCACCAACAAGATATGGGCATTCATGTTCATCTGAATCTCACAGAAAGGCTGGTGGATCCCATTGTGGAACGTCTTGATTTAGCCATCAGAGTTGGGGAGCAGCCGAATAGTAATCTGTATCCGAAAAAAATTGGGGTGCAAACATGGCATATCTGTGCCAGTCCTGCTTTATTGTCACAATATAGTGCTGAGCAGATAGGCCAGTTCAACCATTTGCCGCTCATTGATAAATGCGCGGAGTACAACTCGCTTTGTTGGAAAGGACTGGAGAAATCAAATGTTATCGCCACCAGATGTGATGATTTTCATGCGCAGCTGATGCTGGCAATCGCCGGTCTTGGTGTTTGCTGCCTGCCGAATTGGGTTGTTGCTCCAGCAATTGCCTCTGGGGAGCTTGTCAAAGTGATGGATGACCCGTTTGACCGGTGTGAAGCAATTTATGCGCTCAGGCCATTTCAGAAAGCCAGTGCAAAAGTGAGTTTAGCGATGGAGGGGATTGAAACTGCGCTGACAACCCTCTCTGGGACGATGTCTGCCGACAGTCAATGAGCCTAAAATGGCTCATTGACTGGAAGAAAAAACCAACCGCCGTCATCAGATCATTTTACTGATCCGTAAAGCGGGCAAATTCAGCCGTGTATCGTTCTCCTGCAACACCGAGTTGCGTGCTGACCTCACTGAGCTGACGGACTTCATCGGCTTGTAGATGGAGACTGGCTGCGCCGATATTGTCATCTAAGTGGGCAATTCGCCGACAGCCCGGAATCGGTACAATATCGTCTCCCTGATGGAGTAACCAAGCCAGTGCGATTCTGGCCGGTGTGGTTGCCTTTTCTGTTGCGAGTTGACGGATCGCATCCACCAGACGCAGGTTGGTCGCGTAATTCTCATCACTCAATCGTGGATCGCCCCAAGCGCGAAAATCGTTTTTATCGTATGCGGAAGCGGGTTTGGTGTCACCGCTCAAAAATCCTCGCCCTAAGGGGCTGAAGGGAACTAAGCCAATGCCCAGCTCACGCAACAGTGGCAGTGTTTCGTGTTCCAGACGGCGTTCCCACAGCGAATACTCGCTTTGCAATACAGAAACCGGACATGTTTGGTGGGCTTTACGAATGGTTTCCGGTGCCGCTTCCGATAAACCGAAATAGCGAACCTTTCCCGCATCGATCAATTCAGCTACTGTTCCTGCCACGTCTTCAATCGGCACGTTGGGATCGACTCGGTGTTGATAGAGCACATCAATATAATCGGTCTGAAGCCGTTGCAAAGATGCATCGACGACTTCCCGGATATGTTCCGGGCGACTGTTGAGCCCGGGGAAAGCCCCCTCACGAATATCGAACCCAAATTTTGTCGCAACGACGAGTTCTTGCCGCTGATTTTTCAGCGATTTGAGCCATTGGCCCAATAATGTTTCATTGGTATAAGGCCCGTACATTTCAGCGGTATCGAAAAAATTGATCCCTTGTGCCAGAGCATGATTGAGTGTGGCAAAAGAGGCATTTTCATCATAACCCCCATAAGCGTGACTCATCCCCATACAACCCAATCCTAATGCTGAGACTTGTAGCCCCTGATTTCCTAAGTGACGCTTGATCATTGGTGTATCCTTATTATTGATGAACAGGGTCATTATGCACACATTGACATTGTTTATTAATACTTCAGAATATTCATTAACTATGAAGGATAAGATTGATAATCATCTGAAGTCGTGGTCAGTTAGCGTGAAGCCTGCGCCATATCCAGCACCGATGAAATTATTGGGATCAACCCTATCTGTCTAAACAGCCAGTCCAAGAGCCATATCAATGAAAAGCAGTGAATATACAGAAATGAAAGCGTTCAAAGCGGTGGCTGAACAAGGGAGTTTCTCTGCCGCAGCGAAGGTATTACGAATCACGCCGTCGGCACTGAGTCAGATTATTAAGCGTTTGGAGGACAATCTGGGCAGTCGGCTGTTTAACCGGACAACGCGTAGTGTGGTACTGACGGAAATCGGGTTGCAGTTTTATCGGCGTTTGCGGCCGGCGCTGGATGAAATCGAAGCAGCATTCAATGAAGTACAGACTCAGTCGGGCGCATTGGCTGGCACAGTGCGGTTGCATATCACCACAGCAGCGGCCGATGCGATTTTACAGCCGATTTTGGGGCAGTTTTATCGGGCATATCCCGATATCGTGTTGGATATTCTGGTCGAAGATGCACTCATTGATTTGGTTGCCGATGGTTTTGATGTCGGCATCCGGTTGTGGGAGTTCGTTGAGCAGGACATGATTGCCTACCCGATCGGGCCGGAAGTACGGATGTGTGCGGCGGCTTCTCCTCAATATCTGCAAAAATATGGCAGGCCTGAAACCCCGGCAGACTTGCGTGAGCATCAGTGTATGAACTGGCGACTCTCTGGTGACAGAGCTGTGTATCGGTGGGAGTTTTATCAGCACGGACACTGGTTTTCAATGGCTGTCGACGGGCCACTGATCACCACCAGCAGGGAGCTGGCCGTGACGGCTGCATGTGAGCATCAGGGGATTGTCTTCTGGACGGAAGATAAACTCAGACCTTGGCTGGAAAGAGGTGAGCTGTTGTCTATTCTGGATGAGTTCTGTCCGTTTTTCCCGGGCTGGCATCTGGCCTATCCGCGTCACCGACATACTTCTGGTGCTTTACAAGCCTTTATTCAGTTTATGCGTCAGGCTTATCCGTTACCTGCTGAAAACCCCATTTCTGATAAAAAAATATTGTGAAAAAACCGCCAGTCATGAGGCATCAGGTTCGGGGGAATTGAGATGGGAAAATAGCGTAAATTGCATGGCTCAGAATTCGATCCCCGATTTTTTCCTGATGGCTGATAATGCCTTCCAAAGTCATCCCCAATCGTTCACAAACGGCTCTGCTCGGTCGGTTATCTTCAGCGACTGCGATTTGAACTTTTTCGACATGAAGTGTTTCGAATGCATAAGCAATTAAAAAACGGCAGGCGCGGGTAATAATGCCATTTCCCTGATATTGCTGGCCGAGCCAGTAACCGATTTCGGCTTTTTTTAGTTCATGGTCGATCGTATTAAAACCAATATTTCCGACGAGCTCACCACGAAACTCAATCGCACAATCCAGACCATCACCATCAATATATTTATAACGTGACCCCTGAATAAAGGTTTTAAAATCGTCAGGCGTATGACAAACTCTGGGCCAGTTTAACCATTGTGAGAGGTATTGTTTATTCTCTTGTACGAGTTCAGCATATCGGAGCGCAAATGATTCGTGCAATAGGTATAAAACAATATCCTGATCTATCGTCCATTTCTGCATAAAGTAATTTATTTTCCTCCGCATCGCTTCGCGTGATATTGAGTCACGACATTATCATACTATGGTCAATTTATGTATTTGATTGATTGTGAATATATAATTATCAATAAACACTATCTCTGATCGCGCCGGTGAGTGGTTAATTAACAACGATCTGAAAATTCACCCGATACACATTAAAAGAATCGTTCATTAAACAGCAAACAAAATGCCCTGTTATTTTATCTGCGCTAAAACATTGTGATGCGCTGTCATATTTTTCTTCCGGTTGATCGTATTTTTTACAGTAAAGAAAATTCTCGTGTTATGGTTTGATATGATATATGAATGTATGAGCATATATCGTGCAATACCGTACTGGAATAATGGAGAAACTATGAAATTAAAAAATACGATAGCCGTCGCATTGTGTGCTGTAGCATCTTTTATTTCCGTAAATGCTTTTGCGGTCGATAAAGATGCAATTGCCGCTCGATTGGCATCTCAATTACATGATTCAGTGAACTTGAATCAACAAATTAAACAGATCGAACGGTCACAAACACCGATACGGGTCAATACATTTTTAGCCCCGCAAGGCATACTTTCATCTCGGTCAATCGGTGGCACCACTGAAATGTGGTTATTCCTGCCATCAGATCGGGCATTGAATGATGATATGTCCGATTTGGTGGTTGCGTATCCGCCATCCGGTGATGAAGATTCATGGACTCAAATTGTTGGCTATACACTCAGCGGTGACAAAGTGTCGCTGGCCGTCGATCAAGAGCCTGATGTCCCGGTGTTAGTGGTGGATGACAACGGTTATTACGCCATGAAAGAGAGTGTCAAAAAGCTAAATACTCTGTTACAGGAAAATGGTTTACAGGAGAAAACCGCGCAGGCACCTCGCTTGAGTACGCAAACCGAAGCAACTGGCTTTGATGCTACCAAATTAACCAAAGTGAATGTCAACAATG
The DNA here is from genome assembly GCF_023920225.1 of Vibrio gazogenes. Classification (NCBI taxonomy): domain Bacteria; kingdom Pseudomonadati; phylum Pseudomonadota; class Gammaproteobacteria; order Vibrionales; family Vibrionaceae; genus Vibrio; species Vibrio gazogenes. Next base: position 267,211 of record NZ_CP092588.1, read on the forward strand.
TCCATGAACCTTGGATTAAAGGCGCGGCCGAAATTTATGGCATTGTCTCTGGTGTTTTGACCAGCAACAAACCGCAAATTCTTGTTGTTGAAATGCCTTATCTGGACAACAAAGAGACCAATTATTATCCCAATCAAATCGTCATTAACTGGTCAGAATATGATTATCGGGTCGTTGATATGTTAATGTATGAGCATGATTCAGGAACCAATTATAAAACTTTGGTTCAGGCCTTAGTGACTGCCGTGGGGGCTGCTGGTTCTCTGGCTGGTTGGCCACCCTCATCAGCGATTGCTGAAATTACCAGTCGTGTGATTGCGGCGATGCCTGATTCAGTGTTTGTTGATGATGATGACTTCGTTGATGCGTGTTATACCCTTGAACGTGGTAAATCTTATGCTGATTTTCACTGTTCTGCGGATAATGCGGTTCTCAGTATGGCGCCGTTTTTTGTAGAATCTAACGTCATGCATTGAATCATCCAATCGCGCCCTTGGATTCCGGAGAGACTCCGGGAGATAAAACATCCGGCCTAAACCACCGGATGTTTTATTTTAAGGCTTAGTCATGGTGTTTTGATGCTTATGTACTTATGTACTTATGTACTTATGTACTTATGTACTTAGGGTCCGTCTTTGCGCGATTCATTGAAACGAGCGATTGAATCGCAATAAACAAAGCGCAATAACGTACAATCTTTTTGATTTGCTATTGGGTATGATAAGACAAAAACGCTAGGGGCTGTTGACCTTTCGTGGTTGAATTTTGTTCAATCTGAACGGGTATTGATCGCGGCGCGGGGCATGCCGCTTAGCTATCCTAAGCAAATGACCTAGTGTCAGTATAGGGAATGACACACAATCCATTTCTGAAAGTCTTCGCTGGTATTGGTTATTTGATTGATGATCATCATCGATTCTCTGTCGAGCGGATATTTGTTTAAGTGAGGAATAATAAAGTCATGACAATAATGACAGAAGCGCATCATGCTTCAGAAACACGGACAAGACTCTTTTTCCGGGGTTCGCTTGCAATGATGCCTTTAAGTGTTGCCGTATTACCCTGGGGGCTATTGGCCGGTTCTTTTGCGGTTGAATCTGGGTTAACCGTGATGGAAAGCCAGGCATTATCTGCGATTTTATTTGCGGGTTCCGCACAGCTGGTCGCCACGGGAATGCTGAAGGCCGGTGCCGGATTATTCTCACTGCTATTGACGGTCTTTTTCATTACCTCGCGTCATTTTCTCTACAGTGTCTCAATGCGTTCAAAAATCAGTCCGATGCCATTGCATTGGCGAGTGTTGCTAGGGTTTTTATTGACGGATGAACTGTTCGCCTTACTCAATCATCAGGATGATGCTCGTTTTAATCGCTGGTATGCATTCGGCGCCGGATTCAGTTTTTATCTGATCTGGAACATTGCTACGCTGGTCGGCATTATTGCCGGTCATGCGATTCCGAACCTGAATTCGTTAGGGCTTGATTTTGCGATTGCAGCCACTTTTATTGCGATTGTCGTTCCGAATATGAAAACCTTACCGGTGAAAATATCGGTACTGGCCGGGCTCGTAATGTCGGTTCTGTTGAATATGTATCAGGTGGAGGGCAGTCTGGTGATCGCCAGTTTATCCGCGATGATTGCAGGTTACGTGACCGAAACCTATATGGAGAGCAAGTCAGCGAATAGCAAGTCGGCGGGGAGCAAGTAACATGATTTTAATCCAGATTGTGATTATGGCTATGGTGGTGTTTCTGAGTCGCTATCTCTTTTTGGAACCGAAACTGCCGCTGCGTTTGGGGCCTCAGCTACACCGGTTTCTCAGCTACTCCGGCCCGGCAATTTTGACTGTGATTTGGGCGCCGATTGTGTTCATGCCAGAACAGTCATTATGGCTCGACTGGCAAAATCCTTATTTGTGGGGCGCGTTGACGGCTGGCGTAATCTCTTGGAAAACCAAAAACGTTTTACTCACCACCGTGCTGAGCATGATGGTATTTTTGGTGTTTCATCTGCTGGTATTTCCATCGTAACTGTCGGGTTACTGAGCGACCCATTCAATTTCGATTAAGATTTGATCTTCACTTTTCAGGCGGGCGAGAAAAGTATCTCCCGCTTGAACAACGCCGACACCTTTGGGGGTTCCTGTCATGACAATATCCCCATCTTCCAGCGTGGTGTAACGTTGCAGCTCCTGCAAGATTGCAGCGGGTGAATACATCATCTGGGTGACCCGACCATGCTGAATCCGGACGCAATTGATCAGTAATTCCAGATTCAGCGTCTCGATATCAATGTCTCTTAAAGCAATAAACTTACTGAAGACGGCCGAACCGCTGAATGCTTTCGCCCGCTCCCAAGGTAAGCCTTGTTTCTTGAGCTGGGATTGAAGGTTTCTTTTAGTCAGATCCAACCCGAGTCCAACGCCATGAAATCGGTTATTTTTGACCAAAAAACAGATCTCAGTTTCATAGTGAAGTGGCTCTTCATGGAAGGCATGCAACTGAGTGGTAATACTGCTGTTGGGTTTATGGAACACCACCATCTGTTCCGGAACGGCGTTATCCAATTCATGAATATGTTCGATATAATTTCTACCGACACAGACCACTTTTGAAGGGGTAATTTTCCGGTTGCCGAAGCGAATAGTGTTCATAATCCTGTCCTTGATAAAGTCTCTCGTGAAGCTCTGAATCTGACTGTCAGAGATGGTCAGAGAATAGTCTATCCGATCTGAAGCCGAATGAATATTAATATATATTCAACAGCTTACTCGTCATCATGTCCGTTTGACTGAACTCAAAATTGAGCGTGATTGAGCCATAGATGCGCCACAATACTGGCGGCATAACCTAACACAATGACGGGCGTCCATCTCAAATGGCTTAAAAAAGTATACTGCCCGTGAGATGCCCCCATCAGCGCCACGCCAGCCGCAGAACCAATCGACAACATACTGCCGCCGACACCGGCAGTCAGCGTAATGAGAAGCCAGTTACCGTCGGACATAACGGGCGCCATGGTGAGGACGGCGTACATGATCGGAATGTTATCGATAATCGCGGAGAGTGCACCCATGAATATGTTCGCCCATTGCGCTCCCCAATGCGGATAGATGGTGCCCGATATCAGGCTGAGGTAGCCCAACAGACTTAGGCCACCGACACTCATGACGATGCCGTAGAAAAACAACAAGGTATCCCATTCTGCATGTGAAATACGTTTAAAAACGTCAAAAGGTACGATTGAGCCCAATCGCTTGAGGGTGGTTTCATCATGATTGGCGAGCGCGAGCGCTTTCTGCCGTGCCAGGAAGCGAGGCAGTGATTTTTGGAGGTAGTAGCCGAAAAACTGGAGATAGGCCAACCCCATCATCATACCAACGACGGGGGGAAATTCGAATAAAGCGTGAAAACTGACAGCCGTGAGAATGGTCAGTAAGAATAATGCCACAATCCTTTTTGCACCTCGTTTGGCATCCACATGGTCTTGAACAAGGTTCGGGCGGCCTTTGGGTAAAAAGCATGACATCAGGAGTGCCGGAAGCATGTAATTGATGGCCGATGGAATGAAGAGGTTAAAAAACTGGAGAAAACTGGTCATCCCTGCCTGCCAGACCATTAATGTGGTAATGTCGCCAAACGGGCTGAATGCCCCCCCGGCATTGGCTGCAATAACAATATTAATGCAACAGAGATTGACGAAGCGCGGGTTATTTTCACTGACTTTCATGACCACCGCACACATTAACAGGGCAGTCGTCAGGTTATCTGCAACCGGAGAAATGAAAAAAGCGAGTAGACCTGTCAGCCAGAACAAAGTCGCGTAGCTGAATCCTTTACTGACCATCCATGATCGTAATGTGTCAAACAAGCGCCGTTCTTCCATAGCGTTAATGTAAGTCATTGCCACCAGAAGGAAGAGCAACAATTCTGCATATTCCAGCAGGTTTTTCTCGAAAGCCGCTTTGGCGACTTCCATTTGATCGATTTGTTGATAGGAGAAACCGATAATGGCCCAGATAATCCCGGCAGCCAGCAGAACCGGCTTCGACTTTTTCAGCTTGATGGTTTCTTCAAAAGTGACGGTGATATAGGCGATGACAAAGAGAATGACACAAGCATAACCAGCCCAAGAGTGCGTCATATCAATTGAAGAGACTGGGCTGGAATGTGTCGATGCGACACTGAGAAAGGGGAATAAACACAGGAGTAAAATCAAAAAGCGTCCGGTTGATCTTGTCGTCATCACGTTATCCTTCTGATGAAAAAGCACATTCAGTGTAGACCGCATTCATCGTGCTGACTGTGAGTCGAATCAAAATCACCCATATTCAACTATGCTCAAAGGTGAGAGAAAAAAAATGGCCCAGTCACCTGATAAGCCGCTCAGATTTATAGGACCATCGGCAGTGTGGACGCCACGAGCAGGAAAGCCATTGCATAGTTAAACCATAGGAGATGAACAGGATTACGCAGGACGTTGCTGATCTGTTTGCCAGCAAAGATCCAAGTGGTTCCGGAAGGTATATTGATGATGATAAAAATGGCAGCGGTCCAGAGCAGCCCCTGCACATTTGCAGACGGATTGTAGAGACTCACAGCGGTGAGTGCCATCGACCAGCCTTTGGGATTGACCCACTGAAACAGGGCTGCGGCATAAAACGTCATGGGCTGATAGTCGCCCGTGGCTATATGTGACTGACTGGTCGCGATCTTGATCGCTAAATAGACCAGATAGGACAGGCATAGCCATTTCAGAATAGGGTGGAGGATCGGGAAGGTATGGAAAATACCGGCAGCACCGATACCCACTAAAAATAACATGACACCGAAGCCCAAAGTGACACCCAGCATATGAGGGAGTGTCCGCATGAACCCGACATTCGCCCCTGAAGTCATGAGCATCATATTGTTTGGCCCGGGTGTAAATGTTGCGGTGAATGCAAATAGGATCAGTGCGGGGAGTTGTTCAAATAGCATGGATGATTCTCTTGTCGTTTCAGGCTGTATCATTGTGAGAAATCATAACGAGAAAGGCGGACAATTTTGTGTTTATATTGCATTAAATTCTGGTTTTAGAACAATTATTCATTTTTTTTGGCTTTTTTGTGACAACAATATTGCGATTGGTTGCTGTAAGACGACTGAAGTGAGATTGGAATGACTTTGCATCAAAACAGCGAAGGGGTGAGCAAGATGGTGATGCACCTCAAAAAATTTCACCTTCTGAGTTTCGTTTGTAATTGTTTTTGTTATATTGACAACATTATTGACATCGATAGTATTTACCAGGCGTGTTACTGATACGCAGGCAAGACCTGGATTGGGCAGTTCAAAATAAACTGTCCAATCCAGGTCTTTTTTTTTACTTTAAAAAGGATAAATAATGAATTACGAAAATATAGCAAAGTCCATTTTAGAGTGTGTGGGTGGAAAAAATAATATATCCAATGCGCTGCATTGTTCAACTCGACTCCGGTTAGAGCTTCATCATACATCAGATGCAGATTTAGAAAAAATTAAAGAAATTCCCGGTATTATGGGTGCTGTGAATAGTGGTGGTCAGTGTCAGGTGATTATTGGTAATGATGTTAGTTTTGTTTTCAATAAATTAACCACCTTGATTGATGATAATGGTAGTGAAGGCATTGCAACTGAAAAAGCGGTGAATAAAAAATTAGATTTGTCTCTGAAAGGATTGTTTGACAAATTCGCAGCGCTTGTCACCGGTATATTTCAGCCAATTATTCCTGCGATTGCTGCTTCAGGTATGCTAAAAGCATTACTTTTGCTCTCCGTTTCTATGGGTTTAACCACGAAAACAAGTCAGTTTTATTTGGTTACCAGCTTTATTGCCGATGCGGCTTTTTACTTTCTTCCGTTGCTTCTGGCTTTTTCCTGTGCTCAGAAATTTAAAACCAATCCTTTTGTTTCGGTTGCTTTAGCAGGTGTATTAGTTCATCCAAAACTCATTGCATTAATGGGATCAGGGACACCGATTGAATATATTGGCATGCATATTCCTTCAGTTTCTTATGCTTCTTCTGTGTTGCCGATTATATTCACAATTTGGTTGATGTCATATATTGAGCCGCTCGCTGATAAAGTCTCTCCCGGGGCGGTTAAAATATTTATGAAGCCGCTATTAGTCTTAGTCATTGTAGCGCCTGTTGCATTGATTATATTAGGGCCAATGGGGACTTACATGGGACAAGGCTTATCCAGTGGCGTTTTTTGGATACAAAGCAAGGTTGGTTGGTTAGCCGTTGCATTGCTATCTATTTTAATGCCATTAATTGTTATGTTTGGTATGCATAAAGTATTCTATCCGATTATATTTGCTGCAATGGCATCACCGGGCTATGAGACATTAATTCATAGTGCCATGTTATCCTCAAATATGGCTCAAGGTGCAGGTGCATTGGCTGTATGGTATCTCACTAAGGATGTACAATTAAAACAAAATGCACTGCCTTCAGGAATTTCAGCGCTATTTGGTATTACTGAACCTGCATTGTATGGTGTTCATTTAAAGTTAAAGCGCTCGTTGCTTGGTTGTATGGTCGGTGCCGGTTGTGCGGGGATCTATGCCGGTGTGGTCACACTTAAAGCATACGCACCAGTTGGCCCGGGATTGGCCTCATTACCTATGTGGATTGGTGAAGGTGATAATTTCTATCATGCACTGATTACACTTGCGATTTCTGTAATTGTTACGCCGATTGCTGTATATTTTATTGGTGTGGATAGTCCGGTAGAAAATAAATAGTGATTTATTAACACTTTGGTAAGTTGAATTATGAAAGTCAGTGAATTTATCCGTGAGATTATATTATATATTGGTGGGGTGAATAATATCCTTGGGATAAATCACTGCTCAACTCGTTTGAGATTTGATATTGATAATTTAGAAGAAGTGGATATAAGTGCGTTAAACAGAATTCCTAAAGTGGTTGAGGCGTTTTATCGGGCAGGACAGGTTCAAATTATTATAGGCGATGATGTTAACGTTATATATAAGGAATTATTAAGAACTTACGATATCCCGGTTGCGTATCAATCAAGAGTTGAATTCAATAATGATGGTTCTTTATTGAAAGGAACCTTAAATAAGTTGATGTCAACTCTGGTTGGTATATTCCAACCCATCGTTCCTGCGATTATCGGTGCAGGTATGATTAAGGCGGGATTGTTGCTTTTTGTTAGCATCCACTTTATGGATAAATCCGATGATGTTTATCAACTATTAAATTTGATCTCTGATTCTATATATTACTTTCTTCCTATACTACTTGCGTTATCATGCTCATATAAATTTAACACAAATTCATTCTTATCTATCTCAATTGCAGGTGTTTTGGTTTATCCAGAACTTTTAAAAATACTATTGACGACCAATGTTATTGAAATTGCCGGGATAGATCTCTCTTCTACCCAATATGCATCATCGATTATTCCTATCATACTCACCATTTGGATGATGTCTTATGTTGAACGACTTTGTGATCATGTGATACCGAGTATGGTTGCAATATTTTTAAAACCAGTTGTTATTTTAATTGTCATTGTCCCAATTTCATTGACTATTTTAGGCCCTGTTGGCAATCATATCGGAGGTATGCTGTCTAATTTCACTGTTTTTGTGCAGAGAGAATTCGGATGGTTTGCGAATGCACTGCTTGCTGCATGTATGCCATTTTTTGTCATGTTTGGTATTCACAAGATATTCTATCCTATAGTGATATCAGCCATGACTAAAACGGGATATGATACTTTGGTTCTTACCGCTATGTTAGCATCAAACGTTGCTCAGGGTGCTGGTGCTTTAACGGTTTGGTTATTCACACAAAGAAAATCGCTAAAGCAAATCGCATTGCCGGCAGGAATAGCCGCTTTATTTGGTATTACAGAAGTGGCGTTATACAGTGTCCATTTGAAAATGAGACAAGCATTCGTCTGTTGTATGATCGGTGCAGCAACTTCTGGGTTGCTTGCTGGTATCCTTGGGCTTAAAGCTTACGCAAATCTAGCCCCCGGATTAGTCACTTTACCAATGTTTATTGATGATGGATTTAATTTTCAATATTCATTGATAGTCATATTTACTTCTATTTTGGTTACATCTGTCTCTATATACCTATGGAACTTGAAGACAGGATTTCTTGCTGCAGTCAGTGAGTCTGATGATATAGAGAAAAAGAATATTGATGATATAGAAAACAGAGATGAAGATAATAGAGATATAAAAGATTCCAATACATTAGCAAATCGGATAGTTATCTTTTCACCAATGTTTGGTGAGTTACGCTCATTGAATGAAGTAAAAAATGATGACTGGATAGACAATAATAACTGGAAAGGTGTCGGTATATTACCCTCTCAAGGAATTGTCAGAGCACCATTTGATGGTATTGTTACTTCAAAATCTGTAAGTAACCACTCAATAAATTTAACTTCAATTGAAGGTGTTGAGCTAATGATATGTATAGGTGTGAATGAGGATCAAACGAGTTCAGACTTATTTTTTTCATATGCCAATGTGAGTGATTATGTAGAGCTTGGCGATAAACTGATTGAATTTAATATTGAAAAAGCGATTGAACATGATATGGATATATTTAGTGTGGTGATTGTTACCAATTCATCCGATTATTTTGATGTTATTTCGAGTGTAGAATCAAATAGCGTAAAACCAAGTAAGCCATTGCTTACAATATTATAATTATATGGTGATATGAATATGAAGATTATAAAGATTTTAAACACAAGTGTTGTTCTTGTGAAAAGAAATGATAATCGAGAAGTAATCGTGTTTGGAAAGGGCATCGGTTTTAAAAGCAAACCGGGTGACCGAATTAATCCTGATGATATTGAAAAAACATACATACTAGAAAGTGACTCAGTAACATTAGAGGTGATTGACTTATTAAGAGATATTCCTGGAGAGTATCTATCTTTGGTGAGTGAGATTGTTGAGCACACTGAATCGGTGTTAAAAGTATCTTTGTATGAACATGTTTATGTTTCACTCATTGATCACTTATATTTCGCAGCCAAGAGACTGAAACAAAACATGCCTATTTCTAATCGGATGCATTGGGAAATACAGAAACTATATCCTATGGAATATAGTTTAGGGAAACATGCATTAACACTGGCTAAGCAATATCTGGATGTGGATTTCCCTGAAGAAGAGGCATCCAATATCGCATTTCATCTGATTAATGCACAGCAGGTCGATCAAAATATGAATCAGGTGATGCTGTTAGCAAGCATTGTGAAAAATATCTTAAATATTGTCAAAATAACATTTGATGTTGAATTTGATACGTTCTCAGTAAATTATTCTCGCTTTGTAAATCATTTGCAATTTTTTGCCCAAAGACTCGTTGGAGACAAAATGCTGAAGAGTGATGATGATGAGTTTCTAATGAGTGCAATACATAAGTACAATGAAGAATATGAGTGTGCTTTATCGATAAATGATTATGTTAAAGCTCGATTTGAACGCTCTATTCCCAATGAAGAGCTTCTGTATTTAATTATTCATATTAATCGAGTTATTGTAAGAGATAAATAAGGAGCTAAAATGTCCGAAGTTATGAGAAAGTTCCCCGATGGATTTTTGTGGGGAGGCGCAATTGCAGCCAATCAGGTCGAAGGGGCTTGGAATCTGGACGGTAAGGGAATATCAACGGCAGATATAGCAACTTATAAAAAGAATCTGTCGAAGGGTGACTACGTAAAGCACAATTCTGTTGATGAACAACAAATTAAAGCTGCGATGGAGTCACTATCTACTGATGAGTATCCGAAACGTAGAGGTATTGATTTTTATCATAGATATAAAGATGATATTACCTTGATGGGACAATTAGGAATTAAAGCACTACGTTTTTCAATTGCATGGACTCGAATTTACCCTCACGGTGATGAAACTCAGCCCAATGAAGCCGGTTTAGAATACTATGACCGTTTAATTGATACATTAATTGAACAGAATATTATCCCTGTGGTCACCTTATCTCATTATGAAATGCCAATGCATTTAGTGAATGAATATGGAGGATGGTCTTCTCGTCAGGTTGTTGGTTTTTTCGAACGTTTATGTGTCACTTTATTTGAACGCTACAAAGAAAAAGTTAAATATTGGATTACATTTAATGAGATTGACAGTATTGTCCGTCATCCATTCAGTAGTGGTGGTATTATTCCACATCGATTTGAAAATGTAGAACAAGCTGTCTATGATGGTCTTCATCATCAATTTATTGCAAGTGCAATTGCGGTTAAACATTGTAAAAAAATCATACCCGATGCACAGATTGGCTGTATGTTAACAAGCCTACTTACTTATCCACATACTTGTAATCCTGATGATGTGTTCGCGGCACATTGGAATAATCAATTCAATTACTTCTTTACCGATGTTCAAGTCAGAGGTGCTTATCCTAAATATATTCAGCGCTACTTTGATGAGAAAGGGATAAAAATAAAGCTAGAAGAAGGTGATGAAGCGTTACTCTATCATAATACTGTAGATTTTATTTCTTTTAGTTATTACAACTCTTTCGTGACAAGTGCGGATAGTGAAGGCTTGGAAACCGTCAGTGGTAATACAATGGGTGGAATCAAGAACCCATACTTGCCCGTATCAGAATGGGGTTGGCAAATTGATCCGCTTGGTCTGAGAATCGCGCTCAATAATTTATATTCGCGCTACCAGAAACCACTCTTTATTGTGGAAAATGGATTGGGTGCATATGACAAAGTTGAAGATGATGGCTCGATTATCGATGACTATCGAATTCAATACTTACGCGCTCATATAGAACAAATGCACGAAGCGATTTTGGATGGTGTTGAACTCATGGGATATACATTGTGGGGGATCATTGATCTGATTAGCTATTCTTCTTCAGAGATGGAGAAGCGATACGGTTTAATTTACGTAGATCAAGATAATGATGGCAATGGGACTTTAGAAAGGAAAGTGAAAAAAAGTTTCTCATGGTACAAAAATGTTATTGAAGACAATGGATTATAGTTAGCCTACCGCACTAAAAGAGCGATGAATACGCTACTTGGAGCATCTTGAATCAGATGGTTTTCCAAGGTATCCATCGCTTATCAAGCCGATCATTTACTGGTGACTAAACGAGTCGCCAGTCGCAGAAATATGATGTCCTAATATCAATTTACCTTCGAAATAAGCGCTCAGTTTGCTGAATATAAATGTGTCGGTGGGTCGGAAAGCAAACTCATGTCAGATCTCAGTGGGTATATTGTGCCAATAAACGCTTCAATGCATCCGGATCTTGCTGTGCAAGCTTATCCAAGGCTTCTTTTGCGGTGTTTCTCATATTTTCTTGGTGCGTTTTTTTCACCGTCTCAATCTTATTCAAAAGTTTGGTCAGTTCTGCAACTTCTTTACTTTTACTATTCTTACTTAACTCAAGAACCACCTTTGCCAGCAAACTGAGCTGAGTACCGTAACTTGCAACATGACTGATCACTTCTTTTTCAATCGCTTGATTGCCGGCAAAATTCAGTTCGATTTGCGGTGATAAAAAATTAGTTCGGGTGTTTATATCTTGCTCAACCGCGCCGCTGAATGGTAAATAGATGTTTTTTAACCAATATGTAAACCATGGATTCATATCTTTAAACCTTAAAAAATATCATGTATTGATATGAAAATAGTCTACCTTTTGTTTTTATGTGTTTAATTGATTATTAAATATGTGTGATTTTCGACTTTTATCACGCATCAGTCCTTTTATTGCATACTGGCTTCAATGTCTAGCTGCCAATAGCCGACTGAAATATAGCGATTAAACTTGAAACCGATGTTGTTAAATTCACCAACGGGTTTGAACCCCAAGGATTCATGTAACCGAACACTGGGTAAATTTGGCAGGGCAATCACTCCCATCACGTTTTTAATCCCTTGCTGTTTCAAGCGTTCTAGAAGCTCGCTATATAACTTACGTCCGAACCCATTTCCTGCTGCAGTCGGTGCTAAGTAAATGGTCAATTCTACAGTGAATCTATATGCAGAGCGGGTATGCCAAGGACTGGCATAAGCATACCCCATGATCTCATCATCCACTTCTAAGACAAGCCACGGTAGGCCCGTGCTTAATGTTTTTTGCAGACGTGCAGACATTTGATCGACGGATAGGGGCTGCTCTTCAAAAGTGATGGTCGTGTCACGAATAAAATGATTGTAAATCGCGGTGATAGCCGCGGAATCATTTAAATGACTATCTCTGATCTTCATACGTCCTCCCTGACGTTCTTGTTCTTAATTGACACTCAACGTCTGATTATGCCCCAACCCATTTACTGATACCAATCGCTTCCATGACAAATTCAACCGATAGAGCAGCAAGAATCATCCCCATAATCCGGGTGAGAAGAGAGGCGCCGCCAATGCCGATGATTCTGATAATCCCACCTGAAAAAATGAGTAATATCAGTGTAACGGTTAAAACGGAAAGCATCGTTAATGATGTGATGGCCTGATCTTGAATCGTATAAACATTGTTATCGGTAATGAGGATCACTGCCAAAATAGCACCGGGTGACGCAGTGGCGGGAATGGCGAGTGGAAATACCGCAATATCATGCAGCGGTTCTCTTGCCTTTTCTTGATTATCATTAGAGAAGATCATTTGTAGCCCGAACAGGAACAGAATAACCCCTCCGGCGACCTGAAAAGAAATCAGGCTGATGCCCATTGCACCCAGTAGTAGCTGCCCGACAATAATCGCACCGATTAAGATGAGCGCGGCATAAAAAATAGTCTTGTATGCGGTTTTTCTGCGTTCTTTGGCTGAAAATTTGACCGTCATACCCGCAAATAAGGCCATTGTTCCAATGGGATCAATCGTTGCCCAAATGATGAGAAAATCGTGGATTACTTTGTCTATCACTCGTTTTTTAGTCCTCAGTTATCACATATTACATAGTCAGGAGACGCTATATCCTAATCGACTGATGAACGTTTATCGTCCATAGAGAGTCCCCACAATGACATTTTTTAGAAAGAGATGGTCATGATCCTATATCTTATACTCGTAGATGAGAGCATGCGGTACTTAAATATGACGAAAAATTAACGATTGACGCCAGATTTGTTTTGTTAGTTTTTGTTGCGAGTGATTCAATCAAGTACCGGAGAGCACTAAAAAGGTCGCGAGAGTGCAATAAATTGTACTAAAAATATAGTACACAATATGCGTTAAGGTGAAAGGTCGCCATGCGGCTGCAAACGAAATTTTGGCGTCGTTCGCAAGGAGAGGGCAGAGATTAAAAAGTGAGAAGACAATGAATCGAATCATCACATCGGCACTTTTGTCATTATCTATGATGCTGAGCATCGGGGCCTGTCAGGCTAACCCACAATCTCATTCATCACATGAGATGACCCGGTGGTCTGTTCCGGTCGGGGTGAAGTCCTGCGCGAGTTGTCCAGAACCTGCTTTTACGGGTGTCCTGCCCGAAAAAGCTTCATCATTCTTCCTTGAATGATTTTCTTTGTTTAGTGGTTCATGAGTGCGTTTATATTCTCGATGGTGTGGCCGATTATCCAAAATTAAATAAACGTATTTATCGTCAGAAAGACATGCCGTGGAATCTTGTCGATATTGATAATATTGGAGAGCCAAGTGTAGGTAAAAAGGCATAAAAAGGCGCTGATATGGACGCAATTCGTGCTTGTATTCTCTGTGTGGGGTTTGCGCCTCAGGTATTTAGGAGGGCTATATAGCTTATTTGTTCGCTGTCCTGTGTTCGTGATCACTCAGCAGGGAATTTTTGTTTTTGGTGTAGTACGCGCATAACATGGACGATATCACCTTCAACCCAGTACGAGACGATCATTGATATCTCAGAAATGCTCAGAAGTCGTCCCCGAATGCCATCACGCTGTACCCCCATAAGAGGTTGTTCCAAAAGGTTTTCGACTTTGGCCTCGATAAGTTCATCGGTTTTCTCGGCAGCGTCTGGGTTAAAATCGTAAAGAAACTCGAAGATCTTTTCGCGATCATTGAGAGATTCTTCCTCCCATAAAATCATAGTTTGCCTCGGTTGCGAATCTTAGCCTTACGTTCAGTCATTCGAGATTTCGCAGCGTTATGGTCAGTGAAAACAGCTTTTCCTGAGTCAAACTTCTCAAAAGCTAGGTTGACTTGGTCAGTAAGCCATGCATCATGAGATAACGTTTTTCGTTGTTGCTCAGCGAGTTGTTCGGTAAGTTCACGGCAAGCGTCGCTTAAGGTTCGACCTTGGCTTTCAGCCATTTGTTGGGCTAAACGCTTTGTTTCCTCATCAACACGAAATTGAATTCTAGTGTCCATGATTTGCTCCTGATTTGGTGTGTGTACAAATGTTAGCACTGGGTGTGAGAAGCGGCAACTAACAATCGGCTCAACGGGACAGAAAACCGCACGATTTTTGGCTTGGTTTGCTTTTGAGGTTTCGGCTGGTTAAATTGAGTGCATAGGGTATTGTTTTTGCCCATTAGCCTTAGTGGTTGATTGACCTTTATACAAAGACAAATTGACAACTGAGCGCCTTTATATAAAAGTGGGTGTATGAAATCTAATCAAGTTCAACTTAACAATCGAATTATCATCATTCCTTAGGAATGGTGGGATTTTGGTATACTTTGTATAAATCTGACCCACCCTAGAAGGTGGGTTTTCTTTTTCTACCTTTTGGGAACTGGTCTCTTGGAGGGATTCAAATGAAAAAGGTAGCCGTTTTTGGAAAACCGGGTAGCGGAAAATCAACAGTAAGCAAAGCATTAGCGTTAGCGAGCGGTTTGCCGCTTCACCAACTCGATTCAATGGTCTACAAACCAAATGGTGAGTTTGTAGCGCGAGAAGAATTTGATGCTGCTTACAACGAGATACTGCGTTCAGACTCATGGGTCATTGACGGCCTTGGTCCCATCAATTCCTTTTATGAGCGTTTAGCTGCGGCAGATACTCTTGTTTATATCGACCTACCATACTCAGTCAGTTACTGGTTCGTAACCAAGCGCTTGCTGAAAGGGTTATTTGTAAAACCTGAGGGTTGGCCTGATGGCTGCTCCATATTAAAAGGTTCTCTGAATAGCTATAAGACTTTGAAGTTATGCCCTAGGTTCTGGAATGATGATTTTTTGTCTAAGTTAATGGCGTACTCTGGAAGCAAAGATGTCTACATCATCAAAACCGTGTCAGAGCTGAATGATTTTGCTTTCGTACATGCTAAATAACACGTATATAAACGAGTATAAAAATACGTTAATTTGAATGGAGTAATACGTTGATTTCAGGATTAAATCATATCACGCTCGCAGTCAGTGATTTGGAGCATTCACTTAACTTTTATCTCAATATTCTGGGTTTTACTGGACATGTGAAGTGGGAAAGTGGCGCATACCTCTCTATCGGAGGTGTGTGGTTTTGATATGAAAAACTCGGCGCGCTTGGTCGGTTTGACGTTGGCGCGCCTAACTGTCAGCGTTGCCTTGTGAGCAGAGATTGTTTACCTCTCCCAGCCCCAAAATATTAAATCGCAATAAGAGACTTTACGATTCCGCTTTGATCGGTCATATTGCGGCACTGGCTCAAAATAACTGATGATTGAAACACCTTGGATGTCGATACGAAAAATGACCACCTCTCTGACTCATAAAGATTATTTAAAGATTGCGATTCCTTTTGTTATTTCAACATTGACGCAGCCGTTACTGGGGGCGGTGGATACCGCGGTTATCGGTCAGCTTGGGTCGGCAGCGCTGATTGGTGGTGTGGCGGTCGGGACGGTGATTATGAACACCCTGTACTGGCTGTTCGGGTTTTTCCGAGTCAGTACCACAGGGCAGAGTGCGATTGCGTTAGGCAAAAACAGTGAGCAAGCGAAGGCTCGCAGTTTACTCCATCCTTTTGTGATGGCGGCAATCGTCGGGGTGATGTTTATTCTGGCTCAGGGCCTGATTTGGCGTGGTGCAGAGTGGATCATTCAGCCGGAACCGGATGTCGCAGCGCAGACCAAGCAATACTTTTTCATCCTCATTTGGGGCGCGCCATTTGTACTGCTCAACTATACCTTGATTGGCTGGTTGATGGGGCAGGCTAAAGTGAAAGAGACACTGGTGACTCAAATCTTCGGCAATGTGCTGAATATCGTATTGGATATTTTGTTCGTCGTCGGCTTGAATATGGGCGTTGCCGGGGTGGCGATTGCAACACTGGCCGCGCAGGTTGCTACGTTTGTGATTGGTCTTTATTTGGTGCGGCGGGCGGCGGGGTTCTCATTTGTCCCTTACCTTGGTTTGGCGAAAATGGGGGGGCAGGAGCTCAAAACCATTATCTCTGCCAATACGGATCTGATGTTGCGAACGGTCTGTTTGCTGGTGATGTTTAATTGTATGGCGCGCTTCGGCTCGGCTTTGGGGGCTGATACATTAGCCGCCAATGCAATTATGATGCAAATGACTTTTCTGATGAGCTATATGTTTGAGGGCATTGCCAATGCCTCAAGTGTGTTCAGTGGCAAATCGGTCGGCGAAAAATCATTGGATCTCTTCAAACATGTGCTCAAAATGAATTTTCAGTGGACGAGCTGGCTGGTTGTGTTACTGGCGGTGGTGATGGTGATCTCGCATCGCCAACAGGTGTTACTGTTTACCCAAATTCCCAGCGTTGTTGAGCAGTACCATCAGGTCAGCGCATGGCTGATTGCTTTTCCATTAGTGGCCGGGTTTGGCCTGACTGTCTACGGTATTTTTACCGGGAGCGGCACCACCCGACCGGTCAGAAATTCAACCTTTATGGCCCTGTTGGTTTTTCTGCTGGCGATTTATCTCACGATTGATGTCTGGGGAAATCAGGGGTTGTGGCTGGCATTTACGCTGTTTTATGTCGGACGTTTCGCTTTTCTCTATCCGTATATCGATCGGGTGCGGCAACGGTGCGTTGAAGCATCATTCTGATCACGTAAGTCGTCTCAAGTTGATAAGGGCGGTATTCGGGTGTCAAACGACGTGATAGATTAAAACCCAATGGACGGTTCAATATTGATTTATTAAGGATTCATCACATATGGCATTTTCAGCGTGGTTATCACTATTTACGATTTGCTTACTGGGAGCGATGTCACCGGGGCCGAGTCTGGCAATGGTGACCAAGCACACGCTGGCCGGGGGGCGGCTGAACGGTATTGCCACCGCGTGGGCCCATGCATTGGGGATCGGGACGTATGCTTTCTTGACGATCATTGGTCTTTCTATTGTTTTACAAAAAGCGCAGTGGTTGTTTCAGGCGATTAGTCTGGTGGGGGCGGTTTATCTGGCTTATCTGGGCTGGAAAGCGTTGCGCTCTCAGGGCGGCGTGGCTACAAATGTCGCGACCGGAATGCGTATTTCGGTATGGCAATCCGCCAAAGAGGGGCTGATGATTTCAATATTGAATCCGAAAATTGCCCTATTTTTTACTGCGTTATTCAGCCAGTTCATCACCCTGAGTCATGACGTCACAAGCCGCACGATTGTGGTGATGACTCCCCTGATCGTTGATGGGTTGTGGTATACCTTACTCACGTTATTGTTTTCCAGTGCGGCTGTTTTGACCCGTTTAAAGCGTAAAGCGGTACTGATTGATCGGATCTCCGGTGTGGTTTTGATTGCACTGGCTTGTCGAATTGTCGTAAATATTTGATTTAAATCAATTTTTAATAAGTGTCATTTTGACTCGAATGTGTCTTTATGAACGAAATGAGCGTGTTAAAATGACTTACATATTGTAAGGTTGTTATTTTAAATCAATGAAAATTATATAATTTTTAGATGGCATGGTTTATGCCATTTAAGCTCCGGAATGAAAATGAATTTATACAACAATATCTGGAGCAAGCCTATGTTTTGTATTCAATGTGAACAGACGATTCAAACCCCGGTAGGAAAAGGTTGTGCCTATGCTCAGGGCATGTGTGGTAAAACTGCTGAAGTATCTGATCTTCAAGATGTCTTGGTCTATTCACTTCAGGGGGTCTCTTTCTGGGCAGATCTCGGTCGGCGTTGTGGGGTGATTGACCCGGTCATTGACCAATGGGCACCGAGAGCATTTTTCTCAACCTTAACCAATGTGAATTTTGATCCGGAGCGCATTGTCGAGCTGGCAATTGAATCGAATCAGTATCGTCGTTCTCTGGCTGAACGGGTCCGAGCCGCAGCGGTATTGCACAATATTGAACTCCCAACCCCTTACACCGCGGCACTGGTTGATTTGCCGGAAAGCCGTGACGCATTGTTGTCGTTGGCCCCCGATGCCGCCGTGAATCGCGGTCAGAACACATTACACGAAGATATTATCGGTTTAAGACTTTTGTGTCTGTACGGTTTGAAAGGGGCAGCGGCCTATCTGGAACATGCCCGTGTTCTGGGTCAGACGGATGCAGAGATGTTCGCGCAATATCACAAGATTATGTCTTGGTTGGGAAGTGATCCGGAAGAGGCAAAATCTTTGCTCGATACCTCAATGGAAATCGGTCTGATGAACTTTAAGATCATGGAAATGCTCGATAAAGGGGAAACCGACACCTTTGGTCATCCGGAGCCAACAACCGTTAATGTGAAAACGGTGAAGGGGAAATGTATTTTAGTCTCCGGGCATGACTTGCATGATCTGGAAAAAATCCTTCAACAGACTGAAGGATTGGGGATCAACGTTTATACCAATGGTGAAATGTTGCCCGCCCATGCCTACCCGGAACTGAAAAAATACCCGCATTTGGTCGGTAACTATGGCAGTGCGTGGCAGAATCAACAGAAAGAATTTGCCAACTTCCCCGGTGCGATTGTCATGACCTCTAACTGCTTGTTGAATCCGAATGTCGGTCAGTATGCGGATCGGATCTTTACCCGCAGTATTGTCGGCTGGCCGGGTGTTCAGCATATTGAAGGGGATGATTTTAGTGATGTGATTGCGTGCGCCCTTGGTCAAGACGGTTTCCGTCATGATGAAATCGAACATTTCATTACGATTGGATTTGGTCGCAATGCGTTGATGCAAGCTGCCCCGGCGGTGATTGATCAAATCAAACAGGGCAATATCAAACACTTCTTCCTGGTCGGCGGGTGTGACGGTGATAAAGCCGAAAGAAGTTACTATACCGAGTTTACCGAGAAAGCCCCGCAAGATAGTGTGATCCTGACGCTCGCATGCGGTAAATACCGTTTCAACAAAAATGACTTCGGCGATATTAACGGGATCCCACGGTTATTGGATGTCGGCCAATGTAACGACGCCTATTCCGCGATTCAACTTGCGTTGGCACTGGCGAATGAGTTCGACTGTGGTGTGAATGATTTACCGTTAACATTGGTGTTGTCTTGGTTCGAACAAAAAGCCATTGTGATTTTGTTGACACTGTTGGCCTTGGGTGTGAAAGGGATTTATACCGGCCCGTCTGCACCGGCATTCCTGACGCCGAATTTGATGGCGATTTTGCAAAGCGAATTCGATATGCGCAGTATTACAACTGTCGATAATGATCTGAATACCATCCTTGCTGCATGATTTGGCATTACGCCAGTGATGTCGATGGCTGCGGATTGGCTTGCACGCGAGGGCGTCGATATCGTCTTTATTCATATCGCCCGTGATGTGCGCCATACCATTTACTATGAAGAGCTGTTACATCTGAATACGGTTCATCCATCATTTCATTTGAAGTTATTGCTCAAACAAGCCGGCGATAGCGAGCATATGCAAGGGCGGTTCGATCAAGATTATTTGCTGAAACTGTGCCCGGATATCCTTGAAAGAACAGTCTATCTGTGTGGGCCCGAACGCTTTATGCAAGATGTCACCACTTATCTCGATCAGATTGGATTTCAGATGGCGGACTGTTATCAGGAACGGTTCAGTGCTGCCGCGATGGGAATGGACTCACCTCCGTCTGATCCTCAATCCGGTGACGCGTCGGTGACGGTAGCAGTGCCCGGTTTTGGCGTAGCGGTTGAAGCTCAGGCAGGAGATGGCTTGTTAGACGTTTTGGAATCGGCAGGTGTATCGGTGATTGCTGCCTGTCGCAGTGGTATCTGTGGATCATGTAAATGCCGGGTTGAACAGGGGCAGGTTGAGTTTTCCAGCCAAGAGACACTGAGCGAAGAAGAGATTCGATCAGGCTATGTGCTCGCCTGTTCAAGCCGGGTCCGTTCGAACCTAAAAGTGTCACTATGACGGTTTGATATAACGGTTTGATTAGAAATGAGAGTTGATTAAACACTCACATTGATTCGCAGCATCAGCGCTGGTTAGAGACGCGGATTCGTTGCTTGACGGCCGCGTTAGTCACCTCAACACCGTATTAAAATGTGAATGACAGTGCCAGAGTGAAAATATGGCTGTCATTCTCAATCGGTGCCGTTTGTACCTGAGTAAAATGTCCACTGAGGGGGATCTGCGGGCTGCGAATATATTCCCATTCCGCATTGATCACTACCCGTGGCGTGAGCGGATAACGTACCCCAAGCAGATAAGTTTGGTTCGCATGGCCGCGCAACTGCCCGTACTGCACATAAGGGAGCCAATTGCCCATATCCCGGGAAATACCGATGTACCAGTCTGCGAAGAGCCCCGAGTCATACAGCGTTTCCAGCGCAATATTGTAGCCTTGATATAAATAGTTGAATCCGACTGACAACATATCCATGTCATAATGAAAAACCGTGTTCCCGTTCTGTTTCTGATCCGAGTCCACCGACAAATAGGACAGGTGGAGTTGATGATCGTCCTGCAACAGATCCACAGTCAAACCATAAGCGCCGTCACTATCGAGCGTGAAAGGTTTGCCGAAAAATTGATAATCATTTTCTTCTGCTGCGGCAATATAAGGGGAGATTTTGAGTTGTAATTGCTCCGTCGGCCAATATTGCCACTCATATGCCACCCCATTGTAATGAGTTACCCCGGCAAAACTGTCGTATATATCATGGGGCGGACGAATCCACGGATAGGCGGCCGAGACATAATAATATTCCGACAATAAGAACATCGGGATTCTGAGTCGGCCGAGTTTCAGGGTTGAATTGCCTTGCGTATAAGCCAGATAAGCCCATTCTAGTTCTGGGGCTGAATAATCGTCTTGAGGCCGTTTGACGACCTGAACCGAACTCCGAAACTGATCATTGATGACCCAGTCGAGTTGCAGGCCGAGTGTACTGTCACAGTCGGCACACCATTGATCATCGATATTCCGGTAAGTAAAAACAGGGACCTCGCTGTCAGAACGGCTGAGACTGAACGTGCCGAAGCCGCTGAGACGAATGGCGTCATTAAATTCGTACTGTTGTGCACCGATTTGGAGTGTGACCATCCAGACTGAGATAAATAGTATCCAATGCTTCATAGCGAGTCCTCGTCACCCAAACGATAAAGAATACGAACCTGATCTGAAAGCCAATCTTGAGGAATATAGACAATGCCATTTGGGTGTTCATCCAACCACTGACTGATGGTGTTCATATCTTCATTGTATAGTTCATAAGGGGGGATAAATTTGCCGGAAAAACTTTGTCTGGCCCGAATCGCCTGCATCTGGGTCGGGGATTTCCCCAACAAGCGATGGTAGAAATGTGTTCTGATCGTCGAGTTAGCAGGCAAGTCAGCCAATTGAACATGAGTGCCGTTAATATGGGTCAGCCGCCCTCGGTAGAGCATTTTGACTTGAGCATCGGTTAATAACGGGAGCGTATTCGCCTTGGTAATAACCGCGAATTGCTCTGCAATACAAGGTGTACTGAATAACAACATACAAAGCATCCACCAAGTACCAACAATACGCAAATACAGTTCTCCATTGCATCGAGATTAAGTTCGGGCAAGTCATTTTATAACGTCTATATTTAAAAAGTAGGCTAGCTTCGTAAAGTTTCAAGGAAGAAATTATGTCGGTACTCAAATGTTTATCGATAAAAAACCGACTGATTGTGCTATGTATTGTACCAGTCATCATTATCAGTTGGGGTGCGTATCAGTGGTTCATGCAGGTCGAGAATCGAATGAATGGATACGCGAATACGATATTTCGCATTTCAATTTTAGAGAAAATTTCTACACTGTCCGATCAATTTTATCAGTTGTTGGATCTCCGGCAGACAACCGGTGGGGTTGAATCTGATCAATTGTTACGGTTTCAGCAGGCAACGCAAAGCGTTGCCGCTGCGCTCAAGCAAAATCAAGGTGGTGTGCTGGCTTACGGCGATCAACCGGTGATTGTCTCCAACCTCGATGAACTGTCAAAACTGACAGAACGGCTGTCCGATATTCAGGATGATGATTTGATGGCTCAGTCATTGTGGGGATTTGATTTAATCTATGAAATGATGGTTGCTTTGCAGAAGCCATCGGGCTATTTAGCTCCCACGCATATTTACCAGATGGAAACAACGTTTGGTCAGTTAAGCTGGTTTCTATATTGGATTGAGCGAGAAACTTGGCTGATGCATGAGATCCAAAATAAGCATCGGGTCGATGCCTTTATGCGCCAAGAGTATTTTGAAATTATTGCGAGACAGCAGACTTATTTAGAATATTTTATTAATTTCGGTGCCAGCGATGCACAATTGAATCAGATGACCAAGTTTTTGTCTCAGCAGGAATTTCAACAGGCCAGCGTTTTGAGAGACAAGGTACTTTATGACCGGATTGAACCACAACTTCTCAATCAATATATTACCAGCCTTGAACGTAAGCAGGATGCATTGCATCAGCTTGTGCTCGGTTATGCCAAGACGTTATCACAAAATATCGAGACGCTGGTGAATCATGATAAACAGTTTATCTATACGGCGATTGTGCTGGTGATTCTGACGTTATCTGGTTTGATTTTGCTGAGTATTAGTACGTCATATCGTATTTCGACCCGATTGAACCGGATTTTACATGCGATGGCACAAATCAATGAAAAGTCACAGGCCAACTATGTGGAGAATATTCCCGTTGACGGGTATGACGAATTTGCCCGTTTTGCGATCGGCATGAACGATGTAATGCAAACATTAACTGAGCAGAAAATCCATCTGGTTAGAGCCAAAGAAGAGGCAGTTTCCGCCAATCGGGCAAAAAGTGCCTTTCTTGCCAATATGTCCCATGAAATTCGAACTCCGTTGAATGGGATCATCGGCTTAACGGAAATGCTCAGGATGCATGAGTTGACCGCCCCCCAAAAAGAGGTGATTGCAGATATTGAAGTGTCTTCGCAAACGTTGCTGATCCTCATCAATGATATTTTAGATCTGTCTAAAATTGAATCCGGTCGACTGGCGATTTCACCGCACTCGTTCAATATCAGAGAGCTCGTTTATGACGCAGTCAATATGCTGAATTCCAAGGCGGTTGCCCAATTTAACGAGTTGCAAGTCTCACTGGGTCCGAAATTACCGACCCTTGTGATTGCTGATGAATTTCGTCTCAGACAAATTTTAATGAATCTACTGTCCAATGCTGTGAAGTTTACCCATGAAGGCAAGATCAGAACAGAAATCCTGTTTCAGGAGGCTGATTCAACATTGATCTGTCGCATCAAAGATACCGGCATCGGCATTGAGGAAGACAAAATAGAGCAAATCTTTGAGCCGTTTAGTCAAGAGGATGACAGCATCACGCGACGTTATGGCGGTACCGGATTAGGGTTGCCGATCTGTAAGCAGTTACTCACGCTGATGAATGGTGCGTTAACGGTTGAGTCGGTTAAAGGCAAAGGAAGCTGTTTTGAGGTGAAACTCCCACTCAAGCTGCCAGCGGAGCAGCCGAAGCCTGAGCCGTTTGCATTTCGGGCATTGCTGATTTCGAACAGTTCGGTATACAGTGCGCAAATCCATCATGAGTGTCAACGGCTCGGTGGGGAATTGAACCGAATCGAGTCATTGGATGACATCGGCCAAAAGCTTGACCGTTCATTAGATACGATTTTGTATTGTCCATGTCTGACACGTAACGCTAGCCAAGAGATTAAGAAACTACGTCAGCTTTTTCCATCCGTAAGAATTGTCATTTGTCAGCATCATCTCTTCTTAAACCGGGCATTGGTGAGCCTGGCCGATGCAAATATTACTCTACCGTTCTTGGGAGGGCGCATGGAGTCGGCACTGCGTGAAACTCATCCGGGACTTCATCAACCCACTCAGGCAAAAAGCACGGTGACAGACGAGCGGCTCACAAAACGAATCTTAGTGGTGGAAGATAATCTGATGAATCAGAAGATTGCCAGCTTCTTTCTCGATAAAGCCGATTTTGAATATACCGTGGTCAACAATGGTCAGGAAGCATTGGATGTGATAACGCAGGGGGGGCAGTATACCGCGGTATTGATGGATTGCATGATGCCCGTGATGGATGGTTTTACTGCCACGCGCAAAATTCGCCACTGGGAAATTGAAAATCAACGTGGACACATCCCCATTATTGCACTGACGGCCAGTGTGCTCGATGAAGATATTACCAAATGTTATGAAGCAGGCATGGATGCATACCTGCCCAAACCTTATAAAGCGGAACAGCTGCTCGACATGCTTAACTCGTTTCAGGTGTCGTCATTCCGCTAAACTGATGGGCTGAGCTCTTGTATGCCGGCAGCGTGAACTAACGAGTATTGCTATCCGTGCGGTTGTTCAGCTCGCTGAGCGGTATCCAGTAGACACCGACATTGGCTTGATCGAACATATCCTGACTGACTTGAATTTTATCCCCCCAGCGGGAGAGAAAGTCTTGGCTCTGTTCAGGACAGTATACGGTAGTGATTCCGGTCTGGATAATTTTGGCGGCACAATTGGGACAGGGAAAGTGCGTGACATAAATGTCGCAGCCATCCAAGTCACGTTTGGCGAAGAGGATTGCATTTTCTTCCGCGTGCAGGGTTTTCAGGTATTTCATATCCCGATCATCGATATCGACACTATCGGAGATGCCATGCGGATAGCCATTGAATCCGACGGAGACGATGCGGTTCTGTTTGGTAATTACGGCACCAACCTGAGTGGAAGGATCTTTACTCCAGGACGAGACCAGTTCGGCCATCTGATAGAAGCGGTGAACCCATTTTGACATCATGTGTGATAACCCTATGTTATTTTCGCCTATTTATATCACGCAGTTTATATTGAATCCGGTGCGGAGGGAACCGGGGAGATTTTTAGGATATTTTTTGTAAGAGATCTCTTACGTGGGATGTGAGAAATGGCTGTTTGTTTGTCAGTGTTATATGTATGTTATTATTTTAACTGAATGATAATATTGTAATTTTATATTTTTGTGAAGTTCGTCAGTGGGATAATTTTCGACCCGATGATTTGCACGGAAATCGAATTCGCGTATTCTGAAACTGTCGGTAGGATACTGACAAGAACAGGAAAGGCCCAAGGATTGGTCATCTTCAGGAAGAAGATTCGATGGTTCAGGACGACTCATCGGCATGGATCGCAAAGGGACACCCGCCAAGATGGCGATGTAATGGAATGCGCTGAAGGACTCAGCAGACTATCAGGGAATAGATGCAGGGAGCACATTGAGTAGCTGGATTGCTGCGAGTACGAACAGAAACCCCATCAAGCTTTGCTTGATGGGGTTTTCTATTTGCATTCCAGTTAACGGCGTGTAGGATAAGCTGCGTTTTTCAATAGATAAAGGTTAAGCATATGCAAGCTGAGGTTACTTGGGTTGATGGATTGAAATTTATAGGTCAGTCCGCGTCGGGTCATTCGATTGTTATGGATGGCAGCGGCGGTAAAACGGCGCCGAGTCCGATGGAAATGGTGCTGATGGCTGCCGGAAGCTGTAGCTCTGTCGATGTTGTCGACGGGCTGAAATCCGCAGGACAGCGAGTCACCGACTGCCGAGCGAAGTTAACCACGGAGCGTCGTGACACAGCGCCGCGTCTGTTTACTCAGATCCATATCCATTTTCAAGTTTCCGGTGAAGCATTGGATCCGGCGATTGTCAGCAAAGTGACCACAGATTCACTGGAAAAATATTGCTCCGTTTGTCTGATGCTCGGACAAGGCGTGGAAATGCGTCATAGCTGGGAAATCATCGCAGCGGATACTGACAATTGCTGATGCCATGCATTGGTGAATGCATTCCCAAACAAAAACAAACAAGAATGATGGCGTGAAAATCAATCGATGATGAGGTGCTGATGAGAAAAAACAAATCGACTTGGCGGCTTCATCCTCAGTTTGCTGTGAAACAGGCACCTTCAGATGTTTTTATGAATTTCGAAGCGTTTGTTTCGAATACGGAAACACGCATTCACAGTCATCCTTGGGGGCAGGTGCAACTGATTTCCGGCGGCATTTTAGAAATGGAAGCCGAGGAAACTCGCTTTCTTGCACCCCCGCATTTGGCAATTTGGGTACCGGCTGGTGTTGTGCATCGTAGCTATAATCGCAAGCCGCTCGACTACTGTTCCCTCAATATCGATCAGTCCCTGACCCCGGCATTTCCGCAGCAGACCAGCTTACTGAAAATCACACCGATTGTGCAGGCGATTATTGAAGATTTTCGCCAGCGGCAAGTGAGCGTACCGCAGAGCGAGGCGGATCAGCGATTGGTTGATGTTTTGCTCGATCAACTGTCCGCTCAGGAGACCGAACTGCACTTTTTGCCTTCATCAACCCATAAATATCTCTTATCCATCTTGGCTGCGGTTGAAGACAATCCCGCCGATGATACCAGTTTAAAAATCTGGGCAGAGCGGGTACACACCACGGAACGGACACTGGCACGCTGTTGTCAGAGTGAACTAGGGATGAGTTTCACAGAGTGGCGGATGCGGGTTCGCTACCTGCATTCGATGGAGTTGCTGCGTCGTGGCTGCTCAGTCAAAGAGGTGGCATACACTCTGGGTTATCGTCAGGCCAGCCCGTTTATCAGTATGTTTAAAAAATATGCAGGTGTGACACCAGAACAGTATAAGCACCGTTTCCTCGCCCTTGATGAGTGAGTATTCACGCGTCATTACCTGATTTTTCCATGGTGTTTGTCGTGATGTAGTACTGGATTGATGTGCTTGTCTTACGGCGCGGATCGGGTCATGATGAGTGCTGCATTTCAATACAGTTTTTTAATGCATTTTTTCAATACATTGTTTCAATACAATACCGAATGAGAGAACCTTTATGGCCGGAGTCAGCTTACTTACTCTTCTTGATGATATCGCGACCCTGCTCGACGATATTGCGGTGATGTCTAAAGTCGCTGCCAAAAAAACGGCTGGGGTGCTGGGGGACGATCTGGCGCTGAATGCGCAGCAGGTCTCCGGTGTGGCGGCTGAGCGTGAAATTCCCGTAGTGTGGGCCGTTGCGAAAGGCTCGCTGCGCAATAAAGTGATTCTCGTCCCGATTGCGTGGGGGTTAAGCCAAGTCGCTCCGTGGTTAATCATGCCATTGTTGTTGCTCGGTGGGTTATATCTCTGTTTTGAAGGGGCGGAGAAGGTGATTGAAAAATATAGTCACTCACCGCATCAGGATGCTGAACAAGCACAACAGGAAGAAGACGAGAGCTCGTTGTCTCTCGAAGCATATGAAAAGTGCAAAGTCGCCGGGGCGATCCGCACTGACTTTATTTTGTCAGCAGAGATCATTGTGATTGCGCTGGGGACGGTGCAGGGACAGTCAGCCCTTGATCAAATCTTAGTGATGGGGTTTGTCGCGGTATTGATGACGGCGGGTGTGTATGGCTTAGTTGCCGGGATTGTCAAACTTGATGATCTCGGATTCTATCTCGAACGACGTTCCCACAGCCGGGGCATTTTTCATGTGATAGGGCAGATGCTGATTCACGCCGCCCCACGGTTTATGAAACTTCTGACTGTGGTCGGTACGCTGGCGATGTTTCTGGTCGGTGGCAGTATTATTACCCATCAGGTGATGTTACTGCATCATGGTATTGAGTCATTCGTCCATTGGATACCGGATATCTCTCTGATGCATTCAGTCGGTCGTCTCATCGGGCAGAGTCTCATCGGTTTTCTCGCCGGATTAACCCTCGCGGTGATATGGATAAGCGGACATCGCCTTTTTACCCGCTCTTCGTAGTGACTTCATTTTTCTCATAGAACTGGCTCTCACGGACCTCATAATCAACTTGTTTTGCAAGCTGAATGCCTTGCTAGCCGCGTGTTTAGCTTTTGTAAACGAGCAACTCACCCTTACCAACGGGAACTAATGAAGTGCTTAGGTTGCTTTGATGACTTAACCAGCATGTGAACGCTTCAAGCTCATCTTGATGAGAGGTCGCATTGTCACAAACAAGCAGACCACCGGGCTTGAGGCGCTGAAATAACCGTTCAGCTAATGCGACATAGGTTTTTCGGTCTGCATCGAGGAAAATAAAATCCATCTGCTCAGGAACATCGGTTAGCACTTCACTGATGTCACCAACCAGCTGAGTCACCTTTGAACTGACATTCGCGCTTGCAAAGTTTACGCTGGCTTCTCTGACCTTTTCCAGGTTCGCTTCAACAGTGTAAACCATGCCGCTGTCTTGAAGTGCAGACGCCAGCCAAATGGTTGAATATCCGTTAGATGTGCCGATCTCTAAGATTTGATTTGCACCGGTGGCCTTTACGAGAACAGAAAGAAACTCACCAGTATCTCTCGTGATATTGAGATATTTCTTTGATTTATCAGATTGAGCCTGGTCATTCTCAATACCAAGTCGCTCTAGCTTTGCCATGATTTTTTGTCGTTCCATTGTATTTTCTCTAGCACATTTGGGGGGGTAGATTAAACACGAATATAGGTCAAAGTTGTTCCTTGAGTGATCTCCAAAGGCTGATAAGTCATTTATTGAAACGCTGTGCCATGATTTTCTAGCGTTTCTTTACCACACATCGTACACACGACATATCTGTCGGTTAACTCCAACGAAGCGCCAGCGGGTAAAGAGGCGGCGGAACCACTAAAGAAACCATCCAGAAATGCTTTGAACTGTTCTTTTCTCGATTGACCGTATTTCGATGGTTTTTGCTTCATCACCTCTTTGTGCTCGGTGTCCTGACCGCAATTTTCACAAAATCTAGTCTTCATCCTGATATCCTTGAAGTGGCTATACATTGATGAATGTACCATTTCCGCTTTTCTCATGTTTGACATGACGCCACACTTTCACACGATGTTATATTTTTCTTTTTACGTCAGTGAATGAAGGAAATGATGAGAAGCATCACATTTCAGTTTCATGCAGAACTGTAAGCCTCAGGCTGTGAAGATACTGGCAGAAGAAGGGGCGGCTTTTGTGTGCCAAGAAACTGTTGATGTCGACAGGAAATCGATTCATCAAGCACTGCTTGAAATTGTCAGTGGACAGAAATTAAATATGTAACCACTTGTAGGAGGCGATGGCGTATCACGTTATCCTCTTCTATTCCCAGCATTGTGATATGAGAATATTATAAAATAAATTTTTATAATCTACATACATAGTCATTTGAATGATTCATCAATTTATCCTAGTCGATGGTGTATTTATAAAATATTTACCTCGTTGTTTTTAATGTTATATTTTTTCACCATTTTACCAAAAGCTCTTCTCTCTTTTCCACAGAGTTTTGCGGCTTGCGTAACATTGCCATCACAGATATAAAGTATTCTAGAAACAAATTTTGCTTCAAATGTTTCTATAGCTGCCCTTTTCGCATCTGAAAAGTTCAAAAGCTCATCAACATTATTTTCCATCAATGGTAATGTGAAGGTCATTGTCTCATGTAATGAGAGATGAGGTTTTGTGATCGTTGGATGAGTATCGTCAATAAGTTCTCTGTCTGAACTTTGTATATCGATCAATTCATTTTTTGATAATAAATAATGCCGATGAATACAATTTTCTAATTCTCTGATGTTACCAGGCCATGACTGGCTGGTGAGGTAGTCCATTAAATCTGCCGTGACAGATGTTCTGTTGAGTAGATATTGGCGGTTGAGCTTATCTATAAAGTGTTTAACAAGTAATGGTATATCTGACTTTCTCTCTCTCAGTGGAGGAATTGAGATGGATAAAATAAATATTCTGAAGTACAGATCCTGACGGAAGTGTCCCTCTTTTATCTTTTCCTCAAGGTTTGAATTTGTTGCGACAATGAAGCGTACATTGACCTTGAGAGTATCGTTCGAACCGATAGGTCTATATTCAGACTCTTGTAGTACTCTTAACAGAGAAGCTTGAGATTTCAAAGACAAACTGTCAATTTCATCGAGAAATATCGTACCGCCATTCGCTGATGATAGGAGCCCTTCTTTATCATTTTTGGCATCGGTAAATGCGCCTTTTTTATAGCCAAAGAGTTCGCTGATGAATAATTCATCTGTAAAGGTCGAACAGTTAATCGCGATAAATGGCTTCCTCGATAAGCATCCACTGTAGTGTAATCCTCTGGCAACCAGTTCCTTACCGGTCCCTGTTTCTCCAGAAATTAACAGTGTCGCTGTATAGTTAGATAGGGATTTAATGTTTTCTTTCAGGTTTAGAATACTGGCCGATTGACCAATGATGTTTTTTTCAATGATGTTCACCTTTCCACTCCCTGTATGATATCAATGAAGTTTAAATTGTTATTCTATTTGATGGATAAAGCAATATGTATACCAATTGTTTCTTATCCTTTTTGTTTATCTATAAGCTATTTTGTGGGTCATTGCTAACCCAGTTGGGTTATTTATATAAATTTATGAAAATATTTATATGTATTTAATTTACCCATTAGCGGGTTTTATTTAATGCAGTTGGGTATTTGGAATCTGAGTAATGGTTTATTAAATAAATATTTTTTATTAAAAACAGTAAATTATAAGTTTTAATGTTTTGGCATTTATATTGCTTATTCCTGATAAGTTAAATCAAAGGGCCATACCTTATGGGTAATAATTATAGCTGTAAAAGTGATGTTGCCGTTTTAATTAATGACTATTTAAAACAACATCCAGATAGTGAAGATACTATTTTAGGAATAAGAGATTGGTGGGTTAAACAACAACTATTAGATGACTCAATAGTAGCTGTTGATAATGCTCTAAAGTTTTTGGAAAAAGAGGGCAAAGTCATATCGACCATTAGAAATAACCAAGTTTATTTTCGCTTAGCGAAAAATAATTAAAACATTTCATGTGAGATGTTCCACAAATTTAATGGAGATTGAATTTTGGAAAGCAATCAGAAAAAACTATCCAGAATTAGAAAACCTCGAGTGCACATTACTTATGATGTGGAAATAGGAGATGCAATCGTTCAACGTGAGCTGCCACTGATTGTCGGGGTGTTGTCTGATCTGTCTGGGTCCCCGAAAGAGGCGCTACCTCCTCTTAAAGAGAGAGCGTTTGTTGAAATAGACCGCGATAACTTTAACGATGTGATGGCTGGGAGTGGTGTTCGACTCGCTTATAAAGTTGATAATTTAGTCAATGATGAAGGTGAAAAGCTCAATCTAGAACTCTTTTTTAATCGAATTGAAGATTTTGAGCCCATTAACTTAGTAAAACAAATTGTGCCAACCAATGCGATTTATGAATCCAGAAACCGTATTCGTGATATGACCGCAAAGTTGGATGGCAATGACCCTCTCGATGCGATTCTGACAGAAATTCTCGCAGATGAAGAGAAGCAAACGGAACTGACGGATTTGTTTGCTGAGGGGACGGATTGGCGAGCTGTCACGCCGACGGATACCGTCAGTAGAATGCTCGCGGAAGGTCGAATGGCTTTGGATGAAGGTCAAATTCCCTATTCATTAGAATTAATTGGTGAATTTGCTCAGTCGATTTTAAAAAATCGTGCAACGCTGACCGGACGTTTTGCCAGTGACCTCATGACGGACAAAATCGCGCAGATTGACAGCAATCTAACCAACCAAATCAACCAAGTGATGCATGCCCCAGAGTTTCAAGCCTTAGAAGCGACATGGCGTGGTTTGCACTTCTTTGTCATGAATACAGAAACGGGCGCGACACTTAAAATTCGCTTACTGAATGTATCGAAAAAAGATCTGCTTAAAGATTTGCAAAAAGCCGTTGAGTTTGACCAAAGTGCTTTATTCAAGAAAGTTTATGAAGAAGAGTTTGGTACCTACGGGGGCGACCCGTACTCATTCTTAATGGGGGATTATGAATTTGGTCGCCACCCGGAAGATATTGAACTCCTTGAAAAAATTTCGGGTGTCGCCTCTTCGGCCCATGCGCCGTTTATATCTTCAGCCTACGCTAAATTGTTCGATATGGAAGATTTCTTTACGCTTGCACAGCCCAGAGATCTGACCAAAATCTTCGAGAGCGCTGAGTTAATCAAATGGCGGAGCTTTCGCAGTAGCGAAGATGCACGTTATGTGTCACTGACTTTGCCTAAAGTCTTACTACGCCTACCTTATGGCCCCGAAACGGTTGTAGCAGAGGGCTTTGATTTTGTAGAAGATGTTGATGGTTCCGATGCACGTAAATATTTGTGGGGTAATCCCGCGTATGTGCTCGGCCAGAGAATCACCAATGCTTTTTCTCAATACGGTTGGCTGGCCGCTATTCGTGGTGTTGAAGGTGGCGGATTAGTCGAAGGATTACCCGCGCATACGTTTAAAACGCCAGCAGGTGACATCAAACTGACTTGCCCCACTCAAGTTTCCATCACCGATCGTCGTGAAAAAGAGCTCAATGATCTCGGCTTTATGGCCATTTTGCATTGCAAAGGTAGTGATAAAGCCGCTTTCTTTGGTGGGCAGACCACCGGGCAGCCCCTCAAATACAACACCGATTCAGCCAATGCCAACGCACGTATTTCTACCATGCTTCCCTATGTACTAAACGCGTCCCGCTTTGCCCACTACATCAAAGTGATTATGCGTGACAAAGTGGGGAGTTTTGCAACTAAAGATGGTATCTCCGATTACCTCAATAATTGGATTAGCAATTATGTGTTGGTCGATGATGCCGCCCCGCAAACCATGAAAGCCAGCTATCCCTTGAGAGAATCCCGTATTGATGTGATGGATATTCCGGGCAAACCGGGCAGTTATCGCTCCATTGTGTTTTTGCGCCCGCATTTTCAGTTGGAAGAGTTGACGGCCTCGATTCGTCTGGTGGCAGAGCTGCCTTAATAAAACTGATTTGATAACAAAATCTTAAGAGAAGAGACGATTATGGACTTAATATTATTGCAATTCGGAGCTGATGGTATTGCAGCAGGTGATTTGAACCCGGAAGGTACGGCGATTGGCACCATGATTGACGGTGGAGCAGGGCCAAATTGGTCAGCAATGACGGCGAATGCCGGTGGTGCGTTGTTTGATGGAAAAAAATGCATTGAACTGGTTTCTGTGAGCCAAGGGATACAACAGCAAGTTACCACCGATGTGAGTAATAATGCACGTACATCAGGGCGACCTGTGATTACTGACTTTACCTGCGTGAAATACACGGATGTCACCTCACCTAAAATGTTCGACTACTGTTTGCGGGCCAAATTGCTCGATGATCCTAAAAAAGATCCGCCAACCATGATTTGGGTACTGCGGAACTCTGGGGATCAGCTGAATATCATCATGCGCTTTGAATTGCGTGCAGCTTTGATCTCCGAGACCCATTTTCAATCCCACCCCAATGATATGCCGACAGAGCAATTTAAATTGAATTTTACTGAAATCGGTTGGTATCACCAGGTTCAGGGAGCTGCAATGACCAATGCCGGGACCACAGGTGCTGCATGGAGTATTGGTAATAACCGGCCGATTGCACAAATCACAAAAGGCAGCTCATATTCATGAAAGCTTTCTTTGAAAAGTTAACTGCACCGGGGGAGATCATCACAACACGAGATTCTGTGGTTCGTAATGTCGAACATATTTTGTGTTTTGGCGCGTTCCTTGACGCGGGCGTGGATGCTGATACTGATACGTTGAGTGATGACCACAACGGGCCTTGGTCCGTTGTGGACGTATCTTTAAGTCATGAGCAGCAGATTATTCAGTTTCAACAGTATTTGGCTCAACTGATTAACGTTCATGAGCCGAGAATCAAAGAAGTGCAGGTAATGACTATCAAATCCAGAGCGGAAGTCTCCTATTGTCAGCTAAAAATTTGTCTTTATAACGAAGAGTTCGAGCAAGATTTTGTCTTTCATTAGTCGCTACTGAGTCAGGTTGTAAAGCACGACCGAGCACATAAAAGGGTCACTTTGACATGTCACAGAACCACCATTTTTTTCAACAAGAAATGCGCTATCTGAGAAAGTCTGTAGAAGATTTTAGCCGTACCTATCCTGAGATCGCGGCTGAACTTCAGTTGAGTGCTGGCCGGTCGGCAGATCCTCATGTGGAGCAGTTGTTGCAGTCGTTTGCTTATATGACCGGGCGTTTACGTGCTGATTTAGTGCAGCAACAAAGTCAAATACCCAATCAATTACTGAGCAGCCTTTATCCGAATTTGATGCGGTCACTGCCTTGTATGACGGTATTACAAGCGAATGTTGAAATTGATGGTGCCAATTTTATTAATGGTTATGTGCTTGAAAAGGGACGTCAATTTGTCGCGACAGCCAGTCGTATCGGTGCAAATGGTGAGAAAGACACACTCGAGTGTCGATTTGAAAACAGTTATGAAACCCCATTATGGCCGTTAATCGCTGAAAAGACCGATATTATTCCGAAAAATTCATTTGCTGAATTGGACCAACTCGGAACGAAATCGGGGCAGCTTTTAAAATCGATTCTTTCGATTAAAGTCAGCAATCTGGGCACGGATCCGATCAAAGATTACCCTATTGACCGTTTACGTTTTTACATTGCGGATGTTGAGCAACGAGCAAAACTGTATCAACTGTTAAATGATCATTTGCTGGGGGTGGCCGTTCGAGTGGGAGATAAAATTACTCGCTTGGATGGGCCGAGCAAGCCGTTATCCGCCATTTTGCAATGGCAAGGGTTTGAAGAACAGCAAAATGTACTGCCAGATGATGCCGGAAGTTTACGCGCTTATCGCCTACTTCAGGAATATTTTTCTTTTACTGAGAAATTTTATTTTCTTGATATCAAGGGCTTGGATGAGTGTGACATCTTGAGTGAAGCGCATGACAATATCGAGGTTCTGTTGTTACTGGAGCAATCGTCGAAAAGCATTCATCTTCATCCTCACTGCTTCAAGTTAAATTGTTTTCCTGCGATTAATTTGTATGAAAAAACATTTAAGCCCATTGCATTGATTCAGAGTCAGCATGAATATCGGCTATTAGCCGATGAACGGCATTATCTGTATGGCGAAGTCCACAATATTACCGACGTGAGAAGTATTGCTTATAACAGCAAAAGCCGCCTGGTTAGCCCATGGCTAGGTGCAAATGCCCAAAGTAGTGCTCAGCAATTTTATATTACGCGTCCGGTGGATTTATTAGCGCCCGGAGAGCATGGGCTGGATATTCTAATTTCTCTCTATCAACCGGATTTTTCTCCTAGTGACCCTGTGGATCAAACACTTGTCGTCAAAGGGTTGTGTAATAACCGCCGTATTCCTGAGTCGTTGAGAGCAGGTCAGACCATGCAGCTGGTCGGGTCGGGGCCAATGATCAATGCGAGTATCCAAGATAGCCCCAGTAAATTCAGAGCGGCCAAGTTGCAGAGCAAGAATACGCTGAAGCTATTGTCTCAATTGTCATTAAACCTGAGTTCACTGAGTGGAAAGGAAGACAGTCTGGTCGCTTTGAAGCAAACGTTGGGCTTATATAGCCATGCCAGTTCTATGACGCATCAACGTCAATTAGCGGGAATTGACACGATGAACGTGCAAGCCATTACCAAGCGGATTGGCGCGGATTCATGGCGGGGTCACTGCCGCGGAAGCCTGATTACATTAGCCATTAACGAAGACTATTTTTCGGATTCTAATCCATTACTGTTCGGTGCTGTATTGAGTTACTTCTTTGGTTTATATACGACGTTAAATCATTTTGTTCAATTGCAACTGGTCAGTGATCAACGAGAAGGAGTGTGGCGACAATGGCAACCACGCATTGGCGAAAAGGTTATTCTGTAAACCAATTATTTCATGAAGCTGGGGTGACTTGGTCATTCTATCAATTGGTGCGCTTATTCATTGGTAGCGGCGTAACAGAAGACGATATCTTAGAAGAATTGGGGCGAAAAGTTTTCTTTACCGGCTCGCTTTCTCGTAGCTTGCCACCCGGAGAAATTCGCCGAGTCTCATCGTCAAAGCAAGCCCTGATGTCTGAGCATGACGTAGACCATGCAGAAAAACACATGATTGAGTGTGCCTACTACAATATTTATGGTTTGGACGGACCGCTGCCTGAGCCATTCTCTGAAATGATGATCGATGATCTGCATGATGGTCAGGGGGGGATGAAGGCATTTATTAATATTTTTAATCATCGTATTCATGCCCTTCGCTACCTCATTCAGGCGCAGCATAGTTATACCTTGGCAAGCAGTGATGCCAGCCATAGTTATATCGGTCAATGTTTATTGGCGTTAAGTGGTCATTCGCTTCCTCAACAGCGCCGTTTGAGTGGGCAACATCCCAGCGATTTGATTGCACTTTCTGGTCATTTAGCCAATTGTCGTCTCAATTTCCCGACCATCTGCCGGGTCATGCAGACGGTACTGAATTTACCCGTGATTGAACTGCAAAGTCTGCTTGGTCGTTGGCTGACGGTCCAGAAACAAGACCAGACATTGTTAGGTGAATCGAATCACCGCTTAGGGGGTGAAGCGACATTAGGTAAAAGAGTTTGGGATCAGCAGGCTGCATTTGGTTTAGTGGTTGGTCCGGTCAGTCATCGTCGTCTTGCCCAGCTTGTCCCCGGTGGTGAGGATTTTCCAAAACTGAAACAGTTGGTCACTTGGCTAGCTGAAAAGCGTTGCGATTGTTTCATGACGATAGTGTGCCAGCCCGAAGAGAAGCACGAGGAAAACGCAACCCATTTAGGCAACCGGCCGAGCATGACCAATCGTTTGGGCTATGGGGCTGCATTACAAAGTGCGGTTCCCCAAACGAAACGCATCAGTTTCATGTTGAATATCGTGTAGGGGGATGCCATGAGAAAAAATGCTATTGGTACGGTTTTGCTGATACTCCTTCTGACAGCGTCAGGATGCGGTGTCACAAAGTACATTCCATTCTATCCCGAGCAGAATAATGAGATAGCGTCTATTTCTGTCCAGTCAGATGTGCACAGTAACCAAAATATTCCGGTATCCATGGATATTCTGTTTGTTTATCAAGACGGTTTAGAAGAAGGCTTAAAACATCTGACAGGCTCAGCATGGTTCAAAAACAAAGCAGCGTTTTTACTACGCTATCAACATGCTCTGGATATCGTTCATCTGGAAGTTGTGCCACAGACTGCACCGCAAGAAGTGCCATTGCCCGACAATTATCAAGCCGCAATTCAAGTGATTCTATTTGCGAACTATCTCGATCCAAAAGGTCAATATCAGGCGGATTTGAGTCAGTTTAAACATTTGGATATTCGGTTACGCAAAGATCGCTATACATTAAAGGAACAAAGCGAATGACTACCTTAAGTACCTTGCCACAACCCGTATGTTGGTTTGAAGGTATGATGCTTTCTCCTCAGCATTTCCAACAAAATCATATCTACTGGGAGCGGCAGCTTGAATTTTTAACCCAATCTCTCCAGCCCTATCAATGGGGCATTTTGTCGATGCGAGTCGATGAAAGTCGGTTGCTGGAAGGCGTTGTTGAAGTCACCGCTTTGCGAGCGATCATGCCGGATGGATTATTGGTTGATTACGATGGTTTGACGACCGAACCGGCAGCGCTTCGGTTGGCCTTGGATCTCAACGACTATCCGGAACTGGCAGAAGTCGGCAAAGCAAAAATTATGTTAACGGTGCCGATTCGGGTGCCGGGCAGTGCCAGTCACAGCTCGGATATTCAGCGTTTTGTCGCCACACAGAGTGAACCTGTGAAAGATGATAATACCGGTGAGGGCAGCGCCGAAGTGCAACGTTTACAACCCTGTATGGCTCTACAAATCGGTAGCAAAGTTCGTCAGCAATACGTGTCGCTTCCGCTCTTAGAAGTCAGAAAAACCGAGGGTGACCAGTTCGAAGTCACCGAATATTCTCCCCCGCTGCTGCAAATCGGCGCAGACCATTTCTTACACCAGCAAGAACAAGGGCTTGAGCGCCGACCGCTACAGAACCGCCTACAAAAAGGTGCTTTTCTGATCCGTAAAAAAGCGCGTCAATTAGCGGGCTTTGCCGAGAAAGGCGATGAACAGTTTGGTAACCGGGTCACTGAGCAACACCGCCATTGGATTCGTGCGATGGTCCAGCATTTGCCGGAATTTGAGTTATTAGCGGACAATGAAAAAAGTGCACCGTGGTCGGTATACCAAGTGTTGGCGCGCGTGGTTGGCACCTTGTGTGAGCTAGATATGAGCGCTATCCCGCCCAAATTACCGAGGTATAGCCATGACGACTGTCAAAGTGGTATCGACGTTGCGCTCAACTATATTATTTCGCAACTTGATAAAGTGAATTTACGTTATACCAGCTTACCATTTGAAGAAGGGCAGGATGGTGTCTTCTCGATTGCTTTTGATAAAGCATGGAGTGGCCAAGATCTTTTGATTGAATTGCAGGCGAGAGACAATCAAATTCCTGCTGAGATGGCGGAATGGCTGGCGGATTGTCGTATCGCTTCAGCTCGCATTCATAAAGAATTATCGATAAAACGCGTGTTGGGTGCAAAATCTGAAGCGACGGAATTCGATGAAGCAACGGGGATCAGACAGTCGTCCGGCAATGCTCTGTTTTATATCAAAGTTGATGAACGCTTTATCAAAGCCGGACAATCATTAGTCATTGCGTGTACCAATGGCAAAATTAAGTCCATGCAACCCAAGCGTATTATTTTGCATCTGCCGCATCAAACCAATATTGCTTTGGATGAAGGAGATTGATCGTGCCTCAGTCCTCACTGAATCTGGTCGAGCTCACAACTGAGTTTTATCAAAAAATTGCCACCGTCAAAAACTGGATACAAGACGAACAGTTATTGGTGGAAGCCAAGCTCATTTTAAAGTTACAAGAGCCGCCAACGCATGAAGATGCCGCCCATGCAATGAGTCTGTTTTTGTGTCAATGGTTGAATCAGCAACGTCAATATTGGACAGCTAAACTCAGTGAGCGGCAGGCCATTATTTTTGATCAAGCGTGTTTTGCTTTGGCCGCAATGGCGGATGAAATTTTCATACTGGAGTTAGATTGGATCGGGCAGGCGTATTGGAGCGATGTCTTACTAGAAGATTATTTCTATCAGAGTTGCTCAGCTGGCGGGACGTTGTATCGTCAATTCGATCGGTTATTGCAAGGTTCCAAGCATGATAGTTTTGAAATTCAGCTCGCCTCGGTCTATCTGCTTGTGCTGCGGCTGGGGTTTGCCGGGCAGTATCGTGATGACCCTATTTTAGAGCAGTATCGAGACAAGCTCTTTAAGCTGGTTTCCCGCCATCAGGCGATATCGGTCGATTACTTACAACCACAAGCTTATCAACACAACTTAAAGTCCCAATATGAGCAACGTTTAGCACCCATAGGGAACTGGTATCGTGGTATTGCCTACGGCACTACGCTCTTTCTCACTGTTGGGGTGGTGGCTTGGTTGCTATTGAATCAAGAGTTGTTCTCATGAGTGATATTCCAACGCTAATCCAAAACGCTGTCAACCAAACCCCGTCGTTCTTCAGGCAATTGGATTACCTGGTCGATAAATTATCCAGTTTGTATCAGCAGTTGATGGTGCGTTTATCACCATTGATCGAACACTTCAGGCCGATATGGCAAGACCCACTTTGGCAGATGGTCGGGCTTATTGTTGCGATTATTTTAGCCATTATGTTGGTCATTTTTGGGGTGAAATATCTCAAACGAGTGGTGATGTGGACCGCACGGTTATTGGTCGGCAGTTGTCGTTGGATTTATCGAACCCTACTGTGGCCATGGCGGAAAATAGGGCAAGGGTGGCAGAAGCGTAAAGCCTTGCGGGCGTCCGCCAGTACGATTCGTCGTCGACGGCGTCATATTCATGCCAGTCGCGCCGCGAATGCGATTAAATTTTTGATCACGCGCCGAGAGTGGCGTTACCACTTACCTTGGACGCTTCTGATCGGTGAAGACAGTGATAATCGTGCGGCGTTGATTCAATCGGTAAAAACCGGTCGCCGTGCCAATCTATTACCACAAGAGAAACGCATGTTGGGGCAGCGGAGTGGGTGGCACTTTTATGATCATGGCGTGGTGATTGAAACTTGTGGCGACGAGCTCTCTGAGACCTTAAATCAACTGCATTGGTTCCGGCCTGAACGCGCTTTAGACAATATCACGCTGGTTATTTCTGCAAAAAGCTTGCTTCATGATCCGCAACCCGGTGCGTTGGATGCACTTGGCGAACGTGTGTTTCAGCAACTGTGGCAGGTACAAAAAACATCGGGTTTCGTGTTACCTGTTTATGTTTTTATTTCTGATTGTGACCAAGTGGCTGGGTTTGAAGCCTTTTGGCAAGCACAGCCAGATGCGCAGCGCCAGCAGATGGTCGGTTGGTCAAATCCTTACCGTTTAGAGCGAGCGTTCAATATTGAATGGATCAGAGAAGCGTTTGTCAGCACGTTAGAGGCTTTGCAGAATGCCCAACTGCGTGTTGCGTCCAGCGGTGGTGCGTTATCTGAAATCGATGACTTTATGTTATTTGTGAACCGCTTTGCCAAACTGGAAATGCCACTCACTGAAGTCATAAAATCGGCGTTTACACGCAGTGGATTACAAGAGTCTCCGCCATTGAGAGGGGTCTATTTCTGTGGTCAATATGATCAGCGGACAGCGTTTGTCGAAGATGCTTTTCATCAGAAAATTTTTGCTGAGCGCCACCTTGCATCGATGGTAGAAAAACGCCGCTTTTCTACCAACCAACTGTTACGACGCTTTCAAATCGGCACACTGGTGAGTGCGGTGGTGATGACAGGCTGGCTTGGCATCGACATTGTTCGATTTTACCAATGGAACCAATATGTGCGCGGTACTTATCAACAGTTGAGCCAATTAGCGCCGGATGACAGTGCCACCGGGGCCAATACCTATCAGTTATTGATTGGCTTAAATCATATCAGTCAACGTAACCTGTCTCTCATGATCCCGCTTTCTTGGTTTGATTGGCAAGAAAGAGACAAAGAGCGTCTGGTGGCGAAAAATCTCATCCAAAAAACACTGTTGGTCGGGTTGGATGCACGACTAAAACTGCGGGCCAAACAACTTTCGCTGTTGATGAGTGAGGAGGATCTCGCGCAAACCAGTTATCCGGTATTAATGCAGACAATGCAGGTGTTTCAAACGCAACTGTTAGGTTTTGTGCAGAACCAGGACTATTTAGCGTTGTTAGCGAGCCCGATGGCCAGCACGCAAGGCGTGTCAGAAAAGCTGACTTCGTTACTGAATTATCTTTATGATAATCCCGTGCCCACAGGTATCGATTTAAACGACCAGTTGATAGTAGGGGCGGTGCGCCGCGCGAACTATGCAGAGCCTTGGATCGTTGAAAATCGATCGCTGGTTTCGACCTCACTGATCATGAGGTATCTGGACGATCTCACCCATCATCTGCATCATGCGCTGATAAAATACGCCCAACAACTGCCGATTGCAGCGGTGCAGCGCTTTAATAACACCCTGCAACCAGTGCCGGAACAGAATACGATGCCACCGGCGCGGATTATCCCGGCCAGTCAAGCGTTTCAGCGCTGGCTCAATACCACCAAAAAAGATTGGCTGACCACATCGGTAACCAGCAGCCCCTGTTCTGTTTTAGACCACCAATTTGATGCAATCCGGCAGGCTTTGCTACCTCATGGTTTCTATAACAGCCAAGATTTAGCGCGCATGCAGGCCCGTTTTTCTCCTGAGCGTTGTGATCAAGCCGTGAGACAAGCTCTGGTCAGTGTCACAGCTTCTCCATTTGGTTCATTGTTTCAGTTTGATCAGCGGGGTTTATTGAGTGAATCGCCAGACTTAACCGCTATGCTCAATAGCTTGAATACCATCACAAAAATTGGCTTTGTCCGTGAGGGATTTCCGCCCTTCATTGACTCTTCAGAGCCAATCATTTTATGGCAACCCGCTCCCTTACAAAAGTTAATTTCCGCTTTAGCCGACTACCAGAACTATTTAACGCAACCTGGTCACGCTTCGCTATTTGTTGGGGCTTTACAAAATCGGTTACAACAGGCAACGCAACGTTTATTAAGTAACGCCATGATTCATCCCTCGCAACAAGTGGGCCCACCAGCGGCGGTGCTCGATATCGTGTCTTATCGGGAAAAGAGCCTCCACAACGCGGTCAAAAGTTTTACTCAGGTGCAAGGGCTACTGATTCAAATAGACAGCCTACTCAAGCAGCAAGGTGATTATGCCAGTGTGCAATGGCTGAATCAGCAGATTCAGAAATTCATCTTTCAGCAGCTAAAAATAGCC
Organism: Vibrio gazogenes; assembly: GCF_023920225.1. NCBI lineage: Bacteria > Pseudomonadati > Pseudomonadota > Gammaproteobacteria > Vibrionales > Vibrionaceae > Vibrio > Vibrio gazogenes. Next base: position 309,744 of record NZ_CP092588.1, read on the forward strand.
GATCAACTGGTGAGAGACTATCACCTCTATCAGCCGCTTAACGCGCCTCAATGGCAGCAATCAACGTTGAGTCAAGCGCTGTTTGATATAAGCAGTGGCAAATCGCTGAAAGCCTACCTGACCAATCAACGTCAGCGTCTCAGCTATCTGGCCTATAATCAGGCGCAGCCGTTAATCACCTACTTACAAAATACGCAGACCGGGCTGAGTAACGAGCGGGTACAACGCTGGCTGGCAACATTACAGAACCTGAGAAATTTTGAGCGTGGCGAGCCCAATAACATGCCGTTATTACTTGATAAACTGATCGGCGAAAAATTCAAACAGGCGGCGGTCTCAGAGTGTTCGTCTTTGGATCTGATGCGAGAATTGTCAGGAGAAGACGGCTGGTTTGCGATTCGTCATGACCAAATTATTCGCCAGGTTGCGATGCATTGCAGTAGCTCGGAGCAAAGCTTAGCTATCGCACGGTATGTCGATATTGCCGAGCAGTTCAATCAAGACGTTGCGGGTAAATTCCCGTTTGCTGATTCACCCGTCGCCGGTGATGTGGGATTAAAAGCATTGCATCGTTACCTCGAACGTTATCGCCAAGACAGCCAAGGCTTATTCGCGCTGCTGACTCAAGAGCGGCAAAAAGATCACCAAATCCCGCAGTCATGGATTCATTTTATCCAACAGATGGACGCCATCAGTGAGTTCATGCAGCAAGCGTGGGATGACAAAACCAAAACATGGCGCGTGGCACTGAAGGTAACGTTTAACGCCCCCAACCAACAAGGCCAAGGTAATAATCAAGTGATTCAGTGGACGCTGAGCGATGATAAACACGTGGCGGGCTTTCCCAATGGCGATGATCAACTGACATGGCAACCTGATGAACCCTTGTCTTTGTCATTACGGTGGGCAGAAGGGTCGGCTTACCGTCCTCAGGACATGGCCGGTCAGGCCGCCGCGCATAAACCAAGGATTGATCCGCAGGAACGTACCGCGACCTTTATCAGCCAAGGCAAATGGGGCTTATTCCAATGGCTACGCCGCTATGACAGCGATGAAATGCACGTCTCTCATGGTGTTCGTTTGCTGTCATTTTATGTCCCAGTTGGCTTGAAGGACGAGTCAGGCAACACCAAACCGTTGAGCAGTCCGACCTATATTAGTCGCTCGAACATACTGTTGCAGGCACAAGTGGCGGATGAAACAGGGCAGTGGCACACCGTCGCTTTTCCCGATTCATTCCCGACTTATGCGCCCAAATTTAAATGATGAGGCAAGATAGAGAGCATCCATATGACGCACATAGTCAACCCACATCCTTCCTCTACGGAAGCATACATCGCCAGCCACTTTGGCATGACCCTGGATGAGTTATTAGCCCCCATTGGTGAGCATGGTGTGGGGGAATCCGTTCGCCATAATGGGGTTTACTTTACCATTAAAGAAGCACGGCAAAACGATGACCCTACACTGCCAATGGGCGTGTGGACCCACGATCTGAAAGTTGCCGACTGGGCGTTAGTTAAAACCACCGCCATACAGGCGCTTGCCAATAAAAGTAAAGATTTGCAGCTTGGAATTTGGTTATTTGAGGCCAATCTTCACTTGGAAGGATTGGCCGGGATTGCCCCGGCTGCCTTTTTATTGCAGCAGTTGTGTATGCAATATTGGGACACAATGTACCCTGAAATGCTTGATGATGATGTGGAATTTCGCACTAACCCGCTGAGTTGGATCAACAACAAATTAACCTTGGTCGTGCAGAGTTTTCCATTAACGTCCGCTGAACTTGATGGCGAGGAGCTGAGCTGGAACGACTGGCAAAATGCGCAATACTACGAAAAGCTGCAACGACAGAATAAGTTAAAAACACCCTGGCAAGGTGCGACGACCCAAGATTTTAAGCAGCGCTTAGCCGCGACCGCCAGTGACTTTTTGCAAGAACAGCGCGCTCACGTGGTGGCTGCTCAGCAAGCCATCAATGCATTTGTGGATTGGTTGGATGAGATGTTGGCAGCGCAAAGCCCAACATTTAGTGATTTTGTCGGATGTTTAGCGCAAATAGAGACACTCTGGCACCAAGAACTACAGCGCCGGGGCATTTCTCTTTCATCCTCAGACGATGAGGCCGCAGGCGCTTCACTGGACCAAAGTGGCGATGCTGCGCATGGGGAAGGTGATGGCGGTGGTGGCGATGATGGGCAAGGCGGCTCCTCCTCTGGGGCCATTCGTACCCGCGAAGACGCGTTTGCCGCATTGCTCCGTGCCGCCGATTTTTTAAGACGCGATGACCCACACTCGATTGTGCCTTATCTGGTCTATACCGCTTGTGATTGGGGCAACATGAGCGCTCCCGAGCTATACCAAGAAATATTTCTAAGAAGAAGCGGGCAAATTAATGTGTTCGATATGATGGGGATCGAGCCTGAGTAATCTCGCAATGGCCCCGATATCCACGACTAGGTTCGCGAGCTTACGATTGGGGATGTGTAATGACCCACCTGGCCCCTGTTTTTAGGGTTTTAATCCACCCACTCCAGTCAATAAAGAATGGGTAATGATAATTTAAGCTAATGTTTTTAAATGTATTTTTTGTTTTTTGAAAAGTTGGCAATGTAATTGCTATCTACAGTATAAACAGTGTGAACAGCGTTCTCGTTTTTCACGAAATGTTCATCAGGAAACCACAACAAACCGATTTAAAGGGATAGATCATGGCAGAAGATATCGCATTTAAAATTCAATTGGGCTTAGTGTTGCCAAAGTTAGAAGAACAGCTTGCTTCCTCACTTACCAGCATTATCGAAGAAGTGATGGCACATTTAAAAAAAGGCACCTTAGCTGAGGAAGAAGGACCAACGACGGAAGATGTCAAAGATCTCATTCTCAAAGATTTAGAAATCTTCTTAGATAACGCGATTCTTCCTGCGATTGCCGCAAAGAACCAACCAGCACAAGCGCCAGAGGCTGCGGCAGCCGAACCGTCACCGGAAGAGGCCCCAGCAGAGGCCTAAACTGAGCGAGTTCGATTGATCGATATGCCTAATAAACACGACGACGAAAAGTTGGCCGATAGCTGATGAATCATCTTGCGCCATCGCCAACCACATTGACAAACTCAAGCAGCTTCATGATCAAGGTGCAGCAGCAATACGCATCGCTGAGTATGTCAAACGTTGGTTGCAGTGGGCACGAAGCGGGGTAGAGATAGATTTACAGCACGTTCTCGACGTGGTTAAAACATGTTGGCTTGGGAGCGGGTTAGTAGAGAAAGGGGTTTGGGGTTAGATAGTTTTTGAACGATCCCAAATATCGTGACCCCAAATATCCGGTAAACCAGGTTGGGTTGGATATAAGATGGGACAAGACGTGAACGAGAAGGGGGCAAATACAAACAAATGATAATCAGAATTCAATGTGTACGAATAACAAAAAAACATCACAACCAATGCTCTGGAGACACCGTGCGATGAGGCGAGTGCCCAGAGAAATCGGGAGGTAAGATGGCAGGGAAGAAACAACAGAAAAAATGGGTGAAGCACCCCGGTAACGCGTATGCATCAGGGCTACGGAAGGGCGGACCATCCAGTAAGCGCTCGAAACAAAGCGGCGTGCCCGAAAAAGCGTATAGCGCGATAGTAGCTGCGAGGGCACGCAAAGTAGAAAAAGGGACCAGTAGTTTCGGCCAGGAAGGTCTAGCGCGGTGCCATCGTGCGTCAGACAAATACACTCGGGACCGCCTGGCGGCCGCATCGAATATGCTAGTTACCGAGTCATCACAAGAAGAGAGAACCAAAGTGCTCCGCGCCACCGTCGAGTACGTAAACACCTTACACAAAAAAGAGGGCACGGACCCTACCACGGACAGAGCCACACAGACGGTGACGAAGGCCCTCACTGAGCAATCTCAACAAGGGCAAAGCACGGTCTCTGAGGCTGATTATCAAGCTGCGGTGACAAGACTCGCGAACCATGCATCAGAAAACTTCTTTATGGGTGATGGACCTACGAATAGCGCGATTGGCGCGCATGCGGATGGCAGGGACACCGGAGGGGGAACAAAGACACGAAGCCCCACCCCAAGATCGAGGGCGATACATCAAGCGGGTGCTCTACTAGATAAGCGAACTGGACGAAGTGTCTCACCAAGAACGCGAGCCTTTGCAAAAGGGGAACTCCCAGGAGGTATGCAAACCTCGGCACGCCCGAAGTAGAACGATGAAGAATAGTGGCGCCCTACTTCACCCATCGCAAAAACACGCGTAGAGCAAATCTGAAACTCGCTCCTCGACCGGGGCCCGTCTGCTTCACTTGAAATGATGCTAACGGGCGGCACGAAATACGAAACAAAAGAAAGGATTCATACCACTAAACAAGAGCAGAAGGCCAATAGAGGTGCGGGAAGAATGAAACAGATCCTAGGAATAAAACACCGTGGCCCCCCTGATGTAAGCTCGAATCTGGGATGCAGCGCTAACCAGTACATGACAGCTATACAACCCAGGCGGGAACGTGTCGGCCTTGACCAACAAACGGCGGCGTGGCCAGTCAAAAAGGGTGGCATGGGATGAATGTCCGACTAAGAGTAGGATATTTGGGGGCAGATCCAAAACTATTCCGTAGGGACGAGGCGTTGCGTCATGATTGAAGCAAACTGATTAAAGCTTGGCAGTCTGCGCCATCTTTAGTTTCTTGATCTGACCCCAAAATCACTCTTCCTTTCTTTTTGGTCCTCGTTTTAGTGGCGTCACTCTTCGTCCTGTGAGTTGTTCTATTTCTTGTTTAAATCGATCATTTCCTAGTGCCATGTTTTGTTGAGTGACCAGGCTAAGTTTTTGTGTTTCTTTTTCATCTATATGTCCACGGAAAAAAGATACGTAGGTTTCTGAGCGTTGCTTTTGGTTTTTGCCTAGGCCTATAACAGCGGGTGATGTGTCCAGAAATTTGTGCTTAGTCTTTCTTCTTGTTGTGCGTGGGAAACGTAGCTTGACCATTTGTAGTCAGTGGGATGGTTAACCATGTTTGCTCGAACGGGATTTAATTCTATATATCTTTGGCAAACAAGAAGGTATTCGGGGGCGTTGATCAAACCGGATTTAAATCTACCTTCCCATAGGGTGCCGCTACGTTGGTAGGCGTAGTTGCAATACCTTACGTATCGACGCCCAATGGCTTGCATCATTTGTGAAATACCATTGTCTGTCATCGGTGTCGCGAGTAAGGGGATATGGTTGGTCATGAAGACCCAGCGTGGATTTTTACCTTGAATTGTTGGGCGTACACAGAGAGCCAATATGAATAGGTAATAAAATCTTCTTCTGAGCCGCAACAAACCTGTCGATTGTTTCCTTTTTGGATGATGTGTTGGGTTATGTTTGGAAGGCAGAGTCGAGGTGATCTAGTCTTATCAAGACGACCTGTGCCTGAAAAATTTGTGCTGCCTTGTACTTAATCTCATAATAGCGAGTTTTAGACTTAATTCCTCAATCGAAATCCTGTTAATGAGACCCAACGCACCGGGTATTAAATCCCCCAGTTGTGTAATGAGTTGTTTAACCTTATCTCAATGCCAGTGCCAAAGACTAAAACCACTCAATGAAAAATATAACAAAACTGTATAAAAAGAATGGCTGGAATCCCACTGAATCAGGCGCTTGAGCCAGTTGTTGTTCAATTTTATAGAAAGCCAAATGACTGGATGCCACCTATAAAAGTCACATAGATATTTGGCATTGATTCTGCTACTCCTTTTTGATTATGTTGAAGTGACGTTGAAGTGGTTTGAACAAGACTATGAGGCAGAAGGGATATGGTTGCACTACAAAAACAAAGTTCGGTGATTGAATTAAATACCACATCGCCTGATGATTTTGCTGAAGCTCAATATGCTCAGTTGAATATGAGTGATTGGTTGCGGTAGTTGCAACACCTTCAGTTTCAAGACATTGAAACTCGAGATCGGCTGGGTTGGATATTGGGTTTAAGGGACTATTTTATAGCATCACGCCATTCTCAATCTGATTACGTACTTATGCTTGATCTTTCGGTATGGCTTTGTGATTGGGTGATGATGATTGATATCTGTCATGCGATATTAAAATCTGATGGAGAGCCGCTAAGTTATCCGCTTTACAAAAGGACAATGCTATTCATCGCTGATGCTCTTATGTGCAATTAGGCGATCCTCGGCAAGCGAGCCATATTTTGAGATGCGCTTTACTGAAACATTATAATGAACGCGAATTTGGTAAATATTATGACTGGATTCAATATAATTATATAAACACAAAAGAAACAACCTATCTAAATAATGGAAGTGCGGGTGAGATAACATTAACCCTGCTAGAGCCTCTCCATATTGATGCGTATCGTTGGGCTTACACCAAACAAAGTGACGCAAATAAAAGTGTCGCTACCCTATGTAATTTACCTGACTTTCATAATGATGGTGACTGGCTAAGCTGGTTACACGACTGTCGCCACTACCCAAATCATTATCTCTATGCCGTTATCCATCAAGAATGGGGTTTTATTGGCTCAGTTTGCTTAGAAGTCTTTAACGGCACAGGTTTTTTCTATTACTGGCTAGGGGAAGATTTCCAAGGCTACGGTTTGGGGCCACAAGCGGTGACCCTTTTGCTTAATATTGGTGAACAGCAAAAAGGGATGCGCTGTTGTTATGCCAAGGTGTATGACCACAACTTACCTTCGCAAAAAGCCCTCACTAAAATTGGTTTTACAGCATTGCCTATTCAAGTGTCCTCTGCGGCTAACAACGAAAAGTGGTAATACTATGGCCCAGAGAAAAGCGAGCGACAATGGCGTGATGAGTTACGCAAACTGATCACCGATATGGGCTCTGACTACCAGTTAGTCGCCACCAAAGAGGATCTATTGCATGAATAGTGTCGCCTCAGATTTTACCCTATCAATGACGCTGATGCCGTGGGTAAGGAATCACCCAGCCGCCGATCGTTTAACCCATAAGCATTGACTGAGACACAATAAGAAATAATTTAACCATTTGTTTTATAAAGTCTTATATGGTTGGCACTCTTTCTGCAATACCTTAACCAAAGCATTTTTAATGGGTATAACTGGGGTGTGGTGCGGATGAGCGTGAATGACTTGCCTTTAGACTATATGGCATTGCAGGGAGGACGACAATTTAACACGTCGCTGTCGTTTTCTGTTGATGTGGGCCATGACGCCAAGACGTTGAATGCCAATTACCTTCGCTTGGTCTCCCTACAAGGGCAGGAGCAGGTTTCCGAACCTTATCAATTTACCCTAGTGTTACGGGGCAATGGGTTAAATGATGTCGCCCAACGTAATCAGCAACCGTTCAGTGACTTTAGTGGCTTATCGGCACTGGACAAACCCATTAAGTCACTCCCTGATGTCCAGGGTGTCGCGGCTGATCTTCTGGGGCAGTGGGCACAGGCCAAACTCGGTTACAGCGCCGATTTTAAACCGGTGCCTAATCAGGCCAGTGCTTTACCGGGTAACCCAAATACGCCGTTGCCGTCCCGTTATTTTCAAGGCATTGTGAGTTCTGTGAGTTTAAGTGCACCGGGTGAGTTCACCGCTGAGCTAGTGTCTCCGCTTTTTCCTTTAACCCTGCGCAATAAGTATCAAGTTTATAAAGGCTTGACGATTCAAGGTGTCCTTGCGGCGTTACTTGAGCCTGAAACGTCTCGTTATGGTGAGCGCTTTACCGTGGATTATCGCATTACCGGGTGGTCGGCGTCGCGGGTGCAAGACTGGCTGCAAGCAGGCGAGACGGACTTCGCTATGTTACAACGGCTGATGAACAAAGCCGCCATACATTTCTACTTTATTCATGGTGATCAGGGCCTCACCTTAGTTTTTTCTAATCAGCCGTCGCGTCAGCAAGGCGTGGCCATACCGGGCGCCAGTAATGGAGATGTTGCCCTACGTTACAGTTATACCAGCATCGCGGATCTCGGGCTTCAGCAGAACGATCTGTTGTGTAATCTGAGCTATAAAACCCAATTAACCACTCAGGGAGTATCGAGTGTTTTAACGCACCGGGAGGCAAACTGGGAAACCAATGACATCGCAGAAGTAACCAGTTACCCGGTGGCTGACGGGAAGCGCGATCATTCGGACTTTCATTTTTATAAGACCTTTGCCTATGGCGTCAATCAGGATGAGTCACAAGAAAGTCTGTCCAATATTGACAAACAACTTGCCTGCCAACAAACAACGTTAACGGGTGAGGCGACGAGCTATCTGCTGAGCCCGGGGTATGCGTTTACTCTGACTCAACAAGCCACTCGTCCCAGTGCTGCCTCTACTTTAAATCCAAAAGGGACCCTAATGAGTCAAGGCCAGCATGCCGACAGTCCGCACTCCACAGCCGCCAATTTAATGCCAGCTCAGTTTGATGGCAGCGTATTTGTCGTGACGAAGATTACCCATAAAGTCTCGGAGCACAGCCCTTACACTGGGTCCGTTGAAGCGACTCCTTTACCAAAGGGGGCAGCAGCGAAACAGAGCGATGTATTAATCACGCCATTTAATATTCAGGATACCCATCAGGGCAGTGTGTTAGCGACAGTGGTAGAAAGCGCTGTTCCCAAAAGCAGTTATTTTTTGGAGAAAGGCGATTTTCATACTGAGCTTGCGACGACACAGTTTGGATTGGAGCAAGCCGATGACCCTATTATTCGGCAAAAACAAATGGGGTGTGTCGTGCAGTTTGTCACCGACACTGGGACTGATATCACCCATTGGGTCGCGCTCTCTGATGGGGCACAAAGTGCGCCTGCCGCACAATCTATTGTGATGATCGGACGAGGGGACAATGAGAGCGAGATTCCCCAAATTCAACAAGTGGTCTCTTCTCATGGTTCAAAAACCATTCAGCCCGCTTTATGGCGCAATAACAGTTGGATGTTTAATACGAACTGGGGCAGCAGTTGTAACACCAGTTATGGGGATAGCCTCAATATTCATTTTGGCAGTGAAGCCACGCCTGATCTGAAAACCGCGATGACGATCGTGCAGAGCGCCTATGGAAACCCAACTGTATTGGGCGCTAAATTTGGTGGGGCGGATTATGATCACGGCTGCTCCTTCAGTTATTCCACCACCGGGCAAGGAGCGAAGGGATTAGCAAATGCCAGTGTGTCACAAGGCAGTCACTTCAGTGAAAGCCATAGTGAGCAGGATTACAGTGTCGGATACACCAACACGCGGCAGAGTTTTTCTAAAACCAATAAAAGCGTCAATGTCTCTTATCAGGGGCCGTTTACTGAGGCGGTGGATGAAAGCGACCTCAGTTTTATTAATGGCAAAATACCTAATCAGGAAATTATTGATATCTGTAATAATTTACCCGACGGCTCCAGTTATAACAGTAACCATGTGACGGGAAAAAGTATCAATTTAAGTGGCACTGGTGCACCACCGCCATCCGCTCCTTCTTTTATTGCTGCTCAATCTTATTCGAGTTCCGTCGTTGTTGGCGACACTGAGAATCATAGTGAGCAACACGGTAATACAAGCACCACAAGCGTCTTTAATGGGAACAAGGTGGATAAAAGCACGGTGACGGGAGATTCACACTTGACCAGTTCCATATCGGGTGATGCGAGGTCGGAGAGCCACTTTTTAGGCGCAAAATCTGATACAAGCACAGTGACGGGGGCTGCGACTTCGATGAGCAGCTTTTTAGGTGCTAGGTCTGATACGAACATGGTCACCGGCATGACCACCTCGATGAACACATTTCTAGGTGCAAAGTCTGATACAAACTTATCTGGAGGCGCTTGTACAAACATGCAGAGTGTCCTTGGGATCTCAACTGATATATCCAATTTTAGCGGTGTAAAAATGAAAAGTGAGAACAGTGAAGGCCCGGTAATAGACCTCAATGAAGCACCAGTGGCTGGCCGCACCATTGAGTCATTATTGTCCGTGCAGATAGCCGTCACGAATATAACATTGGAGGGGATTCTTTCTATTCTGTGATATGCAAATCATTAAGCCTTCCACATTAAGCCTGTTAAAACAAACCTATGACTTGCAAGGTCATCAGTTTGTGGTTAGCGCATTGAGTTTTTTTCAGCTTGGTGAAACACCAACATTACTGGACGAAAGCACCCAGTGGCTTCGGTTACAGCCTTATCTGTCGACAGGTATTATTTTGGATACAGGCCATGCAAAAGGCCGCTTTGAGTGTCTTTTAGCAGGGACGGCCTACGCCAAAGAGGCCAAGCCAGTTACCCAAATGATGGTGCAGCTTAAAATGGGTGACGTGGCGAAGTCTGTTCGTGTCATCGGTAATCGTACTTGCCACTCAGGTGGTTTATTGCGCAGCAAACAGGTGAGTGCGCCTGAACCTTTTATTCAGATGCCGTTAGGCGATGCCGAGTCCTATGGCGGAGAGGGTTTTACTGAAAACCCACAAGGCAAAGGGGTTTTGAATAAAACCAATTTTGATAGGGAAAAAGACGTTTACCATCTCGCTAACCTCTATCTGGCAGAGGAATCGATTGCACCGGACAAAGCAAAGCGCGAAGTGGCGAATTTTCTGCCAAGAGAGCTGACACACCCACAACGCGCCCAATATCAGGGTACCTACGATCAACACTGGTTGGATCATACCCACCCAGGGCTGCCTGATGATACCAATCCTCGGCTCTTTAATGTGGCCCCGCCCTCCCAACAACAAAAAACGCCCTTTTTACCCAGTGAACACTACGTTTTGTCGGGTTTCCACCCAGAAAAAAGCCGGATAGAAGGTCATCTGCCTAATGTTCTGGTGAGGGCGTTTGTGACCCAAGAGCATCACGAACATTCAGATTTTATAGAAATTTCTACACATATTGATACGGTTTGGTTTTTTCCTGAATTGGAACTTGGTATAGCGATTCACCGTGGGGTGTCACCTGCCTATGATTCGGCGGGGCTGGATATTAAAAATCTTTTGCTTGCCCTTGAAAATGTTGAGGATATTCCTCGCGATAAAGCCTATTTTCAACGGGTACTCAAAGAGCGTTTAGACCCGAAAACTGCGGCAGGGCACGCCTTTCACGCTTCACCGTTATTGCCGCAACATAGCGAAGAAGAAACCGCGCGGCGGGCGAAGCTTTATGCACAAGCACAAGCGGAACAAGAAGCAAAGAATGCCAAACAGCGTTTGAAACTACTAAAACAAATGCAATCAGAACACCCTGAGTTAGACTGGGATAACATCTTTGCGCAACAAAAAACACGACAGAATGGCATGCCGGAGTTAGGTCCGATTCCTCAGGAACTGATCGACAAAAAAGATTTTGATTTGACGCCGTATATTGAATTTTCTCGCCAACAGGTCCAGAAGGCCAAAGAACAAATGGCCCAGTCTCAAAAAGCGCTGCAGGCGAAGCTCAAACAGGAGCCAAAACCGCATGAAGACGAACCTCAAGCGAGTCTATTGGCTCGTTTTTCCGAGGTCGTCCTGATACAAGCGGATGAGCAAGTGCAACAAGCATTACCAGAAGCGGCCAGTGCGGCACGGAAACAGGCTCATGCCCATCAGCTAATGTTAAAATCCCAGCGTCGGGCTCGGCAGTTGTCTCCTCATGTCAACCAGCCGCGGCATGTGTCTGTTGCAGGGGCTGGACTCTTGCGCCAGCAAGTGCTCTCTTGCCTTGCACAAGGTGACTCATTGGCTGGCCGGGATTTATTTGGTGCGGATTTGTCCGGATTGGATCTCCGAGGTCAGGATTTACGTGATGTGATGCTGGAAAGGGCGAATCTGACTCATGCTAATTTAGCAGGCTGCCTATGCGATGGCGTGGTCTTAACTGAAGCCAATCTGGATGGTGCCTGCTTCGATGGCTGCCGATTTACTCGTGCGAATTTATCGCAGGTTGCCTGCCGAGGTCTGCGTTGTCAACAAGCCACATTTGATCACACCTTAGTCATTGAGAGTCACTTTGAGCAAGGTCTTTTTATGGCGTCACAGTTTAGCAAAATGCAGCTGGTCTCAAGCGACTTCTCGTCGAGTGATTTCTCGAAATCGATTTGGGTTGGTGTTCAGTTTATTCAGTCATGTTTAAAAGAGACACGATGGCCGGATACACAGGTTTCTTTATGTACTTTTTTAGAATGTCCATTGCAACTCAGCCAATGGCAAAAGGCGAAGTTGACTCGGTGTGCTTTCTTAAAAACGGATGTGTCCCATGGGAATTTCTCGCAGATACAGGCGCAAAAAACACAAATAGATGCGACATACACCTGTGAAGAAGCGGACTTTAGTCACGGTCATTGGGAATATTGTGGTTTTCGTAACGTGTCGTTTGAACATTGTTGTTTTAGTGCGAGCGTTTTTCAGCACTGTGATTTTAGTTTGGCAAAACTGACGAATTGCGCATTGAATCAATCACTGTGGCACAGTTGTTTGCTGTTTCAAGGACAGTTGTTGCATTGCTCAGGAGAGCAGGCGGTGTTCTATCAATCGAATCTACGCAAGACAAGGTTTAGCGATAGTGATTTATCTCTAGTGACGTTTCACCAAACCAATATGCGAGAGGTAGAGTTTCAACATTGTCACCTAGCAAAAATGGTGCGCTACCCAGTGCCGTCGTTAACTGCATGATGAGGAATGATAACAAATGAAGGAGCCAATGTTGGGTATGTATCAACAGATACAAGCCGCTATCGCGGCTCGCAAGCCAATACAGAATATGGACTTTCGATCAGTCAATTTTAATGGACTTGATCTGACAGGCGGACATTTTGTTCAGTGTCAATTCGATGGTTGTGTTTTTCGTCAGTGCGATCTGACCCGTGCTCACTTTATTGAGTGTCAGATGGTTGAAAGCCAGTTTATTGATAATACTTATTTTTCCAGCAAGATAACGGCGAGTAATTTATTAAAAACTCAGTGGAAGGGAAGCGTGCATAAGTTAATGGTGACGGATAGTGTGCTGACTGGGTCTATTTGGCAGGCGGTTCATTTGCAGTCGTGCAATATCACATTGGGAGATATGAGTCAGGCTGAATTCCATCATTGCCAGTGGAAAACGGTGTCTGTGGCCAAAGTGGTCATGGAAAACACGGTGTTTCACCAGGCACAGTTTGAGAATGTCTCATGGACGGATACAGACTTCACCAAATTACAGGTCACACAGTGTGAATTTCTCCGTGTATTGTTACTGAACTGTGATTTAAGTGGTTTGGATTTTGCGGGCCTGTCTTTTCAGTATTGTAGTTGTAATCACAGTCGAATGGTTGGCACGAGCTTTTATCAGGCGAAAGTGAACAACAGCAATTTCTCTAATAGTGAAGTGCGCGATTGTGATTTTCGTCATGCACAGCTGCAAAAATCTTTGTTTGTTGCGAGCGACTTATCGGAGTGTGATTTTAGTTGGGCGTTAGCGAGCCATATAAAATTTAATCAAGCTCAGTTGTTGGATTGTCAGTTCGTTCAGAGTGATTTAACGCAGGCCAGTTTTCAGCATGCGACCCTTGAGTCTGTCGACTTTACCGGGAGTCAATTGGTCTATACAAATTTAAGTTATGCGAGGCCCAGCAAGTGTCGATTTGAGCAATGCAGTGTAAAGCGCACCAATGTGCATGCACTGGTGGAAGAGAAATGCCGTTGGCACGGTACCAAAAAACAAGGCTTGTTAGAGACAGATAAAACGCAACAAGCAATGGATTCCCGATTACGTTCTTTTATGAGTCATTAAAAAGGTTGGAAGTGAAATGAATCATCTCTTGAAACTACCCAAATCCGCAAAACCAAAGCCCATGCCGGAAAGTTATATCGGAAGAGTGACAGGCGTTGAGGAAGGGCAAAACACATGGCGAATTGATCAGCTTTTTTTAGCAAAAGCGGCGGAAAGCTTGTTAGTCAAAGTCGAAATTGGCGATGTTGTGGCGTTTATCGAGTATCAACATAACCTCATCATCGTGCAAATTTTACAGCGCGAAGGTGACCGGAAAACCACCATACAGAGTCACAATGATGTGTGTTGGATTGCGCCGAAGATGTCATTTCAAACGCAGGATGAGCTCGAACTACTCGCCTTAAATCGTATCTCGATTACGGCGGATCACCTTATGCAAAGTGCCCAGGGAACGTCCATTCAGCAAGCGCAGAAGATGATATTAAGCGCTCAGTCGGTGTCAGCTAGCGCGGACGATGTGATGAACCTAACGGCAAAGCAGCACATGTTGATCGCAGAAGAAGAAGTCCGTATCGATGGTGAGCGCATCAATATGGGTTAGCTATTCCAACAGTGAATTTAAGACGATAAGGTAAGAGTATGTTTGCCAATACACAAAATACCGCGATGCATATGGGAATGCCAGATGTTTGTAAAACTCAGGTCGCTTTAGCGGTCGTACCGATTCCGTATCCCAATATTGCGATGACGGACATGGCTGTCCCTAATGTGGATAATGTGCTGATCGAAGTCATGCCTGTTCACAATTTGATGACGATGGTTGAAATGTCAAATGGTGATGAAGCAGGCATTGAAATGGGAATTGTATCAAGCTTGATTATGGGGCCAGTGAAGCATGAATTGGGGAGTTTGAAAGTCATTTTTATGGCAGCGCCAGCGACAACGATGACAGCAGTGACTGGCCAGAATGGGACCGAACCCAATGCTCCGGGCCTGACCTTAACGCCAAGCCAAGTCAAAGTGATAATCAATGGCTGATTGGGTGGCGATGATGGTGATGACCTTGGTGCAAAGATGTTTCACGATGAGCTGGGTGGTGAGCGTGATGCGTCAGGGTATTTTTATACAAGTGTTTGTTGGTTGCCGACGGCGCTAATTGCGTTCTCAGTTTGGTGCCTGCTGCTAATGCTTGGCGATTTTGTACTTGTTCACCGCCCCGACCATTAAAATACTGTTGGGTTGAGGGGTTCAATTGGTGGAAGTGCGCTGACTCGGTGCGGGTCGGAAGAATCCCGCCATGGTGCTCTGCGCCCGGTTTACGAAGCGAGCCACTCGGTAGCGCCATCACTTCAAGTGTACGCAGGCGCTGTTCTGTTGCCGGGGGCGCGGAAGAAGCGTGCAGATGATGGTTTTCTAGGTACTCCCCAAAAGCTGTCCCCAATTGGTAAGTGTGGCTGGTCATTGGGTGATTCGCCCCACCGTCTTTGACGACTCGGACCATCTGTTGGTCATTTCTCAACGGGGGTAGGTAATTCATGCGCATATGGCAGCACCCTATTTTTCTTTCAGTTGCTTCGGAAGTAACTTTAAACTAGACGAAATCTGATCGGCTTTCAAATCTTGTTGTGCTAATGCGGCTTTTTCTTGTGATGGATAGCTGCCTTCTAACACGAGGTACCAAAATCGTTGGTTATCAGTTGTCTTGACGATGCGGTAATGGTTTCCTACCGGTAAAGTTTTAGCGAAGCTTTGTGCCTGGGGCAGTTGTGGATACATGCCCAGTTGCAGTGTGAATTTTGCATCCTCTGGCAGCGGGGGGGTTAGATAAAAATCGCGGATTAGAATTGGTGATGACTCCGACGTTTGGTCAATGTTGACGCTCGGAAAACCTTGCTGCTGGCCTGAAGGAGTTAGTTTTGGCAGAGACAAGCTCAGGCCGACGCCAACGAGAATAAGTGTGACTAATGTGAATATCAGTTTGTACATAAGTTCTCTTGATTGGTATATCCGAGTGTTGGACGCTGACTGTGATCAACGGTAGCGTCCGTTGAACAAAGCCTCGATTGAACACATCTGTCTAGAACTTCAAGGGATGACAAGCATATTGCAGAGCGGGCTTATGCCCGCTCAAAAAATTCAAACGTCTGATTTGACCTGCCATGCGATGGTTTCACCGGCGCGAATCGGGACGACGATTTCCGAGCCGAACGGGAGCACTTCAGGGACCTGCCAAGGGGTTTTGACCAGTGTGATGGTGTCAGTATTACGCGGTAAGCCGTAGAAATCCGGTCCGTGATGACTGGCGAAGCCTTCGAGATATGCCAATTTACCCGCCTGTTCAAAGACTTCTGCATACAGCTCAATCGCAGCGTGCGCGGTATAAGAGCCTGCGCAGCCACACGCATTTTCTTTGTTGGCTTTGGTATGCGGGGCCGAGTCGGTGCCGAGGAAGAATTTCGGGCTGCCGGATGTAGCGGCTTGAATCAGTGCTTGCTGATGTGTATTGCGTTTGAGGATCGGTAAACAGTAGTAGTGCGGCTTAATCCCGCCGACCAGCATGTGATTGCGGTTATATAAAAGATGGTGCGCGGTGATCGTGGCTGCGACATTAGGGCCGGCTTGTTCTACAAATCGGACGGCATCTGCCGTGGTAATGTGTTCGACGACGATCTTCAAATCCGGAAAATCGCGCACAATCGGTGCCAGTACCTCGCTCAGAAAGGTGGTTTCCCGGTCAAAAATATCAACATCATGACTGGTGACTTCACCATGGATCAGCAGCAGCATGCCTGTCTCTTGCATGGTTTTGAGGACGGGATAAATGGTGCTGACCGAAGTGACACCCGAATCGGAATTGGTGGTTGCGCCGGCCGGATAAAGCTTGGCTGCCACAACGATGCCGGATGATTTGGCCTGTTGGATCTCTTCTGGCGTGGTGTTATCGGTGAGATAAAGCGACATCAGGGGCGTGAAGCCGGGCTGAGGCTGAGCATCCATGATTCGTTGTCGATAAGCCTGGGCCATATCGGTTGTGGTGGTTGGTGGAACTGTGTTGGGCATAATCAGGGCACGGCCATTGTAGCGACTGATATCTTTGACTGTGTCTGGCAAAACGTCTCCGTCCCGCAGGTGTACGTGCCAGTCGTCGGGTCGGGTCAGCGTGAGTATTGTCATGAAAGATTCCACCTTTATCTCTGATACTAAAATGTCAGTTCACCCGCGTGAATCTGGGGGAGAACTTAGTGAATGCGTGTGAATCATAGAAGAAAAAGTAATCCATTTCATCTATTAAATATGGGCGGCTCAATAAAAGGTTACTGGAGCACTTGGATGGGGGATTTATCATGATATGCTTATCGGTCATGATTCAAAAATAAAGGGAAATCAGCATGTCAGCACAAGTCGATCAGATTCATATTTATCCGGTGAAATCCGTGGGTGGGATTTCACTGTCACAAAGCTGGGCGGATAAAGAAGGGTTGGCATTTGATCGACGCTTTATGTTGGCGTTAGCGGACGGTAGTATGGTTACAGCCCGGAAATTTCCCCGACTGGTGACGGTGCGTTCGGCCCTGATGCCTGACGGCGTACTGTTTCAGGTTGAGGGCGAAGAGCCGCTGCGGATCCGCTATGCGGATTTTAAAATGCAGGAAATTGCCACCACGGTTTGGCGTGATACCTTCACGGCTTATACCACCACCGATGAAGCGAATGATTGGTTTAGCCGGGTGATTGATCGGCAGGTTGAACTGATCTTTACCGGTGAACATTCACAGCGTTATCGTGAATCGGTCGGTAATGCAGTGGGGTTCGCCGACGGCTATCCTTTACTGATCATCAGTCAGGGTTCATTGGATGAGCTCAATCGCCGCAGTCCTGAACAGCATGTTATGCAACAGTTCCGAGCCAATATTGTGATTTCCGGTACCGAACCTTTTGCCGAAGATGGCTGGAAGCGTATTCGGATCGGCACCGCTGAATTTGAACTCGTTAAACCTTGTAAGCGCTGTATTTTAGCCACAGTCGAGCCAGAAAGTGGCCAGTTGAGGGCGTCGCAAGAGCCGCTGAAAACATTAGTACAATTCCGGCGCGATGCATCCGGTGGTGTCTTTTTCGGTCAGAATATGGTGGTTCGGACTGCGGGGATGATTCAGACCGATGATGTTGTGGAAGTGCTGGAATATAAAGAAAAAGAGCAATATCCGGATGAGCAGCCGCAGTGGCAAACGCTGACTTGTGTCGAAAAAGAAGAGATCGCCCGCGATTTTGTCACGTTCTGGCTGGAGCCACAGCAGGGGCAAACGCTGACTTATCTGCCGGGACAGCATTTACCGATTGCGTTAACCATCAACGGAGAAACGATCAACCGTCACTATACGTTGTCTTCCAGCCCGTCCCGGCCGGGACGACTGGCGATTTCAGTGAAGCGGGTCAGTGATGGTCAGGTGTCGAATTGGTTGCTCGATCATTTTCAAATCGGAGACATCCTTCAGGCACAAGCACCGGGCGGTCAGTTTCACTTGCAATCCGATTCATCCCATTACCCGTTGTTGCTGCTCTCTGCCGGTAGTGGCGTCACGCCGATGTTGTCGATGCTGCGCTATTTAGCGGATCATCAACAAATGCGGGATGTGGTGTTTTATCATCAGTGTCGCTCGGTGGATGATATTCCGTGTCGTGAAGAATTAGAACATTTGAATCATCAGCATTCGGGTTTGAAGGTGATTATTTCGCTGACACAGCCCCCTCAGGAGTGGTTTGGTCTGAAAGGGCGTTTTTCTTTGTCACACCTGCGTCAGGTGCAGGATGTGGAACGGCGGCAGGTGTTTGTTTGCGGGCCGGACGGTTTCATGAAAAAAGCGAAAAACCTCCTGATGAAAGCAGGCTTGCCGGCGCACTATTATCATCAAGAAGCATTCGGGGCTCAGAAAATTGCTGAACGCCCACATCTGAACGTGACGCTGACAATTAACGGCGAAAAGGTGGCGGGAAATAATCAACAGACATTGTTGGAACAGGCGGAAGATCAGGGGATTGCGATCAGCAATAGTTGCCGGGCCGGGTTGTGTGGCGCTTGTCGGGTGAAAGTCACACAAGGGCGAGTGTCTCAGCCGGATGTCCCTGCATTGGAAGATAAAGATCGCCAAGCGGGTATGGTCTTGGCGTGTTGCTGTGTTCCGGATACCGATCTTGAGATCAGTTACTAGTGACTCAGGCGTCACGTCATCGAAGCGGCGTATCCGTTTGGCGATACGCTTGATTCATGGATCGACGCCATCACTGTACGTCGCGGCTGTATTCCAGCAAACTCTGGCGCAATTGATTCAGTTGCGCCAGTTGTCCGTCAAAAAGCTGATCGGCGACTTGATTGGCGGAGACACCGGATTGCATTTTTTTCTGTGCTTCACGTAATAACAAAATGAGATGAACTTCCGGTGAAATGCCTTCAACGGGTTGAGGATACTGGGTTTGCCACTGCTTGAGTAAATGCGTGAATTTGTTCTCACGCAGCTCAGGACGGAAATGCAGCACTTCATCAGTGAGCACGCCGAGCAGATGTGAGTAAACCGTCATTTGTGGTGTGGTCTCGGCAAGGCGCGTTAATACGGCACGACATAAAGGGCTGAGTGCCACAAATCCTGCCTGAGGTGGAAAATTGTGGCGCAAGCGAGCTGAAAATTCGATGCGCGTTAGACGCGTTTGTGGAAGAATCGTCAATGCATGCAGACACTGGCAGGGGACCCATAAGGCTTGCTCTGCGGTGGCTGCGTACTCATGCTTGCCTAGTTTCAATAACGCCATGCCTTGCTCGATGAGAAGAAACACGTGTTTCAGCGATTTTTTCCGAGCGGTGATCTGAAGGTAATCGGTCGTGGCTGAGTCCACTTGAATGGCGTAGTGCATGGCTGGTCTCTCTTTATCAAACGCGCATAGGTTAACTTGTCCATCAGCAAAAGCCAAATAAACTCGACTATATTCAATTAGTTGCTTTTATTGAGTGTGACTGTGATAACAAAAGGATGTGATCGATTTCATTATCACTTCCGAGAATAATGCTATACTGGTCAGACCTGAGGGTCTGTTTTCTAACAATAGCTGCGAATACGAGGAAGTGTGCGTAGAATGGGCCAGTTTTTTTCGAATCATATAGTATTATAATGACATCAATTACCGATCCTTATGCAGAGATTCGTCCTTACGAAGACGATGAAATTCCTGCAGCTATCAATCGTCTCATTGAAGACGATGAATTTATTCATGCAATTGTTAAACATCGATTCAAGCACCATGCCGGGTGGATACAAATCCTGATGAGTCCTTGGGTCAAAATGTATCTGAAGATCAAATGGCGGAAACTGACTTCTGTTGAGGCCATTCAGCTTGAAGTAAAAAAATACCTTGATCAAACATTAGAAACGACAACCGGTGGCGTGACCTATTCCGGTCTGGACAAGCTGGATAAAAATCAGGCTTATCTGTTTGTTTCTAATCATCGTGACATTGCGATGGATCCGGCGCTGGTGAACTATGGCCTGCATATTTCCGGTCATCAAACGGTGAGAATCGCAATTGGTGACAATCTGTTACGTAAGCCGTGTGCCACGGAACTGATGAAACTGAATAAGAGCTTTATCGTCAAGCGTTCTGCCAAAGGGCCACGCGAAATGATGAAAGCGCTGTCGACACTGTCCGGTTATATCAAAAGTTCGTTGGATACGGGTCATTCTATCTGGATTGCCCAGCGTGAAGGGCGGGCAAAAGATGGTAATGACTTTACGGATCCGGCTATTCTGAAGATGTTTCATGTGGCAGGTCGCAGTAAAAAAATTGATTTTGCCACGTATGCCAAGTCGCTGAAAATAGTGCCGGTGGCGATTGCGTACGAAAATGATCCCTGTGATTTGGCCAAAGCCAGAGAGTTGTATGAAAAAGCGACACTGGGCACCTATGAGAAAAGAGAATTTGAAGATATTGAAAGTATCATTCAAGGAATTGTGGGCGAAAAAGGGCGTATTCATGTGACATTTGGTGACGTGATTGACCAAGATTTCGCAACACCTGATGCACTGGCCGAAGAGATTGATCGGCAAATTCATCAACATTATCAGTTGTTTCCAATCAATTTACTGGCTGCCGGATGTGAAGGAGATGACGTGACGCTTGAAACCCGAGAGATACTAAAACAAAAGCTCGCGAGTTTGCCGGAAGGTGCGCATGAATATCTGCTTGCCAGTTATGCCAACCCGGTGAAAAACAAGCCACAAGCTTAAGTGCATCATCGAGTTTCAGTCCGGTAAAAATGAAGTCATCCGGCAAAAGCTCAGGGCACATTCATGGGTAAATAATAAGATGAGCAAACGATAAGATGGGCAAACAATAAACTGATAATTTACCGTAGCAAGGCTATCTTGCTACGGCACCATCCAGTGTTAAATTCTTCGGCCATTTTTTGATGGTGTTCCCCCCCAGATAGATATTTCCTTTCACTGTCATTGTTTCCGGAAATGCATGGATTCCTGAGCCGCCGATATATAAATTTCCTTCCACAATCAGGCCATCAGGGAGTTCAGTCAGTGGGGTTCGAATGACACTCAAGTCACCTTTGACTCTGAGTCTGGCGGGCAGTTTTTCTAATGGTGTATCGGTAAAATTGAGATAACCACCGACTCGAACACCGCGTGACCAACGTTTGATTTGGGAGCCGAGTAAATTGGCGTAGCCTTTAATCTTTATGCCGGGAGGTACAGTTGCCAATTGGCAGTTGGTGGCAATCAGCGCTCCCTGAATATCGATGTCTCTTGGCAGCGTACGAATCGGGGTTCGGGAAATATCCAGATCGCGTTTAATCACCAGACCGGATGGCAATTCAGCGAATGGTTTGCCACTGAGATCCAAATTGCCGTAGTTATCCAGATAATTGAGGATCTGATAATGATTCAGCCCTTGAGCGGCGGCTATCTGAGCAAAGCTGAAAGTCAGTAATCCGAGAACCACTGTCAGAAGCGGATGCACTGCATATCTGAATATAAACATGTTGAACATAAAAACGCTGAACATAAACGGTGAATAGATGCAGTATGGCGGATCGATGCATGGCTTGCAATGCTGAGCAGTGGGTTAAACATCACGGTAAAAGGTGTGCTGCCGAGAGACATCTGATGGCTTGTTGTGAGACGTATATCGAAAGAGAAACACAAAAATCGACCACAGACACAAGGTATTGATGTCTGTAGTCAAAACTCACAGAACCCTAAATGGTTCTGTGATTGGTATTCATCGATGTGGGATGAGATGAATGATTTATCCGCGAACCAGAGAGCGAGATTTGAGTTCAAAAATCAGTTTTTCAGCACTGACTTCAAACTGAAAGCGAGCATGGAGTTCTTGTGCATCGTCAGTGATTGGTGTGGTTTCATATTTCACATCAGCGCAGACTTGTTTCGCGAGTGCAATGTATTTGTCAAGTTCAGCCTGAAGTGCTGCCGCGCCATGTGCGAGTACAGTGACTTCTGCAACATCGTCACCTTCTTTGATGATGTAGCCGATTTCACCGAGTGTTCCGCAAGCTTCGCAGATTTCGTTTTCTATATTGTCATTTGTATTCATAAAGTTACCCCATTAGTTAGGAACTAATACTCGAATGTTCTGATCGTGTGATTGACACACTATTGCCCGAGTATATACCTGAATCACCGCCAACAAGTTGATTTATCACAATGGATGATCTTCATGGTATGAAGATTGTTCAGTAACACGTTGATTTTGTGTAACGATTGGGGGACATGAGACTTAAGAAATATTTATATGTGATTAAACTCTCATAATCATCAGGATTCATGCCAAGGGGGTAACAGAATTCAGGCGATATCATTGTTCTACTCAATAGATCTGAGATGATAACCGCTATATTCAGGCGTTATCATATCTGGGCGCTTGATTGAACACCATTCTATTTCAATTCGGTGACCTGATCGGAGAGAGTCAGGTGACGATATCAGCACATCAATGTGAGTCATCGTTTGATTTGCAAGATGGGTCAGAATGTAACTTGAGGACAGCTTGAATGGTGTTCATTTATTTTTGATTGAACGTTGGGAACTCCGATATTGCTGAGCGATATTGCTTGAGAAAGCAGAGAGGCAATTTGACTTCCCGTATTTTTTGCATGGATCATCAGGTGAAGTGCCTCTTACCTTGGCATAATGTGCTTACAAAAGGTGAGGCTCACCTCATTTTAAGAGAGTCACATTATGCCTAAGCGTAGTAGAGAAGACACAGAAATCACGATTCAGACAATTTTAGATGCCGTCGTCTATCAGGTGCTGAACCTTGGTTACGACCGTATGTCATATACGACACTCAGCCAACAGACGGGAATCTCCCGGACAGGGATCAGTCACCACTTTCCTAAAAAAACGGATTTTGCCACAGCATTGAATAGCCAAATTTTCCTGCTTTTCACGTCTTATCTGGAGTTGGAAAATGGCGTTGCTGCATTTCGTCGAAGCTGGATGCAGGCATTGGAACACAGTCAATTTGTCGCTATTTTAAGATTCCTTTTCCACCACATCATTGCTGCTGAACGTTCTGTCGATGTTTCCCGACAAGGATTAGAACGCATGTACCATCTGATTGAAGAAAAGTTGGGAACCGATGCGGATAGAGAGTTGGAATGGCTGTTGGGAAAATCACTGGTGGCGATGAGTCATCATGAACTGCTAGAACCGGAAGCGGTTTAATCGGTGCGATATCTCCGGTTGATAAATGGAAGGGCTGCAAATGCAGCCCTTTCCATTTATTTGCTGGTTGTGAATCATTTCATCGTTATGGATAACATCAGTGCTACTCATGCACGACATTGATTCTTCCCCGGAGTTAATGGAAAAAGTCGACCTGATTTTTCAGATGTTCTGCCAGAGATTCCAGTGATGAGGCGCTCTCGGCAGTTTTCTCATTGGTTTGTTGGCCTTGTTGGTTCAACTGACTGATATCTGAAGCACTTTGGGCAACATCGGCGGAAACTTGCGCCTGTTGCTCTGCCGTTGTTGCAATGGTTTGGGCTTGAGAGGCAATCGAATGAATCTGCTGAGCAATCGTTTCAAGTGATGTCCCGGCATTTTGAGACTTACTCATCATGCTATCCGCATGATGTTGACTATGCTGCATTAACTGAACGGCGTTTGTGGTTGAGTGTTTGAGCTTGTCGATAATGCTCACCACACTCTGAACCGACGTCTGTGTCCTTTGGGCTAACGTCCTGACTTCATCCGCAACTACAGCAAAACCACGCCCTTGCTCACCGGCTCGTGCTGCTTCGATTGCCGCATTGAGGGCCAGCAGGTTGGTCTGTTCAGCAATAGCATCAATCATTTCCGTCACGGTTTGAATACTTTCACTGTCGGTTCTGAGCTGATCGATGGCCTGAGAGGATTGTGCCAATTGGTCATTCAATTGAGCTACATCGATACACACATCTTCCACTAAATTCAGACCAGATTGTGTATTCTCATTGGCTTGTCGGACATTATCAGCAATCGCTTCGACCTGCATTGCCACATCTTTGGCTGAGGTTGCCATTTCTTCAATGGCCGTGACGACCTGTTCAACCTGTTCATGTTGACGTTTAGACTGGGTTAATCCGACATTGGCATCACTGAGCACACTTGCTGATTGAGCCTGAACCTGATCACTGGTGGAGCGAATATTACCGACCAAGTGATTCAGTTGAGTCATCATGGTCGCTGCACTATTGTACAGTCGGAGGATTTCATTCTTAGTTTCTTTGGCACCCGTCTTGATACTCAGGCTGATTTCCCCTTGGCCCAATCGTTCCATAATCTGGCTTAGATTGATTAGTGGTTTAATCGTGTGGCTGAGGAATAGTGCAATGATGACAAGTGTCGTACCGCCGACCAGCGATGAAATCAGGACAATCAATTTCAGGAGTTCCTGACTGCCTTCGGTGATCTCATTAATATAGGTACCGCCAAGGAGTTTCCAGTCCCAGCCGGGAACATCGGTATAGACAAGGTAGCGTTCCCGAATATCACCATGAGAGGATTGATGGTAGCGAATCAAACCTTCATTATGTTTGAAAATATCGAGAAAGATGCTTTTCCCGTCTGCATCTTTTTCGGCAAGAATCGAGTCCGCTTGCGTATTGTCACTGCTGAGCAGATATTTCCCTTGGGAATGTTCACGTGCATCCACAACCATGGTGCTACCGGTCCGGCCCCATTTGACGTGACTGAGATTACGCAAAAGCTTGGTTGTCGCTTTTTCAACGGGAACCCCGATAAATGAAATGGCGACAACGCGCTGATGATTGTCTTTGAGCGGATTATAGTAAGTGAGATAGTGAGTGCCGAACAGACTCACCTGAGCATAATAGGGTTCACCACGACTGAGTTTTTCATACCCAGGGTGTGATTGCCCCAGTAGCGTTCCGACCGCTCGCTCGCCTTGTTTGTTTTTCAATGAGGTCGAAACGCGTACCCAGTCTTGACCCGTCGGCAGAAATAACGTGGCAATGGCACCGGTATCTCGTGTGAATTGATCGACAATCTCTGTTGAGTCAATGACGCTTTTCCCATTGATTGTGACATCCGTGACTGGGTGTCCGCGGAAATCAACCACCTTATCCTGCCATGTTAATCCTTTCAGATAGCTGTTATGAAAGGTTGATTCCAATGTTTTGCTGGTATCAAGATAAGTGAAAAACTGTTGTGATATCGATTGAGCAATCCCCTCTACTTTCGATTGGTGATCGGCCAGTGTTGAATTTAAAAGGATACTTGCAGCACTGCGGTATACGAGTAATGCAATGGTTGAAAAAGAGATGATTAAGCAAAAGAGCATGATTACTCGTAATTGAGTGTTAATGCTCTTGTTTTCGTAGTAACGAATCATAGGCGTCCTATAGTAAAAATGGATGAGCTAACGTCTATATAGTTTTATTTTTGAGCGAGTTAACTGATAGATGTACTAATATTGCGTGATTCGATTAAGTAGCACATTGATTTGGATTAACAATTGAGGTTGTTTGTGTAGAAAATCTAGATGATTGACATGATCGCGTCATATCGGTGTGTTTTCGTGCACGATAGCTGTTGTTTTTTGTTATTTTTTGAACGAAGATCACGTGATGTGGATGAAAATTCAGCGCTTAGCGCTGAATTCGTGATGAAAGGAATGCATTTTTAACCTGATTTTTCGGTATCAGAGATAGCAGGATTTGTCTGTGATTTAGTGTTTAAGACTTCAGGTGTTGACGGAGTTCGTTAATATGCGCGGCTCCGATACCGCAGCAGCCGCCGATCAGTGAGGCACCCTGACGACACCATTTTTCTGCCCACGCGACATAAGCCGGTGGCGTCATATCTGCTCTGATTTCGTCAATCTCTTCATTGGCTGCCGCATCTTTTTTCTGCGGAGCAAATGCATTGGCATAGGCACCAAGCTGAATGTGGCTTTTGCCGAGTTCAGCCAGCGTGTGACGCGCTACATCAATTGCGTCTTCGATTGTTTCCGGTTGACAGCAGTTGAACAGAATTGCCTGAACATCCTGCCCGGCCATGGCCTGTACCGCTTGTGCTACAGTTTCGCCGGAACGAATCGTTGGTTGTTCGACGGGTTCTGCATCTTCCAATGTAAACGAAACCCAGACTGGTTTTGCTTGGTCGCTGAAGCGGTCAATTGATGCTTTGATCGCTGTTGCTTCAGCAATCAGACTTTGGGTTTCGATCATCCAGAAATCAACAAAAGCATCGAGCCCTCGAATCAGCGGTGCTGCGATTTCATCCACTCGATCCGCTTGATATAAATCAGGGCGATAAGAGCCGAATAACGGCGGAAGAGAGCCGGCCACTTGGGCGTGAGTCTGAGTTGCTTCAACAGCCTGACGCGCCATTTGTCCTGCTTTTTGTGCCAGTGTCAGCGCTTCATTGTTAAATCGGGTTTCACCGATATGAAAGGGTACCAAGGCGTAGCTGTTGGTGGTAATCACTTCTGAGCCACTACGGATAAAGACTTCATGTGCCTGTTGGACAATCTCCGGTGTTTCAATCAAAGCAAGGGCAGACCATTCGGGTTGGCGAAAGGGCGCTCCGAGACGTTCCAGCTCTCGGCTCATTCCGCCGTCGAGGATGGTGACTTGATGTTCTGACATGAGATACCTCTGTGTTGATTGCTGTCCAAGAAAAATTTAATGCATGTCTGGCAGTGTAGATGTCCGCAGCAGTTTAGCGTAATCGGATGGGGATGCAATAGATTCTGTGATTTTACGATTTCGAAGTAAAGAGAATGAATTCTAGAAAGTTGATATGTATCAAGGTATAAACTTTGCCATATTTTAGCCATAGCATATAGTTTCTTTAGAGGATCGCTCACTATCTAAGGAAAGATATGGCTGCAACAGAACAGGAAGTGTCATTCGATCGGAGTGAACTGATCATTACCAAAACCGATCTGCAAGGGAAAATCACCTATGCCAACCGGACGTTCATGCGCGTTGCGAACTACGCAGAAGATGAGTTGCTTGGTCAAGATCATAATTTGATCCGTCATCCTTCCATGCCGCGAGGTGTCTTTTATGGTTTATGGCATGCCTTGAAATCAGGAGAAGAGTTTTTTGGTTTTGTGAAAAACTATACCTCAGATAAAAATTACTACTGGGTGTTTGCCAATATTACGCCTGATCGAATTGGTGGTGATGTCGTTGGTTTTTACTCAGTACGTCGGGTCGCGCCTAAAGGTGCGGTGCAAACGATAGAAGGAATCTATCAGAAAATGCGCGAATTGGAGCAGACGACCGAAAGAAAACAAGCGCCCGAAGTCTCGTGGCAGTGGATGGTTGACTTAATTCGTCAGCAACATCAGATGGGGTATGAAGAGTACATCATCGACCTTTACCAGAAACATCGTTCAGATTAAAAGGAGTGAATGATGCGTAGTACGAGTCAGGTCAGTCATAATGTTTTATTTCAGCGGCAGAAGTTTTTGATTATCTGTTCAGTGTTTACCCTCGTCATTATTGGGTTATCGATTGCCAATGTTTTTGATCACGGCTTCAATTATTTCAACGTTCTCTTACCATTATTTACCATTGTCTTTTCGGCTTATGCCTATTGGGATCAGTTGCAACCTTTAATGGTGCTGAACCGGATCCTTGATGCTTTGAATGATGCCAGAAAAGGCAATGTTCATATTCGGATTACCGATACCAAAGGGTTGGGAGAAGTCGGCCATGTGGCATGGGCGTTGAATGACTTTCTGGATATTGTTGAGACAAACTTTAAAGAGTTGTCCAACACTTTTCAGCGCACAAGTAAAGGTGAGTTTTATCGCCGTGGGTTGGTGGACGGCATGCCCGGTGAGTTTGATGAGACGATGAGCAATATCAATGAAGCTATCGAATCAATGCAGCAAGCGTATGTATTTTCGCGGAAAAACCGCTTAAAAAGTGAATTGCATCACCTCAATACAACCAATTTGATCGTCAATCTAAAGAATAATCAGGAAGAATTGGTGACATTATCAAATCAGATGGATGATGTACTGACCATTGCGACAGAAAGCCGTGATGGTGCGGAACAGAGTCGTGAAGTGGTGGGAGATATCCGTCATGCGCTTGATGATGTGAACGTGCTGATGGTGAGTATGGAACAAACCGCACAAACCTTGGGTAAGGAGAGTATTCGGATTGCGGATATGATCAAAGTCATTAGCGGGATTGCCGAACAGACGAATTTACTGGCCCTCAATGCTGCCATTGAAGCTGCCCGGGCCGGTGATGTCGGACGCGGTTTTGCCGTGGTTGCCGATGAAGTGCGTTCACTGGCTGATCGCACCAGAAGCTCAGCCGCGGATATCAGTGAGATTATTAACTCACTGACGGGGCCGATTGAAGAAATGGTGTCTCAGACATTGACCGTCGGCCAACAGATGAAAAGTGTCGGGGATGAAGTGACCAATTTTCATAGCAACTTTGACAAGGTTGCCAATGCATCACAGCAGACCATTTCTTTAATGAATCAGGCCAAAGACTATTCTTTTGCATCGTTGATTAAACTGGATCATGTCATTTATAAACAAAATGGTTATATCGCACTGGAATCAAACGGGGAAGGTGCTGAAGCCAAAGAAGTTCAGGTTGATCATTTCAATTGCCGGATGGGTAAATGGTATTACGAAGGTGAAGGTCGTGAGGCGTTCAGTCAGACAACGGCCTATCGCCGTTTAGAAGAACACCATCAAGCTGTGCATCAAAATATGCGCCAAGCACTGGCATTAGTCCGTGAAGATTGGCTGACGGATGATGATGTCTTGAACCGTTTGGTTGCTGTGGTTGATCAAGCCGAGCGAGCCAGTAATCGCATGATCGAATATGTTTCTGAAATGGTTATAGAAAAGTATCATCACCAATAGGGGATGTTGCGTGAGTCCGCTGTCGTATTGCCATATGATATAAAAACAAGAAAGACCCGACCGGGTCTTTCTTGTTATTTGTCTCTGGTTGTCGATGTTACTCTGCCTGCTGAGCATCCGTCTGCGGCATATGAACAGAGACGACAAACATGGTATGAAAATACCCATTAGTGGACTTTACTTAGATCAACCAGTGGTTTTTTCACCTGTTTGACGCGGCGATTGCCTTGAATGTCTGCCACGGTGGCTAAAGCCTGTTTCACTTCTCCGCTGCTCCGTAAGACGGTGTAGGTCACATCAAAATGTTTGGATGCCCCCGCCTCAATTTTAGGCACTAACCCCAGCGGACGTTGATATTTGGTGTTATACGCATAGCTGGTGCCCGGTTCGATTCCGGTGACATAGCCTTGTTGCAATGTATCGGTATTTTTCCAGATGGTTAGCACCGGCAGTTGTTTGATGTTATATCCAACCGAGACACCCAGATCACCGGCCTGGTTATGCAGCACAGCCAGCGTGTTGCCCTGTTTATCACCGATAGGCTTCAGATTATAAACCATTTCATCATAGCCTTTGGTTGGGCCAAGGTAAGTTTGCCAGTTTTTCAGACCTTTTCTCGCATAATCGTTGAAGGGCGAAATCTCACTGGCGGCCGCAGTAATTTTGGCACCTTTTTCAAGAATCGGACGACCAAAGTTAGAGTGGTAAATGATCTGATATTCATCTTCATAATCGGCTTTATTGGTCAGGGTGTCATGGACGGCGAACTGGTTGCTACCGGGGGTGACTGAGAATGAAGTGAGCGTAACTAACTCCGCTTTTTTAAAGGTTCTTTCAGAGACTTCGCCTTCGACAGTAATGGTATAAGGAGGGTGTTCGTCAATAGTCACTTTGACTGTCGAAGCCGGGGTATTTTGCAAGCGGCCATGTAAGCTGAGTAACTGGCCGTTATCATCGACGCCCGGGTGACCGGTCCATTCATAACCGCAGCGCACCATCATCTCATTGAAACCATCTAACCAGCCCAGCCCGTTGCGGCTTTCCAGATCGATAAAGGCAGGGTTGACGATTTCTTTGACCGGAGAATCCCAGCCGAGAATGCGTTTGCCATCTTTTTTAACGTTGAATATCCCCATCCCACGGGTAGGCACTAAGGTAATTTCCAGTTCACCGTTGTTAATCACTAAAGTCTCGACTCCCATCTGTTTACCGCCATGTAACTGACGTTTTTCGATGGAGAAGGGTTGCTGAATCCCCAAGTCTTTATTGGTAACTTTCCACGCACCGACATCAATGTTGGCTGTGGCATCAGTCAACACATATTGTGCAGCATTCACGAGACCGGGGGCAGCGATAAGTAGGGCAGCGACGAGAGGTTTAATCTTCATGACGTTTGATTCCTTGTTAGTGAGTTTGATTTATTGTTTTACTGAATCGATTCAGCTAATAAAATACAAACTCACCATTCAGGATCAAATGCAAATCGGTGAAGGTGTGAGCTAATGCTGATGTTTGACAGTATGCGGACTGATTTCTGATTGATGAATCACGTTCAGCTGTTGGGGGATTATTGAGCGGTTTTCTGTGGGGGTAAGGATGATGTCATCTAATCTTGGTCGCTATTATTTACCGCTTGAAGCACCGCAGAAAGCGATCAAATTGATAGCATTGTTAAATGCTGTTCAATGTTCAGGATAGTGAATGTTGATGTTTCATGTGCTTTTTATGCGCGATTTGCAATACAATTGAAGTGATACCATAATTAGGTATTATTTGGTACTAAGGAGGGCGTTATGGCTAAAAATACCAGCATTACTTTGGGTGAACACTTTGATAGCTTTATTGCTAACCAGATTCAAAGCGGACGCTATGGTTCTGCGAGCGAAGTTATCCGCTCTGCTCTACGCTTACTTGAAACGCAAGAAACGAAAATGAACACCTTACGACAACTACTTGTTGAAGGTGAAGAGAGTGGTTTGGCTGACTATGACCTCAATTCGTTTATCAATGAACTCGATAGCGAAGAGAAAAAATGAAACCATTCCAACTGACCAATAGGGCGAAGTCTGATTTAAAAGACATCGCTCTATTTACCTATCACCGGTGGGGGCGCGAACAGCGAAATGCTTACGTAAAACAATTCGACGAGACCTTTTGGCTATTAGCTGAAAACCCTGATATCGGTAAAAACTGTGATGAAATCAGAAATGGCTACAAAAAGTTTCCTCAAGGCAGCCATGTTATTTTTTATCAACAAATCAGTAGCCAAAATATTCAAATCATCAGAATCTTACATAAAAGTATGGATGTAAATCCTATATTTGGCGCATGATGCCCCAGTCAATTGCACTGGCTTGTTATATATTTATTCGATTACTTTATAGTAATAAGGTTGTCCTGACTCATACATATTCATCAGCTTTTCTGGCAAAAATCCACCTGGTTTGACTGGACCTAAAAGTACTTTTAAATATTCAATATGGGAAGTTAAGTCTTCTTCTGATTCCCATTGCTCATAAAGTACAAATTCCGTTGGTTCTTCAAGGCTTTGATTGAACGAATAAGATATACAACCTTTACGTTTACCTACTGTTTCTGCCGTCAGCATTGACGCCATTTCTAAATATTCGTCAAGCATCTCTTCCTTTACTTTTAATTGCGCTATGATGGTTAACAAATTGATCTCCCTAGCTATGAAAATATATAGAAATAATGACTCCCCACTAAGACTGCTGATCTCCAATCAATCGTGGATTAGCTGAAAGCTAGAGCCATAATAGTTTTGTTAACGAAACTAAAAATTGGAGATCAGTATGACAAAAAATAACATACTTTTCATTGGTCTTGATACCCATAAAGAACTTGTTGAAATCGCCTATATCGAAGACCAACGTGGAGCGCAGCCTGTTCATTATGGGAGAGTTTCTCGTGCGAAAACATCCATCATAAAACTCGCAAGACAATTTCAATCCAAGTATCCCGATGCCACTCTTTATTTCGTTGATGAAGCTGGGCCTTTGCACCTTGTTCCCACGGAGGACCGTGGGAACAAGGGTTGAACCGTGAAAGTGGCCATTATTGCCAGCATCAGGAAGATGGCTGTCATCCTGAATTCAATGCTCAGAGACGAAAGCAAATGGGATGCTATGAGTAAAAATTAATTGTTGACGGCATCGTCTTATGTGGACTCATCCGGCAACACCTTCCTCAAACGGAGAGCATGAGAAATGTAACACAGCGCTAGTGCGACAGAATCGCACTAGCGCTCAATTCTCCTCGACCAAGAAAACGATTCAACAACAAGACACCAGAGGAAACGTACTATGGAATCTAATTATTTCTGTCGCACTTCAAACTTGATACTCAGTGTTATTAATATTTTAAAACTGATCTTTGATAACAATTTCGGAAAGAGGTAGTTGGCCACCGCGAGGGTAGGCTTGAGTCGTTCCTTTGCCAATGGCCAGCATCATCACAATTACGTGATTTTCCGGTAAGCGGATAATTTCACCTACCTTGTCTATATCAAAACCAATCATGGGGCTGGTTTGATAACCCAGGTCTTCGGCGGCGAGCATGATATTTTGTGCCGCCATGGCTCCAGAACGGATGACTTCATCCCGTTGCAGCCATTCTCGATCACGATAGAAGTCTTGTAACATGGTCACCAAAGTTTCTCTCGTTTGCTGGTCCACGTTTGCCCAGTAGCGCTCGGGCGATTCTTGCCAAGACAGAGTATCCCCTGTGACTAGCAACAATGTTGATGCATCGGTCACTTGCGCTTGATCCCATGCGGCGGCTCTGAGTTGCTGACGGATGGCTTGGTCTTGTACATGGACAAAACGCCAATGCTGAATGTTAAAAGAGGTTGGTGCTAATACTGCGGCTTGTAGAATCGTATTTAGATCTTCCTGATTCATCACATAGTTCGGATCGTATTGTTTGATCGAACGACGATGGCGAATAGCTTCAATCGTATTCATTGTGTGCTCCTTGTCATGGTAAGTGGCTATAGGAATTATTTTCTTCTCTTTGCTTCTTTGCGTATATTAAATTTAATGCTGTTCTTGTTTTGCAATAATTGCAAAGATAAAAACGCTATAAATTCCATGTGTAAGGGGATAAAAATGCTGGAAGCCATGGAGCAGTTTGTCAAAGTAATAGAACTGGGGTCATTCAGTGCGGCCGCTTCTGTGTTGGGAAAAACACCAAGTACTCTGACACGCAGATTGGATCAACTAGAGCATGAGTTAGGTGTTAAGTTGCTGGTTCGCTCAACACGCCATCTTGAGTTAACCCCAGATGGTGAGCAGTTTTATAGTCAATGCCAGGGTATCGTTAGTGCCGTGGGACAAGTGAAAGAGAGCTTCCGCAAGCCCAGAGAAGTCGTGGAAGGCATGTTGCAAATTACGACTTTTGATACCTTTGGGCGAGAGATGCTAGCACCGCTGTTGCCTGAATTTCGTCAGCGTTACCCAGATGTGCGAATTGGTCTTAGCTTAGAAAATCGCATGGAAGACCTTTATGAAAGCAATGCAGATTTGGCGGTTCGCTATGGTCGTCCGGAAGACTCTAACTTGATTTATCGCCCCTTGTTGGATATGTCTGCTGTGTTAGTGGCTGGGCCTGATTACCTTGCCAAGCATCCGCCTTTAACTTCGCCTGAAGATTTACGCCAGCATCCATGTTTGGCGTTCTTGCGTCCGCGCCAGTTTACTTGGTGGTATTTCAAAAAAGGCAATGAAACCCGCAAAGTTCGTATTGACCCTGTATTAGCCTCAAAAGGCGGTGCTCCCTTGCTAATCTGGGCTCGTGAAAATCAGGGTATTACCATAGTGAGTCGTGTGTTTGCTGAACACGATTTAAAAGCAGGGCGTTTGGTTGAGCTCTTACCTAGTTGGCAACCTTCTTTGACTGAGCAAGGTGACGCTATGATCTATCTCACATGGAAAGCCAGTAGTGCGAAACGCCCCGTAGTTCGGGCGATGGTGGATTTTTTAGTTGAACGCGTGAGTTAAAATGTTTATCTACACCTGTTCTTCGTCCCTCAAGCACTATCAAAGGCATGAGTTCAGATTCGCATAACGCCAGAATAAGCCACCAATTTAGAGCGGCAGCGGAAAATTGGTCGGCTTCATTCACTGGTTAGGCTTTGTTGTGACTCAATTCTTTGAAGGAATTCGTCAAAGATAGATCGATAATCTTTTTCCTCTATCTCTAAATCAAGCTCGTTGCAAACTGAAAAGACCACATCAGGCAACTTTCCAGAAACATCATAAAGTGCTCCCATAGGTTTTTTCGTGAATTCGAGATGCTCTTTATTTTGCAAGGCTGAAAGCTCAGCAATGCACCTCGTTCCCACGCTTCGCGTGGGAATGCATACCTGACTTAGAAGTGGTACGCAAAGTTCAGCGTTTGTACCACCCCTGGTTATCATCCAGTGCATCATCCGCAATAAGCGATCAGTTTTGGCAGGAAGGCGTATACCCTGAATGAATACAAAGTGATGAAATGATGCATCAGAAGGTTGA
This sequence comes from Vibrio gazogenes, assembly GCF_023920225.1. Classification (NCBI taxonomy): domain Bacteria; kingdom Pseudomonadati; phylum Pseudomonadota; class Gammaproteobacteria; order Vibrionales; family Vibrionaceae; genus Vibrio; species Vibrio gazogenes. The sequence continues at coordinate 344,347 of NZ_CP092588.1, forward strand.
ATCGATTCACCAAAACCTTGTTAAAATAGGCTAGGTCGATAAAGTGACTCACTGGCGTTATTTCAGTGCTCGTCATCATGAAGGCGAAACAGGACGAATTGATATCTGCCAATCATGGTAATTTTGGACTCGGTATGTATTCCCACGGAGGGCCGTGGGAACAAGGGTTGAGGGCATAGGTTTGGCAGTGTTTTTGCTAGCTTTTTTTAGCAAAAACAATGACGAACCGTTATGCGTCTGATTGATTTTCCTTGTTATATCTATTTTATTTTATCTAATAGAAGCTTAGGGTTGATGCTTATTGCACCCCATTCAATATTTCCAATTTTTATGGCACCATCAAATAAACTTATTTTTTCATCTAGGCAATCCAAAAGCATTAACCTTTCTGATTGCTTTTCAACTTTATTTTGCAAGCTATTGATGGTTTCATTTTTAAGTTCAATAATCGAGTCCTTCAACTGAACTTGACTTTTAAAGCTGTTGATTTGAGCTTGAAGATTTGAAACTACCATTCTCTCATAAGGTGTGGAAGTATGTGCAGGAAGAAACTCTGAATATGGAAGGGCTAGATATAAATGAAACAACCTCTCAACTTCTGAAAGCATTTCTGGTGCATTCTCTGGTGCCACTATTAACTTTGTTTGGCTTCCATTTTGTTCAGAGTGAATATTTGCATTAATACCAATCTCAGAAAGTAACTCACCAAACCATACTAAATACTGAGCGCACACAAATTGGTAGTTAGGTGGAAAATTGAAAATTTTAATCAATACTTGATCTTGTACATTTCTATTTAACTTGAACTCCGTCTGTTCGTAGATATTTGCCGCATGCTCAATAGTTTGATTAATAAGGTCACCAATCAGGTCGTTGCCTTCTACCTCTTTGATAATATGGATATACATTGAACCAAGATCTTCATCGCCCGCTAAACCTACATACCCATTAACGGCTACTTCCTGTGCATAACGTTCACTAAACTGCGTAATTGTAAAAGGTTTAGCCCAATCTATGAAATCTATTGACAGTGTTACATCAATTAATAGTTTGTCGGATTTCAGCTCACGACTTAAATCTACCCATGAAAACCTTGGATCCCCATGGCAATCAGTAGTATATAGTGTGAGTCCTTCTGGAAAATCGTGCGCAGTGACTTGTTTAATTAGAGTTATAACATTAGACGACACGTCTTCAACCAAAAATGGCAGTGGGTCCATTCCGTCTAATACTTTTAATTCTGCTACTATGTTGCCTTGGTCTGACACAACCAGCTTATCATCTTGAATTTTTATACTTTTATCCACTGTACCTCCAATAGATATAACGCTCGGCTTTGCGGCGTGCCGAAGCGAAGCTGAGGCGCGTCCGACAACAGCCATTTGTTAGTTTTTCTTTGGCTTATATTTCTTTGTTTTAAGAACACTATCATCAACATCTATCTTAGCAAGCGCGACATTGTAATTTAGTGCTTTTAAAGTTCTGAGTGCGTTCTTTAAAGTAACCTTTGAAAAGAACGGAAGCTCTTCAGGAATCTTTTTCTTAGTTGCTATTGCATACACAATTGAATAATTTTGTGGATCGGGCCTCGCCTTGGCGTCCGCTAATTTTATTGAAGCCGGTAATTTTGGATTCAACCTCTCTCGATACCAACCGTCCTTAACAAATGCCTCTGCCGCGACGAAGCCCTGCGAAAAAAGATGACTCAGAGTGCTAGAACTTTTATACACCTTGACATGCACAAAGTCTCTTCCATTTCGAATCAAATCACAGTGTTCCAATTTATCATATGGACCACCTATTTTTATGTTCTTTTTATCCATCAGACAAAAACCAGTCTGGGATTTATAAACATGATCATTGTATTCCTCTTCTCGATCATGAGAATAGACAGGAAACTGAAAATCATATTCTTCAAGTTCTTCCAAGTATTCGTCAACCGCTGAGACGAAGTCATTGTTTACCTTGTACCAAACGCCATTCCTTAGAATGTACTGACTGCCATCGAAAGAAATTTCGGCATATAAGCAACGATATACCGACCAACTCTTAACAGACTGATACTCCGAATTGTTCACATGGATAACATCAGACTTCATCCTCTCGACAGATGGCAAATCTCCTCCTAAGTAATCTAAATAGTCTTGAAACAAAAGCACAGCGTGTCGGGGCGAATTAGGGTACATACTAAATGAGTAACCGATCTGGCTTTCCCAATCTACAATTTCTGGCTCTCCTAACCAAAAACTTTCAGCCGCCATTGTTTTGAAGCATTCGTCTAGCTCTAGATCAAGAATCTCGATTTCATCCAAATCCCTTACTCGATTGATATTTTCAACCCAGCTAAACTTACTAGGCAGGGTTGTTTTATACTGAGAGTACGCAGTCTTTAGGATTCTTGGTATATCGTCTAGTGACGCCTCAACTGCGATAGTGAGGGCATCTCTTCCTGTAACGTGGCTGCCAAACTCCTTTACTTGAGACGACCCTGTAATTGCGTACAGCATCTCCATTTCTGAATCAAGATGAAGATTGAATATATCCACATCTCTGGTGCTTTGCGTTCTAGAGTTGAGTGGATTGTGATCATAACTAGCTTTATCTAAGCTTCTAAGCTTATCGGGATCAACAGAATTGAGAGTAACCTTCAGCCCAAAATCCCTTTCAATAGCTTCTGGTTTGAGCAAATGAAAGCCTGTTCCAAAAGATAAAACAAATGTAGCCGTTCCGGTCCGCACGATAAAAACTGAACCAACATTCGAGGAGACCCCAAATAATGAGGCATCGACCGCTTCATTTTCGGTAAACAATTTGGTCCATGGAGGCGGGTTTTTTGGTGGCTGCTTTTTCACATAAAGAACGGCTGCCTCAACCTCTGGAAGGTCGAGCTCTACTGCCTCTTTAGCATTCTCAAGTTTAATCAGGTCCGAGTCGGGCTTGGCACTTTCCCTTGCGAGATAAATTGATAGCTTCTCTTTCCGTGCTTTCTTTTTATTAGCCATACACTCCTCGCACCTAAAAAATTAACGCAGTGCTCTGGGGCAAACCGAAGCGCAGCGTAGGTTTGTCCCTAGCAGCACCTTGCTATGCCTTGCCTACGCCAAACCACGATTTGAGCTTTGAACCCCATTTTTTCTCGTAGAATGGCTTAGTTTGATTTATAAAGTACTGGCTAAGGCCAGAATCATTTTCATTGACCCTATACAGATCAACAGGCTCGCCTTCGGGCGCGGTATCGCCAGCTACAGCGCCAGCCTCTCTCATAACCTTTTCAATATCACCATCTGCCTCTATGCCAACTATTAGATGAGGTTTCTCATCAACAGATGTGTCATGCATGAGTGCCAGATAAGCTTTTTTAACACTGCCATGTTTTGCCAATAGCTGGGTCAATGAGTCAACCATCTTTGAAGGGTAATTAGAAGGTTGCCCCAGTAGTACCTTAGTTTCTTTCTTTACCACTCTCTGGGATGGAGCCTGACTGATACCTATAGATAACAAATGTGCAACTTCTTCAGGAACAAATTCTTTGCCATAGTCGGATTTTGGATTAAGAAATAGCGTAGCTCCTTGCGTCATTTCAAACAAAGAACGTACTGGTAGAGCCAAATATGATTCTTCGCTATTGATTGATTTTTGCAACACTTCTAGCGAAGAAAAGAAAGGAATTACAGGTGAGCCATCTGCTTTTTCCCAATGCTGTATCTGAATTTTACTACCAGCTTCGAGATCCACTTCTCCGTCCGCGCCTGAAACTCCCGTTGTACCAAGTAAAAATACCTGAGAACTTAGTAGAACTTCACAGAATTGTGGTCGATGGGCTGGCTCGTCAGCTGCCAACCTTAGAATTTCTTCTAGTTTATTTTCTTCGGTTATTTCCACGATTCTTCCTTTAGGCATAATGTTTCAAGCAGAGGCGCGCTTTAGCGCGTCCTGCTGCCTTGACTTGTTAAGTTCTTTCATTTGCCGATTTTTTTATTTTTGATTGAACTGTCAATAGCAGAATACCTGCACTAATATCGATTGCTGCCCAAAACTCTTTGGGAAGGTGAATTTTTATTATTGGGTTGAACAGTATTGCGTACACGCCAAATACCCAAGGTAAAACAGTATCTTTCTTTTTATATGCGACTATGACAGCCCATACAAATACCACTGTTGCTACAATTCGAAGCAGCATGTAATAGCCATAGGGCAATGGCGCAGCACCAAGAAAAAGCATGCCCGATGCGATATAGATTACTGCAATTGGCATTATCTGCGACTCTCTAGCGCACCGGAAACAATTGCGATAATTAAAATGACAACAAACGGACCAAAGAACAAACCGCCAGCTTGTAACCAAGACCAATGCCATGCTGTTACAGCACCGAACATACCGACGACTGTGCCAACCAAGGGAATGTAGGCAATAAACAGTGCTAATGGTGCAGCGATTATCCAATGCAGACCTACCCAATCCTCAAGGCCAGCCATTACTGCTGCTAATTGGAAAAGCCCTAAAATGATGTATCCGATGAATACGATTGCTTGCATGATTTCTCCTTGCTCGGGCACTTAACGCCTTGCTCACCGGTAATTTATCCGCGTGCAGCAACTTATTAGCCATTTGCCAGCTGTGAGACAGTTTGAATAATTTCTTCGATTTCATATCTGTCTACGCCATCGTCACCACAATATTTTGATCTTTCTTTAATTTGTTCAGCTGTCATCCTTGGCCAGAACCTTTCCAATACATCATCTTTTCTGACGGTTAATGCTGTTGCGATTTTCTTTTTCGCATCACAGGTATCTGTGTACTCAATGTTGATACCATGAGAAGCTTGAAAAAGCGCAGGGTCTAGATAGTTCTCAGGCTCTCTTTTCTTGGTAAGGAGAGCAATTTTTCCTTGCTTCTTCAGTTCAGAGATCTTCTCCACATTCCTTGGGTTTTGAATTGGATCCCCTAGATCAGAATCCATTAATATTCCCCACTCCAAACCCAGTTGATCAATAAGCTTCTTGGATACCCAGTGCTTTAGATTTCCACAGCCACCTATAGGAATACAAGCTATACCCAGTTCAGACAAGGTGTTTTCAATATCACCATTAATCTTTAATTGCTCAGCGGAATGGTTAACAAATGTCACGTCGCTATGTCCTTCTACTAGGAGAACACCCCGTGATGATGCAATTTCACTTTCAGGAAGTACTCCTAGACTGATTGCTACCTTTTCAAGGACCTCATCTGACCCGCTGGTTATTTTAGGAGTGTTATTTTCGTCTTTTTCGATAAAGCGAATAGACTCTACAGGCAGAAGGCCGGCCAACGCTGGGACATGCGTTGTTAATAAAATTTGGCAGTCAGGTCTGCATGACAAAGCGATTAGTGCTTCAATTAGCATGATTTGATAGCTTGGGTGCTGTGATGTTTCGGGCTCTTCAATAGCGTATATAACCTTAGGAGAGCTCTTTTCCACCCTAACCTTTTCCGCTTCAGCTCTAAAAAAGTTGAGCAAAATAAGTCTTCGAACACCGCTACCACGTTTATTTATCGGAACTCCACCCTCGCCATCTAACGTGAAATTGAAAGTCCACTTTGGTTTATCCTTAAACCTTGGGTGTAATTCCGACGCCAGCGCTGGATCCATTTCTCGTAATTTTTCTTTCGTACGCTCTGCGACCTCCAAAACAGACTGTTCGATTTTTTCTTGCAGCTCGTCTATTTCTTGCTGAAGTGACTTTTTGGCTTGATCTACCGCAACCTGAATTGGGGTTTTTGCCTCAGGATCAGAATCGTTACTCTCTCTATCAGCCTTGAACAAGGCAAATGTAGGCATTTCCGCCTCAATTTTCTTATATATATTTTTTGATTCTTTTTCCAGCGCACTGACATCCAAATCGAAGTCCGTCAGTTGTAAGTTATCAAATTTATTCCAGATAGCAGAACGCCATAAACTTGCAACTCGCTTATCCTGTACCTCTCCATCGATACCTAACTCTTTGCCTCGAGCCTTTAATTCCGCTAGTTTTAAGCTATGTAGATCATTAGTGCTTTCGAGAGAAGGGTGCATGCAGCGAATTAAAATGGCAGGTGCCGATACTGTTTTTTGTACCTTGTACACCTTCGATATTTCGATATCACCATTACTATTTAGCAGGTACTCATTTTTAAAGCTTGTGGGATAATTCTCATCAACAACAACTTCTTCAGACAACTCATCAAAAACACAAGATATTTTGATTTCAGATTCACCAGACTCTACATTTTTATCATCACTATCTATTTTCACAGACTTGTTATTAAAGAAAATCTCGAGTGCCTCAAGTATCGTGGATTTTCCTGCGTCATTTCTTCCAGTGATACCCGTTAATCCATCCTCAAATGATATGGAGGTTTCCTCTTTATAGCCTCTGAAGTTTTTTATCTTTATTTCCTTGAGTTGCATAAATCCTCCTTAAATATGATTGAGTGGCTAACGCCCCGCTAAACGGCGAGCGCTAGCGAGTCCGGTGGAGGCCACGCTTTTTGTGGCCGGAACGAATTTGAGCGGTTTGTTAGGCATTACATTCCACGGCTCAATTCGGCAGCTTGCATAAGTGCATACGTAAGACGATCAGCTAGCGCTTCAAATTCTTTAGCTTGTGCCGGGGTTACGTTTTCATGAGCATGGGCCGCCCGATTTCTCAGAAGTCTAAGCTCTTGATAGGCCGAAACAAGTTGAGGAGGAAAATTAGGATCGTAATCTAAATGACCGAGTATTGTCTGGCCTGATTTAGGAGGTTCAATTCCCCTGCTTTCAAAGTAGTGATTGAGCGTCCACTCCACGTTTCGCCAACTATCTAGGATAGCCGCATTTGGTATCAATTCGATAAGCTCTTTTTGGAGCTCTTCCCGAGACTTAGGCGGTGGAGGTTGTACGGCCTTGACAGGCTTCTTCTCTCTAGGAAGTTTTGCCTCCAAGTCACTTAGAGTTTGGCTGGCCTTTTCTAATTGCTCACCGAAGTCCGCCTCAAAATGCTTAGTTTTAATGCGACGAACATCTTTTATTCGCTCAGCAATAGGCTTTCGAAAAAGAATGGCAACAACGATTACCGCCACTGGCCATGACAGAATTTGCCCAATCAGGTTAGATGTAAATGTGATCCAATCCACTCTTAGTTTATTCTCCGATCTAAGATGCCTAACAGCTTATTATACAGAACCACTCTATGAGAATACTTCTGTATAACTTACCGCCACTCGATGAAAACTCTGTCCTAATCGCATGAAAAAACAGACGAAATACCAGTAAAAAACATCACTACGTCAGAAATTACAGCACAACACTGTCTAACTCACTCACAAATGATTCACTAACATTTTCACCACCATGTACATCTCGGATAAGCTCCATTTGTTCTCGAATAAGCATCGAGATACCCTACATAGCATTGAATAGGTTACAGAAAATCGCCAGAAAAAATTGACACAAACATGACATTTTTTGATGTAGATAGGTTTTGTACAAAATTGCAGCGTTTTGATCCTCAAGGGAAATAATGTTGCTGCGGTGTGATGTGCGATGACTTTCCTGAGTTCAGAGACTCATTGGCTTTCAAAAGGGTTTCTCCCCATTCAAATTAGCCACCAAACAAAGAAAATCATTCACGGAAGAATGATTAGGCTTTTCCGGGCAGGACGCCCGTAAAAGCCGGTTCTGGAAAGCGCACACCCAAGCCCAACAAAAAAAGATTTTCTGGTTCGTCTTTCATCTTTGAAAGATGAATTGGCGCACTGAGTAACGATGTCTCTGAAATTGAGAAACGCAATTGTGCGTCAAAATTCGGTGCCAAAGGCTAGACTAATAAGACTTGTGATATAGATGTTTGGGACGCAATCATATTCATTGATTTCATTAGCATTTTCGAAAGCGCCCCAGATACTTTTTCAAGGCCGAAAAGTACCCCAAAAGGTCTAGGGTTGAGTTCAGTACCTGTTATCAGGGACGCTTTTATTCGCTCCTGCTCACGAAAAGCTTAAAATTCATCCGTGAATTTTACCCTGAGATCATCGATCAAGCTGGCTTTTTAAAAAGATTTCACCCAACTTAAATTATCCACCCAACAAAGAAAATCATTCACGGATGAATGGTTAGGCTTTTCCGGGCAGGACGCCTGTAAAAGCCGATTCTGGAAAGCGCACACCCAAGCCCAACAAAAAAAAGATTTTCTGGTTCGTCTTTCATCTTTGAAAGATGAACTGGCGCACTGAGTAACGATGTCTCTGAAATTGAGGAACGCAATTGTGCGTCAAATCTGGGAGCCGGAGGCGGGGAGAAATAGCAAAAGTGCTTATGCAGCGGTGACGCGTTCAGGATCAGGCAAATGCCAGTCTCAAAACAATGACAGGGGACGACAAGCGTCCCCTGATTGAAGAAAGGTATTATTAGGCGTGACGTCGAATCGCCAATAACCCAAACAGAGAAACCAATAGCACGCCACTGACCGAGCCGCCCATTTTTAGTTCCAGTACCGCAGGATCATGATCTGATGCCCGGTATTGGTCACGATATTTAGGGAGGTCGCCTTTATGTTTGTTATTGTAATCAAACAGAGAAGACTCAGCCGCATTGATATGCCAATCGGTGGCATCAATCACGTGCATTTTTAGACTTGGGCTAATCAAAATATGGTCTAAAGAGCCCACTTCGTCATTGTACGAATAACTCCAGTTGTCAGGATGGATCATACTCACTGCACTGATATAACCGTAGCCATGTGTGATGTCAGCCCCTTGATCGCCAAACTGCGGTTTGCCATTGATGAAGGTATCTCTGGCGGCATGGATGGTTTTGCCATATTTCTCAGGGGTGTAATCGGTCAGCACCAGCAATGGATCTTCTTTGCCGTAGGCATTGAGGTCTCCGAGAATGACCTGATGACCCTCGATGGTTTTCAACGCTTCTCCCAGTGCAACGGCAGCGGCAACGCGGAAGTTCTCACATGAGCCTTGGAAATCCGGGTCTTGCTGACCTTGTCCGCCATTTTCAACTGCAGCCGCATCTTCCCAACAGGCTGAGCCTTTGGATTTAAAGTGGTTCACTGCAACGGTGAGTGTTTGCTCGGTGCCGTTGCTGCTACTGACTTTAAATGTCGGGGCGAGGGTATCACGCTGATAGTTTTTACCGTCTTCAATCATATTGCCGTCTTTGTCATACACAGCAGGTGCTTGTTGCGATGGCATATGAATGATGCGTGGCGTGGTTAAAGAGACATGTTGATTGCGGTAGATAAGGCCAGTGGTAATCGCATCGGTGCCGACAGTATCCCGTGAATCGATGGTGCCGTCCTGATTGCTGTCTATCGCCACATAGTGGTAGCGGTTTTCCGGTTTGTCTATCTGTTGATTGAGTTGTTCAACCAACTGATGAATGGCACCGCCATCGCCGAAACCGTTATTTTCAATTTCCATCAGACCGATAATATCGGCATCGAGTTGCAAAATTGCCCGCACGATTTTCTCTTGCTGGATTTCAAATTCACCGGCACTTTTCGCGCCACGGTTACTGCCATAAGGATTCGCATCACCGCCAAATGGAGAATTGAAATAGTTCAGCACGTTGAATGTGGCAATGCGCAGGTCACCACCATTCTTCAACTGTGGTGAAGCGCGGCGTGGCGAGTTGTGAACGAAGTTATCCTGAGTCAGCGTATTGGTCATGATCAGGCGATATTCACCATAACTGTAAGTGAGTACACCTTGGGCACCGCTGAGGGTATCATTGACGCGAATATAATCTTCGGTAGAACCGTCTTGATCTGCGTCGCTCCGGCCAAACTGCGGGTAGTAAGGGATTTTGCCATCATCAGCAATCTGATCCGATTCAATAAACAGACGATGCTGTGCATTGTCCAGACTTTGTTGTTTGGCTTGCTCCGAGCCTGCCACAAAGTTTTGGTTCGGCTGGGCATTCAAACGCCCCTGAGCGAGCACCATATTGTTGCGTCTGGCATCATAGTCGTAACTGAAGGTACGAGTCACACGCATGTCCAGACTGGATGGCAGGTTAACCAGCATCCCTTCATAGCGCTCTAGCGTTTGGGCAAAGTTATCATCCCCTTCGGCTAAGGCAACATCGGTTGCTTGTGGCGGTTGCTGCTCTCCCTGTTTGACCCATTGATGGTTATCAGCCGAGAGTTCGGTCAAATCATAATACTCTTTGACTTTCCCTTTCGCGCAGACCACATCACCGGGTTTGAGATCAGCGGCTGACTGACCGGTGTAGATGAAAAGACCTTCCGAAGTATTGCTATTGTAGTCATTCTCCAGCGCTTGCAGATAGAAGCCTTTAGTGAGCCCTGTCGTGACGGCGCTGACGACACCCTGAACGGTATATTGTTGATCGGTGGTGTTACTTGAGCCACTGAGCAGTGGCGAGCGGTTGCCTTCTCCTTGAATTTCTTGAATGGAGATAAAGGATTCGCCCTCACAGGTAAAGCTCGATACCGGGCTGTCGACGGCACCGAGTCCGTCGATATTGTCTTTTCCGGCAGTGAGCCATTGTGATTCGACATAGGTCGGTGAAGGAGTTAATTGATTGGATTGACGCACTAAAGTGACGTCTTTGGCAAAATCGTTGCCGCCCATCGTGCCGATCACATCGTGTACCGCACCGTTGCGGAGTAAGGCGATCGGGTCATTACCGTTAAAGTTCAGGACAGTGGTATTGGTTTCCTGACTGACTGCCAGAATGTCACCGCCGGCCTGACTATTGGCTATGACGAGCACCCCGTGAGCCGGAATGCTTCGCCCGTCGAGGGAGAGTTTATTGCCCCACTCGCCGTTCCCATTGGTTGATTTCGCCAGGGTATAGCCGTCCAGAGCGCGTGCTTCATCTCCGGTATTGGCTATTTCGATGGCTTTATTGTATCCGGAACCTTCCACATATTGTGAAAGGAGAATATCGGCATGTGCCGAGAGCGAAAGAATGCCTCCGATGGCAATCGAGAGACATGATAATGAGGTTTTGACTTTCATTTCTGATCCACTTGACGTTGTTTTCCATGATTATGTGAGATTTCGTTCGTGAATAATCAATACATCAAAATTGATAACTCACTACTAAAATGATCAACTATTTCACGGTTTAGTTTTACTTTTTAATATGAAACTAAAAATACATTTCAATTAACCTGAGAAGCGCATCACATAAATAGCATCAATAAATTGAGGTGAGTCACACTTATATATGTAACAAAGTCTGTGTTGAGGAAGGGGAGAACAGCCACCGCGGTACGAGGTGGCTGGTGGTGATGTCAGATGCGATCAAAACAGCAGCATGAAACGATTGGAATTCAGAATCCTCGCATCTGAATACGGCGCAGAAATTCGGTCATAATTCGGTCGTAGAGTAGGTCCCCTAAGAAGGCATCTTCTACATGATGATCGATACTTGGATTATCATTGACTTCAATCACATACACCTGACCATTGATCTCTTTTAAATCAACGCCATATAAACCATTACCAATTAAATTAGCAGCTTTCAGTGCCGTGTCGATGACATGTTTGGGCACTTGTTTGAGATCCAGAGTTTCAAAACTGCCGGACGTTGTTCTGCCATTATTATGGTGGTGATATATCTGCCAGTGGCCGCGGCTCATCATGTATTTACATGAGAAAATTGCTTGTCGATTGAGAATACCGATACGCCAGTCAAAGTCGGTCGGCATGAATGCTTGAGCCAGAATCAACGCACTTTTTTCAAACAACAACGCTGCTTCTTGATTGAGCGAGTCAACGTCCGTCACTTTGATGACACCCCGGGAGAAAGCACCATCAGGAATTTTTAACACCATCGGGAACGACAGCTCAGAGAGCAGCTTTTCCTGCCAGTCCGGATCGAAGCTCTGCACAATCACACTTTTCGGGGTAGGTATATGATTGCGTTGCAGTAATTCGGTTAGAAAAACTTTATTGGTGCATTTCATAATGGATTCGGAATCATCCATCACCACTAATCCCATTTTCTCGGCCGTCTTTGCAAAACGATAGGTCTCGTTGCTGATGTTGGTGGTTGCGCGGATAAATACCCCGTCAAACTCGCCCAAACGGGAGAAGTGCTCCGCTGTAATCGTTTCCAGATTCATGCCTAATCGTTGGGCTGCTTTCTGGAAGCGCTTGAGTGCGGCTTTATCCGACGGGGGCATTTTTTCCTCCGGATCGGTCAGCATCGCCAGATCATAGCGAGAGGCTTTGTTTTGTTTGGGAGTCTTCCACACTTTGCGGGAAAATTTTTCCAGCGATTCAATGAAGAAGTCCTGTTCCGGGTCGGTTAGATCCTGAAACGGGAATGGCTGAATTGATTTGATATGCCACTGCTGATTATGTCTTGATAGCTCTAGATGAATCACCGGAATCATGAATTGTTCAAACAAATGACGTGCCAGCTTCTCTAACCCGTTTTGTGGTGTGCGGCCAAAATAAATTTTGCACTGCAACGCATGTTCGGACGGATAGAGTTTATTCAGCTTGAGTAGATTCGAAGAGTGCAGAAACGGCTGATGGATATCATTGATCGCCATGACCCGGGGGATCACGCGGTGTCCTCTCGCTTCTGCCATCAGTGAGCAATAGTACCCACTGCTCATATAGTCGTAACTGCGGCATAAGTTGACGATCTGAATCGATTTATGCGTCGGTTTCCAGTTGGTGTTCAGGTAGCTTTGAACGTTGATAACCTGATCGGAAGGGAAATATTGGTGCCAGTCATTGGTATGATCGGTCACAATAAAAAGATTTGCCATGGCCTATAATTCCGGTTGCATGATACTTCGTCTCTTATGAAGATAAGTCTCTTGTGGAGATGAAAGTATCGACATAGTATTGCATCGCAATCTTCTAACCTTTTGAGGCATCGTATGGACATTCGTCATGCGAACCACACTGATCTTTCTGCGCTGAATGCACTAGAGCAACAGCTTTTCACCGGAGACAAAATCTCACCACGTCAAATGCGGCGGTTTCTGAAATCGACACATGCTGCCATTTTTGTTGCCGAATCGGGCACTCAATTGGCTGGCTATGCTTTACTTCTGTTTCACCAAGGTACACAGCTATCAAGGTTGTATTCGATTGCCGTAAACCCTGACTTCAGAGGCCGAGGTATTGCCCAGCAACTGATGGGGCAATGTGAGCGTGCAGCTCTTGATCAAGGTGCTTGTACATTACGACTAGAAGTTCGGGATGACAATAGGGCCGCGTTAAAATTATATGAAAAAATGGGCTATAAACGGCTCAGAATACTGATGCATTATTACGATGACCAATGTGACGGGATTCGGATGCAAAAACGGCTCGATCCGCATGAGCCTCGTTTGGAAGTACCCGTGCCCCTTTACGTCCAAACAACGCCGTTTACATGTGGTGCGGCTTGCCTGTTGATGAGCTTTGCGCGCTTTGAGTCTGCAACCGAATTGACTCGGATTCATGAGCTACAGTTATGGCGAGAAGCAACCACGATCTACATGACCTCCGGACATGGCGGATGTAGCGGACATGGTCTGGCGTTGGCTGCGGCACGGCGAGGATTTGAAGTCGAGCTGTGGAGTCGCTCTTCAACGGTGCCATTCATTGATGGTGTGCGGGATCTGAATAAAAAGTCGGTGATTGAATTAGTCCATCAGGATTTTTGTCAGCAGTTGGCAGGGTATTCGAATGTCACGGTGACGGATATGCCACCCACACAGGCTCAGTTTGAGGGTTGGTTGGAAGAGGGGGCGAGTGTTTTATTGCTGATCAGCACTTATCGGTTTACGGGAAACAAAGAACCGCACTGGATTTTACTCAGTGGCATGAGCGAACACTTTTTCTTTATTCATGATCCACATGTTGATGATCAGTCTGAGGTCGTTGCAGCCGCTTATATTCCGGTCGGCAAAGCGGTTCTCACTCAAATTATTGGCTATGGCAAACAGAAGCAGACATCTTGTGTGGTGATCCGCAAGGGGAAAGCACCTGAACTATCGAACGAAGCGATTAAAGATTAAATTGACTAATGCCTAACACGAGCATCCGTAACGTGTTAGGTCAGTGATGATGTGTATTTGCAGTATGCTTGATGCGCATCTGCTCAGGCACATTTTCTATAGTCAGAACTTTTTTTATGCTCAGGCATAGTCGCGCATTGTTGCATGCCGAGTTCCTGAGCTTGACGCACCAGTTCCTCTCTTTCTGTGGTGGTCATTTCGCTTGTTTCTGGTGAGCGAAACGTTTCGATATCAAGTTCTGCAGGGATAAGGACATAATGTTTGTTAAACATTTTTCAATCTCTCTATTTGTTACGATGGATATGTGATGGTTGAAAAAAGATGCTGCTTGATTCTAAGCAGCATCGATAGAAAGGTCAAATAATAATCACAAATCTATTAATAAGCGAACGATTTGTTTTCTAATTTGTGAGCTTCAGACATCATAAGTTGTTGAAGCGGTATCACCGCCTGTACCTGTCCAGTTGGTGTGGAAGAACTCGCCACGCGGACGGTCAACACGCTCATAGGTATGCGCCCCAAAGTAATCACGTTGCGCCTGAAGCAGGTTTGCTGGCAGACGTGCTGTTGTATAACCGTCTAAGAATGTCAGCGCTGATGTGGTACAAGGCATTGGAATGCCGGCTTCCAGAGATTTGGCAGCCACTTTACGCCAAGCAGCAAGACACTGATCCAGAATACCTTTAAAGTAAGGATCTGACCCTAGGAAAGCGAGTTCAGGGTTGGCATCATACGCATCGCGGATATTACCGAGGAATGCTGAACGGATAATACAGCCACCTCGCCACATGAGTGCAACGTTACCGTAGTTCAGTTCCCAGCCGTTCTCATTAGATGCTTCACGCATCAGCATAAAGCCTTGTGCGTAAGAGATGATTTTTGAAGCCAACAGTGCCTGACGTAATGCATCAAGCCATTCTTGCTTATCACCAGCCACTTTCGCGATAGATTTACCAAATTGTGCTTCAGCATCAACGCGCTGTTCTTTGAGTGCCGACAGGCAACGTGCAAATACGGATTCGCTGATCAACGTCAGTGGAATACCGAGATCCAGTGCATTGATGCCAGTCCATTTACCGGTGCCTTTCTGACCAGCCGTATCCAGAATTTTTTCAACCAGCGGGCTACCGTCTTCATCTTTATAGCCAAGAATATCCGCGGTGATCTCGATTAAGTAACTGTTCAGTTCGGTTTTATTCCAATCGCTGAAGGTTTGTTGCATCTCTTCATGGCTCAGACCAAGACCGTCTTTCATGAATTGATAAGCTTCAGTAATCAGCTGCATGTCACCATATTCGATGCCGTTGTGCACCATCTTAACGAAGTGACCGGCACCATCGTTACCAACCCAGTCACAGCAAGGCTCGCCTGTATCGGTTTTGGCTGAAATAGCTTGAAAGATAGGTTTGACTGCTGGCCATGCTTGTGGTGAACCACCCGGCATAATCGATGGTCCAAAGCGCGCACCTTCTTCACCACCGGATACACCGGTACCGATGAAGTGAATGCCTTTCTCTTTCAACGCAGCAACACGACGGTTGGTATCCGGATAGTTGGTATTCCCACCATCGATGATAATATCACCTTCGTCGAGGAGCGGTGCTAACTGATCGATAAATGCATCAACGACTGAACCGGCACGAACCATCAGCATGACTTTGCGTGGCTTCTCTAGCTTTTCAACCAAATCTTCCAAAGAATAAGCACCAATAATATTGGTGTCTTTGGCAGGGCCTGCTAAGAATTCATCGACTTTGGATGTGGTCCGGTTGTGTGCAACGACTGTGAAACCATGGTCGTTCATATTAAGAATTAGGTTTTGTCCCATCACCGCAAGACCAATAACACCTATATCGCCTTTCATTAAATTTATCTCCTCACGCAATCTTTGCTGCTGCGTCTTTATCTAAATACCACTCAGTCTCACCTTGAGAGGACTGAACTTTAGCCGCTGGATAAGGTAATGCTTCTGCAGCGGTGGTGTGAATTTCATGGACAATGTCTGCCTTCCCGGCACCGAGAACCAAGTAGCTGATTCGTTTAGCAGCTTGAAGGACTTTGGCACTTTTAGAAACACGCAATTGGCCTGATTCAGGGTGAGAAGCCACAAGTGCCAGCGCAGGATCTTGATAATTGGTTGCTCCGGGGAAGAGTGAAGCAGTATGTCCATCGGCACCGACGCCTAACAGAATCCAATCGAATACTGGGGTTCCGTCTTGAGTCGGGACTTGCGCCAGCATTTCTTGGGCGAAGCGCTCGACTTCAGATGCCGGATCATCTTCCCCTAAAATCCGGTGGATATTCTCTGCCGGAATTTGAATCTGACTAAACAGGAGTGCGTTTGCTTCACCGTAGTTGCTTTCCGCATCGTCAGGGGCGACACAGCGTTCATCACCCCACCAAAAATGGAGATTGTGCCACTGAATTGATGTCGCATAGGGGGCAGACGCCAGCAGTTTGAACAACATTTTGGGCGTGCTACCACCGGACAGAGAGATATGAACAGGGCGTCCCTGTTCACTATAGGTTTTTAAGTCGTCAGCAAGCGAATGCACGACTTCATCGGCAGTTTGAAAAATTTTGTGGTTGATCATAATTCACAATAATCCGTATTGGTTAAGTTTTTACAGGGGAATCGCCATTCTCTGCCATCTCTTTGCAGCAGCTCATCCGATTCTTTAGGGCCCCATGTCCCACAGGCATATCCATATAAAGAGGTCGGGTCTTGTTTGTAGTCCAGAATCGGCTGAACGAATTTCCAACAAGCCTCAACCGCATCTGTGCGGGCAAATAATGTTGCATCGCCGTTTAGGGCGTCGAGCAATAAACGCTCATAAGCCGTGAGCATGTTGGTTTCTTCCAAAGAGGTGTAATGGAAGTCCATTGATGCTTCTTTTGCTCGGAAACCGGCACCCGGCTCTTTCAGACCAAAGCTCATTAAAATGCCTTCGTCGGGCTGGATTCGAATCACGAGTTTATTTTCCGGTGCGTTCTGAGCAAATACCGGGTGTGGCGTGCGTTTGAAGTGAATCACGACTTCGGTCACGCGGGTCGGCAGTCTTTTACCGCTACGGACATAGAAGGGCACCCCATTCCAACGCCAGTTGTTGATAAACATTTTTAGCGCGACATAGGTTTCGGTGCGTGAATCTTCGGCAACCCCATGCTCATTCCGATAGCCCGGCAGGAATTTTCCCCGGACTTCAGACTCGGTGTATTGTCCGAGGACCAAGTTGTGCCGGAGATCTTCATCACTGAGTGGCTGAAGACTTTGCAGCGCTTTGTTGACTTCATTCCGGATAGAATTCGCATTAATCGCGGCCGGTGGCTCCATCGTGACCATTGCTAGTACTTGCAGCAAATGGTTCTGGAACATGTCTCGCACTGCACCTGAGTTGTCGTAGTATCCACCACGCTCTTCTACACCAAGGAACTCAGCACCGGTGATTTCGACATAATCGATGAAGTTGCGGTTCCAGAGTGGTTCAAACATACCATTGGCAAAGCGGAAAACCAGAAGGTTTTGCACGGTTTCTTTACCCAAATAATGGTCAATACGGTAGATTTGATGCTCTTTGAAGTGACGGTGGATTTCGATATCCAGTTCTTGCGCTGACTCGAGGTCATAGCCAAATGGTTTTTCGATAATCAGACGCTTCCAGCCTTGGCCTTCATCGTTTAATCCATGCGCGGCCAGACAGCTGGGGATCACGCCATACAGACTTGGCGGTGTTGCCAGATAGAATAAGGTGTTGCGTTGCTCAAAGTGATATTGCTCGGCCAGTGTTTCCAGCCGTTCAGACAATTTTTGATAGTCATCGACATTGGCAGTATCAATCGCTTGATAATGAAGGTGCTGGCAAAATAATTCCAGCGTTTCAGGAACTGTTTTCTCCAGTTCTTGAAGGGTTTTTTTCAATCTTTCCCGGTAGGAGTCATCACTATATTCCGTTCGACTTACACCTAAAATTGCAAATGATTTTGGTAGTTGATTGTTTGCATATAGATGATATAAGGCAGGAATAAGTTTGCGGTAAGTGAGATCGCCGGAAGCACCAAATATTACGATGCTGCTGTTTTCAGGTATTACCATCATCTTTCCCTTAAAAACGAGGTATTTAGCGTGTGCCAACGGTAACAGCACAATACCAAAATAGAAAATCGGCTCTTTCTATGGCAATAATAGGTACTATCAATATCCATGATGCTTATCATAAAAGAGCAAAAAACTGATCTCTATTCTCTCTGACAATTTGATTTACATCAACCAAAAGTGTCGCTTCGATCAACTTATTTTGTATATGAGTGTCCGTCTGGCCGGGCTTATTGTTTTCACGATCATATCTGATGCGTCATTGTTTTCAGATATTGTTTGACGCGCTTGATGTGGATGTTCGGGTCAATCTGCGTGATCTGGTTTTTTCCCATGAATGTTTCGGCATAACGCTGATACAGTTTGTTTTCCAGAAAGAGTAAATAGAGACGCGGATCCAAGTGGCCGTTGACGGCCATTTCCGTCATCCGTTCAATGACTTCTGACAGCATATTGACTTGTTGATCCGGTCGATCACGGAAGGTGAGCGATTCAAAGACGTTAGCCACCGCGATAATTCTGGCTTGAACCGAGAGTTCTTCACCTTTTAACCCTCTGGGGAATCCTCGGCCGTCCATGCGTTCATGATGACACGCTGCAATTTTCGGAATATTTTTCAGATGTTCCGGATAGGGCAGTCTTTCCAATAACATCAGGGTCTGTACGGTATGTGAATTGAGGATAAATTGTTCTTCTTCCGTTAACATGCCATGACGAACGGATAAATTATGCAGCTCTCCCCGATTGTATAGCAGCTCACCCGGTTTGAGTGAAAAACGATCCTGCCATGTCTCTTTCGAGTAGTTACCGGATTCCCAAGTCACACAGTGGCTTGGCTTATCGTCGAGTAGTTTTTCCATGACGGGTAGCGCTCTCGATTTGCCCGCGTGTTGTTGCTCAATCGAGGAGACGCCTAACTGATCATCCAATGTGCGCTTCCAACTGCGTTGTGCAATATGATGTAACTTCTCGATTTTTTCATTGTTCATCGGTTCATCGTTTACATTACATTGGGCAACGAAGACAAACTCTTCATCCAAGGTTTGGTGGATCGCTTCAAGCTCGGCCAGTAAGGTTGTTTGGTCTTTCCCTTCCGCCAGTCCCTTCCAGTAATCCGTTTCAGCCTGAAGTTTGAGTAGTTCAAAACGCATTCGGACTTCATGAATCCGGTTATAAATGGTTTCAAGCTTGGTCGCCTTATTGAAGATATATTCAGGCGTGGTGATTTTTCCGCAGTCATGCAGCCAAGAGGCAACATTTAACTCTTCCCACTGTGCAGCATCCATTTTGAAATAAGGGTAATAATGCGTGTCGGTGACGGTTGCTTCTGCCAACCACTGCACCAAAGCCGGAACGCGTTGGGAATGGCCGCGTGTCTGAGGAGACTTGGTATCAACTGCGGAAGTAATGAGCTCGATGAATGCGTAGAACACTTCTTTCTGTTGTTGCAGGGTGTCAATATTGTCTTTGGCGATTTGTGCAAAGCTCATCAATTCACGCAGGAAGGCGTGTTTGTCTGATTGCTCCTGAGTAATCGGGCGTTCATAGCCGAGATTGAGAATACCGATCAGTTGCTGACGCCGATTCAAAAGCGGGAACAGGTAAATATCCGTATTAAATAGCTGGTCGCGGTACTTTTTAATGATGTTATCTTGCTTATTGAGGTGAACCACCTCTCCTTTTTGTAATTGTGACTTGAGCCAAGGTGTCTCATTCAGTAAATCATTGATATCTATTTTGAACGGGATGATTGCATGATTCGTCAGTATCGTGAATGACGCTGTTTCATTAGAGAAGATGTACAGAATGATCGTTTCTGCTCGGGTGATCTGATAGCTTTGCTGGGTGAGTGTTTTTGCCAGTGTATTGAAATCATAATTACTGGCTGTCTTGCGGAGTAACTTCAGTAAATCGTACAGCGTGTGTTCCATTAACTGCAATGACTGAGATAGGTTCGCGACTTCTTTAATCATCGACTTAGGGTAACGTGTTTTCTTAAATTCAAATCGTGTAATGCTGTCGGAAAGCTGGACCAAATTTTTTAAAGGTTTTGCTAGCCTTGATGCAATCATCGCAGCGATCAGAAAGCAGAATATGAGTAGAATGACGACCACTTTCAGCTGTTGGTCCCGCATCGATAATAAATTGGCTAATAGGGCATTATGTGGGGTTGCTTCTGCTAACATTAAAGTGACGTAAGGATTCAGTGTCACGGGGGTCAACGTGATAGACCAATCCTTGCCTCCATGATTGACGGTTTCATAAAGAACCTGACTACTGATCCGATGGAGAATCGGTGTAAATAATGAGTTCTCCAGCTTGCGGTGATTCTCTGCCGGGGTATTGCTCACCGATACACCGGCATCATGTTGAGCTAAGACATTATATTTTTGATCAAACAAGATGAGCTTTGTATCTTCAGAAAAGCCAATGGCATCGATTTGCTTCGACAAAGAATCCAGTGTGAAATCAGCGCCAACAACTTTGTGACCATCTGGTGAGCGCCGTGATAGGGTTACGCCGTGAGTTTTCAAAAAATAGAAGAAGTAGGGTTCTGTCAGCCGAATTTTCCCGTCAGTCTGAGCAGACAGAAACCAAGGGCGTTCGCGCGGATCAAACTGGTTATCAAAAGTCTGACGATGGCTAATTTGCTGGAATTGTTCATCAAGAAAAAAGATATCACTCTGCCCATTGATTTGGGTTTGCTGTGCATACAATGCAGCGTTTTTCGGGGCATTGAAGCGCCTGATATTTTGTTCATTCAACAGTGGGCGTAAGATGGTGAAATCGCCATTGTCATCGGCAAAGTAGATGGCAACCAAATTGGGATTTTTTTGAAACACCAGCGCCATTGATGCCAACCAGCGTTTATCGTCAATCGGGGAGTGCTCCTTT
Organism: Vibrio gazogenes; assembly: GCF_023920225.1. Classification (NCBI taxonomy): domain Bacteria; kingdom Pseudomonadati; phylum Pseudomonadota; class Gammaproteobacteria; order Vibrionales; family Vibrionaceae; genus Vibrio; species Vibrio gazogenes. The sequence goes on from NZ_CP092588.1 coordinate 365,345, forward strand.
TCGACAAACGTGCTGAATGCAAGGAAATCCAGTGTGGTCAGGATTGGGCCAATACTTTGTTTATATTCGGTTTCGATTTTACGGCTGTTTTCATAACTGAGCTGCTTTGCGGTTTCGGTGAGTAATGCTTGGGCATGGTTATAACTGATTAGGATTAAAACGCCACCAACGATTGAAGTTAAAATCAGGAATAAACTACCAATATGAAGACTAAGGGAATAGCGACGTAATTTCATAAGTTTGTCCGTAGATCGAGCCTTTATAGAAAATAAGTATCCGTTAATAGGGGTTTATCTGAACAAAATTTAACCACGAAAGGTCAGCAGTCCCTAGGATATAAGTATTGTCGAATGTGGTCAGGTTGCAAAAAAACCGTTGAAATTGGTGATAGCCAGTCACAATGTGCATTGATATAGTTTTGTATGGGAGAGAAAGGGAGGCTTTATGGATATTGTTGTTGATACACATACGCATACTTATGCAAGTGGTCATGCTTATAGTACGTTGCTTGAAAATGTCAGTGTTGCGAAAGCAAATGGGCTAAAAATTTTATGTACGACCGATCATGCCGAGCGGATGCCGGGCGCCCCTCATCCTTGGTTTTTTGCCAATCAGAGAGTGATTCCACGCTTTTTAAATGAGATTGCAATTATGCGTGGTGTGGAAGCTAATATTTTAAATACCCAAGGCGAAATTGACTTACAACCGCATGTACTGGCACAACTTGACTGGGTGATCGGCAGTTTTCATGAGCCGGTGTTTGCACCAACTGATAAAAAGACGCATACCCAGGCATTGCTGAGTGTGATTGAACGTGGCGAAGTGGACGCTTTGGGACATTTGGGCAACCCCAGATATGATTTTGACTTTGATGCGGTGATTCAGTGTGCAGCCGAGCACCATGTTGCGATTGAGATTAACAATAGTACCTTGCTGGGGCATAGCCGCATCGGCAGCATTGAACGATGTTATGAGATAGGGCGTCTTGCCAAGTTGTATGGCGCACCGATTACTACGGGCAGTGATGCTCACTTTTGTCACGCTGTCGGCGAGTTGAGTCTCGCTCGGGAACTGATCGGAAAGGTTGAGATTCCCGCAGAGCAGGTCATTACACACAGTGCCCGCCAGTTTTTGCAGTTTCTGGCATTGCGCGGGCGTGAGGCGATTCCTGATTTTGATGCAATACAGTAAAAAAGTGTGCCATAAAAGTTGTCATGAAGATGCATAAATCGCCATTAGATATACTTTGTCAAAAAGTGAATTTATCTTAAGATGGCAAAGAAATGTCAATAAGTCAGAAACATACGTAAGGAAGCAATGCAATGTTAAAAAAAATAACAGTATTATTATTGGTGATGTGTTTTTCTCCGGTCTGGGCGCATAGTGGTGATATGCATTCATCCATGAGACAGATGAAAAAAGCCTTCGGTGATGCAGCTCAGTCTTCGAGTGTTGAAGAGATGAAAGGTGCAATGGGGCGACTTGATGAAATCGTGAGTCATCTCAAACAGGAGAATTATTCGGGTGACAGAGGGAAGACAATGCAGGAAGGTTTTCAAAAGCTTTCTGTTGCCATTGATCAGGTTGAATCTGAACTCAATCAGGGCAACTTACAAAGTGCCAAAGATAAGCTCAGAACGATTGATGAATTGAGATCAGAATATCATCGCAAGGTGAGATGATCTTTTAAGAGATAACCGTAAGGTTTCGTTGCTTGGCAGGTTCGGTCGTGGTTCTAAAAAGCATATTCTGCAAAAACATGCTCTGTAAAAAGATGTTGTGCTGAAAACGCTGTGCTTCCCTGCAACGAGACTTTTGCCTCACACCAAGCCCTTGATGCTTTCAAACCGCTTATTTTCAAACCGACAGTTTTTAAACCAAAAGCTTTAAACCAAGGCGTTCAAATCCAATGTTTTCAAGCAGAGTTAGAGCGCAACGCTCTTAAACTCAAAAAGACATGCGCTGACGACACGTGAAAACGTAAAATATGAATAACCTAAACGATTAACGCTCTTCATCGGGTTCTTGGATTTGATAGAGTGTTTTTTCCTGATTTTCACAGACATCTTTGCAGTTACAGGCACGCTCCACGCCGATAGAAGACAAACCACCACAGCTCCCCTGAATGGATCGACGATGAAATAGTACTCCGATCGCCATACCGATGATTAAGATGATAAATACAACAAATGTCAGTAGGTAAGTCACGGATATCTCCTTTAGCGTCTGTTCTGAAATGAATTTGGGACGAACAACGCTTCTTGATAAAAGTGTAGTTGATAAAACGGTGTCAAAGCAACCACCGACCGATGAGGGACGAATACCTGCATGATCGGGGGATTGCTGCTCTTGTTTATCGTGCGAAAAGGATAAACAAGCGCACAGCATAACTCTTATTTTTAGCATATGCTACATATAAATACGTTGTAGCACCTATAAATCGACCTTGAGGGTCTGCCCGCTGTCGTTGCTCTTGAGTGCAAGCTCTATCAGACGAATCGCATTCAAGGCTTCATGCGCTGTGACTGGGGGCGGTGTTCCCTGACGAATTGAGTCGGCTAACTGAATAAAGTAGTGTTCATAGCCACCTTGTTCATTCTGAATCAATTCAACATGCGCTTCAGTCGAAAGCTGTCCTCGGTTTTCCTCAAATTCTCGGCGCTGCTGCCGCTTCTCAATACAACCGCTTGTTTTGAGCCATGACTCTTGCGGATCAAGACCCATTTTGATGTATTTTGCTTTGGTTCCCAGAATCTTATAGCGCAGATTATCACCTGGACTATATGGGTTGGCATGGAGTTGAACCAGAAAAGTCGGGTAGTGCAGTAGCAGGTTGAAGAAGTCCGTTGCACCATCGGCTTGACGCATTGAGCGGCACTGCGCGGTGAGTGCATCCGGAGAACCGAACAGTTCGAGGACCTGATCGATGAGATGAGGCGCAAGATCATAGAGTATACCGGCACCTTCAACGTCCGCCGATTCACGCCAGCGATCTCTGACCTCAGGGCGATAGCGATCAAAATGGGATTCGAACCATTTGACATCGCCCAGTTTGCCTTCCGCGAGCAACTTTTTCACAGTGAGGAAATCGTTATCCCAGCGGCGGTTGTGGTAAACACTGAGCGTGAGTTGCTTTTCTTGAGCGATACGGATCAAGGTTTCTCCGTCAGAAACCCGAGTGACGAATGGCTTTTCGACAACCACATGTTTACCGTGTTCCAGCGCCATTTTTGCCAACGAGAAGTGCACATCATTGGGGGCTGTAATGATCACCAGTTCTGCATCTGACTGTGCAAGCAAACGGTCGGCACTTTCATAGCAGGTGACGGCCGGATATTGTGCCGCAATCACATCTTGCTGACGACTGCTAATGGCGCAAAACTGAAACTGGGGTAAAGACCCAAGGAACGGAATATGAAATGTTTTGGCTGAGTAGCCGTAGCCAATCACGGCCGTCTTAATGGGTTGGGACATCATCTTCACCTATTCGTTATCGTTAATTCGTTATCGTTAGAGTTTAATACCTGTGACTGTTCAACATCATGACGGAGTCAGTCATCTTGATCAATCAATGTCTGCTCAAGACCGCTGTATCGTAAGAACGACCCGTCCGAGAATGCGGACTTTATTCGTATCGATACTCACCGCCTCCTCGGGAAACATGATGCGTATTTGCTGTTCCGGCAACCGTTGTGCGGTGTGAAGCACAATTCTACCGTCGATATCCATTAGATAACGACCGGCAACAATCTCCTGAATATGTTGATCAATCAGATAGATTGCATCTGTCGTTTCGACTTCGATCGTCGAGGCTGCTTTCAATTGAAGTTCATGCATTCTTTGTGCGGCATAGGGGGATTCTCCGGTACTGATTAATGCTCCGTGTTTGAGACTGAATCGCTGAAGAATCACGGTGGCGTGCTGATAAATCTGGCGTGTTTCTGACGGAGATTGGTAAAAGTTCACCTGATCCTGTATTTGAGGCATGAATTCATGACTTTCCCACAGCGAAGGATGGATATCTTTGCATGGATAGTCCCTCGGTAAAGCGAGTTGTTTGACGGGAATCCCCAATGAGAGGTGCAGCCGGACAATCAGTTCATGAGAGGTCCGATTATGTGCATTCCAAGTGCTAAAAGTCGATTTTGGAATATTCAGAAAATTGGACAATGCGATATAATCTTTGCACTGAGTTTGGAGTTTTAAATTGTTAGTAAATGCCGTTCCTTTTAGGTAAGAAAACGTCTTTATATTGTCATTTGACATCCTGAAGCCCTATTTTAGTATGGTTTTAGTATGAGATTGCCCGTGTAAGCTTTATCTGTTTTAAGGAGAGAATTAAGATTCTGACATCAGATTCAAACCGGTTATATCTCCCCACCGGACAAGTGAAAAAATAATATCACTGCCTGTCCGGGAGAACAGCCAAATGGTCGTGTACTCCGTCGCAAAAGATATGATTGATTGGATGTTTGTGACCCGTTTGCTTCTGTCGTGCTTATTTTTTGTCAGAACCGTTTGCCAAGAAAACGGTATAACTTATGGAGTAGATGAAGCATATGCTATTAGAAGATCAGGATTTTTTTGTTGAATCTGTGGAATTTGTCCTTGATGCCGTCGCACAAGATCAAATCGGAAATAGTCGGGCTGATATTGGTATTTATTTGATTAGCTTATTAATCGCTGATCAGAAACTCAGGTCGGAAATCAGCGTAGAGTCATGACTGGGTGATATATTTGTCAATATAAGATGTAAAAAAAGGGAGGGAAATATAATATATTCAAGATAATAATATATCTTGTTTACAGATGAATATATTCTATTGCATACGTTATGTTAATGAATATATAGGATGGCATGAGGTGATTCATATTTATCAATTGCCTCATTTTAATTGGGTATATATTTTATGATTGAAATTCAATGATAATGTATTATGCTTTGACGTCTTTATGAATGATATCGTTATTAACGCTGATTGACCTTTATCATTATGTGTCATTAGCAAGAATTCATCACGAAACAGGAGATGATCATGAAAACAGTTGGCTACGCAGCATACAATCAAGGTGCAGCTTTGGAACCGTATGCATTTGAACGCCGGGAGCTGAGAGAGAATGATGTTGCAATCGAAATTCTCTACTGCGGTGTTTGCCATTCGGATCTGCATTCGGTTCGTAATGATTGGGGTGGCTCAACTTACCCACTTGTGCCGGGACACGAAATTATCGGACGGGTGACTGCTGTCGGGTCAGATGTATCCCGTTATAAAATGGGTGACACTGTCGGAGTTGGCTGCATGGTTGATTCATGCCAGCACTGTGATCAGTGTGAAGCAGGGGAAGAACAGTTTTGTCGTGAAGGAATGACCGCCACTTATTGTGGTCAGGATCGCCATACGCATGAACCGACACAGGGTGGCTATTCACGCCATGTTGTCGTTCGTGAAGAATTTGTGCTGTCAATTCCGCAATCGTTGGAGCTTTCTCGTGTTGCACCGCTGTTGTGTGCCGGTATCACCACTTACTCACCACTCAAAGCTTGGGATGTAAAAGCCGGGACAAGAGTTGCAGTGCTGGGACTGGGGGGGCTTGGTCATATGGCGGTGAAACTTGCAGTGGCAATGGGCGCAATCGTGACGGTTATCGGTCGGACTGATTCAAAGATTGAAGATGCAAAAGCATTAGGTGCGCAGCATTATTTGATCTCTTCAGATGAAGCGGCGATGGCGCAAGCACAGTCTAGCTTTGATTTGATCATTGATACCATTCCGGTCAAGCATGATGTCACCGGTTATATCCCGTTAATGGATGTCAATGGCACACTGGTTATCGTTGGTCAGGTGGGGCTACTGGATGAACCATCAACATTACCGATGATTTTCGGTCGTCGTCGAATTGCAGGCTCTCTGATCGGGGGAATTCAGGAAACGCAAGAAATGCTTGATTTCTGTGGTGAACATAATGTGTTGCCTGAGTGTGAAATGATTCGGATGGATGAAATCAATGAAGCCTATGAGCGAATGGAACGTTCTGACGTTCGCTATCGTTTCGTGATTGATATGGCAACGATGCCTGAGAGCGCATAATCCACATACGATATGCTGTCTGTGTGAGTTACAACTGATGCAGATATGATGTAAGAAAATGCACCCGAAGGTGCATTTTTTGTGCGCGGATTATATCCGCTCGTTTTTGTTCGTCATTATTAATGCGATAAATTGTTGCTACCTGTATGTGTAGGTAATTGCATCGCCGTATCGATTTCACTGTTCAGTATCAATGAAACCGATTTGACTTCAACGGTTTGTCCCCAAAAGTCAGTGATCAGGAAGTCATAAGGGCCGATACCAAATCCATCATTTTTGACAAAGTAGTTGTAGGGTTTACGTTCTAGCTGGGTGTAGTCATTGCCTGAACCGGAAACTCGGTATGACATCGCTGCAATCGGATATTTATGATCACGGACCTGAATCGCTGTCCACCACTGGCTGGATCCTTCTTTAAAATATAACTTCATATTTCCGGCTTGTTCGTTCGCAACATACTTCCAGGAAATTGGAATGCGGCCGGCTACAAGCGGTGAAATTTCAGCAAAAGCATCTTGATCCAGATCGACATCCCCTTTGGCACATTCCGGACATTGGTCGTCAATACGCACGGTGACGGTCTGGTTGGTATTCATATTGGTCACTTCAATTACGGCACCGCAAGCCGCTGAACCATCATAGTCCGTAGCGTTCATTGCTGCGGTGTAGATGGTGTCGTCCGGCATTGGAAAACTACAGTTACCGCCACCGCCATAGCCATAAAATGTCCCTTCACCAGTATGCACTGAACTATCTGCAAAAACTGATCCGCAGAATGAAACACTAATGATAAACAATAGATTAGATATTTTTTTCATAAAAGCCTCTCTGTACGTTGAAAATAGATACTTAAATTTCTGTTACTGAAACTCAAGTAAGCATTTTAATGCATATTTGGCTAATAAATGTGTCGTGGCGGTCAACTATCGTGCAAAAGGATGGTTGCCATCAACAGATTGCGATGCTGCACATGTCGGGTTGTACGTGGTAACCATGTCATGACAACTTGTAACATGCGGTGGTGGTGTAAAATTGTAAAATCAGGTCAGATTTCCATAATCTTTTTCCTGTCATGTCTCGTAATCTAAGAGGCTCAGACAAATTTGTCCTGAAATAATGTTGCACAAGGATTCCGTGTTGATGATTATTTTCCGTCCCGCTCAATTGAGTGATATCCAACAAATCGAACGTTTGGCCCATGAAAGTGGTCCGATGGTGTATACCTTACCTGCACAGCGTTCTCATCTGATTAAGAAAGTCGAACGTTCAATCGATTCGTTTCGGCAAGCGGTTTTTTTTCCGGGTGAGGAGAGTTATTTCTTCGTGCTGGAAGAAACGCTGACCGGACAAATTCTCGGAACGGGTGCAATCAACGCACTGGCCGGATATCAAGAACCCTTTTACGCGCTGCGTAACGATGTCTTGATCCATTCCTCCCGGGAGTTGAAAGTTCATAGCCGTATTCATGCACTGACCATGACCCATGATCTGAGTGATCACTCTCAGCTTTGTTCTTTTTATGTGATTCCGTCACTGAAGAATAGCCTCTATCCGGCGTTGATTACCTTAGGTCGATTACTGTTTATGTCGATCCATCCGGAGCGCTTTACGACCGACTGGCTGGCCGTGATTCCGGGGGTGGCGGATGAAGATGGCCGCGCTCCGTTTTGGGAACATGTGGGGCGAAAGTTTTTCCGGATCGATTACAACCAAGTGGAATACTACAACGGTACCCGGGATAAAACTTTTATTGCCGAACTGATGCCGCATCATCCGCTGTATGTACCTCTGATTCATGAAGAGGCCCAAGCGGTGATGGGGCAGGTCCATCCCGATGCGCTACTACAATGTGGATTATTAAGTGATCAGGGCTTTGAACCGGATAAATACGTTGAGATTTTTGATGCCGGTCCGATTCTGACCGCGAACCGAAATACGCTCGATATCTGGCAGCATCATAAATTGTGCCGCGTGAAAGTTGTCGAGAGCCTTCCCCAGCGCCGAAAATATCTGATTGGCGTCAGTCATGAGACAGACTTCCGTGCGGTGATGGGAGAGGGATGGTTGGAAGGTTCGACGTTGCTGCTTGAGCCGCAAACATCGCAGACGTTGGCAATTAGTCATTCAGACGGCATTGATATGGAAAACCAGATCTGGTGTTTTCCTGTCAGTGACAAGGCTGAAACTCGTCTATAGTGAACATAAACCATTCAGGGATAATGAAAAATGATGGTGATCCGTCCGGTTGCAAGGAGCGACCGCAATGCAATAACAGCGCTGGCGGCCAAAACAGGCGTCGGTTTTACTTCGTTGCAAAATGACGAAAGTCAGTTAAATGATCGGATTGAACGGATGCGACGGACTTGGGAGCAACGAGCCCCACGCGAGGAGCAGGGATATCTGTTTGTACTGGAAGACAGCGATACCGGTAAAGTCGTGGGCATCAGTGGGATTGAAGCGGCCATCGGGTTAAATGAACCTTGGTATAACTATCGCGTCGGGACGCTGGTTCATGCCTCCAAAGCTTTGGATGTTTATACGCAAATGCCGACGCTGTTTCTCAGTAATGACCATACCGGTTATAGCGAATTATGTACTTTATTTCTCGACCCGGAATATCGCCACGGTAAAAACGGCCATCTGTTGTCGAAAAGCCGGTTGTTGTTTATTGCGACATTTCAGGACCGTTTTGCCGCTAAATTAATTGCTGAAATGCGAGGGGTTTCCGATCAACAAGGACATTCACCGTTTTGGGAAAGTCTCGGGCGTCATTTCTTTGCCATTGATTTTGCACATGCGGATTATCTCACGGGGGTCGGGCAGAAATCGTTTATTGCTGAACTGATGCCCAAACATCCGTTGTATGTTGATTTCCTCAGCGATGAAGCCAGAGCCGTGATTGCTCAGGTTCATCCCAGTACGATTCCGGCGCGGAAAATCCTTGAAAGTGAAGGGATGCGCTACGAAGGGTATGTCGATATTTTCGATGCCGGTCCGACACTTGAGGCCTACATTGATGATTTACGCGTGGTGCGTAAATCTCAGGCTCGAATTGTGAAAGTCACGCAGATAGAAGAATCCGGTCCGATTCACTGTTTGATCGGTAATGAAAGCTTTAGCGACTATCGGGTCATCATCGGCACGCCGCAAGTCACCGAATCTCACGTCCTATTGACCAGTATGCAGGCACAAGCGCTGCACGTAACCGATGGTGACTCGGTACGTCTGGCCCCACTTTTTGCACAGGAGAATTTCTCATGAGTCAGCCAAGCCTATATCTCAATGGTGTCTGGAGCGACGGACATGGTGATGTGTTTGACAAGCGTAATCCGGCGACGAATGCGGTGATCTGGTCAGCGAATGCTGCGGCACCGGACGATGTAGAACAGGCCGTCGCGGCTGCTCGTCAGGCATTTCCGGTCTGGTCTCAGACGCCCATGGCAGAACGTCTCGCATTACTGGAACAGTTCGTCCAGCGTTTGAGTGAGCGCAAAGCGGAACTGGCTGAAGTGATCGCCCAAGAAACGGGGAAAGTGCGTTGGGAAGCATTGACCGAAGTGCAAGGGATGATGAATAAAATTCAGGTGTCGATCCAGGCCTACCAAGAACGGACCGGGGAGAAAGTGGCCGAAATTGCGGGCGGTAAAGCGGTGCTTCGCCATCGGCCGCATGGCGTATTAGCTGTTTTCGGGCCGTATAATTTCCCCGGTCATCTACCGAACGGACATATCGTGCCAGCGTTGATTGCCGGGAACTGTGTGGTATTTAAACCGAGTGAACTGACGCCGTGGACGGCGCAAATGACATTGGAGATATGGCATAGTGCCGGTTTGCCTGCCGGAGTGATTAATCTTGTTCAGGGAGGCAAAGACATCGGGATCGCGTTGTCTTCTCATCCGCAAATCGATGGGTTGCTGTTCACCGGGAGTGCGAATACCGGTTATCACCTACATCGCCAAATGGGCGGACAGCCGGAAAAAATTCTGGCGCTCGAAATGGGGGGCAACAATCCGATGGTGATCGAGTCTTACGATCATTTGGATGCTGCGATCAACTTGGTGATTCAGTCTGCTTTTATCTCGTCCGGGCAGCGCTGTACTTGTGCCCGACGGCTATTAGTCAAACAAGGAACCGATGGCGATCGCCTGATCGAACGGCTGGTGGCGGTTACTCGCCAGATTCGTGTGGATCGCTGGGATGCTCAGCCAGAGCCATTTATGGGGGCGGTGGTGTCGAATCAAGCTGCGGATGCCTTGCTTGAAACGCAGCAGTATTTGTGTGATTTAGGCGCGAAACCATTACTTGCCATGACTCGCCCTGACCCGAATTCCGCACTGGTCACGCCCGGTATACTGGATGTGTCTGATGTTCGTGAACTGCCGGATGAAGAATATTTTGGGCCATTGCTCAGTGTGATGCGTTATCAGACTCTGGCGGAGGCCATCGACATTGCGAATCAGACTCGCTTTGGATTGTCCGCCGGGATTATTTCGACCCAGCGCGATGATTATGAGCAGTTTGCTGCAACCATACGAGCCGGGATTGTTAACTGGAATCGTCCACTGACAGGGGCTGCGCCAACCGCACCGTTCGGGGGGATCGGTGCCTCGGGTAACCATCGTCCGAGTGCATTCTACAGTGCAGATTTTTGTGCATGGCCAATGGCCTCAGTAGAAGCTGAACAGCTCACCATGCCGGCATCCGTATCTCCGGGGCTGGATTTTTCTGCCACAGCAGATGATGCAGAGTAAACCGTGAGGAGTATGGCAATGACTCAAGAAAAACAATCGCGCATGTCGGCCGCTGAAGTTAATTTTGACGGTTTAGTCGGGTTGACGCACAACTATGCAGGGTTGTCATTCGGCAATGTTGCTTCGACCAGCAACAAGAGCCAGGCTGCGAATCCGAAGTTGGCAGCACTGCAAGGGTTGCAGAAGATGAAAGCCTTAGCGGATCTCGGCTTAAAACAGGGGGTTCTGCCACCTCAGGAGCGGCCTTGTATCGGGACGTTACGCCGGTTGGGATTTTCCGGAACCGATGCTCAGGTGCTAACGCAGGCCGCGCAGCAAGCCCCGGAAATTCTCACCGCGGTGAGTTCTGCTTCTTCTATGTGGGTTGCGAATGCAGCCACGATTTCCCCGTCGGCAGATACGCACGATCAACGGGTACATTTTACGGTGGCGAATTTGAATAATAAATTCCACCGGGCCATTGAAGAAGAGACCACGGGTAATGCACTGCGCAGTATTTTTTCCGACCCTGATCATTTTGTCCATCATGCAGCATTGCCACAGCAAGCGGTGATGGGGGACGAAGGCGCTGCCAACCATAATCGTTTATGTTCGCATTATGGGGCCGCAGGTGTGGAAGTCTTCGTCTATGGCCGTCAGGTTTATGGTGGGCGAGTCGAACCAAAACGCTATCCCGCACGCCAGACTCGTGAGGCCAGTCAAGCGATTGCTCGTCTCCATCAATTGGATCCGGCAAAGACGGTTTTTGTCCAGCAGAATCCTGAAGTGATTGATCAAGGGGTGTTTCATAACGACGTAATTTCCGTGAGTAACGGCCCGGTGCTGTTTCATCATCAGGAAGCATTTCTCAACCCATCTGCGGCATTTGCTGAGATTCGGGCCAAGCTTGCTGCGGTCGAGTGTGAATTTATTCCGATCGAAGTTCCGAGTGCACAGGTATCAGTTGCTGACGCAGTTAACACTTATCTGTTTAATAGCCAGCTTTTAACCAAACCCGATGGTAAGATGCTGATTGTCGTCCCGCAGGAAGCCCGGGAACATGAAAGGGTGTGGCGCTATCTTTCCGAACTGATACAACACGATGGTCCGATCGATGCAGTGCAGGTCTTTAATTTACGGGAAAGTATGCGTAATGGCGGCGGTCCGGCTTGTTTACGTTTACGTGTTGTTTTGAATGAAGCTGAAATTCAGGCAACCAATCCGCACGTACTGATGAATGATGATGTTTACCGGACGCTCACGAACTGGGTCGAGAGACATTATCGCGATCGCCTGTCGGAACATGATCTGGCTGATCCTCAGTTGCTGCTCGAGAACCAGACCGCGCTGGATGAATTGACTCGGATTCTGCATTTAGGATCCATCTATCCGTTCCAGCGTTAATCGGTAGGAAGGAGAATAAGATGAAGGATTTTCTTCACACGATGTTACAAGGACAGCCACCGCAAGAGACCTCTGGTGAAAATGCCGAGTTAACCTGGCAGTGGCTGGCGGATGGCGTCTTGCTGCTGGAGCCGAAAGTCGTGGCGGATGATATCAAACATGTGTTGATGTCGGCTGGTGTGCATGGCAATGAAACCGCCCCGATAGAAATTCTGTCTCGACACGTCAACCGTTTATTAAACGGGGAAATGCCACTGGCAGTTCGCTTATTGGTGGTGCTCGGCAATCCGGATGCGATTCGGGCCGGGGTTCGCTATCAATCGGTGGATCTGAATCGATTATTTCATGGTCACCACCGTCATTATCCGGCGTGCTCGGAGACTCAGCGTGCGATTGAGCTGGAAAACATCGTCGAAACATTTTTTGCCGATACCAGCACCGAACGATTCCATTTTGATCTGCATACCGCGATTCGCGAGTCCTTTCATCTCCGCTTCGGATTGTTACCGCAAAAGACACTGGCTTCAGACGACTTTCTCCACGGCTTGATTGGTATGGGATTGGAAGCGTTGGTGATTAACCCGATTCCCGGTGGCACATTCAGTTACTACACCCATGCCGCGTTGCAGGTGCAGAGTTGTACGCTGGAGTTAGGCAAAGTCCGACCATTCGGTGAAAACGATCTCAGTCAGTTTGCCGCCGCAGACAGAGCGCTGGAATGCTTTATTTGCGGTGAAGCCTTTTCTGCCGATATGTTGGCACCAGTTAAGGTTTATCAGGTTGTGCGTGAATTGAAAAAATTGTCGGATGATTTTCATTTTATTGATGTTAGTGATAATGCCAAAAATTTCACCTGCTTTACTCAAGGGACGCTGATTGCTCAAGATGGCGATGTGATGTATCGGGTTGAACGCGCCAATGAATGGCTGATATTCCCGAATGCCGGAGTGAAAACCGGCCTGCGTGCCGGTTTGATGTTGGCAGAGGCCGATCTTGATGCGTTAATGTAAATCGTGGGCGGCGGTGTTGATGTTAATACTGCTCCTGCGGGGTGATGGTGAGATGCCTGTCTTGGGGTTCGACGCGGTTTCTTCCCTGTTGTTTGGCTCGGTAGAGGTGTTTATCTGCGAGCCGGTAAAGGGTTTCTAATGCTTCAGCATTTATCCGGGTCGCAATCCCGAAGCTGGCGGTCATCTGAATGTCTTGCGCCTCGTGCCGGAACGGTGTTGCTGCAATGGTGGCACGTAAATGTTCTGTATAGGCGAGCGCCTGTTCTGCATTTGTATCAGGGAGTAATATCACCATTTCTTCACCGCCCCAGCGCGCAATAATATCATTTTCTCGTGTATGCCGTTTGAGCAGTTCCGCAATGTGGCTCAGGGCAAGATCACCGACGTGATGTCCGTATGTATCATTAATTTGTTTAAAGTGATCGATGTCCATCATCACGAAACTGAGTTTTTTTTTCGTACGATTCGATTGTTGAATACACTGGTGACCGGCTGCCATGAATGAGCGCCTGTTGAACAGATTGGTCAATGGGTCATATGACGACAGATATTCCGCTGTAATTTTTTGTTGCTCAAAACCTTTCAATCGATAAGCCACGATCACGGCTAGAATTGTTGCCTCAAAAACCACACCGAATACCGCCCCGTTATAGCTGTAATAGTTATAAGGGATGAGCCCCCAGACTGAAAGCGTGGTAATAAGCAGACCTAACATGCTGCATGTGACTGCTATCAGAAAATAGAGTGTGTCTCTGGTTTTATTCAGATTTAAAACACCCAGTAAGATCATCAGCATTGTGGTCAGCGAGAGAAATTTAAATGCAAATTTGGTTGCCCATAGGTGCATGTTTAAGCTGATCAGAGCCACCATCGTTAAAGTACCCAAACCGCTATAGATCAACAGTGCCAGATTTAATTTGGGGGTATGTTGATGGATACGTAGAAAGTTAGAGACAAAAACTAATCCGGCGATGCCATGAAAAACCATCATGATCAGCGTGAGATTATTTTCGATAAACACTGAATTGGGATACAACCAAGCGAAACCATAGCCATTGTAAGAAATATTGACGATGATAAAACAGCTAATATAGAGCGAGTAGAGAAGTGCATCTAACTGTTTTATCGATAGGTATAAGACAAGGTTCATTCCAACCAAGGCCAGCAATATGCCATATAAGATACCGGACGTGACATGGATTTGTGCGTCAAGGGTTCTGGATTGATAGGCATCGAGTAAAGCGATGGGGAGCGTTAATGGGTCAAGCGACTGACCTCGGATGACGATCTGGCTTTGTCCGGGAGGGAGCCTCATATCAAACACAAAACCAACCCCGGGCAACAGATGTGAATCTGCAACCTGATAATCTCCGGAATGCCACGTCTGGATAATACCTTGGTCATTGACCAAATAAATTGCCAGATCATCTACCCATGGTTGTGCTGCATTGAGACGCCGGTATTGTGCAACCTGCGTATGATTTTGCACATCGAGCTTAATCCATGTTGCGTGTTTGTGGATACCGAACGACATAAAGTCTTGAGGCGGATGGTGTACTTCTCCGCTGCGAAAGCGTTGTTCAGCCTGCGCAAACGATAAGGGCGTTGTGCCATCCTCATGAAAATATGTGGCACCGGTCAGTAATGTCGGGATGCTATTGTGATGGCCTGTCGCAGCAAAAGCATTTTGACAATAAACGGTCATCAAAAAAATAATCAATACAAAACGTATTATCATGTTTGCTTATTCTGTTTTGGACGAAAAAACGGGGAGTAGAAAAGGGCACATCATCTGTAATTATTTGAATAAGACGACATGTCATACTAGCATTTTTAGAGATGATGGCATGGTTTCAAACGGTATTAACTTGATATGAGGGTGCTTATTTTTAATTATCTCAATAGCGATACAATTTACATAATTTATCTTGTTTTTGTGTGGAAAAAGCTGCTCGAATTCGCTGTGGAGATATGGATCGGTGCATTGTTATCACTCAGGTGCGTTTTATTGGTAGATAAATTGTAAATGTGCTGCCTTTTCCCAGTGTAGAATCAACCTCAATCCGTCCGCCGTGTTTTTCGATGATACCATAAGTGACCGAGAGCCCCAATCCGGTGCCTTTACCGATGGGTTTGGTGGTGAAAAATGGATCAAAAATGTGGGGAATCATGCTTTCATCGATGCCGACACCGTTGTCGCAAATCGTGATGATAGCCTGATCCTGTGCCACGGCGGTTTGGATGGTAATGGTGCCCCATTCGGGAATAGCCTGAGCTGCGTTCATCAGCAGATTGAGGAAAACCTGATTGAGTTGAGACGGCAGGCACTCAACCGGAGGAAGTGTGCCGTATTGGCGTATCACCTCTGCTTTGAATTTGATTTCATTCCAGACAACATTGAGTGTACTGTCAATGCAGCTGTGAATATCAGTGGTTTGCCATTCACAATTTCCGGGACGTGAAAAATCACGCAAATCTTGCACAATTCTTCGAACGCGTGCCACACCATCGATAGATTCGTTCATCAAGGTGACAATGTCAGTCCGCAGATAATTGATGTCAATGCTGTTTTTGTAAGCATCGAGCCGGGCTTGGATTTCAGGTGGCAATGCTGCTTCGTATTGGGCATATTGATCGTGCAGCGCTAATAACTGTTCAACATAGCCTTTCAGCATATCGAGGTTAGAATTGACAAAACCAATCGGGTTGTTCACTTCATGGGCAACGCCGGCAGCTAATTGACCAATGGATGCCAGTTTCTCTGATTGCAAGAGTTGATCATGGGCATCCTCCAGTTTTTTGATCAATTTACGTTGCTCTTCGCGTTCCTGAGTCAAGTCGCGGTTGATACGCTCATTTTCATGCAATGCTGATTCGAGTTCAGCCGTGCGACGGCGCACTTGATTTTCCAGCATGACCGCATCCTGAAACAAACCATAGTTGCCGGACAGTTTGTTTGCTTCACGCTCGGCTCGGTCCATCAGTGAGGTGACGACTTTATTGAGGCGGCGAATTTCCTGACGCAGAGCGGCTTCATCTTTGGCTGAATCAGTCATTGGCGTCTTCCTTGTTATCGAACACCATTTGGTTGCCAAGTGCTTCTTCATGACCAAATGCTGCCTCATGACCAAATGCAATACCGGTCAGCGTTTGATTGATATGGACACCACCAAATTGTTCGCCATAGGTACTGAATCCTACCGCGTTGTACTGGCTGAATAATTTACTGATAGCGGTTTTGCTTCCGTCATGGGAGGCTTCCAGATTCCGCAATATACAGTCACACACTAACATGCCCTGAATATGCTCCAATTGTTCCTCTAGTGCTGTCAACGTTGTGGTTAGCTTATCGAGCATGTTTTCACCGTGAGCGACTCTGAGCACCACACCTTCGTCAATGGCACAATAGAAGGTCAGGCTACCATCCGGGTTGGCATGTTGGATCGAGCGAACAAAATCGGTTCCATCAATCATGACTACCACCGGCCAAGCGGCAAAGTGATCTGAGGTGAGCTGTTCCGGGTCAACGTTGACGAGGCGAGCATATTCAGTCGCTGCCGGTAGCCCATTAATTTCTTTGACGACGCGGCTCTTGGCATCGACTTCAGTAACGACCATTCGCTCACGGCCAGAGATAAAGTGCTGTGTTTTAAACAGGTGAAACTTAAGAGAAGTATTGATTAGGATCAGTGCTGCACTATCGGGGTGGAATTGCCCGTCAGCAAAGATCCAAGTCTGTTCAAAGTCCAGTTCGTCACCGGCAGAACCTCCAACCATCCGAACACTTCCGAGGCCGTCTTGTAAAGCATGTGTGACCGGTTCTTCGCGTACTGAGAGTCCATCAATCAATAAGAAACCAAAATCTTGGTTGGTTTTAATATAAGAATCAGTACTTTCTAACTGACGTAAGAGATCTTGGGCGAAGGTGCGACCATAAGAGATTTCAAAAGATTGGAGTCGATCCAGATGGCCAACGACAGCGGTGCAGCATGCCGCAGAGAAGCTGATTCCCGCCAGGCTGTGGTTCAGATAACCCGCCGGACCAATTTCACCAGCTGTGGTGCAACCAACAACCAGTTCATCAGGAAAGAGCTGATTGATTGCTGTTGTAAGTTGTTGTAAATCATAGTTGCTGGAACAGAAGAAAATAACCAATGCCATGTGTGGCTGACTAATTTGTGTCCGAAGTTCTGATACGGCTGTTGCTGCATCCGGTGCGTAAGAGTGGCCTGTTAGTATCGGATTCGGTTTACCCATAACTGCCTCCGGAGATGACCGTTGTACGTCTTACCAATGGATGGGAGTAAAATGTTTTTGTCAAAGTATCGTTCAACGGGTCTCGCCCACCCTCGGTAACACTGATTCTCACCCATATCTGTTTCAGTATGGATGTCCTTTCATGTAAGCCATTATTATAAGAATTCTCATTTGCATACCACCGCAGGAGGAGGCAGCGTGATATGCATGATTGTTTCGCTATAGGTATAGTTCGTCGCCAACAGGAAGATCAAAAATGCGCCGTAGAATTTGTGATCATCATCTTTGCTTTGCGTAGCAAATCACGGTTTTTTCCATCATATTTACGTGGGATTGATTCGATAAATATGAATAGAAGGAAATGCTTTCTTTGATGATGAGAGGGCAGTACACTTTGAACTGCTTATATGCTTACTGAGGAACACGTTTGCTCATGGATATCGTGAATCTACTGTTTAACAATGTCTTTACAGTGCCTGTCGCACTGCTTATTTTCGTATTCTTTTTACTGAAATCCTCCATTATTTTTGTACCTCAGAATCAGGCTTATCTGATCGAACGGTTTGGCAAATATCTGTCAACCAAAGAAGCCGGATTACACTTTTTAGTGCCCTTTATTGACCGAGTTGCGGCGGATCGTTCATTAAAAGAACAGGCCGTTGATGTTCCCCAGCAGAGTGCGATTACCAGAGATAATATTTCTCTGCATGTGGATGGTGTGCTGTATTTTCGGGTGCTTGACCCATATAAAGCCACTTACGGGGTTGATGACTATGTTTTTGCGGTGACTCAGCTATCCCAGACAACCATGCGTTCTGAGCTGGGTAAAATGGAGTTGGATAAAACCTTTGAAGAGCGTGATGCGCTGAACACCAATATTGTCTCTGCAATCAATGAGGCGGCCGGCCCTTGGGGGATTCAGGTGTTGCGTTATGAAATCAAAGATATTATTCCACCTCAATCTGTCATGGAAGCGATGGAAGCTCAAATGAAAGCTGAGCGGGTCAAGCGGGCTCAGATTCTCGAATCAGAAGGGGATCGTCAGGCCGCGATTAACCGTGCTGAAGGTGAGAAACAGTCAATTGTATTGTCAGCGGAAGCCGATAAAGCCGAGAAAATACTCCGTGCAGAAGGGGAAGCGAAAGCCATTATTGCGGTGGCAAATGCACAGGCGGAAGCCCTGCAAACTGTCGGTGAGTCCGCCAATACGGAAAGCGGTCAGAAAGCAATTCAGCTTGAACTGGCGACCAAAGCAATTGCAGCGAAGCAGGCGATTGCCAAAGAGTCGTCCATGGTGATTCTGCCTGATAACGCGACAGATGCCAGCTCTATCGTGGCGCAGGCGACGTCGATCATTAGTCAGTTGAATAAGAGCCGATAATGGATTTTATCATAGCGCATTTGGTGCAGGTATTGGCCGTAACCGGATTAATCTTGTTAGTGGTTGAAGTGTTGGTGCTGGGCGCGAGCACATTTGTGTTGTTATTGATGGGGATAGGGTTATTACTCGCATCACTGTCGATGTATCTCGAATGGATTCCCACCACATGGCAATGGGCGTTGGTGGCCACGACCTTTTATACACTGCTCTCCGGTGGTGTATTGTGGCCGGTTTTTAAACGTGCTCAGAAAAAGCCTCAACACACGAGCGTACATAGTGATTTGATTGGTCACAGTTTTGTGTTGCCACAAGATACCACACCGGAAAAACCGACATCGTATCGTTTCTCTGGCATTGAGTGGCGTTTGATCACCCAAGAGCCATTAACCAAAGGGACTTTGGTGGAAGTGATCCATTTGCAAGTCGGTGAATTATTCATCCGGGCGAAACCGTAACCCAATCGACACGACCATTGATACCCCTATCGGGTCAGTAATTGCCTGATAGGGTTTTTTTGTAAGTTCAGCTTTTTAATTTGAACTAAAAATAACTCGCCACAGGCGAGTGCATCGCTGGCTGCCGAATGTGAACAGTAATCGGGTAGATGGTAGAAACGGCGTAAGTCATCCAACTGATAACTGTCGTGTTGTTTGCTTTTTCCGGCGTAACTGAACCGTTTTTCAATATCGAGGGTATCGACAAAACAGGCAGGAAACGATTGCAACTGCGCGTGATGTCGGAGAAAAGTTGCGATAAAACATTTTTCTATCTGGCAATGATGCGCCAGTAATATTTTCCCCTGTGCCCGTTCCAACAGTCGATTCATCCCATCGGTCAGAGAGATACCTTGCTCCAAGGCGTGCGGTGTCAGCCCGTTGATTTGTGCGGTCTCTGGTTTGATGAATTTGCCATGGTTGATCAAAAGTTCTTCATGACTGGCGATATCAATGGCTTCTAAAGTTAAATCAACCATCCCAATCGAGAGTATCTGATCATGTGCAGGTGTCAGACCTGTCGTTTCGAAATCAAGCGCCAGAAACCGGAGCTCGCTGAGTGGCGTTTCTGGCTGAGCAAAGGGATATGACAGATATGCCCGCAATGCTGCCGACCAACGCGGATCGATTTGAATCCGTTGCCGTAGCGCTTCCGCATCGGATGGATATTTCCAGTGTTGCAACCAGTCAGTGAGCATCATTGGCTTTCCTTGATATCGTCTATCTTCCTTTAACGAATTTCAGCTTCGCGACATCTTGTAATTCGCTGATGATCTTAAACGCATCTTTCAGATGTTTGCGTTCAAAGCTGCTGAAATGATCGGGAATAATCTGATTATTCGGTGTCGCTCCGGCCAGAATCGCATTCAGTTGATGGCGAAAGCGAACCTGCGTGATAAAACGGTAAGCACCAATAATGTTTTCACAACTATCCTGAGACAGTACGCCGTGTTTGGTTGCATAACGGAAACGCTCTTCCGTGCCGGTCAAAGAGCCTCCGGCGGCAAGACTGAAAATTCTTGCCAGATCAATGATTAGGTTTAGTGCATACTTTTTAATATTCAGGGTGTTGCTGTTTTGCCCGCTTTTTTCGAGCACCAGATGATTGAAAATCCCAAGCGGGGGCTGGGTTTCAACAGCATCACGTACCAGTGCCGGGATAAAACCGGAACTTTTTTGAATACAATCATGCAAATGGTGTTGAATCTGATCAACCAGTTCTCGTTGCCCATAAATGGCCCGGACTTCAAGAAATACACTGATGCTCAGTAGCCGATTATATTCCGGGCTGGATACCCATTTTTGATAGTATTCTTTCCAACGGGAGACCGGTTGGCACCATTTCGGGGACGCTGCCATATAGCGACCATCACACACCGGATAGCCACAGGCTGCCAGTGCATTACAAACGCGCATCGCCAGATGAGTGAAATAGAGTTTATGTTCATCACGGGCGTGATCCGAGAGAACCAAGGCACTATCCTGATCGGAGAGCATATGGACTTCATTGCGGGCATGTGATCCGGCAACCACCCAGGCATATTCACAGGGGGGAGGCCCGAGGACTTCTTCGCTAAGTTGAATGATACGGCGTGTAAACGCATCCATCATCATGGACATGATCTGTCCTTGAATTTCAGCACTCACGCCCCCTTCGACTAACGCCTGAAATATCGTTTCCCGCTCGCTTTTGAGATGAGCCAACGCATTGACTGAACTGGCGTATTTAATTTTTTCGAGCAGAAACAGCGATTGGGTGCGATGGTTGTGAACCAGATGCGTGGTGGTGAGAAGCCCGGTGACTCGCTTGCCTGTCAAGACCGGTAAACAGCGGATGTTGTATTGCATCATCAGTGAGATGGCTTGGATCACTTTGGCATCGTGTTCGATCATATGCGGATGCTGCGTCATGACCGTTGCAATCGACTCATCAATGTCGCGTCCGGTTGCAACGACCGACTGTGTCATATCCCGATCCGTCACTAGGCCGACAATATCTTGATTTTGCATAACGACAGCGCAAGAACTGCGTTGCTTGTGAGGGATATTACCGCACATCATACGTGCGACATCGCGGATACTATCGTGACAGTTGACGATCGTAATATTCTCACTGGCAATTTCTCCGACCGTGCGAAAGAAAAGCCCTTTGGCTTCTTTTTTACACACGTCGTTGACCGCGGAGGTCAGCCGAATGTTGGCCTGAGACGCAAAGTAGTCAGCAAAATCCGGATAGGTTTCACAGACCAGCGTCAGCTCCTGATGGGGAATCAAGTACAACAGTGAGTCATCAATGGCCTGTGCCTGATAGCCGTCTTCTGCATTCACCAGTGGTTTGAGGAAGGTAAAACCAAATTGATCATCCTGACCGAGTCTGGCTCGTAACTCACCCGTTTGAGTTCGTTGTTCTATGGCACCGGTTCTGATGATGTAGAGATAGCGTTGTTCACACAACGAACTAAAATCAATCGTTTCGCCTTTCACGAGATATTTGACTTTGACCGTATTGGCCATCGAAGCAACCAATTCTGGCGGTAATTTATCGAACGGGTCGATTCTGACCAGAAAATCATGGATGTTAGGCGTGATCGACGTACTCATATATTCATTCTATCCTGATGCTGTTCTGCGCTATTATATCGTTGTATGCAAAGGTGAACAATATTTTTAAAATAGCTTTTCAAAAATCCAAATTTGTGCAACTATTGCACAAATTATTGATCGGTTTTATTGCTACTTTTCTTGTTATTCAATTCATTATATTTACTAACTTGTAAATTTTAGGGTAAGAGTATTGCTGTGGGTGACACAATTTTCGCCAATGATACATTGGCACAAGCGCTAGGTTTGGTCAGTTTTGCTTTAGGGCTTTCGACTTTTTATCAGAAGAATGATCGGCGTTTGAAAATATTAATGCTGATTTTCAACCTGAATCACTGTATTCATTATCTGTTACTGGGTTCAACGGTTTCGGCACTGAGTACCATGTTATCTGCCGCCCGGACGACCACCGCCATTTTTGTCTCTTCGATCCGCGTTGCTGCGGTCTTTATTGTGATCAGTCTTGTCAGCGGTGTATGGATGGCAAATCATTGGTGGGATCTCTGGTCAGTCGTGGGGACCGTTATCGGCACCTATTCGGTCTTCTGTCTTGCCGGTATTAAGATGCGGATCGGGTTTCTGCTGGGCGGCATATGCTGGCTCATCAATAACATAATTGTTGGCTCGATTGGTGGGGTGATGCTGGAAACCTCGCTATTGAGTATGAATTTGTTAACGATATATCGCATTCACCGACAGGCGAGCAACATGTTAGTGAAAACACCGGAATGTTAAATGTAATAGCAACATTTTCATGATCAGTCCCACATGAATTTTTATGGCAATGATAGCCTGTATTACCTCACTTTGAGAGCTCCCTCCCAAACATTTTCCTCGACTTGAATGCCCGGACTGTTTGTCCGGTCTGACCACCATTATATTTATGATATTTCCATTCATTCCGATTCATAAATCGGTAATATCGATTGAATTCAAAATAAAAATAGTAGGAGAACATCCTAATGATATTTCGCATTTATCAAAAAAGATCATCATCCATTGTTGGTTGGTTTTCTCGGTATCGTGTTTGGCGACAGTGGCTTGGGTTATGGATTTTAATCAGTGGATTAACCGCTTGTTATGATGATGCGCGTCCGGTGACGGTTGAGCCGAAACCGATTCGTCCGGTCAAAACCATGGTTGTCTCATCGGTGAAAACCACACCGGTTGTGACACAAGTCGGTGATATTGAAGCTTATCAGCAAACGGTGCTGGGGTTTCGGATCGCCGGACGCGTCCTTGAGCGTCGGTTTGATGTCGGTGATCTCGTACACCAAGGGGCGATTTTAGCGACCTTGGATCCCAGTAATGCCAATAATGCTCTCAAGCAGGCCAACGCGGAACTGGATAATGCGAAATCAGCGGCAACACTCGCTCGGCGAACCCTTGCCCGGATGGAAAAATTATTACCCAACGGGGCCATTTCTCACTCTCGTTACGATGAGGCAAAATCGGACTGGCAAGCCGCTGCTTCCCAGCTTAAGCGGGCTCAGGCTGCCGTCAAAGATGCGCAAGATAATTTACAGTTTACCCATCTGATTGCGCCACAAGATGGGGTGATCAACGAGACCAATGCGAACCCCGGACAGGTTGTCAGTGCAGGGCAACAAGTCTTTAAACTTGCCGACAATGGTCAGTTGGACGCCGTGTTTGAAGTGCCTGAGCAGGTCTTACAGACCCGGATTGAAGACCCGCAAATTACGGTTTCTCTACTCTCTAATCCTGAAATCAAAACTCGCGCTAAATTACGTGACATTACGCCACAGGCCGACCCGTATACCCGGACATACCGCGTTCGGGTCACGCTGATTGATCCGCCAGCATTGATGGGACTGGGTGCGATTGTCAAAGGGCAATTACAACTCCCTACGATTGATCAGGTTATCGTGCCGAAAGCGGCTTTGACACGTCAAGGCGATCAGCCGGCCGTTTATGTGGTTGATAGACAAAGCAGTGAGCTTCGGCTGAAGTTGATATCGGTCACTCGCTACAGCGACGATGCGCTTTATGTGTCTTCAGGGCTTGATGCTGGTGATCAGGTTGTCATTGCCGGTGTCAATCAACTGCGACCCGGGTTGAAAGTTCGTCTGATGCAGGGAGAGTAATCATGGCATCCCATTCATCTGAAAAGCGTTTCAATCTCTCTGCTTGGGCACTGGAAAACCAACAAATGGTATCGTTTTTGATGTTGATGATCGTCGTCATGGGGATTATCAGTTTTCAAAATCTACCGCGTAACGAAGACCCAGAGTTCACCGTCAAAATTGCGGTGGTTTCTGCGCATTGGCCCGGGGCGACTATCGAAGAAACCACGCAATTTCTAACCGATAAGTTAGAGAAGAAGTTGCAAGAGATCCCTTATCTTGACCATTTGAGAAGTTATACCCGGGCCGGAGAGACGGTCATCTTTGTTAACTTACGCGACAGCACACCGCCAGACCAAGTGGCGGATATCTGGTATCAGACGCGCAAGAAAATGTTGGATTTGTCACCTGAACTACCGAGCGGCGTGATTGGCCCTGCGGTCAATGATGAATTTGCTGATACTTTCGGGACGATTTTCGCATTCACGACAGATGGATTCAGCATGAAAGAGCTGCGTCAGACCGTGGATGGCGTGCGTTCAACGCTGATGCGAGTACCTTATGTCAGTAAGATTGAAGTGATGGGCGCACAGGAGCAACAGGTTGTGCTGGCCATCTCATCCAAACGGCTGGCAGGGCTCGGGTTAAATCTCAAAGAGGTAATTGACAGCTTACAGGCCCAGAATGCCGTGACGCCGGCAGGGGTGATTCGAACCGATGATGAACGGATATCCGTTCAGGTCAGTGGTGCATTCCGCTCGGCCGAAAGCCTGAAAGAGATTGTGCTCCGTATCCATGATCGTTTTATTCCCCTGCGTGACATCGCAAAGATATATACGCAAGCCGAACAGCCCCCGAAACCCGAGTTTCGGGTCGATGGCAAGGCCGCAATAGGGCTGGCGATTTCGATGTCGCCTGATGGCAATATGTTAAAATTCGGGCAGGATTTACGCCAAGCAATGTCTCGGATTGAGAATAATTTACCCTATGGGATTGACGTCACTAAAGTGGCCGACCAATCTGCGGTGGTCAAGGATGCTGTCGGTGGGTTCGTCAAGGTGCTGATTGAAGCGGTCGTGATTGTGCTCGCGGTGTCGTTTGTATCGCTGGGCACAAGAGCAGGCTTGGTCGTTGCTGTGTCGATTCCGATTGTACTCGCTATGACTTTTTCCGGGATGGAGATTGCCGGTATCGGTTTTCAGCGCATCTCTCTCGGGGCGTTGATCATCTCGCTCGGTTTGCTGGTCGATGATGCCATGATCACGATTGAAGCGATGGTTTCCAAGCTGGAAGATGGCTGGCCGCGGAAAAAAGCGGCTGCATGGGCTTATCAAAATACCGCGTTTCCGATGCTAACGGGAACACTGGTAACCATTGCGGGCTTTATTCCGGTCGGATTCGCTGCCTCAAGCGCCGGGGAATATTGCTATTCGCTGTTTGTGGTGGTGATGGTATCCCTAGCCAGTTCATGGATTGTTGCCATTCTTTTCTCACCGTTATTAGGGGTATGGTTATTACCTGAGAATCTGAAAGCTTATGCAGCCAAACAAGGACGACTTTCTGCCGGGTATCAGCGGCTGATTAACGGTGTCCTCCATCATCGATGGAAAACCATTGTTCTGGCGATATCTTTGTTGGTTGTCGCCGGTGCGTTATCTGAGCGGCTCCATTCTGAATTCTTCCCGGCATCTGACCGACCGGAACTGCTTGTCAGTCTGAGACTACCGGCGAATGCGGCTCAGAGAGATACGCTGGCTGAGGTAAAAAAACTGGAAGCTCAGTTGGCAAGTAACCCCAAAGTGGCTCTGTTCTCAAGTTACGTTGGTTCCGGCGCTGTACGGTTCTATCTACCGATGGATATTTTGCTGAATCAGGAGAACATTGCTCAGGTTGTGGTTGTGGCTAAAAATATCGAGCAGCGCAAAACGCTGCGCAAAGAGTTACAAACCATCATGCAGCGTGATTTCGGAGCATGGATTACACGTGTCTCGCCATTAGAACTCGGGCCGCCGGTCGGTTGGCCGTTGCGTTACCGGGTCAGCGGGCCGAACCTGAATCACGTTCGGGCATATGCACAGTCACTGGCGAATGTGGTTGCTGATCATTCCGATACCCGGGATATCAACCTGACATCCGGAGAACCACAGCGTTTGCTGCGTGTCGATGTCGATCAAACGGCTGCCCGGGCTGTCGGGCTGAGCCGCCAACAGATTGCACAACAGTTGGCGACGATTTTTTCTGGTCAGACGATTACATCACTACGGGAAGGGATTCATCCGGTCAGTATTGTGGTGAAAGGTGGTGTGAGTGAGCAGCAGGATATTGAAACGATAGAGAACCTGCAAATTTCGCTCGGTCAGGATCAAGTCATTCCGCTCAGGCAAGTGGCAAAAGTCGAATATACCATTACGGATCCGATTATCTGGCGACGTCAGTTGGAACCCTTTATTACGGTTCAGACCGATATCGCACCCGGAATCATGGCCGAGAAAGTCTCTTCCGAGTTAGCTCCTCAGATTGAAGCATTCAGACAACAACTCCCTGCCGGTTATGAGGTCACAGAAGAAGGTACTGTCAGCGAGTCGGAGAAAGGGAATGAGTCAATTTACGCAGTTTTACCGGTAACGCTCATCGTGATGCTGACCTTGCTCATGATTCAGCTCCGACGTTTCTCCAGCATGATGTTGGCATTGTGTACCGCGCCATTCGGTTTAATCGGGATTGTCGCCGCGATGTTACCAACGGGCACACCTGTCGGTTTTGTCGCGTTGCTTGGCGTGATTGCCTTGGTCGGTATGATTATTCGTAATGCGGTGATTCTGATTTCTGAGGTGGATGACAACCTGAAGCGAGGCAATGGGGCGCATCAATCGATAGTGATGGCCGCAACGCATCGCGCCAGACCAATTTTGTTGACTGCTTTTGCTGCTATTCTTGGCATGATTCCAATTGCCAGACAGGTTTTTTGGGAACCCATGGCATATGCCATCATCGGTGGATTGATGGCTGCAACTGTCATTACGTTAACGGTGTTACCGCCCGCAATTAGTTTGGTCTTACAGTGGGAGAAACGGAGAACATCACAGCAAGAGGCATAAACATCTTCCAAATTTTAGTCGCGCTGCTAATTGATAGCAGCGCTTTTTTTAGCGCTGTATTTTGAATAATTAAATATGCAATTGATTGCTATATTTAACTGCATTTTTTTGCTTTTCTGTTTGAATTATCGACTCAATGTATTGAGAAATATAATATTTTTAGTTCACATTGCTTCTTAGTAAGAATAATGGATAAATTCACTGATTTATTTTCTACAAAATAACAAATTGTTTTAAATTTGAACATATTAGCCATTAAATTAATAATTTTTAAAATAATTAAACCTCCACATGGTAATGATGTGTAAATAATAATGAATTTAATATAATTGAATCTGTAATGATAAGCAAAATAATTTATTTATCATGATGACAACTGACTCTTTGCTGAGAAAATAGCTTTCCTAATTATTATATTTGGAAGGTTTTTATTATGTTTAACTATCCTAAGTCTCTACCTGAATTTATTGAGTCAAGAATTGATTTTTTAATGAAAGATCTTATCAATACGGATTATGGGAAGAACTTAGTTGTTGGGATAACACCGACACTCGAAGATATCGTGATGCAGAGTAATGATTATTTAGATATATCTGAACATATAGATATTCGTGAACAATTGATCAAATCACTGCAACACAAGAAAAATGACATGTTTATGTCATCAATATTTCTACATGATGATAATCATAAACATATCTTAGAAGATGAGATATCAAAGTACACTGGCTTTAGTAACTCATTTATCTCTCAGTCTGGATGGAGTGCGAATGTCTCTTTATTACAAGCTCTTTGTGTACCAGAAACCAATGTCTATATTGATTTTTTTGCTCATATGTCGATGTGGGAAGGGGCTCGCTATAGTCATGCGAATATTCATCCATTTATGCATAATAACTGTAATCATTTGAAAAAATTGATCCAACGCCATGGCCCCGGGATTATCGTGGTGGACTCTGTCTACAGTACCATCGGAACCGTAGCGCCTTTAGAAGATATTGTTGCAATCGCTCATGAGTATAATTGTGTTTCAGTTGTGGATGAATCGCACTCTTTAGGGATCTACGGGCAGAATGGCGCAGGCATATTAAATGAGCTGGGTCTATCGGAAAAAGTTGATTTCATGACTGCAAGCTTAGCAAAAGCATTTGCCTACCGTGCTGGTATCATTTGCACGAATAGCGATTTTGGTCACTGTATCCCATATGCTGCATTTTCGAATATTTTTAGTTCAACGATGATGACTCATGAAATTCCAGCATTAAAAGCAACATTGGATGTAATAAGAAATGCTGATGATAGAAGAGAGAAATTGTTTGCTTTATCAAAAAAACTGAGATTAGGATTGAAGGAAATTGGTCTTGATATAAGAAGCCAGTCTCATATTGTTTCACTAGAAACGGGTGATGAATTTAATACTAAAAAAATTAGGACAATACTTGAAGAACAAGGTATTTTTGGTTCGGTTTTTTGCCGTCCAGCAACACCTAAAAATAAAAATATTATTCGATTTTCGATTAATAGTTCGTTAAGTTTTGAAGATGTAGATAAAATAATAATCGTCTGCGATTCATTATTAAAAGATAGTTCTGTGTATTTTAAGTAAAATATATTTTATGTACATCATGCTTCTAAATTAGATTTGATACAGAACTAAAAGCGTGAAGGAATAGATGGTTATATCCAATTTGCTAGCTTATCAAGTAAGTTATTTGTATCTGCTGGTTTAATAATATAATCATTCATTCCAGAATTCCGAATTCGTTTCAACGTTGGTGTATTGGTATCACCCGTGTGACCAAGAATTGGAATATGTCGATAAGGTTTCTGGGAGCGGCGAATCGTACTGGTAGTTTCGATGCCATCAAGAATAGGCATCTCAATATCCATCAGAATCAGATCAACTTCGTGCGCCTCCATCGTTCCCAGAGCCTCTTGACCATTTGATGCTTGTAAAACATGATAGCCCTGCTTCTCTAAAAGAATCGCGGTCAAGTTGCGAACGGAATGATTATCGTCCACGATCAGGATGCATTTTTCGCTGCGCTCCTGTTTGAGTGGTATGACATTTCTATCGGCTTCAACTATTTCTGGCAGCTCAAAAAATAAGTGATATAGAATCGAGGCGCTTTGATCAAGTAAATAACTTCTTTCCAGCGGATAGACAGAAAGATGGCGTTCGATATGAATCGGATATTGGCTATCGGCATCATAAATATAGTGGATTTGTGCTTCAGAGAAATGAAGCTGAGATTCTAGAACAGTCAGTAAATCCCATTGCCGATTAATTTGGTTGAGATCGACCATGATCACATCAAACTCGAAATCATATTCCTTGCGTTTGGTCGCCTCGGGCAATGTGATGGTCTCGATATGAAATCCCATCTGCTGTGCCTGTTTTTTCAGCCGCAGCCGAACGTCACCCTCGTTACCAACGTAAAGTAAAGATTTTGCATTCACCAATTCTTCTTTGAGTTTTCTCATTTCCGAAGATGATTCGGTTGGGAATAAGAGTGTGAATTCTGTCCACTGACCTAACACGGAAGCGCATTCAATTTTTCCACCGAAAGCTTCCATAATGCGTCGACAGAATGGTAATCCCAGACCATACCCTCCGTTTTTACCGTGTGTATAAAAGTCTTTAAAAATATCTTGAAGGTGCTCTTTGGCAATCCCAGCACCATTATCTGTAACGGTTATTTGATTCCATTTGTCTTGAGTCGTAATAGAAATTTCAATGTGAAAGTTCTCATTATTTTGATAATAAAATGCATTTTTGAATAAATTATAAAAAGCATACTTTAGCAAAATGTCGCTGCCTAGGAATCTGAAATCGTCTTCAATATGAATATTGATAGCCAGTCGATCGAGTGGGTTTTTATAACTGAACGATTGGATGGCATGCTGCGCAATGTCACTGATAGTGTAGATTTTGAAAGTCGATGTCGGAATCCGATTTTGGTCTATTGAAGTAAGGAGCAGATTGATTGTCTCATTAGCAGAATCAACGGTGTGATTCATATTGTCGAGTAGTTCATTAACCATCTGATAATCATTCTGTTCGATCATGTAATGGGGCACTGAATCGGTCGGATGCTTAGTATGCAGTAGCGATTGAAGCAGATCTACAGATGATTTGATTGCACTGAGCGGATTACGCATTTCATGCGCAATTCCTGCTCCGAAGGATTTTGCAATGGAGACCTTTGCTTCATGAGATATCTGATTTCGAAAATAAAATACGTTACCGAAAATATAGACGAAAAGAAATATTGGGATATATGCCCAATCGTGAAAAGAACTCAGTTCATTTCCGTTGATATAGATAGCGATAAAATAAGCGATAAGTATGGATATAGTTGTTTGAATGATCAGCGATTTTGTTTCATGAATAAGTAGTATATGCAAACAAATGGAAGATGTGAAAGACATAACCCAGACATTATTATAATCATTCATGATCATCATGTAGCCAAAGAAAAATGGCAGGCAATATCCCATCGTAAAGTAGTAGTAGTAAGGGAGATACTTTTGGATTTTTATGGGCACGAAAGAACGTAACGCTAGGCCAAGACAGAGGAGTGTTCCAATGACTCTTAACCAAAGAGATTCATATGGTTGAGGGAAAAGATAAGTCCAGACATAGTAATATACAGGAAAGCCGAAAAATCCCAGCCATCCCACGGAGGATAAATTAGGTTCTGCATATTGGTATATTTTCTTGATAACATTCATTGATTTTCTAGCCCAAACCGAACAAATTGTCTGTTAGATTACGGTCACGATGTCAGCAATGTGATGTTCTAACTTTTATATTTTATAACGACAAGACTACCTGATTATACACCGAAGAGAAATGCTCTTTTGTCTTAAGCATGTGTTTTATATGGCTGTTGTGGAATATGAGGCGGTGAGCCGAGAGTCACAGGGATTGACTAGTAAATTTTTATTGTCTTTTTTATTATTAAAAGATATTGAATTTAATAAATACTTTGGCATAAATGTGTCTGTTTACATGCTCGCTGGACTCTTCATTAACCGTTATTTTATTGTTCATCTGTAGTTCAAAGTTAACTGAATTTCGATACTAGAGAGTTGCTTTCGGACATGCCATTGAAAGCGAAAAAACTGAATTGCGCACCAAAACGCGACTTGCAAAGTT
This sequence comes from Vibrio gazogenes, assembly GCF_023920225.1. Classification (NCBI taxonomy): domain Bacteria; kingdom Pseudomonadati; phylum Pseudomonadota; class Gammaproteobacteria; order Vibrionales; family Vibrionaceae; genus Vibrio; species Vibrio gazogenes. The sequence continues at coordinate 396,655 of NZ_CP092588.1, forward strand.
TTATCTCCCAGCCGCCGGCCCCAAACTTTGCACATCTCGGTGCCCATACACGCCGCCTAAGCATAAAAATGTTATATCCCTTCAAAAAATCGCCTTCCCAAAATCAAACTGACTTGATAATGCGTGAATCCTGTCCTGCATGTTGCATATAATGGTCCGACTTGCAGATCAATTTTTATTTTATATAAATCATCTGGCTGCGGTAGCGTAGTGAATCAGGAAAGGCTTGGCGAAACATTGCCAGTCACCACGTTCCAATAATCATAAAGAAAGCAACACGAAGGGTGTTTACATGGCAACGTTAGGGTTCAGGCTCACCATCGATGGCGTCAATGATGAGACATTGGTGGTCCGTGATTATCAGGGCATCGAATCGATCTCAGACTCGGTGGATGATCAAGGTCAGCCGGTTTATGGCTATCGGTATCGCATCGATATTGCCAGCCGCAACAATGACCTGAGTTTCGAGCAGATGGTCAATAGCAGTGCATTACTGGAAGTGCTGCGTGATAACGAAGTGGTACAAAAGGTTCATGGCATGATTCGTAATTTCAGTGCATATCTCCTGATTGGCTGGGCACTTCACCCAGCGCTACGTTTCCTCTTTCTTTAATGCAATAACTAATATTGACATGTTAGCTTTGGGACGAGTAAATAGATTGTTGATATTGAATATCAAGGGATACTCAAGGTGACGATTCAATTGCAAACCCAACGATTAACAATGAGACAGATTAATGTAACGGATTGGGATTTCTTTCACGACTTGCAAACCGACCTAACAGCGATCAAATACTGCTTTAACCGACGAACAGAGGCCCAAATCAGGGCGCGATTCGAATCTCGTTTACCACCGTGGACCCCAGCGTCTGATTTCTGGTTATGTCTTATGTTACAAGAAATATCGACCAATCAGCTTGTCGGTCTTACCGGATTTCATTTGCAGAATCATGTGGCCGAGCTGGGTTATATGATTGCGCCGGAGGCCAGTGGTAAGGGCTATGCGACAGAGTCTTTAAATGGCCTGCTCGAATTTGCTGACAACTGCGGTATCAAACGCTTTCAAGCCAATGTCACTCAGGGGAATTATGCCTCTGAACGTGTTCTGTTAAAATGTGGCTTCCACTGTGCTGAGGTGGTGAAGCAAGATGTCGAAATCGGTGGAACGCTGTATGACGATCTGATTTATCGCAAGGAGAGCGGTGCCTGAAGTGACTCTTTACTTTGGTCAATACAGTTACAGTATGAAACGTATTACCGTCGTCAACTGCACATAGAAAGACGAACCAAACGGTTCGTCTTTTGTTTAAACAATCTCAATTGGTTTTACTGCAATCGATTCACTTGAAAGCCAGATGATGAATGATTGAAACGCAGCTATTCTACTGTGACATCGCAGACCATATTCCATGCTTGCGGCAGCACTTTCTTACTACCGCTGACGTGGATGGTATAGCGCGATTCAATCGCTTGTGAAGAACGACCAATCATCAGTTCAAACTCGCCACCTTCCACAACGCGCTGGTTGGAAGTGTCGGTAAAATTCAGCATATCAACCGGCAAATGGAAGGTGACTGTTTTCTGTTCTCCGGCTTTTAAGTGAACCTTTTTAAAGCCTTTCAGTTCTTTGACCGGACGTACAACCGAACAGACTTTATCCCGTACATATAACTGGACAACTTCTGCACCGTCACGTTCACCGCTGTTGGTAATCATCACCGAAAGCGCCACGGACTCATCAAAATCATATTCGGTTTTGGCCAGTGTCGCATTGGTGTAGTCGAAGTGAGTGTAACTGAGCCCAAAGCCGAAGTTGAATTGGGAACCGAAGTGGAATGCGATCGGTGTGCCGGAGCTCTTCAGCTTATGGTTGTAGTAGTAGGGGACGGCGCCGACATTTTTCGGGATCGAAACGGTCAGACGACCACTTGGGTTGATCACACCTGTCAGCATATCTGCAATGGCATCGGCACCGCCTTGTCCGGGCTCCCAGCCATAGACAATCGCAGCGGCTTCGTCTTCAGCGCGTCCCAAACGGTATGGTCGGCCTCCCGTGACGAGAACCACGACCGGTTTACCGCGATCAAGTGCAGCATCGAGCAGTTGTTGCTGAACGCCCGGCAGATTCAGTGAGTCTGCATCCGAGCCTTCACCAATCGTCCCGGTTTGGAATAACCCTGCCAAATCCCCGACGCACACTACAGCGATGTCAGCGTCATCGATGATTGACACCGACGAGGCAATCGCGGATGTATCCAGACTGACAGGGGAGACTTTGTCTTGTGTTACTGCGATATCGACATCCCCGGGGAATACCGGTGCACCGCTGTTACGTTCAGGCAGAATGTCACACCCTTTTTGATAACCAACGAGATTGACACGTTCCGCTAACGCTTCTTTAATCGATTTAGCCACGCGTTCGCTGGCATGACTTCCCCCCAAAATGAGGTGAACAGGGAAGCTATAACCGGAGAGCAGCGCTAAAGGATCATCGGCTGTCGGCCCGATTAGCGCAACTTTGCTCTGTTGCGACAGCGGCAGATGACCATCGTTTTTCAGTAAGACAATCGACTCTCCCGCGGCTTGGTAGGCCAGCTTCTCACTCACGTCATTGTGCAGTGCTTCGGTCGGTAGGGGGGTGTAAGGATCTTCAAATAGACCTAATTCAAATTTGACGGATAGAATACGGGTAACGATTTCGTTAATCTTTTCTTCTGTAATCAAACCGCGTTCGATAGCTTCGGTGAGATAAATCGCACACTTGTCGTCCGGTAATTCAACATCAAGCCCCGCATTAAAGGATTGTGCTGCTGCATCCACACGGTCTGTCGCGGTCGCGTGATGTTCGCTCAGCAACTCCACACCGCCGTAGTCAGCCACGACCAGACCATCAAAGCCCCATTGATGACGCAGAATTTCGGTCAGCAAGTACGCCGAGCTATGACAGGGTTCACCGTCGATATCATGATAAGCCGGCATCACAGAACCGGCTTTACCGAGTTTGACAGCCATTTCAAAGGGGAGCAGGAAGGTATCATTGAGTGTTTTAAAACCGATATTGACCGGCGCATGGTTACGCGCACCTTCACTGGCAGAGTGGCCGACATAGTGTTTCAAGGTGGCAATAAAGTCGCGGTCTTTGCCTTGTAATCCTTTGACGTAGCTGGTGGCGATCATGCCGACAAGATAAGGATCTTCGGCTAATGTCTCTTCGGTACGCCCCCAGCGCACATCGCGAGAGACATCCAACACCGGTGATAACCCTTGTTTGGCACCGATAGCTTTTGCCTGACGGCTGATATCTTGTGCGACTTGCTCGATCAATTCCGGGTTCCACGTATGACCATAATTGATCGACGCAGGATACAGGGTGGCATCTTTTGCCATCAGACCGACGAGGCATTCCTCGTGAGCAATCGCAGGGATGCCCAATCGAGTTTCTTCGACAAGATATTTTTGGAGTTGATTGAGCGCTTTGACGCCCGTCACGGGATCAACAATATGCGTGCCGAGAGGACGCGTGATCTGCCCCAGACCATGCATGAGCTTTTCTTTGACGGAACGCGAAACAGCCTGATTTGTGAATTCCAGCTCACGTTCCTGATGATCGCCTTGTTCGTCGAGTATCAGCCATTGCGCGCCTAACTGCGCGATTTTTTCTTCGATTGTCATCTGTGACAGTAGATCATGTACACGTTCAGACGTTGTGTAGCTCGCATCTTTGTATATTGACATAAACAAGTTCCTATCATTGAAAACTCCATTAAAACTCTGCCCATTCTGACTGAGTCTTGCAAAGCTGCATTTATTCAAATTCACGATTAGGTTACGTTATTTTGTAAATGTGATTCAAATACAAAAAACGCTAGGGAGACAGAGATTATGAGAGCCCGATTCTACCAGTATTGTTCTCCACTGAATATCGATACGATCATGATATTGCTAGAATAAATTGTATCTTCAGGTCATCATCTGTGTGATTAAAAATAGATAGTTTATATGATGGTAGAAAGTTATTTATTTAGTGTGTTAGGCGACGCTGCTCTCAATATTATATGAGGATTTTATGTCTTTTATCATGGTTTCTCTATTTTTATGACATTATTTATATTTAATCCATTTAAGTGTTGATATTGTTTATTTTATATTGATTAAATCTTTGGTTGAGTATCATATTCTATTTATATGTGCTGGGTAATCCTGTTCTGTATTATATCGTTTTTCTTGTTCGAGCAAAGTGCTGTCTGTTTTGTTGCTGTCTTTTTATAATATTGATATTAATCAGTTAATTATATGCATATTAATGTCGGTGGTGAATGACTGGTCTTCTACGTAACTGTCCTTCAACGTAACTGTCCTTTTACAACATAGAACCTTTAACAACATAGAAGCGTGCAACGATGCCTCGATATTTTTATCCCCTATCTGATTCATCTTTTTTTGATACCCGAGTCAATTGTTTATCTCACTTTAAAAATCATGATATAAATTTTTCGATATAACGATCTATAAATGAAAATGACATCGTTGTTATTTACATGGTGACATTGGTTCAATTGATAGAATACGTTTATTTTTGTGATTATTTTGTGGGGAATTTCATTTAATAAATATCAAAATTTGACAAAATAAGCAAATGAATGAATATTCATATTGTTATGCTTCCTAGAGTTTTAATTATTGTGACGTTGATGTCAGTCTTGATTTGATGACGATATGTTGATTGAGGATAAAGATGAAAATGAAATTAAATACTGCATTGAGCTTGATTGGGTGCGCTTTGTTTTCGCAGGCCGCGATGAGCGCCAACTGGCAACTTGTCTGGCAAGATGAATTTACCAATCGCATTAGCCCTGATTGGGTATTTGAAATTGGTAATGGTAGTAGTGGTTGGGGAAATCAGGAGTTGCAATATTACCAACGGCAAAATGCCACGGTTGAACAGGGGAATTTGGTCATTACCGCCAAACGTGAAGATGTCAATGGTTTCCGGTATACATCATCGCGGATGAAAACTCAGGGATTGGCATCATTCCGCTATGGTCGTGTCGAAGCGCGTATCCGTTTACCGAATGGTAGTGGTTTATGGCCTGCGTTCTGGATGCTGGGCAGTGATATTGATCGTGTTGGCTGGCCTCGCTGCGGTGAGCTGGACATTATGGAACATATCAATTCTGAGAACCAAATCTACGGTACGGCACACTGGGAAGAGAATGGTCATGCGAGCTACTCCAGCCCGAGTTATAACCTCGACGTCAGCCAATACCACAATTACGCGATTGAGTGGGATGAAAACGAAATTCGCTGGTATGTCGATGGCAATATGTACCATGTAATGAGCATTGCCAATAATGCTGGTGGTACTGAAGAATTGCATAACGATTTCTTCTTACTTCTGAACATGGCCGTTGGTGGGCAGTGGCCGGGATTCAATATTGATGAGAGCAAACTCCCGGCGAAGATGTATGTCGACTATGTCCGGGTTTACCGCGATGCAGATCGGCCTTCCGATGACCCGTCAAACGATTTTCCCAAACAGATTGAAGCGGAAGACTTTTCTAATATGAAAGGCGTTGGCACCGGGCCGAGTAACGATGTCGGTGGTGGTAACAGTGTCGGCTGGATCGACACCGGTGACTGGATGTCTTACGACAATATCAACATTCCGACCTCTGGCGACTATCGCATTGACTACCGTGTTTCGAGCTTAAACGGTGGCGGGCGCTTGTCACTGGATCTCTCATCAGGTTCAACCGTATTAGGTTATTTAGACATTGGTGCGACCGGTGGCTGGGACAAATGGACAACCTTATCGCAGACCGTACATATTAATGCCGGTACTTATAACTTTGGCATTTATGCACAGCGGGGTGGCTTTAACTTGAACTGGTGGCGGATAAGCAAGTTATAACGCTGGTTGGTTTAAGCCCCTATGTCCGGATCATATGTCCGATCGACAAATCCCCATTCATGTCAATGAGTGGGGATTCTTTATGGGACAGTGGCATGTGTTGAGTCTGATCGAGTTCAGCGAGTGACCGAAAGCAATGACTGAACTCGAATGAAGGCCGTTGTATTCAGGAAACCGTTGTGTTCAGGAAACTATAGTATTCAGAAAACTATAGTATTAAAAAAACCATAGTATTAAGAAAACAATCGTATTAAATGGCCGACGGATGCGTCTCCATCCAATGGCGGGCGATGGCTTCTCGTTTGGCGATCCAGACGTGATCGTGTGACTGAACATAATCGAGGAATTTCTTCAGCGCCATAAATCGACTCGGTTTCCCCAGAATCCGACAATGCATACCAATCGACATCATTTTGGGGCTTTCTTTGCCTTCTTCATATAAACAATCGAAATGATCTTTCAGATACTGGAAAAATTCATCCCCGTGACTGAAACCATAAGGGGACGCAAAGCGCATATCATTGGTATCGAGGGTGTAAGGAATGACCAGGTGAGGTTCTGCTTGACCTGCAACCGGAGTCCAGAATGGCAGATCGTCTCCGTAATAGTCAGAGTCATAGAGCAAGCCGTCCTGTTGTGCCACTAACTGGCGTGTGTTTGGTGAATCGCGCCCGGTGTACCAGCCAATCGGACGTTTGCCCGTCAGGTTTTCAATGATATCCAGCGCTTCCTGCATGTGCTGACGTTCCTGCTCAATCGGCATGCTCTGATAATGAATCCATTTCAGGCCATGGCAAACAATTTCATGATCGGCTTCAACAATTGCTTTTGTGACTTCCGGATTACGTTGGAGTGCGGTTGCAATGCCGAAAATCGTCAATGGCAGGTTGCGTTGACGAAATTCATTCAGAATCCGCCAGACGCCAACCCGGGAGCCGTATTCATAAAGAGATTCCATACTCATGTGGCGTTCGGGATAAGGCTCTGCACCGAATATCTCAGAGAGAAATGTTTCGGCATGGTCATCCCCGTGCAGTACGCAGTTTTCCCCGCCTTCTTCGTAGTTCAATACAAATTGCAGCGCGATACGCGCCTGTCCCGGCCATTGGGCATGCGGCACGGCGCGGCCATAGCCGATATAATCGCGGGGATTGTTCTCTTCCATGTGTTATTCCTTCCTTGATGACAATTATTTTTCTGTTGTGGCAAAAATCTGCTGAAAATCAATCACTGTTTTCTGGTCTTGTTCGAGTCTCAACGAGGCGCGGATATGATGGAGATGGTGAGTCATCCACTGTTGTGCTGCTTGCGTCTCTTGCTGGTTGAGCAGCGTAATCAGTTCGGCATGATCGCCATAGTCACAGCTAACGCTTTGGTGTGAGCCAAATGCGGCGATGACCAGAGAAGAGCGATAGCAGAGTTGTTCGATAAAATCGGCCAGTACGGAATTACCGGCTTGTTTGGCAAGTTCGTAATGGAAGCGGGCAGTGAGCTGAATTGAATCGGAGAGATGCCCATGGCGTTCGGCTTCTTTTTCTTCATAGATCATCTGGGTAAACCGTTCGGACTGTTGTGCGTCCCAATGTTTTTGTAGCTCGGGAATCAACAAGGGTTCGAGCAGAATTCGGCTATTCAGTACTTCTTCCGCTTCCTGCGGTGTCGGGCGATTCACATGCGCGCCTTTATTCGGTTCAATCACTACAAACCGTTCCAGCGCCAAACGTTGCAATACTTTGCGAATCCCGGTTCGGCTGACTCCGAATGCTTCAGAGAGCCGATCCTCCGGCAGGCGCACGCCCGGTGCGAGTTGATGCTCGACAATGGCTTTGAGCATTTTCTGATAAATTTTTTCATCATTCGACATCAGTGTCTTCTCGTTAGGTGTTTTCTCGTTATGTGACAGATTCGTTATGTGATCTGGATTCTTTGAATGACATACTTTGTATACAGTTTATGTCGGCAAGCTGTATACAGGCAATATATATACCATGGAAACAAACAATTGTTCAGGATGTTTTACTTACATGGTGTCTGTCCGTGGCTTGCGCGGTGCTTGTGTCCCGAATGGGATACCGTTGTGCACCATAAGGCTGCAAAATTGCATGAAATCAGTGCAATCCGAACTGGTATTGCGCCATAGAGCGATACACCATACGGCTTTACCATGATATTTCAGGTTGGCACGCAAATTGTATTTATCATTGTATACAATCTTGACATGGAGAGTCGATGATGAAAACAACACAACTACCAATCAGCCCCCGGCTGAGTAATGAAGATTTAGCCCCTGATACGGAACAAAAGTGGGGTTGGTATAGTATTTTTGCGTTCTGGATGTCTGATGTGCACAGCGTCGGTGGCTACGTCTTTGCGGCGAGTCTATTTGCGCTCGGGCTCAATGGCATTCAGGTCTTTATCAGTTTACTGGCCGGTATATCTATCGTGATGGTCTTTGCGAATCTGATGGGTAAACCGGGTCAGCAATCCGGGGCGCCATTTCCGGTGATTGCCCGGATGTCATTCGGTGTCTTCGGGGCAAACATTCCTGCGGTGATCCGCGGGTTGATTGCTGTGGTCTGGTACGGGATTCAAACCTTTTTAGCGTCAAGCTCATTCATTATTTTACTATTGTACTTTTTCCCACAGTTAAGCAGTCTGGCGGACAAAAGCTTTGTCGGACTATCCTATCTCGGCTGGATTGGCTTCAGCGCGATGTGGTTGATGCAAGCGATTGTCTTTATGTTTGGGATGACGATGATCCGCAAAGTGATCGATTGGTCAGGGCCGGCGATTTATATTGCGATGTTTGCACTGTGTCTGTACATGATTGATCGTGCCGGATGGGACAATATCAGCTTTAACCTGAGCAGCCATAATCTCGAAGGATGGGATGCAATCACTCAGATGATCATTGCGATTGCTCTGGTTGCCGGTTATTTCGCAGGGCCGACCCTCAACTTCAGTGACTTTTCGCGTTATTGCGGTAGCTATCAAAAGCTGAAGCTGGGTAACTGGCTGGGTCTGCCTCTGAACTTTGTTTTGTTCTCACTGTTCAGTGTGGTCATTGTGTCTGCATCGATTCCGGTCTTTGGTGAAATGATTACTGATCCGGTTGAAACGGTAAAACGACTCGATTCCGGGCTGATTACTGTGTTGGGTGCTATGACATTCATTTTTGCGACCGTGGGGATCAACATCGTTGCCAACTTCGTTGCACCGGCATTTGACTTCTCGAATGTGTCGCCGCAGAAAATCAGTTTCAAAGTCGGTGGCTTTATCGCTGCATTCGGTTCGGTACTGCTGACACCGTGGAACTTGTTTAACAACCCGGAAGTGATTCACTACACGGTGGATATTCTTGCTGCGATGATTGGCCCGCTGTACGGCATTATTCTGGTCGATTACTTCCTGATTAAGAAAGGTCAGATCGATGTCCCATCGTTATATACCGAATCCCCGCAGGGGCAATACTGGTATGAAAATGGTGTGAACAGAAAAAGTATCTACGCCCTTGCGATGGCGGGTTTCGTGGCTGTCTGTGCTACATTCTGGGTCACCGAACTTGCCAACTATGCGCTATTTATTGGTGGCGGGGTTGCCGCATCGACTTATCGTTTCATGATGGAATCGGAGCGAGTTCGTGTCGGCAGCTTAAAGCTGGCTAAGCAGAAGTCATAACGTGGATTGCCGGTGAGAAGGTAACAAACGGCCCGGTTCGCTTTTGACTGCTCAAAAAGCTGCTCAAAGACGAACCGGGTTTTCTCTGGCGATGCTGGTAGAATCAATTGACCACCCAGCGCGACTGACTCAGTCACCATCCCGTCCTGACGCTTTATGCCACCATCCTAATCCCTTTGTTATCCCGCTCCTCAACCGCTTTATCGCGCTCTTTGCTCCCTGATGGGGAGTGCCGCCCTGACATCATCCCCTTGCACCGTATTGGTTCATCGGTTGCATGAGAATGGGCCAATGGTGAACGGTGCTTGCGCGATATATTGATATTAAATGTTTAATTATCAATAAAATCAACCGGATAAATTGTTAAATTTAACATGGCACAATCGTTGCAGAAATTGATTTGATTGTTTCAATCGTTTCATGACAAGATAAGGGACTCAAATGAAATTACTTCGATTGTTTGCTATAGCAGTGGCTTCGGTCATGTTGATGGGATACACACTGACAGCATCTGCCGATCAGTTGGAAACCATTCAGAAACGTGGGGTATTGAAGGTGGCGGTGCCCCAAGACTTTCCGCCGTTTGGTTCTGTCGGAACAGACATGCAGCCACAGGGATACGATATTGATATGGCGGCCTACATTGCCAAGCAGATGAAGGTCAAATTGCAATTGGTGCCGGTTACCAGTGCCAACCGAATTCCATATTTGCAAACGCAGAAAGTGGATTTGGTGATTTCAAGCATGGGGAAAAATCCACAACGCGAAAAAGCGATCGATTTCAGTGAAGCGTATGCACCGTTTTATCTGGGCGTATTCGGATCCGCAGATGAGCAAGTCAGTTCTGCGGATGATTTGGCGAATAAAACCGTCGGTGTGACTCGTGGCTCAGTTGAAGACCTGGAGTTAAGCAAACTGGTGCCGGCATCGGCAACGATTAAACGGTTTGAAGACAACAATGCCACACTGTCGGCTTTCTTGTCCGGGCAGATCAGTCTGATCGCGACCGGAAATTTGGTGGTCACCGAAATTGCGACCCGTTACCCGAATAAAGCCCCACAGACAAAGTTTTTACTGAAAAATTCACCGTGCTATGTCGGGGTGATGAAAGGTGAGCAATCGTTGGTCAGCGAGGTCAATCGCTTGATCGAACAAGCGAAAGCTGACGGTGTGCTGGAGCAGTTCTCACAGAAATGGCTCAAAGCACCATTTCCGAAAAATTTAGGCGCTTAACCTCTGGGAGAACCGCATGAGTTATCAGCTAGACTATGCCGGATTAGCGCCATACCTGCCACAGTTTGTGGCAGGTGTCTGGACGACGGTGCAACTGACGGTGATTTCAACCGTCGCAGGGTTGGTGGTTGGCACGTTGTGTGCCGCAGGCCGAACCGGACGCCAACCCGGATTGCGCTTGCTGTGTGCCAGCTACATTGAGGTCACTCGCAACACCCCGTTTATTGTGCAGCTCTTTTTCATTTTCTTCGGTTTACCGGCACTCGGGCTCAAGCTCACCGCATGGGAGGCAGGTATGATCGCCATGGTCTTCAATCTGGGCGCATACAGTGCAGAGATTATCCGGGCCGGTATTGATGCTGTGCCGTCAGGGCAATGGGAAGCGGGTAAAACGCTGGGGCTGACCCGACGTCAGATCTTCATCCACATTGTTTTGCCACCGGCATACCAACGGGTTTATCCGGCATTGGTCAGTCAATGCATTATTGTGATGCTCGGTTCGGCGGTGGTGTCGCAGATATCGGTCGAAGACCTGACCTTTGCTGCAAACTTTGTGCAATCCCGTAGTTTTCTGAGTTTTGAATCTTACACATTAACCGCGGTGATTTATCTGGTACTGGCGATTTTGATGCGCCAAGGATTTGCTTATTTTCGCCACCTTGCGTTTAAAAACCCATCGTTATAGGAGACATTCAGGATGATGCAGTTTACCGATTGGGATATCTTCCGTAACCTCCTGCTGGCTGCGCGCTGGACATTATTATTGTCCGTGTACGCCTTTATCGGCGGTGGTCTGGTCGGGCTGGGGCTGACCTTATTACGTAGTACGCGCAATCCGTTGTTTACTCGCTTGATTCAGCTCTATGTTGAACTGTTTCAAGGGACACCGTTATTGATGCAGCTCTTTCTGGCTTTCTTCGGCTTGTCGCTGATCGGTATCGAAGTGAGTGCGTGGTCGGCAGCGATTTTGGCGTTAACGTTGTTTAGCAGTGCGTTTTTCCACGATATCTGGCGGGGATGTATTGAATCCTTACCCAAAGGGCAGTGGGAAGCTTGTCGGACGTTGGGGCTGACTTATCTGCAAACAATGCGGCATGTTATTTTCCCGCAGGCGATGCGGATTGCGATTGCCCCGACGGTCGGTTTTTCGGTGCAAATTGTCAAAGGAACTGCCTTGGCATCGATTATTGGTTTTGTCGAGTTGACCAAAGCCGGCACGATGCTCAACAACGCAACATTTCAGCCGTTTAAAGTGTTTGCCATGGTGGCGTTGCTCTATTTTGCCATCTGTTTCCCTTTATCGATGTTTGCCCGTTATCTCGAATCACGCAAGGTTTGAGGGGGGAGATTTGAATGAAAAGCACACAGTCTTGCCATAAGAACAGGCAACAAGAACAACTGAAATCAGGACGATTTATTCACAGCTCGGAGGCGAAGCATTATGTCACTTATCAGTGTTGATCAGGTTCATAAGTTTTATGGTGAAAACCATGTATTGAAAGGGGTAGACCTGAAGATCCAAGCCGGAGAAGTGATCTCAATTATCGGCCGGAGTGGCTCAGGAAAAAGCACGTTGCTGCGGTGTATGAACGGGCTGGAAACCTATCAGGAAGGCGCGATCGTCGTCGATCAGCAAGCCGTAGAAAATGATGAATATAAATTGCGCTTACTCAGTCAGAGCGTTGGTATGGTCTTTCAGAGCTTCAACCTGTTTCCTCACAAAACCGTCGGTGAAAATGTCATGCTGGCACCGAAGCTGGTACTGAAAAAAACGACCGCAGACTGTCAGCAGATTGCTCGCGAGCTTCTGGATAAAGTCGGATTGGGCGATAAATTCGACGCCTATCCGGGCAATCTTTCCGGAGGGCAGCAGCAGCGAGTGGCGATTGCCCGTTCACTGGCGATGTCTCCGAAAGTTTTGTTATGTGATGAAATTACCTCAGCACTGGATCCCGAACTTGTCGGTGAAGTGCTGAAAGTACTTGAACAACTCAAAGCGGAAGGGATGACCCTGATTCTCGTCACCCACGAAATGAATTTCGCCCGGGATGTCGGTGATCGGGTCGTGTTTATGAATGAAGGCAAAGTGTGGGAAACCGGGCCGAGTGAAACGGTGTTCGCGAATCCGCAAACCGCGGAACTGAGAAGTTTTCTCTCAGCGGTACTTTAATGCTTTTGGGGTTAATTCCAGTCGATTCACACCGGTTGATTCACACATTCGGGGTAACGCATTTGAGTCGACGCATATTGGTTAACCTTTGATAAACCTGACTGCTGTATACAGCGCGGCAGCATCCACCATCAATTGTCCGGCAGGAGAAAAAATCAGTTATGAATGACCGAACCCACGATGTCAGTCAACCCGCTCATCAGTCATCGGCAAACTGTCCGCTCAGTGAACGGATTACCCGGCATTATGCCAGTCTGACGGACAATAACCGGCGTTTGGCGGATTACTTACAATTGAATCCGGAAAAGGTGCTGATGTTATCCACCAGTGAGATTGCCGAAGCGTGTCAGGTCTCGAAAGCCAGTGTCAGCCGTTTTATTCGCAAACTGGGCTATGAAGACCACCTCGCTTTACGTCAGGAACTGATGATTGAGCGGGATAATGGTCAGCCGGTGATGATGACGACACTGGATGACTCTGAATTCAACCATGAGCTGCGGGCACTCGAAAAACTTTGGGAGCAACTGACTCAGCAGGAGCACCACGCATTAATTGAGAAACTGGCGACGGCAAAACGGATCAAAATTATCGGCTACCGCAACAGCTACCCGCTGGCGATGCATTTTCGTCAACAGCTCATGCAGTGTCGGACACGGGTTGAGTTGTTGCCGTTACCCGGCCAGACGATTGGTGAAGATCTGGCATCGATTGAGGACGATGATTTTACGATTGTGATCGGTATCCGTCGGCGGGTGGCAAATTTTGAGAAAATAATGTCTTTTCTGGCATCGCGGGATAGCTTACTGATTACCGATCAGTCCGGACAGAAATACGCGCAGCAAGCCGGGCACTACTTTATTTGTTATATGAATAATGAGCTGCCGTTAGACAGCTATACGGTGCCGATGAGTTTGATTTCGCATCTGGTCAATCAAACGTTTTTACACTTAAAAAGCAAATCGACACAGGTCAGTCGAAAAATCAGTATGAACTATGCTCAGCTCAACGAGTTAGAGTAAGTCAGATTGGCCGTCATGCAAGACGATAAACACAATAGCAGCAACGTAAAAGCAACGGGTATAAACAAGAATGAGTATCATCAGTAAATTAAAAAAAGAGTGGTTTCTGGTTGGCATGGTGGTCGCCATCTTGCTGGCGACTGTTTCTGAACAGGTGGGCCGTTCCGGTGGGTTGATTCATCTCGACAAACTGACTGGGATCGGGGTCGCGATTGTCTTCTTCTTACACGGATTGGGGCTGTCTCCGCAGAAAATTAAGGAAGGCGTGAGTAACTGGAAACTGCATGTCTATATCCAGTTGGCGACGTACCTGTTTTATCCGTTACTGTGGTTGATTTTAGGCAACGGAATGCTGGCGTGGATGCCAACATCGCTTGCCTTTGGTTTCTGCTATCTGTTTGTGTTGCCCAGTACCATTTCTTCCTCGGTTGCGATGACCAGTGTGGGTAAAGGTAATGTGCCGGGGGCGATTTTCAACGCATCCCTTTCCAGTATTCTCGGTGTTTTTCTTACCCCACTGATGATTCAGTTTTTTATGGGTATGAAAGGGGTGCAGTTAGATCTGATGAGCTCGGTGATCTCTATCGCCAAACTGTTGTTAATCCCAATGATTGTCGGACAACTTGCCAGACCGGTATTGTTGAATTTTATTGAACGACATAAGTCTGTGGTCAACAAAGTTGATAAATACGTTATTCTACTGATTGTCTATAATGCGTTTTGTGACTCGGTCGCAAATGGCATCTGGCATAACTTCTCGGTCGGGATGCTCGCTACCGCCATTGGCATCTGTTGTGTGGTGCTGTTGGTGATGGTTCATACGATTCAGTGGGGTGCGCAGCGTTGTCAGTTTTCGCGGGCAGATGAAGTCGCTGCGGTGTTTTGTGGCACCAAGAAAACACTGGCGGCGGGCGTGCCGATGGCAACCGTAATTTTTGGCACCGACCCGAATCTTGGCATGATTTTGCTACCGATAATGCTGTATCACCCGATTCAGATTTTCTACTGTGCAATTCTTGCGAATCGGTATGCCAAACGTTATCAACCAGCCAGTGAGGCTGCTGCTAACTCGTAAGCGGAGAAACAGAGATGGGACAACATCAGGTCAGAGACCAACGAATTTACTGTCAGCAAGGGCCCGATTACCTTGCGGCAACGGATGATGGGGCATTATCCGGTTTGAGCTTTGTGTTTAAAGATTTGTTTGATGTCGCAGGATATAACACCGGGGCCGGGAATCCCGCATGGCTGGAGAGCCATGCCTCGGCCAATGCGACGTCACCGATTATAGAAAATTTACTCAGCGCCGGGGCAACGTGTCGTGGGCGGGTCCAGACCGACGAGTTGGCTTATAGCCTGAACGGACAAAACATCCACTATGGGACACCCGAGAACCCGGCTGCGCCCGACTGTATCCCCGGCGGTTCATCGAGTGGCAGTGCCGTGGCTGTTGCGCAGGGGGATGTGGATTTTTCTATCGGGACAGACACCGGCGGCTCGGTTCGGATTCCCGCCAGCTATTGTGGCTTGTTCGGCTTACGCCCCACGTTGGGCAAATTTGATCTCGCCAACTGCTTCGAACTTGCCAAAAGTTTTGATACCGCAGGCATTTTTGCACGGGATCTGTCGGTTCTGACATCGGTCTATCATGAACTCTCCGCAGAGATCATACCTGATAATGTTGATTCGATTCCGACCCTCTATCTCGACCGTTTTATGGCTCAGCAACTGAGCGAAGATCGCTATCAACGGGTTCATGACCGTTGCCGTTGGGCCGGGATTGCGCTCGAAGAAAAAGATTTTATGACGCAGTCCGAGTGGACGCTGGATGCACTGAGTTTGCTGTTTCGCAGTATTCAGGGCTATGAAATTATCCAAAAACATGGCCGTTGGCTGACGGAGCATGAGCGCTCGCTCGACCCGGCAATTCTGGAGCGGGTTAAATGGGCGAGAACCATCGAGGATACCACCTATGAGCAAGGTAAGCTCCGCCAGAAAGCCTTTCGAATGTGGTTATATGCCCAGTTAGATGAACACGGTGGCGTTTGGCTACTGCCAACGACACCTGCGGGGCCACCGTCACTGGATATTACACCGCAAGCCATGGCGGATTATCGGACTGAGTTAATGGGATTGACCGCCATTGCCGGATTGGCCGGATTTCCCCAGTTACATTTGCCGTTTCAGGGAATGCATGATGGTCCTTGTGGGATGTCGTTGTTGGGGCTACCGAATGAAGAGCCACGGCTATTGGCGATTGCAGCAAGACTGATGGCCGGGGAGAACCGTCAATGAAATATCAAACAGCATTTACCGCGCCACATTATCGGGCGGCACAAGTCGGACAAAAAATTCTCGATGAGGGCGGAACTGCCAGCGAAGCGATGGTTGCTGCGGCTGCGATGGTGACCGTGCAGTATCCACATATGAATAGCATTGGCGGTGACAGCTTTTGGCTCATTTGCCATCCCGATCAACAACCGATTGCCATTGATGCTTGTGGTGCGGCTGCATTGCATCTCGATCCGGCTGAATACCGTGCGCAAGGGGATGAATTACCCGCGAGCGGTGGTGCGGCTGCGATTACCATGGCCGGAGCGCTTTCCGGCTGGCATCAAGCCTTGGCGCTCAATCATCGCCAACATACCTTGCCACAACTGTTGCAACCGGCAATTACCGCTGCACGGGAAGGTATTGAAGTGACACAGAGTCTGGTCAATGCGAGTGAAAAAACGGTCGCGATGCTGGCAGATATACCGTCATTTGCTCAGTACTATTTACCAAGCGGTAAGACGCTTGAGATCGGGCAGATTCTGCGTAATCCGACGCTGGCAACGACGTTTGAGCGGCTTGCAACAGCAGGATTGGACGATTTTTATCGCGGTGAGATTGCCAAGCAGGCCGCGGCGGATCTGGCAGCATTAGGCAGCCCGATCACGCTTGACGACTTCCATCACCATCAGGCACGAGTGATGGCGCCGTTATCGGTACAGACCGGCAAGGGCAGACTGTATAACTTCGGTGCACCGACACAAGGTGTGGCTTCGCTGCTAATTTTAGCGATTTATGATCGCTTGGTGGCACAGGCTGACAGCGAGATCGATCATATTCATCTATTGGTCGAAGCAACCAAACAGGCGTTTATTCTGCGCGATCAATACGTGACCGATGAAGCAGACCTGTCTGTATCGCTTCAGCAATTGTTGACGGAGCAGAGCGTCACTGAGTGCGCGGCTCGTATTACTCTCGAACAGGCACAACCGTGGCCGCATATCGCCAAACCCGGTGATACGGTCTGGATGGGAGCGACCGACCAGTACGGCACGATGGTGAGTTTTATTCAGAGTGTGTACTGGGAGTTCGGCAGCGGTGCGGTATTGCCGAATCTGGGATTTGTCTGGAACAACCGGGCGAAAAGTTTTTCACTTGATGCGACGCATCACAATGTGCTGAAGCCGGGCAAAAAGCCATTTCATACCTTAAACCCGGCGTATGCTGAGCTGAACGATGGTCAGCGGATCGTATACGGAACCATGGGCGGAGAAGGACAGCCACAGACACAGGCTTGTCTGTTCAGTCGCTACGTGTATCAAGGCTATGCACTGGATGAAGCGATTGCTATGCCGCGCTGGTTGCTGGGCCGGACTTGGGGGGATGATACGAATCAGCTGCGGCTTGAGCAGAGCTTATATTTGGCGTATCAGGATACATTACGCGAACGCGGTCATCAGATTACGCAAGTGAAAGATCAAAATGAACTTATGGGCCATGCCGGTGCAATCACGTTAGATGAGGGCGGCCAAGCCACCTCGGCAACGGATCCGCGCAGCGATGGCGATGCTTTGGTCGGTCAGTTTTAAACCGACAATTTGAATCAGATTTTATGGAGAGATGTATGGAAACCAATCCGCTATTTGAAACCCTCAATCCACCACAACGGATGCTGATGGGGCCGGGACCGATTAACGCGTATCCTCGGGTTCATCAGGCGATCTCATCGGCGTTGATCGGGCAATACGATCCGGTCATGACCGGCTATATGAATCAGGTGCAAACCCTTTATCGCAACGTGTTTGAGACCCAAAATCAACAGACATTTCTCGTCGATGGCACTGCCCGTGCCGGCATTGAAGCGGTATTGGTGTCGGTGTTGCAACCGGGGGATAAAGTGCTGATTCCGGTGATTGGACGATTCGGCCATCTGTTGTGTGAAATCGCGCATCGGGTTGGTGCTACGGTGCAGACGATCGATATTGAATGGGGCGAGGTGTGCCCGCCGGAAAAAGTTGAAGCGGCCATCCGTGAATTCCAGCCGAAAATGCTGGCAACCGTACAGGGTGATACATCAACCACCATGAACCAACCGTTAGCTGAGATCGGGGAAATCTGTCAGCGTCACGGGGTGTTATTTTACTGTGATGCGACAGCATCGATTGCCGGGAATGCGCTTAAGGTTGATGAATGGCATCTCGATGCGGTTTCTGCCGGACTGCAAAAATGTTTAGGCGGCCCGTCTGGTAGTGCGCCGGTGACACTGAGTGAACAGTGTGTTGAGGTGATTAACCGACGTAAACGGGTTGAAGCCGGCATTCGTACCGAAGCGCATCAGGATGGTGAAGATACCCCGATTCTGTCGAACTATTTTGATTTAGCGATGGTGATGGACTACTGGGGACCGGAACGACTCAACCATCACACAGAAGCAACCAGTATGTTGTACGCGGCCCGCGAATGTGCCCGGCTCTATCTGGAAGAGGGTGCGACACAAGTGATTGCCCGCCACCAACAAGCCGGACGGGCGATGGCGGTTGGCCTTGAAGCGATGGGCTTAACCCTGTTTGGTAATCAACAATACAAAATGAATAACGTGGTCGGAGTCTATATTCCTGAGCAAGTCAATGGCGAGCTGGTTCGCCAAGAATTGTTGCATCGTTTCGGCATTGAAATCGGCACCTCATTCGGGCCGCTCCACGGTAAAATCTGGCGGATTGGTACCATGGGCTATAACGCTCGTCAAGAATGTGTATTGATGACGCTGGCAGCACTGGAATCTGTGTTATTGAAAGCCAAAGCTCCCGTTGCAGCGGGCCAAGCGGTTGCGGCAGCAATGGATGTCTTCGGTGCCTGATACAGGCCATCGTCAAAGCAAGGAAGAGTCACACAATATGAGTCAATCAGAAGGAGCGCGTATGCAGGCAGCACACCGGGCAACACAGGTGATGGCGAGAATTCAGACATTAGCCTCATTCAGCGCAATGCCAAATGGCATTCTGCGGGCTTATCTGACTGAAGAGCACCGTCAAGCGCATCAACAACTGGCGCAGTGGATGACCCAGACGGGTCTGGAAACGTGGCAGGATGAAGTGGGCAATCAGTGGGGCCGAAAAGTCTCGGCACATCCCAGTATGCCGACGCTGATCATCGGTTCGCACAGTGATACCGTGGCAAATGCCGGTGGTTATGACGGCCCGCTGGGAGTTCTGCTGGCGATTGAAGCGTTAGATGCACTCAAAGACGTTGATTTACCATTTCATGTCGATGTGGTGGCGTTTGCCGATGAAGAAGGGACTCGTTTTCAAACCACACTGCTTGGTTCCAGCCCGGTTGCCGGGATGTGGAATCCGGCATTGTTAGATCGCCAGGATAAAGACGGGATCAGTATTGGCGAGGCGATGAGCCGGTTCGGACTTGATCCTGACAAGGTGGTCAACGCTGCCCGAAAGCCTGAAGAGACGCTTGCTTATCTGGAAGTCCATATCGAACAGGGGCCACTACTGGAAAGTCTTGATTTGCCGGTTGGTGTCGTGACTGCGATTGCCGGGGCGAAACGGTTTCTCATCGATGTGTCTGGTGTTGCCGGTCATGCGGGGACGGTCCCTTTATCGTTACGCCATGATGCGTTATGTGGTACCGCTGAGATGATTGCCTGCATTGAAGCTTTTGCGACCGAGCATGAAATCGTCGCGACGGTGGGCAAGTGTGAGGTGCGCTCTGCTGCCGTCAATGTGATTCCCGGACAGGTGCAATTTTCACTGGATATTCGGAGCCAGTCTCAACAAAAACTGGATCACTGTACGCCACTGCTGATGGCTCAATTGGCCGCCATTGCTGATAAGCGCAGCTTAACGATGACCCAAGAACAGATCTATCAGGCACAGGCTGTTCCATGTAGTGATCGGTTACAACAGGTCTGGGCAGATGTGGTCGAATCAGCAACCGGGAAAGATGTCTGTTATCTTGCCAGTGGTGCCGGTCATGATGCCATGGTGATGGCAAACCTTGCCGAGATGGGGATGTTGTTTGTCCGCTGTGAAAAAGGCATCAGCCATAATCCGCGAGAAAATGTAGAGACTCAGGATGTGGCGGTGGCGCTGGATTGTTTGATCAATATGATCTGCTCTCTTGCACTATCTTGTGCCGGTATTGATTGACCACAAGCCTAAATCCTTCTTCGCCCGGACCATGGAACACCGTCCGGGCATTTTTTTGCGTTGTGTTCGACGGGGTTGCTGTCAGCTTGCGGTCATCGTGAGAGATCACTTCATTTTGATATCAAGACCGAGTGAGACCAAGGTACCGACAAGGGTGGCGATCACCACCGATAATAAAGAACCAATCAAAACATATTCGGTGAGGCTGCGACTGTCTGATTTGTTCAGCTCACCGAACCTGAAAATTGATTTGGCAGTAAAGACAAAGCCGACGGCAGCGTAACTCCCGACCAGCGTAAACGTCAGGATTAATATGCGCTCTAAATAACCGATCAACTCACCACCGGCGACAAGGCCATTCATCTGCGGATGATGGTCTGTCACGGTCATGGAATACTTGTTTAAGATACTGCCAATCACCACCGATGTGGGTTTGAGGATCAGGACATACGCCAAGGCGATCAGCATTCCGTCGGAGAATTTGTCATACCCGAGTATTGCGTCAATCGTGATATCCGTTGTCATATGCAAGGCGATCAGGGCAAACACCAGAACATGAAGGGTTTGCTCCACCATCATGTGAGTCAATCGATGTTGATGTCGCGAGGCTTGCCACAAGTCGATAACCCAGTGACTGAGCACAACGATTGCGATCAGACAAACCGTTGAGGGGCAACCCATCCCGAGCACGAGGGCCGGTACAGATAGTGCAATGCCCTGTAATAACGCATGAATGTACAGCTCAGGGGCGCGATAGGTGGCTTTTTGCTTGGCTGCCCGCCACCGTCCGGGCTGAAGGTAAAAATCACCGATCAGATGAATCAGCAAAAACGCGATGAAAACCGTCAAAAAATCAGACATTTTGAAGCCTTGTCACTTGGTTGATGAATTGTTGATTGAGCGCACTGATGAGCGGCCAGCCCGATGCTTTTAGTGATTTACTGACGGTCGCGGTTGCGACATCGAGTTGTGTCGCCAACTCACTAATCGATAAATCCTGAGTGGTTTTCAGCATCGGTAGCATCACTTCACACTGGCGTGCGGTTAGGTCAGTCAACTGTCGGTCGAGGTATTGAAAGAGTAAGTCAAATTGCGTATTGAGTTCGGCACGGTCAGAACTAAAAACCAGCCGGTGATTTTTTAATGACTTGAGCCCACGTCCGGACAGGACAAATGCTTCTCCCATCGATTCCGAGACGGACTCTCGCAGCTCGGCATGCCTTGCGATGGCAAAGCTGATTCGGCTATCAAAGGCTTTGCCGAGCGCTTTAATTCCAAGCCGGTAAATCAGGGTATAGCGCAGCGTGTTACCAATATCATGCACCACACTCTGAAATTCATCCCCACGAATGATACTGTGTGCATTGGATGGATTCTCGGTACTCATCCATGTCTGAATCTCTTTAATGCGAGCCAGTAGCTGCTCAAACTGTTCTGCACTCAATCCGGTTGAGTTGATAATATCACCACTGATCACTGCAATCGTTCTATCGGTCGCCGCCACAGAAAACTCCTCTTTATTTCTCAGTATTAACTTAGCTCTTTATGGCTAATTATGCAAATTTAGCTTTTTATGGCTAATTTGGGGCGTTAAGCGATTTAAGGCTAAATTGAAGGTTGATATTGTAGTGTTTTGGGGAATGAGTCATTCAAACAGAACCTAGCCGCGCTAGGCAAACCTGTTCGTCAGCGCCAGATACGGGCAGTTACTTTTTCGGGGTCACTTGATATATAAATGTTTTGAGTCCATCTATATGCTCAGCTAAATCACCTTTTACCTTACGCCCCATTGCATCTAAGATGAAATGAGCACCTTCAATTCGGGCTAGCTTAGCTGCGGGGACAAAGTCACTATCGCCTGAAATCAAAATTATTTTGTTCGCTAGTTTCTTTAAAACTACGCTTGTTATATCTATGCCTAATTTCATATCTACCCCTTTTTGTCTCGGGCGTAGCGACACGTTATTTGGATTTATCTTTTGGGGATCAACCTCACCTCGGATAAGTTTATTGAAATTATGAATGCTGTCTTTACGGATGAAGCCCCATTCTTTATCTGATGTGCTTAGGTGGCCCATACGACATGCCACATATGGTTGATGCATCAGAGCTTCATGTAATTCATTTTTATAATGTGTGATGTCACTCTTTGAAAAATCGATTTGCTTATTCGTAATCGGGTGGTGTGCTTTTAAAGTTAGAGGTGGGCAATCGTAGTAATAGATACGATAAAGTTCTTCACCGTTATTACGGTCAACGTGCTTTATCCAGTAATGCCACATTTTCTTTGCCAGTTCTTCAGGCCCCATTTTCATTTCAGGATCAACAGCTGATGTGAAAAGGCGGTTAAAAAAGCCAGCATCAACAAAAATTGCAACAGTACGACGGGACATTTCAGCCTCATAGAATGAAAAAGCCTCTGGGTCGTCACATCCCGTATGTTGGGAGGAGTCGCCAAAGGCTGTATGTTCTTTTCAATAATGCTGCTCTACGATGAATACTAGATTATTTATTACCTAATTTGCAAGGAATGACAAACAATATACAGAACAGCCTAACCAGTGAGTGTCATTTTAGGGGGAAGATAGAATATTTCAACTGTGCAACTGGTGATTCTATACAAATTGCGTTGCGTATCACAGGACTGGGTCACACTGTTTTGCTCCATTGTGAGCCTGAGTGAGATGGTTACTCCCTTCGATCTAAGCCCTAAATGATGGTCATGAGGAGGAGACTGAACTCGCTAGTGTTCTGGTAATGTTGTTATTCCAATAAGTGCAACAGTGGAAAGTAGAATGATTCAACGTCACGAAACACAGCAACAATTTGAAGAAAGTGGTGCCAATTTGTTCGTTGGTAACATTGAGCAGTGCCCAATATCACCGCAACAATTAGCGTTAACCACCCGTGACTCACCCTATGTCGTGCAAACCTTTAACAGTGGTTTGACGGCAGAAGTCTATCGTATCCGTTTTAACGGGAAGGATTACACGTTAAAGAAAAAGCGGTCAGTTGCACGAGTACAGAATCCTGATGGCAGGTTCTCTTTTCTCAATGAGGTGCAACGCCGATCAGATTTTCAAAAGCTTAAAGATGATCCTCAAACATCAGAGGCATTCAGATGCATCGTTGAGACAATTTATGCAGATTATCGCCTTGGTATTATTTTGTCCGACTGGATCGAGGGAGACTCCGTCAAACAGCTTACGCCTTTACTGCTATCACAGCTTTTTTCTACATTAAATGCATGTGAAAAAGTCGGTTTGTTTGAGTGGGATTTATCTTCTGGGAACCTATTAGTCGATCGTCATCAAAAATTATGGCTATTTGATTTTGGCTATATGTATCGATTTGATCCACTGACTGAATTTAACAGTAATGGTATCGATACTCCGCTGTTCCAATTTTGTGAACGCTTTGAAACCCGGTTCTTGTCTGGTTGGCTACTAGAGCAAGATTACTCACACCGCCAGTCCCTCGCATTATTTCGTCACGTCAAACAAGCAGCCGTGGATATTTTAGAAGACAAGATATTATGGCTTCAACGCAACCGTGCCGATCACGCCATCTTGTATTATACCGAGCAATTAAGAGCTCAATATCTAACCGCTCTTGAAAGCGAAGAGGCGCTAGAGGACTTATTTACGTTAGAAATGTTCCGCTCGAATGTTTTGGATATAGAAGATGACCTAGACGGTAAAAGCTGTACACCGACCACGATCAAACGAGTAGATACCGTTCTTGAAATGGTAGAAAAGTTCTATACGCTACTGAAGGAACAAGGTGCGCTGTTTTTCCATAATGAAGGTAAAAGCAAAGCACAACTGATTGAGTCATATCAGAACAAATTGAGCTTAGTAAAACAGTACCAGTTATCACTGAACGGAGCCTAATATAACGTAGGCGTTGAGTTGTTTATCAAGGTTTGTCTAACCTCAACGAGGGAATATCAGAACAAATGCTGTCTAATAACTGTTATAGCTCAGATTACGAACCATCTTGCCTTCTATACGTAAATTGCGTACACTTTGTTTATGAAAAGTGTATTTGTCGAATCAACCATATTTGAAAAGTATCGTGAGGATTATCTAAGTGACGAAGAGTATCGGCTTTTTCAAGTCGAGCTAATGTCTAATCCAAAGTATGGTGATGTAATCCAAGGTACAGGAGGTCTGCGGAAAATACGAGTAGCAAGTAAGGGAAAAGGGAAGCGTGGTGGTTCACGCGTTATCTATTACTATCTCGATGAACATCATCGATTTTACTTGCTGACCATTTATGCGAAGAATGAAATGGCCGATTTAACCGCAGATCAAAAGAAACAGCTAAAAGCTTTTATGGAGGCATGGTGCAATGAGCAATCGTGATTTATTTGGAGAATTAAGTTCAGCACTTGTTGAAGCTAAGGAGCACTCAGAAGGTAAGTTGACGCTGAAAACCCATCGGGTTGGTGATGTGGGTGAACGTCATATTACACCTGATGAAATTGTTCATATTCGAGAGCAGTTCAATATGTCACGGGGTGTTTTTGCTCGTTTACTTCATACCTCATCACGTACACTGGAAAACTGGGAACAAGGGCGTAGTGCACCGAATGGGCAGGCGGTCACGCTTCTAAAATTAGTACAACGTTATCCGGAAACATTGTCACAGATAGCTGAGTTATAACAAACGTTCCAATTGAACTACACGTTAAACGTCGCTTTTTTGCTGAAAACACAGCAAAAACGGGCGCTGTAGTGACTCACAATCTGGTTTCTCAATTTCGGACGCATTGGTGTATCTCCTGAATCAACCACTGAATGCTATCCTGACTGTCGTATAACTGGTGGGTAAACATGCTCAGCGACAGTTCTGGTGTCCCCTCAGGAAGTTCAATGATTCTGACAGGCAGCATCTGCTGCAACTCCAGTGCAATGCGTAACGGAACGCACATCAGGCTGTTGGTTTGCACCGTGACCATGCCGCCGACCGCGAAGCTCTGCACTATCATGGAAATCTGGCGGGCCTGATGCTGCTGGTGCAACCAGCGATCAATGGGATCTCCCCCCGAGTTGATCAGCGGTAAGTGGATCTGAGGCGTTTTCAGGAATTGGTTTAACGTCAGCTTATCGGGTAGCGATGCCTGTGTAGAGACAATACCGACATATGTGTCAGTCAACCAGTGATAACGGTTGTAATATCTTGGCATGATCTGAAGTTCATCCACGCCCAGAATCAGGTCAATATGCCCTTGCTCGACGCGCTCCATTTGCATATTTTCCGAGAGGATATCGATGGCAATTCTGACGTTGGGCGCTGAAGATTCCAGTCTTTTCCCTAATTTTGGCAAAGCGTAAAATTCGAAGTAGTCAATTGCACCGATGTAAAAGGTCTTCGCATCCAAGGCGGGGTTGAATGGCTTCATTTTTTCAAACGCCATATCAATGGCGTTCAGGCCTTTTTGGATATCAGGCAGTAATGTCCGAACCAACGGGGTCGGTTCCATACCGGTTCTGGTTTTAATAAACAACGGGTTATCGAAGCGATTACGCAATTTAGACAAGACATGACTTGCCGCCGACTGACTAATGAACAGCTTTCTGGCTGCATTAGACAGGTTTCTCTCTTTGTCCAACACCACCAGCAGCCGAAGCTGATTGATATCCATATCCATGTGTTATCGAATTCCTTCATATCAAAAACAAAATAAGGCATTTCCATAATAACCCAACTTCCATTAAAAATGACAGGAAGTAACAGATACACATAGGGATTGTGATGAAAAAAGTAACCGTGGCAGCGACACAGATGACGTGTTCGTGGGATGTGAAAAATAATGTAGAGAAAGCGGAACGTCTGGTACGTGAAGCGGCAGGCAAAGGTGCGCAGATTATCTTGCTGCAGGAGCTTTTCGAGACACCGTATTTCTGTATCGAGATAGCAGAGTCATACCACAATCTGGCAACAGTGTTGGATGAAAATGAGGCTTTCCAGCGTCTTTCACGGCTGGCAAAAGAGCTGGAAGTCGTATTGCCGTTCAGCTGGTTTGAAAAAGCAGGTAACGTCAAGTTTAACTCGCTGGCGATGATTGATGCCGATGGTTCACTTCTGGGGGTATACCGCAAAACACATATCCCCGATAGTGATGGATACTTGGAGAAATACTATTTCAGCCCGGGTGATACCGGTTTTAAGGTGTGGGATACCCGTTACGCAAAAATAGGTGTCGGTATTTGCTGGGATCAATGGTTTCCCGAGACAGCGCGCAGCATGGTACTGCAAGGCGCTGAACTTCTATTTTTCCCAACTGCTATCGGCAGCGAACCCAGCCAACCAGAGATGAATTCACAACCTCACTGGCAGTGTGTCATGCAAGGCCATGCAGCCGCGAATCAGGTACCGGTTATTGCGTCTAACCGCATCGGAACAGAGCAAGCGAAATACCGGGATCTGGCGATCACCTTCTTTGGCTCCTCATTTATTGCCGATTATACCGGCGAGATCATCGCCAAGGCGGACAGAACAACTGAGGGAGTGATTATCCACGAGTTTGATCTTGATGAAATCGGATTTCAGCGCAGTGCGTGGGGGTTATTCAGAGACAGAAGACCGCAGCACTATCAACATTTGATGACATTAGACGGGCAATTAAAGGATTAATGCGATGACTGAGAAAAAAATGGGTATTACACCGCTGGCACTGTTCAGTTTGTGTGCGGTTCTGGTCGTGGATACGTTAACCGCTTCGGCTTCCATCGGCGTCAGCTCACTGGGATGGTGGGTGCTGATTCTGGCTATCTTCGTGCTGCCATATGGCCTAATCACTTCTGAACTGAGCTCTGCATATCCGGGCGAAGGTGGGATTTATGACTGGGTAAAACGCGCTTTTGGCGTGAATTGGGCCATCCGTACCACTTGGTTTTACTGGATTAACGTGGGCTTGTGGATGCCCGCAGTCTATATTCTGTTTGCCGGTATGTTCGCGGAGCTGTTCGCACCGGACCTCTCCCTGATGGCGCAGGTTATCATCTGTGTCGTTCTGACCTGGGGAACCGTTTGGATGTGTAATATTTCAACCGATATTGGCGTTCTGATCACCAATTTCTGCGCCGTGCTGAAGGTCGTTATCATCTCAGTACTGGGGATCGGTGGTTTTATCTATGCCGCCAAAAATGGGGTTGCCAATGAGTTTAGCTTGGCTGCAATCATGCCCTCGTTTAACTCGGGTATCGCGTTTTTACCCGCGCTGGTTTTCAACCTGATGGGCTTTGAACTGGTAGCAACCATGACGCGTGAGATGAAAGATGTCAAACAGATGCCTAAGGTCGTCTTTCTGGCTATCGGTATTACTTCGCTGCTCTACATTGTCGGCACACTGGGCATACTCATGGCGCTGCCGGTTAAAGAAGTTGGTTTAGTTGCAGGGATCGTCGATACGCTCAAGGTGCTGTTTGGCGACGGTGAATTGGGACAGTTCATGACTTATGCATTAGGCGTTGTCACCCTGATTACCTTTATTGGCAACATGGTGAGCTGGACGATGGGCTCTAGCCGTGCAGCAGCAGAATCCGCGCGGGAAGGCGAACTCCCCGCTATTGTCGGTAAAACCTCTGCTAAACACGCAACACCAGTCGGTGCCAACACTATCACAGGGCTGGTCTCTACTGCCGTTATCCTGATTTACGCCTTGTTTGCCAATACCAATGATGAACTATTCTGGTCAATGTTTGCGTTTTCCAGTTGTATATTTCTGATGCCTTATCTGCTGATGTTCCCGGCATACCTGAAGCTGAGAATGAGTGATGCATCCGCACCTCGTCCATTTCAGGTGCCGGGAAATATGGGCGTTCAGAAAACCATAACCGTGGTGTGTTTTCTGATTATCTTGCAAGCCGTGGTACTGTTTATCTTTCCTGACATTATCTTTGGCAGTATTGACTGGCAATATACCTTACCCGTACTGCTGGGTGTGCTGGCGACTATCGCTGTCGGTGAGGTGTTATTACAACGGACAAAGCGCCAAGCAAGTCCTCTTACAGGGGAGGAAGTGGTATGAGCAGAACGTTAACTTCTCGTCCTCTGATTGATGGCTATCGTATGCCGGGTGAACATGAAGCGCATCGCGAAGTATGGTTAGCGTGGCCGGCACGAGGGGACAACTGGCGTTACAGCGGAAAGCCTGCGCAGAAAGCTTTTGTCGATGTCGCCGTCGCTATCGCACAGCACACGCCCGTTGTGATGCTGGTTGAGCATTCTCAGTTTGATAACGCCCGGTCACAGTTACCAGCCGATATCAGCGTTGTTGAGATGTCCTATAACGACTGCTGGATGCGAGATATCGGCGCAACTTATGTTGTTGACGCGCAAGGTAAACGCAGAGGGATCAACTGGCAGTTCAATGCCTGGGGAGGATTGGTTGATGGCTTGTATTTCCCGTGGGATCTGGATAATGCTGTTGCCACGAAAATGCTGAACCTTACTCAGGATGATATCTATGATGCGCCGTTTATTCTGGAAGGCGGCTCAATACACACTGACGGTGACGGGACGGTGTACACCACCGAAGAGTGTCTGTTACATCCGAGTCGCAATCCGGACCTATCCAAACAGGATATCGAACAGCAACTCAAATTATTTTTGGGGGCAGAAAAAGTCATCTGGTTACCTCGAGGGCTGTACAACGATGAAACCAATGGTCATGTCGACAATATTCTGCACGTTGTGAAACCTGGTGAAGTCATGCTTACGTGGTGTGAAGACAAAGAGGATCCTCAGTATGCGATTAGTCGGGAAGCGTTAGATGTTTTGTGTACCGAGCGAGACGCGAAGGGTCGCACGATCAAGGTTCATCAGTTGCCTTTACCCGGCCCGTTATACATGACCGAAGAGGAAGCGGCCGGCATCGATCATAGTCAAGGTATGGTACGTCAGTCGGGTGAGCGTCTTGCTGCCTCTTACGCCAACTTCCTGATCAGCAATGGTCAGGTTATCTTCCCGTTACTTGATAAAAGCACGGATGAAATAGCAAGGTCGGTCATCCAAGCCGCATTCCCGGATCATCAGATAACGGGTATTGATGCGCGAGAGATATTGTTAGGTGGGGGAAATATCCATTGCATCACCCAGCAAGTCCCAGCCTAGCTGGAGGTTTTCTTTGCACAAAAAGATCGGGCTGAATCGCTACCGTTTCACTCGTGAAAGCCTTAGAAAGGGAACAACATCACCTTTCTAAGGCAGGAGCATGATTGGTTCAATCAATGACTCGTATTTAACTCACTCGCTTGGTGAAGACGGTTTTTCTCCATATTGCATCTTGGTCCACCGCTGTTTTAAAACGTAAGCCGCAGATTTTGGCCGTCTGTCCCGGGTGAAAATACCTTTCTTGTTTCCGCCGACGCGAACGATACCTTGGGATGTGGCAAAGTCCGCAAAATTCCAGACTTGTTCACCGACAAGGAAGGGAAGGCGATCAAATACCCGATGATACATGTTGAGGAAATCGCACTGATATTCCTCTGACCACATTTCATTGTAAATGGAATGCAGACCAGCCATGGTGTCAGTTCCGTACTCTGTGATGATAATTGGCTTTTGATGCTTCTCATGCCAGGCCATCAACTCTTGCTCCAGAACCGTCTCGGCTTCTGATAAATCGGCCGGGTTTTCGTACCATCCGTAATACCGGTTCAGGCAAAGTACATCGAATAAATCGCTAATCTGATCTTCATGTAATGAAGATTTAGTGATGTTGACACAACAGATTGGTCGCGAAGCATCCAACTTCCGGGTTGCAGAGACTAAAGGCAAAAAGTAGTCCCGGCTGGCTGCTTCACGAGCATCGGGTTCATTTGCAATACACCACATCACAACGGATGGGTGATTTTTATCTCTTGCGATTAACTCTTGAATTGCCGATAGATGAGCCTTTTGCGTGTCACTGTTGATGGCTTCATCACAGAACAGCTTTTCCGGTCGGTTAAAGTTTCTCAACATCGGGAGAGAGACGTTAAAACCGACAGCCGGCGTTTCATTGATCACCACAATTCCATGCTCATCTGCCCAGTCAAGCATTTCCTCTGCATAAGGATAGTGTGATGTCCGGTAAGAGTTCGCCCCAATCCAGTTCAACAAGGCATGGTCGTGAACCAGCATGACATTATCAAAGCCTTTACCGCGAAAATCTGCATCTTCATGACGACCAAAGCCGGTGAAATAAAATGGCTGACCGTTAATCAGGAATTTATCTTTCTCTACGGCAATGGTCCGGATCCCGACTCTCAGATCATACTGGTCATCTTTACATTTGACGACGAGGGTATAGAGATACGCTTTTCCGGGGTGCCATAAAACCGGTGCATCAACGGTTAACGTGCCGTGATTCCCTTCACCTCGGGCGACCTCTTTACCTGTGTGGTCGAATAACTGACATTCACACACATCGTCAGCCAATATGTCGTAGTCGATATAACCTTGGCTGTGATCTTCACAGACGCGGGTGACGACAGAGACATCATCGATGAATTCTTCAGGTGTCGAGTACAACCAAACATGTCGGTGAATCCCTGCGTAGTTGAAGAAATCGTGGAAATAATGTTGCTTCTTACGGCCATTATTTTCAACAACCACACCCGGCGGTATGGTCTGCCACGATAATTCATTGTTGACACAGACGGTAATGCGTACACGTTCTCCGCCATGAACGAGGTCGCTGATATCCGCTTCAAATGGTGTATAGCCACCACGATGTTCAGCGACACAAACGTCATTACACCAGACGGTTCCCTGATGCGTGACTGCATCGAATCTCAAGACAATACGTTGCGCATCCCAACCTTGTGGTATCCGTAATTCTGTTTGATACCAGACATTCCCGACGTGTTTTTTTATCTTCTCGTCAGCAAATTGATCATTAAAGCTTCCCGGGACGGCGATTTTCAATTTATTTTCTAATGGTGCTGAATACCAACGCTCGTTATAACCGATTGTCGAAGGGTCTAATTTAAAGTCCCATAATCCGTCGAGTAACTTCGTTTCTCGTGCTTCATTTTCTATTGGTTTTAACATGATGTGCCTTTGAACTAGATGAATTGATATTTAAAGGTTGAAGTCATACTGAATACCCGCTTTGATATCCCAATAGTCCAGATCATCGCCTAAAGCACTCCCTGAGCGTTTTTCATTGGCCACATCGGATGCAACGAATGCTCTTAATCCCGTAAGCGGACCAGAATTAACTTTGTAGAATACAGCGGCTACCACACCTTTCCCCTTAATAGAAATCGTTCTGCGGGTATCTTCATATCCATCCGTCATTAACGGTGCAACCATGACGGAGAAATTATTATTGATCGTATAATTCACACCGATTTGTAAGGAATACATATCTTCTTTATTTCTATCGATACTCAGAGAGCCGACATAACCAATATCTGTATTCACATTTGTACCGATACCATTTAATACATGGCTGACATAACCCAATCCGCCGAAATAACTTATATCGGCATTGGTATAGGTAATTTTTCCAGAATAGACTTGGGTATCATTGTGATAACTTGCGGCTTTCGATAAACCACTTAATGACGCGTTCAGTGTCAGGAATTCATAGCGAATATTACTTTGGTCATCAAACGAATCTTTTCTTTGTAATTTCAATTCAACCTGAGAAGAAACATCATCCTGCCAAGAATAACCCAGATCAACGCGATTCTGGTCATCGTGCCAACTACCGGCTAAGAATGCCCGAGGTTCCTTCTTGGAATAGGTTCCGGTGCTTGAGTCGAAGACTCCTTCATCCCGGACACCCGTTCCGACGTCTGTCCAGAGAAATACGCGTTGACGCCACATGCCCCACAATTCCACATTCTCGTTGAGATCGTAGTGAACAAGCGCGCCTTCGGATAACGTCGGCATCGTCCGATTCGAGCCACTTGAAATCAACGGGACATCATAAGGCAAGCTGCCATAACCACTATCGGTACCAAAGCGACCAACTTTCAACTTGAGATCATCATTGAGCTTAAATTTCAGTGCCCCTTGGGTCAGTGAAAAGCTGTCGTATCCTCTTAAGTAACCTCTGGTGCTACTTGAGCCATCTGCCCCTAATTTGTAAACATAGTAAGCACTGCCGGTGACACCGACAAAGTCAGAGAAATAGTGAGTGTCTAAATCGACCATCGTGCCTTGGACCCATGCATAAATATCTTGACCGCTTGGCCCGGCACTCGGTCGCTCGGCTTTACGAAAATCATTTTTTAAACGTAATCGTAATGAATCAGCGTTATTGTCGGATTCGCTGGCGAAAACTGAAGTGGATAACATTGCGACGATGACAGCGCTTAAAGTTGGGATGAATAATCTCTTCATGGTTTATGCTCCTTCGTTTACTTTTGTTAAACGAGAAGATTCCGTATCGGAAATATTATCCTCGTCCTTTTTCGCTTCTTCACATTCTTTAAGATAAGATTCGTTATCTGCTTTTCTAAAGAATGGGTACCAACAAACAATCTGTACCAGCACAAGAAATACCTGCACGACTGCAATTTTCCAGCTACCTTCCATAATGCCGTTTAATATAATTGGCATACCTGAAATAGGTGTAATACCTGCAACTCTCGGAACTAAACCAATATATGTGACGAAATAAGCGATGGTTAAACAAATCGCATTTAAAGAAACAAATGGAATAATAAAACGGAAATTGAAGACCAGTGGTGTACCAAATACTAAGGGCTCACTAATACCGAATAACGCTGGAATAGTTGTGAGTTTCCCTAATTTTTTATAGTGCTGACTCTTTGATGCGAACATCATTAAAAGTGTGAAACCAATAGCACTTGCGGACATGGTATAAGTGCTCACAAATGCGCGGCCGGTAATATTGGGAAGTGCTTCTCCTGCGGCATATGCGGCGAGTTGGGTCGCATCCATTGCGGTAAAAATAGGCAAGACCACCGAATAGATAACCAGCGTACCATGGATACCGAGGAACCATAGGAGCTGAGCAAATGTCCACAAGATAAGAATCGATATAATATTGCCACCGACACCTTCCAAAGGCGTTTGAAGGAATGAATAAACAAACTGGTGGACACTGCCAAAAGATGTGGACTGAAAAATAACAGAGATAGCAGTAAAGAAGATAACAGAAGCGAATCCGGGAATTAAACTACTAAAACTATCCGCGACAACCGGTGGGACACTGTTGGGCATTTTTATGGTGAAGCCTTTCGTCCGGAGATAGATATAGAGCCGGGTAGAGACCATACTGACGACAATCCCGGTAAAAATACCAAATCCTCCGAGCCATTTCATACCAATGACCGGCATTCCGCTTGGTGAAATATCCATTGGCGTAACAATGAAAAAGCAGATGAATGCTAATATTGCGCAGAATAATGGATCTTCATCATGTTGTTTGGCATAACTACCCGCAATCGAAACGCAAAAGATAACTGCTAAAAAGTTCGTGGTGAACATTACGATAAGTTTCAGTGCTGTCGCGACGCCAGATGATGCAATAAATTCTTTATATGCATCGATCGGTAGATTCAGGAACAGTGCTGCAAATGCGCCTAATATAGTAATCGGCATGGCGGCCATCATACCGCCTGTAATCCCATTAACAAATTTACTGGTTTGAATTATATTTACATATTTATTTATATTTTTAATTAATGGACTATTATTTTTAATATTCATAAGGGTACCATGCGTAGGAAGAGGTAAATGTAATTAACCTAATAACAAAAGCGCATCATCAAGGACTTTATCCCCATTCATACTTCCGTAATCGACCATATCAATGACAGCGACCTTCACGCCTTTTTCTTCATATATGCCTCGAATTTTATCTTCTAGATACATAATCTGAGGACCAAGAAGTAATATATCTATATTTTCTTTATATGAATCCAGTTTGCCCTCGGGCATTGCCAAAACACTAATATCAAGGTTTCTTTTTTCTGCACTGTCTTTCATTTTTTGCATGAGCATCGATGTAGACATACCGGCAGCACAAATTAAAATTATATTAATCATTTTGTTACCTTTTATTTACTGTGGATTAATTTATACATATCGATCATTTCAATTGCGAGATCACGAGATGTGATTGCGTTCATTAAATGATCCTGACCATGAACAATAACTAAAGAAACATTTGAGAGACGGTTTCCATTTGCTTCTTCGTGAAGTAGGTGAGTTTGAAATTGATGGGCTTTTAATAGCGCTTCATTTGCTTCTTTAATACATGTATCAGCATCCGAGAAGAAGCCCTTCTTTGCACATTGAATTGCCATAATAGATTTGCTTTTCGCAAAGCCACCATTTACAACCAACTCAGTTACAATATCTTCTAGTGAAATATCCATTAATAACTCCTATTAACTAAATTACATAATAAATAGACTATAGAAAAACTCTACTTAGATATTTTCCTTTTCTAATGTGGAAATTTTCGGTGATGTTATAAAAGAGAGATGAAATTATCGAATGACGGTTCAGCAATTAATTTCTTAACAGCATCCTCGTTAAACACAAATCGGCTAGTTCTTGCATAGAATGTTTCTTGGGCCTCATTCTCTTTTGATGAAACCGACGTCAGCAGGACAACCTGAACGTAGTTTTTACCCCACCAAATCGGTTCTTTCAGCACACCGACAATCACAAAATCCTGATCACTGATGATTTTGTAGGGGTGAGGGGTTGCAACCAGATTGCCAAAGTCCGTCTGACCTAATTCTTCCCTTTTATTGACGGAATCAAGAAATGTCTCAGGTATCTGAATAGACGCAGAAGCAAGCTCGCACAATCGTTTGATGACGTCGTCCTTGCTATTTTCATTAATGTGATTAAAAAATAATTCTCGGCGGTAAAATGTCGTGACAATACTGTCTTTTTCAAACATATCCGTATATAAATCAACTTCTTTACTTTCTAAGAAATGACTGACTTCAACGATAGGAACCGGTATATCGATATCAATTTTTACAGTGGAAAAAACATAGTCAATTTGATGCGCTTCAAAGTTAAAATCAGCAAGTTCATATGAGGAACATTCAAATATATTATCGATATAGTCTCCGAATGCATTTCTGTATTTTCTGATAATAAGCTGGCTGGTGCTTTTCCCGGACGAACAGACGATCACAATATTTTTCTTGACCGATCCCTTTCTGTTTTTGTCCAAGGCTAATTCAATCAACATCGCAAAGTAAGTGATTTCATCTTCACTAATTTGAGTGCCATAGTGCATGGATAATGCAAGGCTTGCGGTACTTGCTAAGGTGAAAGCAAAAGGTAATTCTTTAATGATTTCTAATTTCAGTGGGTTGGTTACCGGGATGCCATATTTCATTCTCAGATCAAATGGAACGAGATGCTTACTGATGGATAATCTGAGGTCGAAGTTTTGAAAGAAATTAAGATTGTGAGAGTCAAGAATCTCTTTGAACATTTTGCTGGTTAAATCATCAATATATCTTGATATAACCAGATTGTTGTTTCTTTTGTATGCACTTGACGGCAGTTTTGCTGATAATAGCAGCGACAGATACTGAATTTCTTTCTCTGAAAGATAGGTGTTCAATTCTTTGGCTATACAGTCTGAGATTTCATGAGCTGCTGACAATAAGTCAAGATTTTCTTCATGCTCACGGTTGTCAATGCTCATGATGTAAAACCCATCTTTGAATCTCTCTAAAGAGATGAAGATATGCTTCACTAAATCATCAAGGTAGGAGTCAGACACGGTAATGTTTTTACTCATCAGTGTCGTGACAACAAATGTATTGATGATGTTGATCAAATCATGTGAAATGTTGAATTCTGACACATTGAAGTTACTATCTATGATCTGCTCAGAAATACACATTCTCTTATGTATTTCATCACCTTCAATCAGGATGCCATAATTAGGTCTTCTATTAATTCTCAATTGATAGTGATTTAAAATTGTTTCGACTTTCTTGATGTCAGAACTGAGTGTATTCCTTGATACATAAATATTGTCACAAATATCGTCTATTTTTATATAATTGATTCTGGATATTAAAAAGGAGAGTAAAAAAATAACTCTTTCATCCGGTGTTTTAGGGTGTGTAATATCTGAAAGAAAACTACGTTTGTATTGGGAAAATTCGACCTCATTGTGAACGATGAGAGTATATCCCATGTTTGGTTTTGATAGCACTGCCGCACCGTGCTCATTCAACTCATCATTCAGTAATTTGATTCTGTTTCGAACCGTCTTTTCACTCGTGTTGACCTTGTTTGCAATGTTTCTGGCAGACTGATAACAATCCTCTCTCAATAATGTTAGTATTTCAGACAACTTATGATTCATCTGCTTCACCCCTATTATTTTTCTCTATGATATTCCCGCCTGAGACACTACTCCAGATATTGATAAGGTAGACAGATGTGGAAGAATATTGTGTGAACTTAGATGCCATTTGGCAGCGAATGACATATGCAATTCGTTTTTTTGTATCAAGAAGAATACAATTTGCGGTAGGCATTGAATCCGGTACCAACTAGACTAGTTGGCAACAATATTGAGTTAGCATCAGGAGATCGTATGAATAACTTTACTTACTTTAGTCCAACCAAAATTCATTTTGGTAAAGGTCAGATTGCCGCACTGAAAGAAGAAATTGCGCCCAATAGCCGCGTTTTGCTGACTTACGGTGGCGGGAGCATTAAAGCGAACGGTGTCTATGAGCAAGTGCTCGATGCGCTTCAAGCGTGTTCTGTCGTCGAGTTCGGCGGCATTGAGCCCAATCCGCATTACGAAACCTTGATCAAAGCCGTTGCAGTCGTGAAACAAGAGCAGATCGATGTCATTCTGGCTGTCGGTGGCGGTTCGGTGATTGATGGCAGTAAGTTGATTGCCGCCGCTGCATGTTATGACGGTGATTACTGGGACATCATTACCACCGGTGGTGCTTGTGTGAAGCGTGCTTTGCCTTTGGGTTGTGTACTGACGTTGCCGGCAACCGGCTCTGAGATGAACGGAAACAGTGTGATCACCCGGGCAGAAACACAAGATAAATTAGCCTTTGGCTCTGATTTTGTGCTGCCGTTATTCTCGATACTTGATCCACAAACCACGTATACACTGCCGACCCGACAAATCGCTAATGGTGCCGTTGATAGTTTTGCTCACATTATGGAGCAGTACATGACGTATCCGGTCAATGCGAAAGTCTCTGACCGTTTTGCGGAAAGCCTGTTGACCAATTTGCTGGAAGACGGCCCGGCAGCGCTGGCGACGCCTGAGGATTATGAGGTGCGCGCCAATCTGATGTGGACAGCAACAATGGCGCTCAACGGTACATTGAAAAATGGTGTGCCATCAGACTGGTCAACCCATGCAATTGGTCATGAACTGACCGCGCTGTATGGCCTCGACCACGCTCAGACGCTGGCGATTGTGATGCCTGCATTATGGCGTTACAAAAAAGAGCAGAAAAAAGGCAAACTGTTGCAGTATGCCCACCGCGTACTCAATATTACATCGGGTACAGAAGATGAGCAGATCGAGCTGGCAATTCAGAAAACCGAAGACTTCTTCATCCAGATGGGTAATCCAACCCGACTTTCTGACTACAACCTGAGTGAGAAAGATATTCCGGCAGTGGAAGAAAAACTGACAGCCCACGGCCTGCTTGCGCTCGGAGAGCACCAAGATATTACCCCGCAAGATGCCGCAGAAATATTGAAATTAGCGCTGTAACCGTACAGTGAATCAAAACAGCCCAGTGATGAGAACATGACTGGGCTGTTTTTTTGTCTGTGGGTTGAGTGTCATATTCCGGTGCCACACTGTTGGCTCATAAAAATATCGCTCGGCAGATGAGACAGCATCGTGCTTTACTATACGTTGCTTTGAATAATTAAAATATGATGTGGTGATTTTAGTGGTATGTTGTTCACCATTCGTTTTCGGTTTATACCCAAGTAACCTCAAGATGCAGGATTCAGAGTGTCTTCAATCGGCGCCTTTCTGCGTCAAATGCTATATTCAATATATTTAAGCAAAGCGCTTTTCTAGGTAGTTGATAATATCTGAAGATTCATACATCCATTCAACGTTGCCATCTTGTTCAATCCGTAAGCAAGGCACTCTGACTTTACCACCCCCCTCAAGCAATTCTGTTCGGTATTTTGAGCCTTCTGACACGTCACGCTTTTCAATCGGCAGGTTCAGCTTATACATCGCTCTGCGCGTTTTAGTGCAGAATGGGCAGGCCGAAAACTGGTAAAGGGAGAGGTTGGTTAGCGCTTGGTTAATTTCTTTTTGTTTTTCGGGGTCGCGCTTTTTTTTAGGGCCACGGGTGATGAGATCAACTGCAATAATGATGTAGCCAAGTAGGTTACGGATGACGTTGATAAGTAATTTCATGTGCATGCTCGCTTGTTCTCAAAAAATAAATGAAGATGGGTCATACCCAACTGCCGCCATTCTAACGATAAAATGCTAATAATTTAAGGGCAAGGGAATTGATTCTAAATTGTTGCGCCATATGCGTTCTTATGAATAACGGTGTGCTAGGATCAGATGCGAGTTAAATCAGGGAAAACAACGTATTCAGCAGTATAGAAATGAGTATTTCTAGTATTTAGATGCTGTTTTTTTGTTGAAGTATTAGAAAATCTGCTTTTTATTGCAAGTGTTGGGTGAACTCAATGGATAAAAAGTAACCTTTATTTTATCGCTGCCTTCTGGCAAGTCTGTGCGTTCTGGTGCTCAATCGATCGATTCAACTGGTACATCGCTCGGGACAGATTAATTGCAAAATAGATAGTTATACTGTTAATATCACCTAAAATAAAATTAGAGCACTAAACAATTACAGCTTTTTTTTACTGATTTTTGCTAATTTTTCGCTTTTGAAAGACATAGAGAACTAACGATTAAGGCATTACTATGGATGAAGATGCATTTAAGAAATACAGTATAGATACGACGGATTATCAGGTTGGTCAGGACAATATACAAAAGTGGGGGTTCGATATACACAACCCCGTTTTTGGCATCAGTGCTGCACTCGTTTTATTATTTCTAGGTTCAGTGCTTTTTATTGAACCAAGCGCTGCTAAAGAGGCATTGAACGCTGTAAAAAACGGTATTATTGAAGAGTTCGATACGTTTTTTATGTGGTCGGCAAACTTTTTTGTGGTCTTTACTCTCGTTATTATGTTGTCCCCGCTAGGGAAAATCCGTATCGGGGGTAAGGACGCCGTCGCAGATCACTCCCGTAGTTCTTGGCTTGCGATGCTCTTTGCGGCGGGGATGGGGATTGGCCTCATGTTTTGGGGCGTGGCAGAACCCACCGCCTACTTCACCGATTGGTGGGGAACCCCACTCAATGTCGAACCGATGACACCAGAAGCGAAATCCCTTGCTCTGGGGGCGACGATTTTCCATTGGGGAATCCACGGCTGGGCCATCTATGCGATCGTTGCTCTCGCCTTGTCTTTTTTTGCGTTCAATAAAGGCTTGCCCCTGTCTATACGCTCTGTGTTTTATCCGATTTTTGGGGATAGAGCTTGGGGCTGGCTGGGCCACATTATCGATATTATGGCCGTATTGGCCACGTTATTTGGTCTGGCAACGTCTCTGGGGCTTGGTGCTCAGCAAGCAACTAGCGGTATCAACTACGTCTTTGGTACCGACGGCGGGTTTGGTATGCAATTGACGGTCATTGTTTTTGTTACGCTGATTGCAATCATTTCAGTGATTCGCGGGATTGATGGTGGGGTGAAAGTACTGAGTAATATTAATATGCTATTCGCTTTCATACTCCTCATTTTCATCACGGCGGTTTGCTTTAATATCGCGATCACATCCGTACCCGAGACGTTCATTGCCTATATTAAAAGTATTATCCCACTAAGCAACCCATATGGGCGAGAAGATAAAACATGGATGCACGGCTGGACGGTGTTCTATTGGGCATGGTGGATTTCATGGTCACCATTCGTCGGTATGTTTATCGCGCGCGTGTCTAAAGGCCGTACGGTTCGTGAGTTCTTATTTTCAGTTGTTTTTATTCCGACTTTGATGACCATTGTTTGGATGGGGATTTTTGGCGGTATAGCGCTTAGTCAAGTGATCAATAAAGTGGGTGAATTAGGTACGAATGGATTAACGAATATTTCTCTTACTTTGTTCCAAGTTTACGATCAACTCCCGTTCGGGCACATTATTTCTGTCGTGTCGATTGCTCTCATTTTGATTTTCTTTATCACATCATCAGACTCCGGCTCGTTGGTTATCGATAGCATCACTGCGGGAGGGAAAATCGACGCACCTGTACCGCAGCGTATTTTCTGGGCATCGATTGAAGGAGCGATTGCCGCGATGATGCTATGGGTTGGCGGTACTGACGCCTTGCAAGCATTGCAATCTGGCGTGGTGACAACGGCGCTGCCATTTAACTTCATATTGCTATTGATGTGCGTTAGCTTAGTCAGGGGACTTCGAACCGAACTTCACCTCTATTCTAAGTAGTTTTGGGTCACGTTTATCCGTTCAAAAAGACCAGCCTTAGCTGGTCTTTTTTAATTGTCTAATCACTCTTTAGTCATATTGTCACCGTTTTCGCCAAATTTTAAGTAAACAGCATGACCTTTTTACAGCTACTGTGTAACTTTTATTAGCAGGATATCACAGGGCATTGCTTCAATTAGCGGAGCAGAAACGGACATAAAAAACTGTCCTAATCGACTGTAATGATGGTGGCCCATAATTAATAAATCGATATTATTTTTCTTTATGGTATCTATAATTTCATTGGATAGATCACCCGAACAAATAATTGAATTGGTAATTGGGTAATCAAGATCCCCCAGCTTTGCTAAAATGTCGGATTGAGAGCGATCTCGGGCCATTTCATCATACTTTTCAAAGTCGAAGTCTAATTCGCCAATATAGAAATCCTCAAATTTCATGTCAATATGAATGGTAGATAAAGTCGCGTTATGATTACGAGCTATTTCAATTCCTTTATTGACTATAGTTTTTAAGTTTTCATTAGTATTAATTGCGACCAAAATATTGTGGTAAGACATAAGTGATTCCTTAAAGTAGATGAATACCGGTTGAAACTAGATTGGTAACGAAATAACCACCAACGATCAACCAAATCCATAAAATAGTAGCTAAAATAATCGGTTTAATTCCTACACCACGAATTTTGTTAATATTTGTATCTAGACCCAATGCCCCCATAGCCATGGTTAATAAGAACACAGACGCTTTAGTTAGAATCCCAACAACCGCTACCGGAATAATATGAGTTGAATTAATACCCGCAGCAACAACGAAGAAAATAGCAAACCATGGAATAGTGATTTTTACTTTTTCTCCAGACAAATTGGCACGATTACGGGTAAGGTAATAACTCAAAATCATTAAGAAAGGCGCTAGCATCATCACTCGAGTTAATTTCACAATAACGGCAGTAACCGATATGTCATGACTCATTGCATTAGCCGCTGCCACGACTTGTGCAACTTCATGGATGGTAGCACCGGTATAAATTCCCATGATGGTATCATTCACTGCAAATACATGATAAATCAAAGGATAAACAAACATGCCAAGCGTACCAAAAATCACGACAGTCGCCACCGCAACCGCTGTATGGTGAGGTTTAGGTTTTATGACCGGCTCGGTACCCAAAATGGCTGCGGCACCACAAATTGAAGACCCTACAGCAGTAAGCATAGCGGCTTCTTTTTCCATTTTTAAGAATCTGATACCAATATAAGAACCTCCAACAAATGTCACCGAAATAATAATAAGATCGGTGATAAGACCTACACTGCCTACACTAATAATTTGTTGGAAAGTGATAAAGAAACCGTAGAGAATGATTCCTAACCTAAGCAACTTTTGCTGACTAAATTTTATTCCACTTTCAGCAGACTTTGGTATTCTAGAGCCCGCTATATTACCAATAATCATCCCTAAAATAATGCAAATCACCAACGAGCTAATTTGGTAATGCCTGAAAAAATCCATTGTAGATAAATAATAAGATATCAATGACAATATCAGTGTAAATATAATACCTTTTAGATATTTCATAAGTCCCCCATAAGCGATGATTCTATGTTAACTAATTAGTACTAATACTGATATCTAGATAAAATTTACAAACGTTTAGTTCTATTGAACATCTACGGCAATACATTCATGGTTTCTTTATGGATGGCACAAAGAGGGGACTCATAAATCCTGTATAAAAAGACAGGAAAGAGATTGCGCACCAAACCGCTGCACCTCAATTTTTATATTTCCCCAGCCTCCGGCCCCAAATTTTGACGCACAGTTTAGTTTCTCGATTTCAGAGGCATTGGTGCTCTGTGCGCCAGTTCATCTTTCAGAGATGAAAGACGAACCAGAAAATCTTTTTTTGTTTGACGGCGTCGCACGTTGTCCAGAACCGACTTTTACGGGCGTCCTGCCCGGAAAAGCCTAACCATTCTTCCATGAATGGTTTTCTTTGTTGGGTGGTTGATTTGCGTGCGGTGAAACATGCTTAAAAAGTCAATTTGGTCACAGGACTCAGGGTGAAAAATCAGGACGATTTTTCAGGATTGCTTGAGCAGGAGCGAATCAATCCGACCCTGATTCGGTGCGCTGAACTCAACCCTTAGGCATTTTGGGGTACTTTTTCTGCCGTGAAAAAGTACCTGGGGCGCTTTCGAAGAAGTTAATGAAATCGAGGAAAGAGATTGCGCACCAAACCGCTGCACCTCAATTTTTATATTTCCCCAGCCTCCGGCCCCAAATTTTGACGCACAGTTTAGTTTCTCGATTTCAGAGGCATTGGTGCTCTGTGCGCCAGTTCATCTTTCAGAGATGAAAGACGAACCAGAAAATCTTTTTTATTTGACGGCGTCGCACGTTGTCCAGAACCGCCTTTTACGGGCGTCCTGCCCGGAAAAGCCTAACCATTCTTCCGTGAATGGTTTTCTTTGTTGCGTGGTTGATTTGGATTGGGTAAAACATAGCAAAAAGCCAATTTGGTCACAGGACTCAGGGTGAAAAATCAGGACGATTTTTCAGGATTGCTTGAGCAGGAGCGAATCAATCCGACCCGGCCAGCGTCCACGAACCTAAACCGTTCTTTTGGATACTTTTGGAATGCCAAAAGTATCTGGGGCGCGTGTATCAGATGCCGCAGAAATTAATAAACTCACTGCGCACCAAACAACAGCGCCACAATGTTCATCTCCCCAGCCTTTGGC
This sequence comes from Vibrio gazogenes, assembly GCF_023920225.1. Classification (NCBI taxonomy): domain Bacteria; kingdom Pseudomonadati; phylum Pseudomonadota; class Gammaproteobacteria; order Vibrionales; family Vibrionaceae; genus Vibrio; species Vibrio gazogenes. The sequence goes on from NZ_CP092588.1 coordinate 440,344, forward strand.
CCCAAATCTTGATACACAATTAGATTACATTGATTTTCTCTGCCGAGAAAAAGAAGAAAATCTCATCCTGAGCATATCGTTCAAGTTCACTTACAGAAGAACACTCGGTAGATTAAACAGCACTGCGCTGTAATCTATACCACATCTCATTTTTATTTATTATTTCACTTGTATTTTCAGCAAGATAGATAATAATTCTTATGTTCAGAAGTTGTGTTATACAGAGCAATGCTGGGATGTTATACGGCAGGATGCTGTTTAATAACTGTTATGTGCAGTGCTGCTGTCACTGTGGCTGTTTGATTGGGAGCTAGAAATGTTTGACTATACGATCCTACACTGGATGACCTTTTTGTCGGCAGCGGTTCTTTTGAACCTTTCGCCTGGGCCAGATATTGCCTTTATTTTGGGACAGACACTTCGCAATGGAAGGCGCCAAGGTTTTGCTGCTATGTTTGGCGCTTGGACAGGGGCCGGACTGCATGTGGTTATGGCGGCAGTCGGACTTTCGGCAATCCTCGCAGCGTCAGCGCTGGCTTTTTCGATAGTGAAATGGCTGGGCGCTGCTTATTTGATATGGCTTGGAATCAAGATGCTGCTGTCGCGTGGCGACTCATTTGTTACGAGTGAGAGTTTAAACAATCAGAGCCAGCATTCCGTTTATTGGCAAGGCGTGTTGGTTTCAGCGCTTAATCCAAAAGTGGCTATTTTCTTTCTCGCCTTCTTACCACAGTTCGTTGTCGAGGGGGCGGGCTCCAGTGGTGCTCAGCTCTTTCTTCACGGGAGCCTCATAATTGTTGTCGCCGCTTTCATAGAACCGCCCTTGGTTCTGGCAGGGGCTCGGCTGGGTTCACTCCTTAAGAAAAATCGGCAGGTCGGGCTTTGGCTGGATCGAGGCCTTGGAGCTTTATTCGTTACCTTAGGTGTGCGTCTTGCCGCGAGTACTCGATGATCTAGACGTCAGTACCAATCCGCTCAAATGCTTCTCCCGGCATGATTAAATGTGCGCCTGATTTTACATTGCACGGTGTAAATATATTGACAAGTTGATGCAGTGATTCGTCTTTAAGATTACCCCAAGGAGAAAGAGCCGTTTTTAACTGATGAGAGAGTACTATTTGTGACATGTAGATCCTGATTTATGCGTTCTTAAAGGCAAAGTTACATAATGATAGCCTTAGTTTTATGGTCTTGTAGTATATAGTTCTAGATTGAATTTTGTGTTTACAGCGTAGTGGTTAGTCGCATGTTGCCGGAGAATAATGGTTCATATTTACTAATTTCTATAAAATCAAATTATTAATAGATATATTAAGTAAGCTTTTGGCTTAACGTTTTTATGGTCGTTGTGATACGTTTGCAATGGATCCGTTTAATTAATACTCTAGATATGCAGTTGCCTAGAAGGTTTTTATTGTTCTGTGATTAGCACAATGAGGGATCTGAGAACGGCAGTAAACTGAACGGAAATCATAGAATAGTGGCTTTTCTTAACCAAAAAAGAGAGCTGTTATTTAGTAATATAATCACGATAAATTTAAACGAGATATGCTATGAAACTCGAATCTATTGCTCTGCATGAAGGCTATAAGTCTGAAGCGACCACTAAATCCGCAGCTGTACCTATTTATCAAACCACATCGTATACCTTTGATGATACTCAACATGGTGCGGATCTGTTTAACTTAGCCGTGCCGGGTAATATTTATACCCGCATTATGAACCCAACTACCGACGTGTTAGAAAAACGTGTGGCCGCGATGGAAGGTGGTATCGCAGCGCTGGCGGTGTCGTCTGGTATGGCTGCTATAACCTATGCGATTCAGTGTATTACACAGGTGGGGGATAATATTGTCAGTACCAGCCAGTTGTATGGGGGGACGTATAACTTGTTTGCGCACTCGCTGCCGCGCCAAGGTGTGGATGTGCGTATGGTGTCGCACGATGATTTCGCAGGCTTTGAAAACGCGATTGACGAAAATACCAAAGCGGTATTCTGTGAATCGATTGGTAATCCTGCCGGTAATATTGTCGATATTGTGCGTTTAGCCGAAATTGCGCACAAACACGGAGTCCCTTTGATTGTCGATAATACGGTCGCTACGCCTTATTTGTGTCGTCCGTTTGATCTGGGTGCTGACATTGTGGTGCATTCACTCACTAAATATATTGGCGGCCATGGTACATCGATTGGCGGTATTATTGTTGATTCTGGCAAGTTTGATTGGGTTGCCAATAAGAAACGTTTTCCGATTCTTAACGAGCCAGACCCGTCTTATCACGGTGTGGTTTACACCGAAGCATTAGGTGCTGCCGCGTATATAGCGCGTTGTCGAGTGGTGCCGCTGCGTAATACCGGCTCTGCCATTTCGCCGATGAATGCGTTTCAAATTTTACAAGGTTTGGAGACGCTGGGTTTGCGGATGGATCGCCATTGTGAAAACGCCCAGCGCCTTGCGGAATATTTGCAGCAACACCCGAAAGTAGAGTGGGTCAACTACGCTGCTCTACCAGATAGCCCATATTATGAAACCTGCCAAAAAATTACGAAGGGCAAAGCCTCGGGTATTTTGAGTTTTGGTATCTCCGGAGGGATTGATGCCTGTGCCAAGTTTATTGATGCGCTCGATATGATTTTACGCTTGGTCAATATTGGTGATGCGAAATCACTGGCATGTCATCCAGCATCGACTACACACCGTCAGTTGAATGAAGAAGAGCTTAAAAAAGCGGGTGTGAGTGCCGATTTGGTGCGTATCTCAGTGGGTATTGAGCATATTGACGATATTATCGCTGATGTATCTCAGGCGTTAGATAAAGCCTAAAGTGTGACGCGAGGCCCTGAATTGAAGTGTCGGGCCTTTTTTAACAAAGTTATGTTTTACACCAGCGTCGGCGGGCGCTGGTTGGTTTTTACTCACCTTCCCATTGTATTGTGTTGCTCACCACTTTATAGGGGGGATGTATTTTCTCTAAAAGCGATCAGGTGCTCTCAAACTTTTTTCTAGCAGCCCACATGCGGTATTTCAAAATTAGCCCCTTCAAAACGCCCGTTTGATGCCTTATTTTGGTCAATTTGGGGTGTTTTAACTTATTGTTTTTTCGCGATTTGTTTTTGTTGAGAAGTCTCAGGTAAATGGTAACCTGCATATCAAATCATTTTTTGAGGTGAGCACATGGAAAAAACTGAACAGTCATACACCCAAGTAGACTTTTCTCATCAAGACTTGAGTGAACATACCTTTATAAACTGCACGTTTATCCGTTGCTGTTTTAAGCGAGCCAACCTTCGAGATACACAGTTCACTGGCTGTACTTTTATCGAGCAAGGTGAATTAGAAGGGTGTGATTTTTCTTTTTCAGATCTTCGCGATGCTTCGTTTAAAGACTGTCGGCTTACAATGTCATATTTTAATGGTGCTAATTGTTTTGGTATTGAGCTAAGAGATTGTGATCTGAAAGGTGCAAATTTTAGCCAGGCCAACTTCGTGAATCAGGTGTCGAATAAAATGTATTTTTGCTCTGCATACATCACAGGCTGTAATCTGACTTACGCAAATTTTGAGAAGCAAATTATTGAGAAATGTGATTTATTCGAGAATAGATGGATTGGTGCAAACCTCAGAAATGCTTCGTTTAAAGCGTCAGATTTAAGTCGGGGTGCTTTTTCTGCAGACTGTTGGGGTCAATTTAAAATGCAGGGGTGTGATTTAAGTCACTCTGAACTTGACGGTTTAGACCCACGAAAGGTAGACCTGACCGGTGTTAAAATATGCGCTTGGCAGCAAGAGCAACTACTAGAACAACTCGGTCTGATCATTGTTCCGGATTAGCACTTTCTCTCAACCACGCATATAACAAGACGAACCAATTGACCTCGTACTGTCACAAATTTGGGTTCCCCAAATAGCAGGCCCTATGTTCACGCGACAAAGCATAATAAAACGCTTTATATATTAGTGATTACTGCATACGGAATTGATGCACAATCATCGGGTCTAGTGGTACAAAGTACAGCGATTCTCGGTCAAATAGCCGCAACTCTAGAATGCGAGCAACGCTCATATTGATTTGTAACGCGTGGCATCTTTACTCCGCGTTAATTTTAATAAAGCGGTGTGCAACGACTGCAGTATTGCGTCTGCTGACCCTTAGCAGGGGATGTCACATTCCATGCTGTAAGAAATATCAATATGTCGTACGAAGTCGTGACGGAGGTTAGGTTGTGATGCAACTAAGCATAAGTATTTCATCATTATATATGGCAACGCTAGATTATTGAGAAAAGTAATATTTTATTTTTTACACGCTATAAACCAACTGCTATGCTTTTTTTAACGTGAATAAAATAAATAAAAATATGACATGCTTGAAGTATTGTCTTTAGTCATCACCATCATAGGGACTTCACGTTAGAAATATGATGATGCTAGACAGTGAGCAGAACTACGCATCTTCTTAAGCATCATAATAGATTAGCGCAAATCAGATTTTTTAGTTTGGTTCAGTTTTTGTTAATAATACTAGGTGGATGATAAAACCAATTAACCATTCACTCTATGTTGCTGAATTTTGGAGAAATATATGTGTATTTCATTTTTACGCAACACATCTTCATTACTTTTTATATTTTTAATTTTATCTTTTTTACCGACGGCTGGTGCTGCACCAGTGAAAGGTTCACATGTTAAAATATATGTTTCAAGCCTTCCTTATCTTTACACATCTCATGCTGTAAATGGCGCACTTTTAAGACCCGCTAACAACGAACGTGGTTGGGAATACTATATGGCCACATCTCATACACAAATTAGCGATACCGTCTATGAATTTAAGTTACGTCAAGGTGTTCAGTTTCAGGATGGAACGCCATTTAATGCAGATGCAGTGATTGAAAATATGGAGTATTTCAAAAAGGAACCCTTTTTGTTTAGTAAAATCAATACTGTATATGACCATACGGAAAAAGTTGACGATTATACAGTAAGGTTCTATTTAAAAGAAAAGTATGGAACATTCCTCAATGATGTCATCTGGATTCAATTTTATACAACAAAATATCTCAAAAAATTTGGCTGGAATGGTAAAGCAACCTGCCCGAATTTGGCTGAAGCCGGTCCTTATGGATTAGGGCCTTATATCCTTAGTGAAGGTTATATAGAAGGTGATAGAAAGACAGATAAAGCAGTATTAATTGCCAACCCTTATTACTATGACAAAGATTTAGTAAAAGTAGAAAAATTCACTATCTACACAAAGCTAGATCCCAAGGTTGCACTATATGATGTCATGGAATCTGAAGGCCATTTGGATATCATGCCAATCGACTTTTCTGATGTTAAATTAGTCAGCTCTTCTCCTTACGCTAAACTAATTACAGGGCCATCAACCGATAATATTGCCATTCATATCAATATGGTGAATGGTAACGAAAAACTAAAAGATAGAAAAGTTCGTCTTGCTCTGAATAGAGCAATCGATCAGCAAGAGTTATTACATTATGCATTTTCTGATTATGGTCAAATAAAGCCTACGTTAGCTTCACCCAATTTCCCTGGTGTTAAAGATGCTGTAAAAAATCTGAAGGCCTATTCAGAAATTGAGTCACCAAAAAAAATACGGCAGGAACTAAAGAGCATTGTCGGTGGGCTGAAACTTAAAGTGCTAACACAACAGAAGTTCATGTTTCTTTGGCGGTCAATCGATCGAGATTTACGCAAAGTTGGTGTAAAACTTGATTTTGAAATTGTTGATGAAACGACTATTTTTGGACAAGTTCTGTCTACTAATGCGGGTAAGAATACAAAATCGTGGGATTTGATTGTGTGGGGCGATGATGATTGGTACTTCAATCATCCATGGGCTGCCGCCTTTGTTTATCAGCCCAATAGTGTCTGGAGTACGATGCCAGCGGATCCTCTGATGGGTAAGTATATTGATGAAATGTTTAAAGCTGCCGCCAACACGCCGCAATTCAGTGAAGTTATGACAAAAATGGTTAATCATGTCTATAAAAATGCTTATATGCTTGTTGTACCGGCTCCAAACAAGGTTGTTGCAGTCAATAAGAAGGTTTCTTACACCCCATTACCAATGGCTTCTCTTCCACTATGGGAAATTGAGGTGAGTGGTGATCACTGGTCACTAAAACAATAATGAAGATACGTGGCCACTTGCTTCAACATTTGAAAAATTTATTTTTGTCGAGATTTTAATATGAAAATAAAACTAAAACTTAGAAGTCAATTGTTACTTATTTTTTCTTTAATAGGAATATTACCTGTTGCAATTGTTGCGACCATTTCATTAATGAAATCGACTGCAGCACTGGAAAGTAACGCATTGGATCAGCTGATAAGTTCACGAGATGTTAAGGCGGACCAAATAGAAAGCTATCTCAATAGTGCAGAAAAAGATATTTCTATCCTATCAAATAGCAGAGATGTATATGAGTTATTTCGTGCCTTGCAAGTGTATCAAGAGTTAGAAGAAATCGTTTCTGAAAATGATAAGTTTGGCGTTGACAACATAGACTATAAAGCAATTTGGAAAGAAAGAAGTAAAAATCTATTAAAATATGTAGATGTTCTGGGCTATCGTGACCTTTTATTATTATCTGCTGATAAGGGGCATATTATTTATAGTGTGAAAAAAGGTGAGGAACTTGGTTCAAATGTGAAGAAGAACTTCGATGAAAAAAATCCAGTCTCAGTTTTATGGAAAAATGTTTTAGAAACAAAACGTGTTATTTTTCAAGATTTTACACCCTATAGCTATCGGGAGAATAGTCCGAGATTCTTTGTTGGCGCACCTGTGTTTAATTTACGCGGTGATACAATCGCTGTCGTGATTTTAGAGCTTTCCGGAGGCGTCATTAATGACATTATGTCTCAGCGTTCAGGGCTCGGAGAAACAGGTGAAACTTACCTCGTTGGTAAAGACAATTTAATGCGTTCCGACTCTCATTTGGATAGCACACATTATTCTGTTGCGAATGCATTTGCCAATCCAAAAAATAATAAAGCAGAAAGTATCGCAGTTAACGCTGCCCTGTCGGGTGAAACAGGCTCAAAATTAATCGACAGTTATTTAGGGCGTGAAGTGTTGTCTGCCTATGCACCATTAAGATTTGAGGGTGCGACATGGGCGATTGTGGCAGAAAAATCACGTGGGGAAGCTTTCGCATCGGTGAGTGCAATAAAACTGGCAGTCATGTTTTCAATGTTGATTACAGCCGTCATTATCATTGCAATCGGTATTGTATTAAGTCGCTCTATTACCAATCCTATTCTTAAAATGACCGACATTGTTAATCAATTGGCAAGTGGTAATGTTCGTAAGAGAGCAAACATAAAACGCTCAGATGAACTTGGAGACATGGCATCGTCGTTAGATAACTTTGCAGAAAAGCTGGATACGGTTTTTGTGAGTAGTTTGGAGAAAATATCAGAAGGTGATTTGACGAGTAATTTAACGTCTAACGGCCAACAGGATGTCATCACTAATGCACTGATTAAAACGAATGCTGATCTGAAAAGTATTGTTACCGATATTTCAGGTTATACCAATAGCATCGTTGAGCAGAGCAATAAGGTCATGCTTTCCAGCGAAACAATATTGTCGAATACGGCAAGTTCTGAACAATCAATACAGTCGATTTCCGCGGCGATAGTTGAGGTTAACGAGCAGGTCAAGATTACTGCTAACACAGCGAGAGAAGCTGATGAATTGAGTCAGAAAGCGAAGCAGTCGGCTTCACTTGGGAGTGACCTTGTTAGCAAAACCGTGTCAGCTATGAATGATATCAGAGAGGCGAGCAGCAATATTTCTTCTATTCTTTCTGCGATAGAAAACATTGCAAATCAAACGAATTTGTTAGCCTTAAATGCGGCGATTGAGGCCGCCAGAGCCGGTGAAACAGGTAGAGGTTTTGCTGTGGTTGCAGATGAAGTGCGTGCTTTGGCAGCACAAAGTACAAAAGCGGCAAATGAAACAGCTAAGTTAATTGAAATTGTGGTTGAAAAAACGCAAGTCGGTGCAGAAATTTCTGAAAACTCGTCTGAGAGCCTTAAAGAAATCGTTGACTCTATTGAAGTGGTATGTGACTTGATGGGTAATATTGCGGTTGCTTCCGAAGAGCAGGCTCGAACCATTGATGATACGAGTAGCAACTTAAATCGTATCGCTGATAAAAATGTTGAAACAACATCAGAAGCTAAAGAGGGCGCCGGTACTTCTCAGAAACTAACGGAGATGTCGTCTGGACTGAAAGGCATTGTGGAGAAATTCACCCTCAGTTCCGAATCCACTCATTCTGGCCGTCGGTCGTAAGGGGCTTTCCTAAAAATGAGACTGTCACTAATTTGGTGTGCTATTAAAATTGCTGACTAAAATAGCAAGTCAAATGTACTCAGGGTGAAAAATCCATGGACGGATTTTTCAGGATTGCATGAGTGAATCGGACAAATGAAGGATAGTTGCATCGCTCGTTCTTATCAATCCGCCCCTTCTGGGTTTATTTCTGGGTTTATTGCGACCAGAGTACCTCGCTAAACTGAGTTTTTAGTCGAAATCAGCAGACAGATATCAACGCAACGCTATCTATATGCGTTGTACGGTGTATCGGATTATTGATATCTATCTCATTTTCGAACTAACCAGTGCTCTGAATGTCTGTAGAGGGAGATGTAGACCGCGAAAAGAAGCAGGAGCCTGAAAGTATGCGAGGGTTAAGCACGATTATTCTAATTGCTGTTGGGTGTTTGATTGGGCATTTCACACCACAGTCGTTTGGCAAGAAACACCACCGCACCAATATGCAGGTAGTCTCGGAGCAAATTGCACCGGGGGTGGTGCTGACGGGTTACCGGGAGCCCGAAGAAAGCGAAAAAAACGAAAAAAAAGGCCCTCAAGGTTACCATTATCTTTATTATTTTCACGCTCCTGATGAAGCGTTGAGCGATCCCTTCCTGATTACCGATACTCCGGAATTCCACATGCGTCAGTTAAGTCCTCATCATTTGAGTATTCGTTTAACCGGACATGTTTTTCACTATCAAAGTTTGTCACAGGTCGAGTGGCATGAGCATCTGACGACGATTGTGGTTGATCTGACGGCTCACAATCCCGCTGCTTCGTCATAATATTGATGTCGTCAATCCACGAATGATTGGGTCACCGAGGGGATGTGTAACCCATTCTGTTCCTTTATGTTTATCTGTGAAAATCTGCTAATTTAAACAAGGTCAGGATTCTCGGAGGCAGCATGAGTCAAAATGCGTTTATAGCAGCTTTATTATTTGATGGGCAAGGTGGTGCGGTTGAGCTGGATCAGGAACAGGTCAATGCATGGCAACCCGAACAGGGCACATTATGGGTACATATCGATTATGCCAATGAACAGGGTAGTCATTGGCTGTCGCATCAAAGTGGTGTCGGGGAATTGGTCGCGGATGCCTTACTGAGTCATGACACGCGTCCGCGGGTGAGTCACGTTAATGAACAATCATTGATCTTCTTGCGTGGCGTGAATCTGAGTGAGGGCGCGAGCCCTGAAGATATGGTCTCGGTGAGGATAGTGATTGACGCGCAGCGGATTATCTCTACCCGGCGGCGGAAATTATTGTCGGTCAGTGATTTAATTCAATCTCTTCATCGGGGAGAAGGGCCCGTCAACTCTTCTGATTTTTTGGTGAGATTGTGCCATTACCTGACGTTGCGGATTGATGCCGTGGCTGCCACGTTTGAAGACCGGATCGCGCAGATTGAAGAACTCGTGCTTGAAGCGGAAGATCCCGCCGGACAGCGTAAAGCATTGATGGAAATCCGGCGTCAGACGATTCATCTGCGGCGTTATTTGGCCCCTCAGCGTGAGGCGATGTTGAAAATGATGGCTGAGCGTAAAGCATGGTTACTGGCGGATGATCGGCTCTATTTACAAGAGAGCACTGATCGGTTGATTCGTTCCGTCGAAGAACTGGATGCGGTGCGTGAGCGTGCGGTGGTGACTCAGGAAGAGTTGGTCAGTCAGGTCAATGATCAGATGAACCAGCGGATGTATGTCATGTCGCTGATTGCAGCACTGTTTTTGCCGCTTGGATTTTTGACCGGGCTGCTGGGCGTGAATATCGGCGGGATCCCGGGGACGGATAATCCCGGTGCCTTTCTCTGGTTTTCTGCCATGCTGGTTGTGGTGATGTTCATTATTTTAGGGTTCTTCAGGCTCAAACGTTGGTTTTAGTGCTGAACCAATCACATCGTCATCATCATAAAACAGCTCAGCACAATATGCGCTGAGCTGTTTTGATAAGAGAGACGGTTTGATATCGAATACCGTCTGTCAGGGGGCGAGGAGCGTCGGTTAATCCGGTAAGCTCATTCTTTCAATGCGTGTATTACCGATAGATAAACCGATTGACCAGATTTTCCAGATATTCTTGCTGGCCGGATACTTTCTGTGGCGCGATATCATTGTCTACCGCGAACTGTGCCAGTGATGCTAATGAATGTTCACCTGACAGAATTTGACGGCCCAATGATTGACTCCAATCAGCATAACGCTGTGCAATATGTTTGGAGAGCAGATCATTTTCGATCATGTTTGCCGCCCGTTCGAAAGCCAATGCCATGATGTCCATACCACCGATGTGACCGTAGAACATATCTTCTGCATCAATGGATGGACGGCGGAGTTTGGCATCAAAGTTCAGCCCGCCGGTTGTGAAGCCACCTGTTTTGAGAATTTCGTACATGATCAGTGTGTTTTCTTCCACACTGTTCGGGAATTGGTCGGTATCCCAGCCAAGCTGCGCATCGCCGCGGTTGGTATCAATCGAACCAAAAATACCCAGTGCTGTTGCTGTCGCGACTTCATGATGGAAGCTGTGTCCGGCCAGTGTGGCATGGTTCGCTTCAATGTTTACTTTCACTTCATCTTCTAGCCCGAACTGTTTTAAGAAGCCATAAACTGTTGCACAGTCGTAATCGTACTGGTGTTTGGTTGGTTCTTGTGGTTTCGGTTCGATCAGGATGGTGCCTTTAAAGCCGATTTTGTGTTTGTGTTCGACAACCATTTGCATCAAGCGGCCAAGTTGTTTGCGTTCTTGACGCAAATCGGTATTCAGCAAGGTTTCATAGCCTTCGCGACCGCCCCATAACACATAGTTTTCACCACCGAGTTTTTGAGTTGCACTCATGGCATGAAAAATCTGAGTGGCTGCAAAAGCAAATACTTTTGGATCAGGGTTGGTGGCAGCACCTGCCATATAACGTGGATGAGAGAACGCATTGGCGGTACCCCATAACAGTTTGACGCCAGTGTCCTGTTGTTTTTGCCCTAAGACATCAACCATTTCTGCGAAATTATTGATGTATTCTTTGATGGAGTTGCCTTCAGGGGCAACATCGGCATCGTGGAAACAGTAGTAAGGCACACCGAGCTTGGTAAAGAATTCAAATGCAAGATCTGCTTTCAAGCGAGCCAGCTCCATTGCACTACCGCCGTGATGCCATGGTCGGTCAAACGTTGCTGCACCAAATACATCCGCACCCGGCCAGACGAAGTTGTGCCAGTAGCAGGCTGAGAAACGTAAATGGTCTTTCATTGATTTGCCAAGAATCATCCGGTCCGCATCATAATGATGGAATGCTAAGGGATTCGCTGATTCTGTCCCTTCAAATTGAATGGGTTCAATGTGTTTGAAAAATTCAGTCATGATGGTTTTCCTGTATGAGTGGATAAATGCAGAGCGAATAAACTCAATTTCAATTTCTATTCATCATGAAGGGATTGTTGAGTTGACGGCAATTGTGATTTTTCTTATCGCTATTATTCATTTTTTTAAATTTGAACTGTGTTGTTTTTTTAAAATATTGGCTTATCTATATGATCACATAAATAAAAAATCATAACTCCGTTGAATTATTCCATAATATGCAAACCTGAATCGTTTGACTTTATATATAGCCAGACAACGCCAAGATGAGGCGAAATCTGCATCTTGAGATTGTGAGATAGAAAGACTCCCTACAAATATAAAAGAGGTCATTCAGATGAAAACAGGTACAAATGTTATTCACTTAACGCTGGTTGTGGCGTTAGGTGGATTGTTATTTGGTTACGATACCGCGGTTATTTCCGGTGCGGTTGAGGCGCTGCAAAATTATTTTCAACTTACTGCAGCCGAGTTGGGGTTTGCTGCATCCTCTGCTTTAATCGGTTGTGTTCTTGGTGCTGCGTTGGCCGGTTATGTCAGTAACCGTCACGGGCGGCGGGGCGCATTGATTATTGCCGCGTTACTTTTTCTGATTTCAGCGATCGGTTCCGCAGTACCACAGCATTATTGGACCTTTGTGATTTATCGGATTATCGGGGGTGTCGGTGTGGGAATTGCGTCGATGGTTTCTCCGATGTATATCGCAGAAGTAGCGCCACCTGCACGTCGTGGTGGATTGGTTGCATGGAACCAGTTTGCCATTATTTTCGGTATGTTAGTGGTGTACTTCGTCAACTATGGCATTGCACTTCTGGGCAGCGATAACTGGCTCAATGATGTGGGCTGGCGGTATATGTTTGCCTCCGAAGTCATTCCTGCAATCCTATTCTTTGGGCTGTTGTTTACCGTACCTGAAACACCGCGCTGGCTGGCACTGAAAGGGCGTGATAATGAAGCACACAGCCTGCTGAAGGCAATTAATCCACAGCAAGATATCGAGCCGCAATGGAAAGAAATCAAGCAGTCATTGGTTAAGGTTCAGCGGCCGGGGATTATCGCTGCGGGATATCTGAGCGTGTTACTGATCGGTATTATGCTAAGTGTATTACAACAGGTCACGGGGATTAATGTATTTCTCTATTATGCGCCCGCGATTCTGAAAAGTTTCAGTGATTCCACGACGGATATTGCCTTACTGCAAACCATTCTGGTGGGTGCGGTCAATTTAAGTTTTACCGTGTTGGCTATTTTCACCGTGGATAAATTCGGACGTCGTCCGCTGATGATGATTGGTGCCGGTTTGATGGCAGTCAGTATGTTAGCGATTGGCACCGCCGCTTACCTGAATGCAATTGGTAGTTATCTGTTAGTGTTTATGTTGATGTACATTGCTGCGTTTGCATTGTCACTGGGGCCGGTGACTTGGGTTCTGTTGTCTGAAATCTTCCCCAACAGCGTTCGTTCCAGAGCATTATCCATTGCTGTGTTTGCGCAGTGGTTCGCCAACTTTGTCGTGTCTCAGTCCTTCCCGATGATGAATGAAAAAGAGAGTTTTATCTTCCAGCAATTTCATGGCGGTTTTCCGTTCTGGCTGTATGGGATTATGGGGGTATTTACCGTTTACTTTATTTATCGCTGGGTTCCGGAAACCAAAGGCAAGTCGTTGGAACAACTGGAAACTCTTTGGCAGCGTGATTCAGAGCCAACCGGTAATCGCATGAAAACGGCTAAATCATCTTGAGCGGTGAAGATCACTTCATGCCATCCGCTGGGGGTGATGGCTGATCCTCATAAGAGAATGATTAGATGGTGATGACTATCGTTCTGTGCAGTTGCCCACCGAATCTCGGTGGGCCTGCTTATTTAACTACGGAATCGCTTTTAACCACGGAATTGCTTCGGTTATAGCGCATCACGATGACGCCATCTGTCGTGATGCTGTTCGCGAAATTCTTTCGGTGTACATTGCTGATGTTTTTTAAACACGCTGTACATATATTGCAGTGAAGGATAGCCACATAATTCAGCAATTTCGGCGACCGGTAATGACGTGGTTGCCAGTAGATGGCGTGCTTGCCTCAACTTAGAGTTATGGATTTCCTGATGAATGGAATGTCCGCACTCTTCTTTAAAACGAATTTCCATGTTGGAGCGAGAAATACCGACATAGTCGAGAACCTGTTCGACTTTAATACCTTTGCAGGCGTGATGACGGATAAAATGCATCGCCTGAATCACATAGGGATCTTTCAGCGCTTGATAGTCGGTACTCTGTCGTGCGTGGACTTGTGTCGGAGGAACCAGTCGACGCGTTTGCCTGAGCGCCTCTAACTGTTCTGTCTCCTCGGGGGCGGTGGTCAGCAGGCGGTGCAGCAATTTGGCAGCCTGATAGCCCATCTCTTTACATCCTTGTTCGACCGAAGATAACGACACTCGGCTCAGGTAGCGGGTCAGCTCTTCATTATCAATCCCAATGACGGATATTTTGTCCGGCACCATCAACTTCAAATGATCGCAAACCTGAAGCAGGTGGCGAGCTCGGGCATCGGTGACCGCAACAATGCCGACCGGCGTCGGTAGTTGCTGCAACCAGTCTGCGAGACGATTCATATCGTACTGCCATGTTTGCGGGCTTACCTCATTACCCCGGTAAACCGAACCGGAGTATCCCTCTCGTTGTAAGAGTTGAATAAAGGCTTGTTCTCGTTCGTGAGACCAGCGTCGCCATGATTCTTCCGGCATTCCGTAGAACGCAAAATTTTCAATCCCTTTGCTTTTGAGATGCTGAAATGCGAGTTCAATCAATGCTTGGTTATCCGTGGCAACATAAGGGACATCCGGATAATCGGATGGATGTTCATAAGAGCCACCGATTGCAACAACAGGGAGCGTCGTATCTTCGAGCAACTCCCGAATATGGGGGTTGTCGAAATCAGCAATCACTCCGTCGCCTTTCCAAGTATGGAAATTCTCCAGATGCGTGGTGAATTCCTCTTCCAGATAAATATCCCAGTTACATTGCGACGCCTGTAAATATTCGCCGATGCCTTCGATTACCTCTCGGTCGTACACTTTATTGGCATTAAACAACAGTGTAATCCGATAACGGTGGTCGATGAACTGACGATATAAGTTGTGAGGGTAAGGTTTCAGAGCGGTCATGGATGGGTTTTTATTCATAAATAGTATTAATTATATTTTGTCCATAATTTTTAAGTCTAACAGGCAAGTACTGTGTTAAATGTGATCCTTCACTCAGTCGTTAAATCCATGAAGCTATCTATGAAAAATCGTAATTGTGTCGTGAACAGAGCGACTTATGATAATGATTCGATAAATAAAATCATCACGAAGCGTAAATATATCCGGATGGCCCCATTACACTGTGTATTTCCTGAGGTTATCCGAGTCTATTGAGTGAAAATGAAAGGGTAGCTTATGTATGTTGGAATCGATTTAGGGACATCCGGCGTTAAGGTCATTGTTCTTGCGGAAAATGGTGATGTGGTGGCGAGCGAGGTGATACCACTAGAGATATCACGTCCGTTTCCGCTGTGGTCAGAACAAGATCCGCAGCATTGGTGGCAAGCTATGTGTCAAGCCATTCAGGCGCTGGGAAAACAGACGGATCTGAGCGCAGTGAAAGCTATCGGGCTGTCGGGACAGATGCATGGTGCGGTACTGCTCGATCAACAAGGGCAGGTTTTGCGCCCTGCGATTTTGTGGAATGACGGGCGTTGTCAGGCACAATGCGCCGAACTGGAACAGCGCGTCCCTGACAGTCGTCAGATTACAGGGAATATGATGATGCCGGGCTTTACCGCACCGAAACTCCTGTGGGTGGCAGAACATGAACCGGAAATTTTTGCTCAGACAGACAAAGTCCTGCTGCCGAAAGATTACTTGCGTTATCGGATGACGGGTGTGTATGCCTCGGATATGTCCGATGCCGCCGGAACCATGTGGTTAGATGTTGCCCGGCGAGATTGGAGTGATGAACTGCTTGATGCAACCGGGCTGGCGCGACGTCAGATGCCGGACCTGTATGAAGGGAATGCGATCACCGGTACTCTGAATCCTGAACTTGCCAATGCATGGGGTATGCCTGAGGTGCCTGTCATTGCCGGTGGTGGTGATAATGCCGCTGGCGCTGTCGGGGTCGGGATTATCGAACCGGGGCAGGCGATGCTCTCTTTGGGAACTTCCGGAGTGTATTTCGCCGTTAGTGATGGTTTCCTTGCGAACCCCGATTCTGCATTACACAGTTTCTGTCATGCATTACCCGGGACTTGGCATACCATGTCGGTCATTTTGAGTGCGGCATCTTGTTTGTCTTGGGTATGTGAGTTGACCGGATTTACCGATGTCAGCGAGATGTTGAGTGAGACGGAACGTCATGCCAATCCTGATTCTGGGGTGGTGTTCCTACCTTATTTGTCGGGAGAACGGACACCGCATAATGACCCGTATGCAAAAGGCGTGTTCTTCGGTATGACCCATTCGACATCGAAGTTCGAATTGGTTCAGGCGGTATTGGAAGGAGTCGGGTTTGCATTTGCCGATGGATTTGATGCATTACATCAGACGGGGTTACTGCCGGAAGAGGTGGTTTTGATTGGCGGTGGCGCCCGCAGCCAATATTGGCGTCAGATGCTGGCGGATATTGTCCGGTTGCCGCTGGCATATCGTCAGGGCGGTGATGTTGGCCCGGCACTCGGTGCGGCACGACTGGCGATGTTAGCCGTTAGGCCGGAAATGACGGCTCGGGATATCTGCGCATCACCGGTATTGATTGAAAAACATATGCCGGATGAAGGGCAGACAGCACATTACCAACGCAAGAGAGCGGTTTATCAACAGTTATATCGTCAATTGAAACCGCTTTTTGTGTAAGCGGGAGAGATTTTATCTCGGTGGTATCTTCGGTTATTTCCTGATGTTTGAGAAAGTAACCAATCCCAACCGGGTCACATAAAATAAATAAGGAGCCATACCATATGGCTCCTTATTTTGATCTCGCTGAAACGTATGCGGTTTAACTGAGTCTCAGTTCAATTGTATGTACAATACTCATTTGCATCTCAATACTTACTGTATGACCAAGATATTAAGCGGTTTGAGTCACACTGTCGGCTTCTTGAGGCTTTCGGTTCAGGTGAGTGGCTTGTTCTGCACCATGCATCCACATGACCAATTGGTTAGAGAATAGGAGCAGGACGAGGCCGGAGACTATTGCCGTGATGGCAATGCCACCAAAAATCGCTAAGGCGCCGAAATCGCCGACATGGGCACCGATCAGCCCGGCAATGTAGTTGGCAATCGCATTAAATCCGAACCAGACGCCCATCATCAGTGAAGCAAGACGAAGCGGTGCCAGTTTGGTGGTCATCGATAAACCGATTGGTGACAGGCACAATTCCCCGACAGTATGGAAGAAGAACGCACCAACCAGCCAGAACATTGAGGTTTTCACACTCAGATCGCCACCTTGCTCTAAAACGGCACCAATCATGCACAAGAAACCGATCGCCAGAAAGAAAAGCCCAAATGCAAATTTGATCGGTGAATTGGGTTCTCGACGGCCAAGTTTGACCCATAGCGCAGCAATCAGCGGTGCACAGACAATGATGAAAAATGGATTTAGAGACTGGAACCAAGCGGCGGGCACTTCAAAACTGCCGATCATTCGATCGGTATACTGTTGGGTGTAGAGGTTCATCAAGCCACCGGCTTGTTCAAATCCGGCCCAGAAGACAATCACGAATAATCCCATGATGATAATGACCTTCATGCGATCAATTTCTTCTTTGGTTAGCGGTTCTTTCTTCGTTGATTTTTTCTGTTGTAAATCCCGCGCGGCAGCCGGTTTGAGACCAATATCTCCCAGCCAGCGCTGAGCAAACAGGATTTGGATCACGAAGCTGATGAGCATCCCGATACCTGCTGCAACGAAGCCGGCTTTCCAGCCATAGCTGTTGGTTGCAATACCGGAGATAATCCCTGCGAGTAGTGCACCGATATTAATCCCCATATAAAAGATGGTGAATGCACCGTCGCGACGATGGTCACCTTCTGTGTACAGATCGCCAACCATGGTTGAAATATTAGGTTTAAACAGGCCATTCCCGATGATCAGCAGTGCCAAACCAAGATAGAAACTGTGCGCCGCATCAAGGCCGAATAATTGATGCGGTAGTGCCAGCGTAAACTGACCGACTGCCATCAGCGCGCCACCTGCAAGAATTGAGCGACGTTGACCGAAATAGTTATCGGCCAACCAGCCACCGATGAGGGGCGTAATGTAGACAAGCCCGGTATAGATGCCATAGAGATCCAATGCCTCTTTGGCTGACCAGCCCATGCCACCGTTTAGTGTTGTGTCTGTGAGGTATAAAACCAGAATTGCTCGCATTGCATAGTAGGAGAATCGTTCCCACAGTTCAGTGCCAAACAATAGGAACAGGCCACGAGGATGACCTAAGAATTGATGATTGTTGTGATTCATATTTGCTTTGTTTAGATTATTTATTAGTTTTTTATTTTACTTTAATGTTACATATTGGGTAAATGGTTTGATTTTTAACATTTATTCAATACATTATAAAAATGTATTTTTAAGTTTTTGAAATTTAAACATTTTATAAATTCAGCAGTAAAATGAGAAAATCGGGGTGAACTAAGTTTTCATTTATGAAACAATTGTTTGCATGGTTGATAAGGAAAAATCAGCAAATATTAAAAATTTGTGATGGTGATTGATATAAAAATAAAAAAAGCCAGCACGGAATGCTGGCAAGGTCCCACAAAATGAGGATATCAGAGCGTATCGGTTAATCTGTACACAGACCGGTTAAGCGCCAAGAGTCATCACTCCCGGGGGTTGACTTTGTATACCAGTTGGCTTGATAGAGTTTATTCTGGTACACCATGTAGTCACCGCTCTCACTATGGTCGTAACTTCCGCCTTCCCATGATTTACGTGTCCAGTTCGGATAAACATTCACACCTGTACAATTTTGTGGTGTGCTATTGTCGAGTTGATATGGCCAGTTCTCGATGATCGATTTTACTTTCTTACCGGATGGGGTCAGTGTCATGGTATCCGGATAATAGGTGGACGCGCCTTCATCCTTGTCGTTTAACGCCCAGTTCGCATTACTGAGGTCATGCTCTTTCATGAAGTTCACCCAGATGTCAGTTTCTGCTTCATTGACATTGCCATCACCGTCGGCATTGATGGTTCCCCATTCGGTGACGAATAGCGCAATTCCATTGTTCATCGCTGTGAGTGCTTTATCTCTGAGATATTGACCGTGTGTCCCGGCATAAAAGTGCAGCGTATAGGCGATGTTTGTGCCGTTGATTGGGTTCCAGGATGCGGTATCGACGTCTTGTGACCAGCTTGGCGTGCCGACAACGATTAAGTTATCCGGATCAAATTCACGGATTGCAGCAATCACGGTTTCTGCATAGGGTTTGATGACGTTATTCCAAGAGATTTGTAGGGGTTCATTGTAGATCTCATAAATGACATTGGGGCTGTCACCATATTTCTGTGCCATCTCCCGGAAGAAGCTGACTGCTTCGGCAACATTGTCTTCCGCATGATGAGAATGCCAATCGATGATGACATACATATCGTTAGCGATAGCTGCATCTACGACGGTAACTACTTTGGCCTTATTGCCTGCGGGATCATCAAGATAGCCGCCCTCTTCCTGAATACCCATTGAGGCTCTGACGATACTGGCATTCCAGTCTTCTCGGAGCATCTTGACAATATCTGCGCGATAGAATTTTTCACCGCCCCACTCATTATTACTCCAGAACAGACTATTTCCCGAGAAGCTTTTGATGCTATCACCAGCATAGATCTTATTGCCGGAGACGGATAACGGTTCAACCGCATATGCTTGCTGGGTTAATCCAATCAATAAGCATCCCAGACAGGAAAGCAATAATTTTTTGGCTGAGGAACCACTTTTCCTCGTGGATAGGTGTTGTATTGGTAAATATGACATCAGTTCACCTCTAATTAAACATGACGTACCACTCACTATGAGTTGAATGACTCATGATAATTGTATTGTTAGCTGGAATTATGTTTGACAAGTATTGCCGCCTAATAAATTGGCAACTGTTTTAAATATAGGTGGGAATAGCAATCAGGAGAGATAAACTATAATAGTTGTGACAATACACTAGATAGTCGATTTCTATATTTTTATTTATGTCACTAATAAAGTGGTTTTAAATTTATTAAAACTGTATCTGTGATCTGGATTTGAATAATCAGTATAAAAATGTAAGAGAAATTATGAGATAAAATATTTTGTACTGTATGAATAAGACATTCCGTCCTATAAAACAGGACGGAATGATTCAAGCATGCTTTTATTTTATACAGAATGAAAGATAATTATATGCTGGTTTTGTTTTGCCAGTAAATTACAGACCATACTTTGATGGTTGGCGATTATCATTCTGAATCATGGTTTTCAAATCAGATAAATATTGCAAATCATCGTCATTATTTTCCCAGTATAAATGACCGAATGCTTCAACGGCTTCGCGCATTAAAATTGCTTTGACTTTGCTGACATCGGATTCGCGCAGTAGCTCATAGAACAGTTGGTCGGCATCTGAGCGGCTTAACAAATGCGTGTAATAAAGCCAGTCGTGGATAACCGCTGCTTTCATAAAACGCGGGTTAAATGGCGTACCGATAATGCTGTAGGCAGCACTCGGGACACTCGCACCATCATACTGAAAGAACTTCGGTACCCAGATTGCTGTACCTTGATTCACGGTGCCAAAATCTTCAGCGACTTCGTAGGCTTCATCTAGCTTGCTGTTGTGAGGTTCAATCACCGGGAATACATATAAATTGCTCATATTTGAGTCTCCATATTGAAACGTATTACTTGGAACGTATTACTTGAAACGAATTGCTTGAAACGAATTACTGGGTTGTTGTGTTCGTCCGGACGGCTGAGGTACATGAACCGCAGCAGGGATAGACTATGTGCTTCGATGACTATTGAATAGGGGGGGCTGCGAACAGTTTTGCGAACAAATGTAACATTTACAGCGACTTATATGCGGAATTTGAGGCAAACGTCGGAGAAAATGAGGGTAAGTTGCACGGATGAATGCTGTCTGTGCATTTTTATGTTTTTTGTTGCATACTAACCATCGTACGATAACAATTCGTCGTGCAATAATAATCCGTCGTGTAATAACAACCCGTCGTGCAATAACAACCAGATGAAAAACCAGAACGGAGAACATCATGAGAGCGATTGGCGAGAATATTTGGATATTTGATGGTAAAGAGGTCCCGTTTTTGACGTTACCTTACTCGACCCGAATGACGATCGTTCGGCTTGCTGATCAATCGTTATGGGTCCACAGTCCGATTGAATTAGATTCTGATCTGAAAGCTTCCGTTGATGCTTTAGGTGTGGTCAAGTATTTGATTGCCCCCAACCAACTTCATCATCTGTTTATTTCCCAATGGCAAGACGCTTATCCGGAGGCGTTCACCTATGGAACGGAAGGGGTACGTCATAAGCGTCAGGACTTAACCTTTAATACGGTTTTGTCTGCCCAGATGGATTATCCTTGGAGTGATGAACTGGATAATGTGTTATTTACCGGCTCTCGGGTCATGGAGGAATGTGTCTTTTTTCACCGTCCGAGTGAGACTTTAATTGTTACGGATCTGATTGAAAACTTCTCACCGAAGGCTTTCAATGGTTTTCAGCGTTTGCTGGCTAAGCTGACTGGGGTTCTGGCTCCGACAGGAAAAATGCCACTGGATTGGCGGTTAACTTTTATGACCGGAAAGGCGACGGCCCGAGCGCATCTGAAAAAAATCCTGAGTTGGAATCCTAAGACCATTGTTATGGCACACGGTATCATTGTGACTGAAGATGCTGAAAAATTCTTACGCCGCTCGTTTCGTTGGTTGTTGTAAATCATGCAAAATGTTGAAGTACTTTCTACTCCGCGCTGGGTTGGTTGCGGGTCAATACTTCGATGAATCATCGCATTGACCCACCCCGTTAATTTCAGAGAACTGTCAGGAGAAAACATGAATCATTTTCAAGGGTCGTGTCTATGCGACAGTGTCCGGTATGAGCTGACAGGTGAATTACAGAAATTTTTCCTGTGTCATTGTCAACGATGCCGTAAAGATACGGGGTCGGCTCATGCGGCAAATTTGTTTGTAAAACCGGTCTCGTTTCACTGGTTGAGTGGCGCTGATCTGGTGAAAACATATCATCACCCGGATAGTCGTCATGTGAAAAGCTTCTGTCAAAACTGTGGCTCTGCCGTGCCGACGGTGATTGATAATGTGATGGTTCTGCTCCCGGGAGGGAGTCTCGATTCGGATCTCCCACATAAGCCTGATGCGAATATTTTTATCGACAGTCAGGCGAACTGGTCAAAAAATTCAGGCGATCTGCCAAGTTTTGCCCACCTTCCTGAATAAGCCAGTGAGCATGAATGTATGCTCAGGGTTACTCAAATTCCTATTGAATGATCACATCACTCAAATAATCCTCAATCGACGATTGAACGAATATTGAGGTTTCTGACTCCTTCAACTAACTTAAAAAATATCACTTTTATGTTAGGGGTAGGATATTGATACCATCGCAACCAAAAGATATGGAATATCACATTAGCGGCGTCTCCTCTAGATTGCATTGGTATCATTGGCTCGTGATTTTACTGTCTCTGTTATTAACTTTTGGGGCTTATTACATAACCGAACGCCAGACTGATCTTAAAATCGCCAATCAATTTGAGTTTCAGTCACAGCAAATTGTCGAGCTGGTACAAGAGCGAATGATTCGTTACGAAGAAGCATTATGGGCGGGCGTTTCTGCATTGAGAATGTTTCCGCGTGATGCTGCGCGGGCAGATTGGCGAACGTTTTCAACCAGCTTACAGATTGATCAGCGTTTCCCGGGCATTAACGGGATTGGCGTGATTCATTATGTTCCCCCGGAAAAGCTGTCGAACTACCTGTCATGGCAAAGATCATCTCTGGATGGTTACACGATTCACCCTGAGCATGCTGAATCGGAATATTGGCCGATTACCTATATTGAACCGCAAGTGGAAAACCGCAGAGCGGTTGGTTTAGATATGGCACACGAAATCAATCGATATACCGCAGCGAAAAAAGCACGTGATACACATTTGGCGAATATTACCGGGCCGATTACTTTAGTTCAGGATGACCAGAAAACGCCGGGGTTTTTATTTTATGCGCCGTGGTATTCATCGGGTAGGGTTTCTGAGCGGTATGGTGAAACGCATGGTGATTTTAGGGGGTTGGTATATGCGCCTTTCATTATGTTCAAATTGATGGATGGCACGTTAAAAAATACCAACCGCCTCGTTAATTTCAGTATCTATGACGGAGACTCGTTACTGTACACAGAGCTGGATTCAAATTCTGAAAATTTCGATCCTGACCCATTATTCCAACGAGAGATTACACTGGAACTCTACGGGCGCGTATGGCGTTTTAATCTGCAATCGACAGAGCTATTTCGAGCGCAACAAAATCATGCCCAGCCTTTCATCATTTTGTTCGGAGGCTTGACGATTGATGTGCTGCTCTTTGTCATTTTCTTTATTCTCGCCCGATCAAATCGCAATGCAATTGAGTTTGCGCACAAAGTCACCGCCAATTTGAAATCACGAACAGAAGAGCTGGAGCAGACCAGTCAAAGCCTCCAGCAAAAAAATCGAGATCTGGAAGAGGCAAACAGCGAGTTGGATCAGTTCGCCTTTGTTGCATCACATGACTTAAAAGCACCACTCCGAGGGATCAATCAGTTGGCGCAATGGATTGAAGAAGATAGTGAAGGGGCGCTGACCGAAACAACTTATGCGCACCTCGACTTAATGAAAAGCCGGATCTCTCGCCTTGAGCGTTTATTAAATGATTTACTGACCTATTCTCGTGTCGGCAGAAATAAAGAGTTGCCCGGCTCTGTGAATGTCGCGTCTTTGATTGATGATGTCTTTCATTTACTTAACCACGACCGTCGTTTTGCGTTAACGGTTGAAGCACCAGATGAAGATGTGATGACGATGGTCACGCCGTTGGAACAAATTATCAGAAACTTGATCGGCAATGCGATGAAACATCATGACCAGAAGACGGGGAATATCGCCATCACGGTTTCTCAGTCTCCCCAATATCTTCACTTTAAAGTAAGCGATGACGGGCCGGGGATCCCACCTGAACATCAGGAGAAAGTCTTTGAACTGTTCCATACCCTAAGACCGCGGGATCAGGTCGAAGGCAGTGGGTTGGGATTGTCGATCATTAAAAAAATATTAGAACGTTACCACTGCGCATATCAGATTCAGTCAGATGGTCAACGTGGGCTCACTTTTTCATTTTCTTGGCCGATTGGTATGCAACCACAGAATACAGAAGATGAGAAGAGAGACGAAGCATAAACCCGTTTTAAGGTGTGAAAAAGAAATCGCACAGGCTTATCGAACCAATATTGTCGGGTATATTGGCCAGTCGTCGATCAATCAAGATTTCAAACCTGTATCAGAATGTCTTGATCACGACTGGCGATGGGTTGAAATTCCGCATGAAAGGCAGGTGTTCTATGGATATTTTGATTATTGATGATGATGCGGTTGACCGGATGTCAGCCATCAGAACTTTGCATAAGTCAGAACTGGTTTTGAATCGAGTTGATCAGTCTGATACTGCTGCCGAGGGCATTCGTCTGGCTACTGAGCACTGCTATGACGTAATTTTACTCGATTATCAGATTCCGCCTTCAAACGGTATTGAAATATTGCGTGAGATTCGCGGTGGAAATGATTATTCCACCGCGATAGTGATGCTCAGCCATAGTAATGATGAAAGACTGGCGTTAGCGTGTGTCGAAGCGGGTGCGCAAGATTTTATTATGAAAAGTGAAGTGACATCGTCACGTTTAAAACGTGCCATTTTGATTTCACAAGAACGACATGCGCTTGAGCAGGAGATTCGTTCGAGCCATGAGCAACTGCGGTATATTGCGGAGCGTGATAGTTTGACTGGGTTACGCAATCGATACTTTTTTGATGAGACACTTCGTGATGCAGTGACCAGAAACTCACGCAATGGTGAGCAATTAGTTTTATTATTATTAGATTTAGATAACTTCAAAAAAGTCAACGATGTACTGGGGCACCAAGCCGGAGATCGCCTGCTGCAAGAAATTGCCCGGCGCTTGGAGCAACCGATCCGAGAAAGTGACAAGTTGTGCCGTTTAGGTGGTGATGAATTTGCGATTCTTGTTTACGACCTGCCGCAACTTGAGCATGTCCGATTACTGGTTGCTCGTATTTTTGAATCGTTAGGAAAACCGATGACTATTCAGGAACAAACCATAGAAGTCACCGTGAGTATTGGCGTTGCTACTTACCCATTATGTGCGACAGATGCGACAGGGTTAATGAAATGTGCTGATGTCGCGATGTATCGTGCCAAAGCGCTTGGGCGCAATCGCGTTCAATATTATTCCGTTGATTTCCATGAAAAAATGGTATCGCGGATGCAACTGGAGTTTGACTTGAAGCAAGCGATTAAAAGCGATCAATTGACTTTGTTTTTCCAGCCACAAGTAGATACACATTCAGAGCAGTTGGTTGGTGTCGAAGCCCTGATTCGTTGGCGACATCATACACTGGGCATTGTGCCACCTGATGAATTTATTCCGATTGCAGAGGAGTCGGATCTGATTATTGACATTGGTCGCTGGGTGATTGAAGCGGCTTGCCGTCAGTTCAGTCAATGGGTTGGGGCTGTACAGGGACCCCATATCTGTTTTTCCATCGCGGTCAATCTTTCTGCACGCCAATTAAAGGATCATGCGTTGTCGGAATTCCTGCAAAGCTGTCTGACACAATACAATATCCCCGCTGATCTCGTTGAGTTGGAATTAACGGAAAGTCACTTAGAAAATAGCCTCAGTGCGATTGAAATGCTGAATAACTTGTCTGCAACGGGGGTGCGCCTCTCTTTGGACGATTTTGGCACCGGCTATTCATCGTTATCACACTTGAGTCAATTTCCGTTCAGTATCTTGAAAATCGATAAATCCTTTGTGCAAAACGCCGATGATAAGCAGCAACGAACCTTACTCAAAGCTATCTGTGCATTTGCCCATTCACTGGGCTACGAAACGGTGGCTGAAGGGATTGAAACCGAAGAACAAAAACAATTTTGCCAGGCACTGAATGTGAATCGACTCCAAGGTTATTTATTCTCGCAGCCGATCTCTGCCGAGTCGTTTGAAAACAACTGGCTTCAGGGCATGATTTAAACCGCCCCCGAACAAGGGATTGATGTCGGCTATTTTTATCGTTGCACTATATTTGTATAGCCGTAACGGTGCCCTGATGAATGGCCCGTTTGGCATCGAGTTCGGCAGCGATATCGGCTCCACCGATCAAGTGGTAGGGTTTATTCAGCCCCTCGGTCAGGGTTCGCAAAGGTTCTTGCCCGGCACAAATAATCACCTGATCCACCCCGATACATTGCTCTTCGTCGTTGACGCGTAGCCACAGGCCATCATCATCGATCCGCAAATACTCACAGCCTGATATCATTTGCACGCCTCTGTTGTGTAAACTGGTGCGGTGAATCCAGCCGGTTGTTTTGCCTAACTCGGCACCGACTTTGGTTGCTTTTCGTTGGAGAAGATAGATCTGGCGGGGGGATTTGGGGTGGGAGGGCTGAACGTCTTCGATGCCACCGCGAGCCTTGAGCGTCATATCGATTCCCCATTGCTGCATAAATGCCTGAGGTGTGGTCAATGCGGTTTGATCGGCTCCATGAGACAGATATTCCGCCACATCAAACCCAATTCCCCCGGCACCGATAATGGCAACTTTATGACCGACAGGGTGTTGTTCCCGTAAGACATCGAGGTAACTGAGCACTTTCGTGTGATCGATCCCTTCTATCGCGGGCGTGCGGGGAAAGACGCCCGTTGCAATGATGACTTCATCGACATCTGATTGATTAAGTTGCTCAACATCAACGTGTGTGTTGAGCCGAATATCGACCTGCAATAATGCGAGTTGACGAGCAAAATAGCGCAGTGTCTCGTGAAACTCGGATTTACCCGGAATTTGTTTGGCAATATTAAATTGACCGCCAATTTCAGATGCTGCGTCAAACAAGGTGACTTGATGACCGCGCCGGGCTGCTGTGACAGCCGCGGCGAGCCCGGCCGGACCGGCACCAACGACTGCGATTTGCTTCGGCTGAGCCGTAGGGCTGACCAGTAATTCGGTTTCATGACAAGCCAATGGATTGACCAGACAACTGGCGATCTTGCCGACAAAGACATGGTCGAGACACGCCTGATTACAGCCGATACAGGTATTGATTTCATCACTGCGGCCATGCTGGGCTTTGTAGACAAATTCAGGATCGGCCAAGAAGGGGCGGGCCATGGAAACCATATCGGCATCACCACGGGCTAAGACGCTTTCAGCCATTTCCGGCGTGTTAATACGGTTGGTGGTAATCACCGGAATTTTAAAAGCTTGACGAAAATGTTTCGTCACCCACGTAAACGCGCCCCGGGGGACACAGGTTGCAATGGTCGGAATTCTGGCTTCATGCCAGCCAATGCCGGTATTGATTAGCGTTGCTCCGGCAGCTTCAATGGCTTGACCCAGCTCGGTGACTTCTGCGGCACTGGAGCCACTTTCAACCAGATCCAACATCGAAAGACGATAGATGAGAATGAAATGTTGACCGACGGCGGCTCTGACACGCCGCACGACTTCTAACGGAAAGCGAATGCGATGGGGATAGGTGCCCCCCCATTGATCATCACGTTGGTTCGTGCGTGTCGCAATAAACTGATTGAGCAGATAGCCTTCTGAGCCCATGATTTCGACACCATCATAGCCAGCCTGTTGTGCGTTGAGTGCGGTTTGCACAAAGTCATCGAGCTGTTTTTCGATACCGGATTCATCGAGGGCATTGGGCTTGAAACGGTTAATCGGTGCCTGAATTGCCGACGGAGCCACCAGCGCGGGATTATAGGCATATCGCCCGGTATGCAGAATTTGCAGGCATATTTTGCCACCTTCGGCATGAACCGCTTGTGTGACGACTCGATGAGCCTGAATTTGTGCAGCCGTGGTGAGCCCCGGACTATTCGGGTGCGTTGCACCTTCGGGATTCGGGCCGATGCCCCCGGTCACTATCAAACCGACCCCACCTCTGGCGCGTTCAGCATAATAAGCGGCAAGCCGTTTTTCGCCGTGAGGGATGTCTTCCAATCCGGTATGCATCGACCCCATCAACACTCGGTTTTTCAGGGTGGTGAATCCTAAATCCAGAGGTTGGAACAGATGTGGATAGTGTGGATGAGTTGATGCCGTCATAGATCATGTCCTTCGATTGTTATCTTGACAGTGTCAATATTGTCGATGATTTTGACACTGTCAAGATTCATGCTAATTTACAGAGTATGAAATCAAGAAAATTGAACTACCATCATGGTGATCTGCGGCGAAGCCTATTACAGTCAGCGGATCTGATGCTGAAAGAAACTGGGATTGAAGGGCTGTCATTACGTAAACTGGCGGACCACGTCGGTGTGTCACGGACTGCGCTATATCACCATTTTCAAGATAAAAATGAATTGCTCTGCGCGTTGGCTGAGCAGGGGTTTCATCATTGGTATCGGCGCACCCGTCAATTAGTCGAAAGTGCAACGGATGATCATCACGAGACGTTTCGCCAGTTCTTTTATCACTATATTCATGATGCGACCACAACACCGGAAACATATGAGTTGATGTTTGGCCGGGCTATCTGGAAACAAGCACAGGCCACTCCCGCGTTAAAAGAAATTGCCTATCTCTGTTTTCAGTATCAGGTCGATATTACCGCTCGTTGGCAGCAGTTAGGCCTTTTTCCTCGGGAAGAAATAACCGTGCGGCTCGCACAGGTTATTTGGAGCACCATGCATGGTTTGGCACGATTGGTCATCGATGGTGTGTATGCTGATAGTCAGTATATTGATGATATGTGTGATTGTGCGATTCGAATGTTGGTCATACCAAAAGCAGATGCGTGCGAACAGGGATAAAATCTGAGAGAAAAACATGTTGGGTATTGCCTTGGACAGTGGCGCCACCCAAACATGTGGGGGGGGGAATTCTTTAAAGATTGCGGTCGATGACAATCAACAGCATCAAATGCGCTACGAGCTGAATCGAATTTCTCCAGACTCATTGAGACAAAGGTGAGCTTGACGATTTTTGAGTAACTGGACAGCAAGTATTGGACTAACGGCTAACAATTCACCTTTAGCATGGGCAATGGGGGCTTCCCAAGCGTGGTCTTTGTGTTTTCCACTTTGATCAAACTGAACTAAAACTTTCATATGTACTTCTCCTCAACGAAGGTTTTTATTGAATTTTTTTAGTAACCTGTTTGTAAACGTAGCGTAACTGAACTGTTACTTCACTAGTTAAAAATGAAAGATTAATTTGATGAAATGATTATTAATATCATTAGTGAATATAATCTTATTCTCATATCGAAAAATACTACGCCTAATATTGAATATGGTCTGATGCAATATGACGGCTCATCTGATTTTGCCGAGACACTCGCTTGATCTTCTTCAGGTTAAAATATCAGGGTTATTTTTCTTCCTTGACATCAAATTCTGGACATTGCGCCTCAGGCATTATCTTGAATCCGTGATCTCGGTGAGTGGTGCCATTTTTCTATGTAATATACTGATCTATATCACGTACTGATCGACTTTAAATATAAACTGAGTGCGTGTGCGAGTGGTTTTGACAACTAAGAATAATGAAATACTGCGGAATACGACCAAGAATACGGAGAGACATTGATGAGAATTGTGATTGCCCCCGATTCATTTAAAGAGAGTCTCAGTGCCGTTGAGGTTGCTGACATCATTGCACAGGGCTGGCAGCAAGTTTTTCCTGAAGCAGAGTGTATCAAAAAACCGGTCACCGATGGCGGGGATGGGTTTGTCGATGCTTTGGTTATGGCATCTCAAGGGCAAAAAGTGACGGCGCGCGTGAACAACCCGATTGGTGTTGCAATTGATGCTGAATGGGGGATGAGTCATGATCAACAAACTGCGTTTATCGAAATGGCGGCAGCCAGCGGATTGTCGTTACTGACGACTGATGAACGTAATCCGTTACTGACGACGAGTTTTGGGACCGGACAATTGATCCGTGCTGCACTTGATGAGGGGATTCGCCATTTGGTGCTGGGAATCGGCGGGAGTGCCACCAATGACGGTGGTGTCGGGATGATGCAGGCGTTGGGCGCATCTTTTGTCGATGCACAAGGGCATGAATTACCGCCCGGTGGTGCGACGTTATCTCGGCTGGATTCAATCGACCTTTCCGGTTTAGATCCACGTTTGCAATCATGCCGGGTTGAGGTCGCTTGTGATGTGACGAATCCATTAACCGGAGAATCGGGAGCGGCAGCAGTTTATGGGCCACAGAAGGGCGCGACACCAGCGATGGTTCGGGCGCTGGATCGGGGCTTGGTTCATTATGCTGGTGTGATAGAAAGGCAACTCGGTCAAGTCGTTGATACGCGGCCCGGAGCTGGGGCTGCGGGTGGGGTCGGCGCGGCACTGATGGCGTTTCTCGAGGCCCGATTGTCTCCGGGAATTGAACTCGTGATCGAAGCGCTTGATCTGGCACCGGAAATTGCTCGCTGTGATTTGGTCATTACCGGCGAAGGATGTCTTGATGCACAAAGTCTCAATGGTAAAGTACCGGTTGGAATTGCCCGGCTTGCAAAACGTTATGGTAAACCGGTCATCGCGCTTGCCGGCAGCGTAAAAGCGACGGATCAACAACTGCATGAAGTTGGCATTGATACAGCCTTCGGTACGGTACAAGCGGTCATGACACTTGACGTGGCGCTTGCTCAGGCTGCCCATCATCTTGAACAAACCACCGTTCAGGTCGCCCGTCTGGTACACATCAGTGGAAAACAGATCACGGGTGAGCAGGCATAAAGCGTAAAAATTTGTGGTTTTCAGGACAAAAAATCGACTAAAATCTTGAAAGTTAACTACAAACCGCCACACTTGAGTCAATAACAAATAGGTAAGTGACAAATAGAATAAGCAATAAATAGATAAGTCATCAAGAGAACAGTCATCAATCGATATGATTCAGTTGATGAATGTCAGTGGCAGCATAAAATTTGGCGGCACAATAAGCGTGGGGGAACCGGATGAAACGACCATGGAAGTCATGGATGATATTAATGCTGTTTAGCGGGCTGATGGGATGTAGTCATACGGGACCTATTGGTGTGGCGGCATCGACAACACAGCAGGATGCAAGTCATGCGGATCGTGAAAAAGCGCAGCAGCCGATCGATCAAGCCTATGGATATGAATTCGCACCTCAGAGTGATGTCGCAACGCAGGAAACATTGAGTGTGCAAGCGGATGTTGTTGATAAGCCCGAGGAGGTATCTGCGGCGCCTGTGCAGGTGGAACACCTTAATGAACAGGCTGTGACTGATATTCAGACGACCACAGATGTAACAACAGTCTCTTCGGCTCAGCAGTCAGACGTCACTCAGAAAGATTGGGTGTATCTGCCGGGGATTAATGAAAAGTTTCCGGCTCAGCTTGATCGGGATGCCGAGATATCCCAATTATCAACGACGGATGTCAACTATTTTCAGCGCAGTGGTCAGGATTGGGTTCAGTTCAGTATTCAATCGGGTCAGCGTAAAAGTGCTCCCGTCAGTTTACCGGTAATGCGCTGGATGAATGTTGCATCGGCTAAGACTCATTCCGAAGAACGGCATGCCGTGGTGGTGACTTGGATTGAATTTGGCAAAGAGCTCAAAGAGCAGACTGAATTTATGTTGACTGATGCTTCACAGCGGACTCGTTCTCCCGTGCTGTTCGGGCAAAGCTTTTTTCGAGATATGACATCTCATGAAATGAGACGGATTATTGATATTTTTAACTAAACATAATCAATAAAATTAAAATCATGGTTTAATAACAGTTAATTAATATAACATGTTACTTAATGGCCTCAAGGTATTTTATACCCTGAGGCCATTTTTCTATCAATATCATATTTATGACTTGCCAAATACATCCGCCATTGATTGCAAACTTTAATTCGACGATGAGATCACAAATTGATACTTCGTTTTAAAAATATATGGATGCAAATAACAAAAATATGAGGTGGCATCTCTCATCTTTTTGATTTAGTGATATTCTATATGCGACCTGATTTATATTTTTGGTCTATGTTTGAGCTATTTGTCATGGTCTTCTTCGTTACTGAAAAAGTCTCTCGATAAATAGTGATAAGCGTCTTAACGCAAAGGAGAAAACATGAAGAAAATAACACAACGGCAATGGTTAGGTTTCAAAGCAAAACAGTTCCGGACAGGACCGGTTCTGACGGCTTTGGCTGCTTTGATGATGCCATTTATGAGTGCGACTGCTGATACTCAGACAGATGTCAATGCAGCGGCACCATCAGATTTTTCAGCATATTATGCTGCTGAATCATTTGCTGGTTTAGCAAATAATGGTGGTGTGGAAAATGGGTTAACCAACTGGTCATCAGTTGGTGGTTATATCACTCGCACGAATCAAGCAAGTCATAGCGGGGCGGCAAGTGTACAAATTTTAAACCGCAACGCGACTTGGAATGGTATTACGTTTAAGCCGGCACCGTTAATCAATGGTAAAAAATATAATGTATCCGTCTGGGTCCGGTTAGCACCGGGATCTCAAAGCGCGAACATTATTCTGACGGGTAAACGGACAAATAATGAATATACCCGGATTGGAAACGTATGGGCGAACGATTATCAGTGGACTGAGCTGAAAGGGTCATATACCCAGTCAGGCTCACCGTTCCAGCATTTGATTATTGAATCTGATAATAGTCGCGTCAGTTACTATGCAGATGATATGTCGGTTGAAGATGTTGGCGGTGGTGGTTCTGACAACCCCGGAAACGGTAAAAAATTCGTCGGGAATATTACCACTTCTGGTCAGGTTCGCGGAGATTTCACCAGATACTGGGATCAGATTACGCCAGAGAATGAAGGTAAATGGGGTTCTGTCGAAAGAACGCGTGATGTTTATAACTGGAGTGGGGTTGACGCCTCTTATAATTATGCGAAACAACATAACATTCCATTTAAACAGCATACGTTTGTTTGGGGAAATCAGTATCCGTCTTGGATGGATAGATTAAGCCCATCTGAGCAGGCGGGTGAAATCGAAGAATGGATCCGTGATTTCTGTTACCGCTATCCTGATGTTGCGATGATTGATGTCGTTAACGAAGCAACACCGGGCCATGCTCCGGCTAAGTATGCCCAAAGTGCCTTCGGTAATGATTGGATCATCAAGTCATTCCAACTGGCACGTAAATATTGTCCGAATGCAACATTGATTCTTAACGATTACAACGTGTTAAGCTGGAATACTAATGAGTTCATTGCGATGGCAAGACCGGCAGTACAAGCTGGGGTTGTCGATGCAATCGGGTTACAAGCACATGGTTTGGAAAACTTCTCAGTATCTCAATTGCAAGCGAATTTGAATAAGGTCGCGGCGCTAGGGTTACCGATTTATATTTCTGAATATGACGTGGCCAAAGGGAATGATCAGGAACAACTGAATGTCATGAAGCAACAGTTCCCGTTATTCTATAACTCCGATGCGGTGGCAGGGATTACGCTATGGGGATATGTTGTCGGCAGAACATGGGTCGATGGCTCAGGTCTGATTTATGATAACGGCTCACCACGTCCGGCAATGAATTGGCTGATGAACTACTTAGGCCGATAATCAATGTAGTGATACGGATATGTTCTGTTCACCATTTGGAACCGGTGGCTGAGCGAGCGTATTGATCAATTACATTGACGATCCCCTCAGACATATGTCTGAGGGGATTTTTTATATCTGGTCATTTATAAGCGAGCTATCAGGGTAAAGCGCTGCGATGGTGACATGCCTTATCCGTCATTTTCCGTCTTATCGATGAATGTCAAATATAAAAAAGCCAGTGGGGGATTCCCACTGGCAAACCGTTTTCAATGGAGCAAAATAATGTGCTCCAAGAGGGTTTAGGAGACTGCTTTCTCTAATGCTGATTGAGGTTTGATCATCGCATAGCCAATACCGGTGATTGCTGTACCAACAGCAATCGCAACCAGATACATTAGCACTGGTGAAATTGCGTTTGGAATTAACAGCACGAACAGACCACCGTGAGGTGCCATCAGTTTCGCACCAAACAGCATTGACAATGCACCGGTGACTGCACCACCAGCCATACAAGCAGGGATAACGCGCATTGGATCTTTCGCTGCAAATGGAATCGCACCTTCTGAGATGAAGCACAGACCCAGTACGAATGATGCTTTACCTGCTTCTTGCTCACTTTTCTCAAATTTATTTTTGGCGATAAAGGTTGCAACACCCATACCCAATGCCGGCACCATACCGGCAGCCATAATTGCCGCCATTGGCAGATATTGTTGAGAAGCCAACAGACCGACGCCGAAGGTATAGGCTGCTTTATTGACCGGACCACCCAAGTCAAAGCACATCATTGCTCCGAGGATAATACCCAGCAGAATCGCATTGCCTGAGCCCATATTCTCAAGGAATGAAGTCATTGCTGACATGATATTCGCAACGGGCGTTCCCACGATATAAATCATGATCAGACCAGTCACTAGCGTCGCTAAGAATGGGATAATCAGAATCGGTTTCAATGCTTCCATCGACTGAGGCAACTGCACTTTATCTGCAATCAGTTTTGCGGCATAACCGGCGATGAAACCAGCCACGATACCACCAAGGAAACCAGAACCGATAGAGCTGGCTAACATACCACCGACTAAACCAGGAGCAAGTCCGGGACGGTCTGCAATCGAGAAGGCAATGTAACCCGCCAGAACCGGAATCATCAGCGCAAATGCTGAACCACCACCGATTTTCATCAGTGCAGCGGCAAGCGTTCCTTCTTCTTTAAAGGCTTCAATCCCGAAGACGAATGACAAGGCGATGATTAAACCACCGGCAACCACCACGGGCAGCATGTGTGATACACCTGTCATCAAGTGTTTATAAACGCCTTTCTTCTCTTCTGTTGCCGATTCACTGGAACCGGCAGATCCCTGATAAACAGTTGCCTGAACGAATGCTTTTTCGATCTCTTCCTGTGTTTTTTTCAGTGCCGGGCCAGTTTTGGTCCGGTAGAGCTTCTTACCGTTGAAACGATCCAGTGGCACCTCAATATCAGCGGCAATGATAACGAGATCTGCTGCTGCAATATCTTCGGCGGTTAGTTGGTTTTTCGCACCGACAGAACCACGCGTTTCCACCTTAATCTGGTGTCCCATGGTTTGAGCGGTATTTTCCAGCGCTTCAGCCGCCATAAAGGTGTGTGCAACACCCGTCGGGCAGGCAGTAATCGCAACGATTCTCTTCGCGGTTTCTGCTGATGCAGCGGGTACCGCCGCAACAGTGTGCGCTTTATCAAGGACTTGCGCTTGTTCTGCTGCTGTTTTCAGATAGGCTGTTGGATCCGTCGTACATGCGGCAATATCGCTTTGGTAAACTTTTTTGCCAACGAAACGGGTGGTATCAACAGGTGTATTGGCAGCAATGACAACCAGCTCCGCTTCAGCAACATCGGCGTCAGTGAGCGTATAGCCATCGACAACGGAAGAGTGACATTCAACCGTTGCTGACCAATCCAGAGACTTCGCTGCTTGCTCTAACAAACCGGCAGCGAGAATACTATTTGCGACGCCGCTCGGGCACGCGGTAATAATGGCAATTTTCATAGTTACGACCTTATTGTTGTCCTTAATTACTAGCCTCAGGGCTATACGGTTGTAATTGGATCTGCTGTTGTAGGGTGTTTAACTGTTGGATATCGGCCACACCGACACCCACCTGACTCACTGCTAGTGCAGATAGTGCCGTTGCAAAGGTAAGTAGTTCCTCCTTCCTCATGGACTGCATATGTCCCCAGCACAACCCGGCAACCAGCGTATCACCGGCTCCGACGGTACTGACGACATTCATCCGAGGTGGTTTTGCATGTAGCCATTCATTGTTGTTAAGCCACATCACCCCGTTTGCACCCATTGAGACGACGATATTCTCGATCTCTTTTGCGGCGAGTTCTCTCGCTGCTTGCTGACATTCAGCCGCAGACTCAAGCGGTCTGCCGACGAAGTGAGATAATTCCTCATCATTGGGTTTGATTAACCACGGATGAGCGTCCAGACCGGCGGCAAGCGCATCGCGGCTGCTATCGAACAACACTTTCTTACCCCGTTGGTGGAGTTGCTCGATCCAAGATGCACAAAGCTGGGGAGAAACCCCTTTCGGTAAACTGCCCGCCAAGACAAAATATTCATGACTTTCAGCCAGTCGGAACAATGTTTCTTCAAATGCTGCGATGGCCTGTGAGGACACTTCGACACCGGGAAAGTTGATATCGCTGACTTCACCGGAAGATTCAACCAGCTTCACGTTGATTCGGGTTGCGCCATCAACGCGGATAAATTCATCCGTTGCACCCATGGTTTCGAATAACTGACCAAAGATGTCTTGATTCTCTTTACCCAGAAAACCGGTCACGGTGACTTCGGCACCCAGATCACTGAGCACCTGAGCAACGTTAACCCCTTTCCCTGCGGCATGAAGTGAACCTTGATTGACCAGACTGACAGAACCGACTTGTAATGTGTCAAGGCTGCCGGTCAGATCCAGTGCCGGGTTGAGAGTAATGGTGACTACTCGATTCGTCATAATGATCCCTTAATGTTCGCCTAAACCAGCATTAATCGCAGCACCCAGCGCTTCAAGCGCTTGGCTTGCATCAGAACCGTTGGCGGTAAATTCAAGTCTGTGTCCGCATTTCACACCCAGAGCGATGACTTTCATCAGGCTTTTCGCATTGACTGCTTTACCATCGCCATCGAGATTGGAAACTTTGATTTCAGCTTCAAATTTCTTCGCTTCCGCGACGAGCATTGCGCCCGGACGAGCGTGCAGACCATGTGAATTTTTCACTTGGAAAACCGCCGTGTTGGCACTGTTGTCGGCACTTGCCGGTGCTGATTCAGCCATACCGAACGCTGCCAGAACTGCTTGTTTGTCACCGGTGAACAGGGCTTGTTGATTCTTCTGGAAGACAATGTCAGTGATTTTTTGCATCAGCGGCTGATGTGCGCCATTACAAGCAGCAACAACGATGAGGCCTTTGACTGGCTGTCCTTGAACTTCAAAAGCATCATTGGCAGTGATGAATGCCAGACCGGTGCGGGATACACCGCGATTACTACTGGTGAGCCACAAACCACCACCGAGTGGGGTTGCTTCTTTGGCGACCACATCGGCGACAAACTCGCTGTTGACACAGCCTTTGTT
Source organism: Vibrio gazogenes (assembly GCF_023920225.1). Lineage (NCBI taxonomy): Bacteria > Pseudomonadati > Pseudomonadota > Gammaproteobacteria > Vibrionales > Vibrionaceae > Vibrio > Vibrio gazogenes. The sequence goes on from NZ_CP092588.1 coordinate 477,590, forward strand.
TTTCAGCAATCCACTTGCAACTGCTGACAGCGGCGTCATGTCCGTTGCCGGGAATTGCAGTTGAATCAGCGTGTCATCAAAATCAGCTTCGAACTGAACGTCACCATTGAGTAGGGCAATGATTTCTTGCGCTTGGCTGGCCTGTTGCAGTTTTTGCTCAACGCCATCGGCTGACAGTACTTTGGTCAGTTGCTTCAAAATACCGAGATGTTCATCGGATTTGGCAGCGATACCGATCGCGACATAAACCGTATTGCCATCACCCCAGTCAACACCCTGAGGAAAATGGTGCACAGCAACACCGGTTGCTTTGACTAAAGAACGGGTATCGGTTGTACCATGCGGAATTGCAATGCCATTGCCGAGGAATGTTGAATTTTGTGCTTCCCGGTTGAGCATGCCATCGACGTAACCAGCATCAACGAGTCCCTTCTCGCTCAGGTGGCTCGCAATTGCACGAATTGCATCTTGTTTATTCGACTGAGACTGTCCCAGATGGATGTCATGAGGAGTGAGTTGCAGCATGTTTGGCCCCTTTAATTGCCTTATTTGGCGCTTTAGGTGCGGACACATCCGATAACTCTCTAACGGAGTTTCTGGTCGGGAAGATCATCCCTGGGTGTCTGCACCATCGTTTTATTATGAATGATAGCTGAATCGTTTCAGTATCTATTAAAAAAATTCAGCAAAAATCACTTCACATTGCTCATAATATGGAAGTTATCTAACGAATAGTCCAAAAAAGTAGATTTCGCTATCATTTTTGAATTTTGCTGAATCCTTTCAGCTTTTATAGTGAATCGATTCAGCATATAGTTCAATCCTATTGAGGATCTTAATTTTTATTTCTATGATCCGACGCACACTAAAAAGAGTAGCGATATGACACTAGATGAAATTGCCAAATTAGCAGGCGTGTCGAAAACCACTGCAAGTTATGTGATCAATGGAAAAGCACAAAAGTACCGCATCAGTGAAAAGACGCAGCTGAAAGTTATGGATGTGGTGAATGAACATAATTATCGTCCCGATCACACGGCTTCTGCTTTGCGGGCCGGGAACAGTCGGTCATTCGGATTGATTATCCCGGATCTAGAAAACACCAGTTATGCGCGTTTATCTAAATTACTCGAGCAAAATTCCAGACAAGCGGGATACCAAATACTCATCGCTTGCTCGGATGACAATCCCAAAACTGAAATGTCAGTTGCAAACACACTGATTGCTCGCCGGATTGATGCCTTGTTTGTTGCCAGCTCGATTCCGAATGCCAGTGAATTCTATTACGGGCTTCAGCAAGCCGGAACTCCGGTGATTGCGATTGACCGTCCGTTGGATGATGAATTTTTCGCGTGTGTGGTTAGTGAAGATTATAGTGCTGCTTTGGAATTGACCGAATCCGTTTTAGATGATCAGCTTCAGTCGATTGGTCTGATTGGTGCATTACCGGAACTCAGTATTTCGACTGATCGACAGTTGGGATTTGAAGCCGCGGTCAAACCTAGAGGGATTCAGATTTTAGAAGGGTATGGAAATCACTTTAACCGCGAAGAAGGGAAGAAGATTTTTTCTGAGTGGGTGAATAAAGGAACTGTACCGGAAGCGATCGTATCAACCTCATATACCTTGTTAGAAGGGATTCTGGATGTGTTACTGGAACACCCGCAACTGATGGATAACATCCGCTTGGCAACGTTTGGGGATAATCGGCTGCTCGACTTTTTACCGCTGAAAATTAACTCCTTACCGCAGCAGTTTGAACTGATCGCCGACAGCGCACTGGCAGTTGCTTTAAATGCAACCGCGAAACGCCATCAGCCCGGTATTGAACTGGTTCCGCGAAAATTACGGGTGCGTCGCAATCCGAGCCGATCATGATGAGAGAATGAATCATTGCTGATGACATACAGGGATCACTGTGGTGGGGGAGTGCTGCAATTCCCGATAAGATGACCAACAATTGAAAACATCATCGGGATATTCCATGGATGGCGATAAGTGCCTGACCCTTCAGTCACTTCATAGAGGTTCGGAAAGCAGTTGTAATTGCTATATGGATACTCGGCCATTTCGAAGATGATCCCCGCATGGGTAAGTGCGTTACTTACATCAGACAGTGCATGTAAATATTCATAAGTGGTATACAAGCCATGGTCATCCGGGCTGTTCACATATGATTTTTGGTCTTTAAACGCGATAGCACCCCCTTGATGACAGTAATCGTAACCGATACCCGTAAATTCATCGTCGAGGATATTGAGAAACGGATGGAACTCAACCATCACTAAGCGACCATCTTCCTTGAGATGCCGGCGAATCACTTGCGCCCATTGATTCAGATCGGACAACCAATTGATCACCCCGTAAGAGGTGTAAATGATGTCGAACTTCTGATCCAGTTGCAGCGCTAAAACATCTTGGCAGACAAAATTTGCCGGAATGTTGAGTTCAGCAGACAATGCAGTGGCGGTTTTGATCGCCTCCGGTGAATAATCTACCCCGGTTACATGCGCCCCGGCATGTGCTAATGACAGGGTATCTTGGCCAAAATGACATTGCAGATGAAGGACCTCTTTACCTTGCAGATCCCCCAGCAGTTGTTTGTCGAGTGCTTTGAGCGAGTCAGGGTTTTTCTTGAATTCATCCATGGCGTAAAAATCGGAGCGGACATGAATCGGCACCCATGCGTTCCATACGTGAATATTTTTATCATTAACAGTGGTCAATTTTGGTGATCCTCATAGATACGTTTGGGAGAAGTCTATCATACCCATCGACATGAATATCAAAGTATCCTGATGATTGACACCAATCGGTGAACCACGTATCAAGGTTAAATTCAGAAAACGTTACCTGTTTATATGTGACCTCATCAGATTATGTATCTTGCCCAAATACCTCAGGCGATGTGTGAGCCGTTCATTGATACTTTGTCAGAACCACAGGGTTCAGGCGGCCGCTGTCATTTTGGTTCGGGTCAGTCTTGCTGCACATTTGGTGAGTTACTGCAAGGCGTGTTACCCAACGGGAAAGATTTTCTGGTAACGCTTCCGGTTCAGCGCTACGTGAGCGCAAAATTTTATCTCGGAGAAGAAGCGGCGGGCTTGCAGGTTTGTCCTCCCCATAAGACGAAGGCTCTGGCTTTGGCTCACGCACTGTTGAGCCGCTATCAATTGCCATTGCATGGTGTACTTGAGATTGCGTCGGATATTCCTGAGAGTAAAGGTTTAGCCAGCTCGTCAGCAGACCTTGTGGCTGCTGCACGAGCCATTATCGACCATTACCAAATTTGTATCAGCAATGAAGAACTCGCCCGGATGTTGTGCCAAATCGAGCCGACCGATGCAGTGATGTTTTCCCACTGTGTCGCGTTTCATCAAAATATCGGCCAGATTATTGCTGATTTGGGGGCGTTGCCCGAGTTGTTCATTATTGCGCATGATGAGGGCGGCGGCGTTGACACTGTCGCCCATAAAAAAACACGCCCCGAAACCGATCCCGCTGAGCGGCAGCAATACGCACATTTATTGGCGCGTCTTCAACATGCAGTCAAACAGCGTGACTGTCGGGAGATCGGCCATGTCACCACAATGAGCGCAATTTTAAATCAGCGGTTCCGGCCTAATAAACACCTGAGTTTGTTTATTGATCTTTGTGATCAGTATGGCGGTCTTGGTGTTACTGTCGCACACAGTGGCACATATATCGGCATCCTTCTCGATGCCGGTGATATCAAGCTGGCCGAAAAAAGAACAGCAATAGAGAATGCACTGAAGGCCGATGACTTAGCGCCTGAAAGGTTTTCTACCTCTGGTGCAAGCCACAAGTCTGTATAACTCCCCCCAATCTAGGTAACCAGAATCTAGGTAAATTGATTGCACGAATAAGAATTTCCCCGTGTAATCATCATCTTTCCCCTTCAATGACCAGCTTAATTGATCATCTTCCAGATATAAGTCGCGCTGTATTCGGGGGGAGAAGAGGCAATCAAAATGGTATGTAACAAACCTGTCATTTTGCTGACTTGATGAGCATCCTCTTAACAGATTTATCATAATTGTGACCAGTGTTAAAAATAGGTTAACAAGTGTATATGACTTGCTGAAGATTAGTGTAACTTTACCCTGAGAGTGATTGAGTCACCGCTCGTTGAGATGTCAGTATCACAATGAATCAGAAAAAGTTGTCAGATCAACAGGATATTCTGTTTGTGTTCGCTGAATCGAAGCGATTTATAAATATAACTATTTGTTAATTAAATATTTTTTACTGTTAGCATACATGAACGAAGCAGTTTGCTTTTAAAGGAAGTCACAAAGGCAATGCGAATTTTAATTGTAGAGGATGATCAATTAATCAGTGAGTCACTTGAGCAACGGTTTAGCGACCTTGGTCATGGTGTTGACTGTGCTTATGATGGGGAAACTGCCCATTCACTGGTTTCACATACCCAGTATGATTTAGTGATTCTGGACCTTAATCTACCGAAACGATCTGGTGAAGAAATAACCAAGAGAATTCGTCAACGCTCAAACACACCGATTCTGATTTTAACGGCACGTCAAGACGTTTGTGACCGGATCAATTTGCTCGATCTGGGCGCTGATGATTTTTTAAGTAAGCCTTTTGACTTCGGTGAGCTAGAAGCACGCTGCCGCAGTATTGTGCGTCGCAGCCGGGGGAATGACCATAACGTGATAGAACTGGGTAACCTGAGTTTTGATTCCGTCACGGCGACAGTGAAAGTGAACGGTGAAAGTATTCAACTCAAACAGCGTGAATACCGACTCCTCGAAGTTTTTATCAATCATCCGAATCGCGTCCTGAGTAAAGAGGACATCATTGACCATTTATATGGCTATGATAATCCGCCCAATCAAAATGCGATTGAAACCTATGTCGGGCGACTACGCAAAGCACTGGTGACCAGTAACGTTGAGATTAAAACGCTACGCGGTTTGGGTTATGTATTCGCTGTGCAGTCATAATGTTTTCTTTGTCTGCTATTTCAACCCGATCGCTCCGTTTTCAACTTTTTGCCTACTCCGCAAGCGCTTTACTTTTTATCGGCTTGCTCTCGATGTTGGCGGTGAAGCGCTACGCCTATCAAACCGCGCAGTACACCTTTGATCGTCCTCTGGCAAATGCAGCATTGCAAATTTTAGAAGATGTGCTGTTAGATGGCGGTGAACTGAGCGTTGATTTACCGTTCTCGGCATTTAGCGGACTGGCTGACTCGCCACGTGATAAAGTTTTTTATTTAGTGACGACCAAACAAAAGGAATTTGTGACCGGATATCAGGCGCTATTATCTGAAAAAACGGTGATCTCACAAATCGATGCCCATCCGCTGCAACTGGAAGTTGTGCCCCATTTTTTTGATTTAGTGTTTAAACAGCAACATGTGCGTTTTGCGCTGGTTGGCCGGGTGATTAATACCAGAAAAGGGCCGCATCAGGTGTATGTGTTGGTCGGACAAACAACGGAAGCGAGGACGGATTGGGAGCAGCAATTATTGAGTGTGGCGTCCAAGCTCATTTTCGGTGTGGTGTTTTGTACCATTATCGTAATTGTTATCTTAATCGCCCAAGTGATGAAGCCGCTGAAAAGTATTAACAGAAAAATATCGAAACGTTCAAATGTTGACCTGACACCGATAGATGTACAGGGGCCCGAAGAAGTAACGCATCTGGTTAAAACGATTAATAGTTTCATGTTCCAGTTGGATGAAACTTTGGTGAATCTGAAAAACTTTACCAGTGAAGCGGCGCATCAGTTAAAGACGCCCGTCGCAGGGATGCGGTCTCAAATTGAGCTGATGTTGAGTCGGGAAAGTTCGCCCCAGACAGCTCAATGGCTGATGCGTCTCTTAGAAGCTTGCGGCATTCTGGAGCGCACCATTGAACAGCTGTTGAATCATGCCATGATTAAACACCGTTTTCGCAGTGTCGAACCGACCAGTAACAATATCAATCAGCTTGTCCAGTCCATTTGCCGGGGGCTTGCAATTAACGCACTGAAACGAAATATAGAGCTGAGTTATCAGCAAAACGGCCAATACCAAATCGAAGGTGACGAATTTGCGTTAACACAAATGCTATCCAATTTGATTGAGAATGCGATCAAATATTCTCCCGACAATAGTGTTGTCGAAGTGGAAGTGGCTCGGCGTGGCACCAAAGCCATTATTTTGATTCGAGACTTTGGGGTCGGCATTAAAGATGAAGACAAGCCGCATGTCTTTAAAAGATTCTACCGGACCTCAGGCAATAGCCACTCTGGGACTGGATTAGGCATGACCATTGCAGCCGATGTAGCGAGGACGTATCACGCTCGGTTAATTCTACATGATACGGTCCCTCAGGGGTTGACGGTCGAAATACAGTTCCCGTACCGGAAATGGAAGGAGATTCAATGATTATCCGACGATTGTTCTGCCTTGCTGTATTCGTGGGGGTGAGTTTTTCGGGGGCGTTTGCCAGTGAAAATCAACCGCGAGTGATTCGGATTTTTGGTGCGGCTTATCTGTCAGAAATGAAACCCCTGTTGGATGACTTCTCTATGCGTCACCCCGAGATCAAGATTCAGTATCGGTGGATGAGCAGTGACGATCTCGACCGCTATATCCGCGAGCAGAAAGCCCCTCAACCGGATGTAACCATTAGCTCGGTGATGCATTTACAGCTTGGTTTGGTCAATGATGGTTATGCGCTTGAACATCAACGAAAAGCCTTGAGCGGCGGATATAACGACCTGGTTTTGCCAGCTTGGAGTCAGTGGCGGGATGAACTCTTCGGGTTTAGTTTTGAACCGGCTGTGATTGTATTCAACAATGCATTCTTAGCGGGTAAACCCGTTCCTACCAATCGTGTTGAACTCCTGTCTTTTATTCGTCGCTACAGTGATGAGCTGATGGGAAAAATCGGGTTGTACGATATTCGCCATGTGGGGATCGGATATTTATTCTGGTCTTTTGAACGACAACAAGCACGTAATTACGGACAATTTCTGGAATTATTTAATTCTCATAATGCCCGCACATTTAATAGTTCACGAGAAATGCTCGCAGCGCTAAGCAAGGGCGAGATTGCGATGGCGTACAACATATTAGGCTCTTACGCGCGGAGCTGGCAAATGCTGAATAATAACGTGACCATTACAACGATGTCCGATTACACACCCGTGATTATTCGCACTGCGCTCATCAACCGAACCACAAAAAATGCCCACGATGCAAAACTGTTTATCGATTATTTACTGTCATCCTCCGGTCAATGGGTAATGGCCGAGCAAACCAACATGCCCCCCATCCGCTCTGATATTAATACGGTGAATTCTGCTTCCTATATGCGAGCACAATATGCAGAGCAACTGAAACCGTTACCGCTCGATGTCCGTCTCTTGGTGTTTTCTGATAAAAGTAAACGTCAGATTGTGACCACGGAATGGGAAAATGCCCTGAAAAATTATGACTGATATATACCCAAGTAACCTCAAGATGCAGGATTCAGAGTGTCTTCAATCAGCGCCTTTCTGCGTCAAATGCCTAACGTGAACACATTTTACCGAATGACGAGTCAGTGATTTGACAGGTTCATTTTGTAGCTTGATACCACCGCTTTTGGGACTTGAAAGCGAACGTAATGGTAAGGAGCTCAAAATGACACATTCCCGATTTATTCCTTGTATGCTAATTCGTGGTGGTACATCAAAAGGTGCCTATTTTCTGGCAAGTGATCTGCCCCAATCTCCTGAAGAAAGAGATCCGTTACTGATTCAGATTATGGGATCCGGTGACGCCCAGCAAATTAATGGCATCGGCGGCGGAACAACGTTAACGAGCAAAGTCGGTATTATCTCGCTGTCGCAGTCACCGGAGGCTGAGCTGGACTACTTTTTTGTCCAAGTCGGTGTCGAAGAAAAAGTCGTCGATACCAAACCGTCTTGCGGCAATATCTTATCCGGTGTTATCGCATTCGCGGCAGAAAAAGGGTTAATTGAATTAACTGAAGGCTCGACAACCGTTCGTGTTCGAAATGTGAATACCAATACGATTATCGAAGTGACCGCTGAAACGCCTGATAAAGCACTTAAATTTGATGGTGATACCTCAATCGACGGTGTACCCGGGACGGGCTCTCCCGTGTTACTGAACTTTTTAAATGTCGGTGGCGCGAAAACCGGCAAACTGTTCCCCACCGGATCAACCAAAGAAATCATCCATGATATAGAAGTCAGTTGTGTTGATGCCGCCGTCCCGATGGTCCATATCCCTGCTCAAGCACTGGGTTTAGTCGGCAATGAATCCAAAGCGGCCATCGACAGTAACCCTGATTTACTCAGTCAAATTGAATCGATTCGTCTCGTCGCCGGTGAGCGAATGGGGCTAGGGGATGTCCGGGGCAGTGTCATCCCCAAAGTCGCCATTGTTTCTCCGCCTCATGCGGGAGGCGCCATCACTTCTCGTTACCTCGTGCCGCATAATTGCCATGCCAGCCACGCGGTTACCGGGGCAATCTGTGTCGGCGCTGCGAGCTTGATTGAAGGCACGGTGGCCCACCAGCAAGCCCAAATTTCCTCAGAACTCGTCAGCATTGAACATCCCAGCGGAAAAATCGACGTGAAACTTACTTTGCTTGCAGGTGAATCTGAACCTGTGATTGCGCAAGCCGCGTTAGTCAGAACAGCAAGACCACTCTTTAAAGGAGAAGTCTATATAGCCAAGTAACTTCAAGATGCACTCCCGAAGGGCGAGTTCACTGAACTCAGAGACTGCGTTAGAGATTCTCGCCATAGAATGGCTATGACTCAAATCTCTGCCTTGCCTCTGAGCCCAGTGATTCTCGCTGAAACTGCATCTTGAGGTCATTTGGGTATATCGCTTAGCCGATTCCGGCTGTCTCCGGCGATTGGGCTCAATCGCGCGATCTATGTATCAATATTGTTAATAATATGTAGGTATGTCAGTTTGGTGACAGCTTGAATCTTTACGGTGAACCCATCGCTCTGCCGCGATAGAGATTAAATCATACTGTAAAAGAAGGAGGCGCTATGCTGCTTAGCAATCATTTTAATAAAAACGTATTCCGTGTCAGCAGTCAGATAGTATCCACAGTGTTCATGACATTTTGTCTGACATCAGCAGGGAATGCACAAGCGAGCAGTCATGAACAATCGGTCAGTTTTGAAGATGAACGGATTGAAGTGACTGTTCCTTATAAAGAAGGTGGCGGTACAGATACCTGGGCTCGTTTCTTCGGCCCTTACTTTTCACAGTCACTTCCCGGTAATCCCGTGGTCGTGATCAGAAATATTCCCGGTGGGGGTTCCACCAAAGGCGCAAACCAATTTGCCCGACGTGCCAGTGACAATGGTTTGGATGTTCTGGCAAGCTCGGCATCGACGCATTACACATACCTGCTCAATGACCGTCGTGTCAGATACGACTACAACGATTGGACACCGGTTCTCGCCACTCCAACAGGGGGCGTTGTTTATATCTCCGCAGATGAAGGCATCAAGAATGCCGAGCAATTAGTGAATAATCTGGACAAGCTGCAATTCAAATATGCGAGTCAGGGCGCGACAACAATCGATCTGGTCCCGCTACTGGCCTTAGATTTAATCGGTGCCGATGTTCAGGCGGTATTTGGCATGAAAGGACGTGGTGCAGGTCGACTGGCATTTGAAAGAGGCGAAGTCAATATCGATTCACAAACCAGTTCTGCCTATTTGAAAAAAGTCGTGCCGCTGGTTAAAGAAGGGAAAGCAATTCCGCTGTTCAGTTTCGGTGTCGTCGATGATCAAGGTCATCTGCAACGGGATCCCAATTTCCCGGATCTGCCTCACTTTGGTGAAGTGTATCAACTTGCGAAAGGGGATATCGATAGCTCACAAGGTTTTAAAGTCTGGCGTTCATTCTTTATCGCAGGATTTGTTGCTCAGAAAGTTTTCTTTTTACCCAAGTCAACTCCGCAAGAAGTTCAGGATGCATGGCGTGATGCCATGATTAAATTAGTCGCTGAACCCGATTTTCAAAAACGAGCCAAAGAGATTTTGGGTAATTATCAACAGCTGACAGGCACCGAAGTGGATCAAGCGGTCAATGCCATTCTTTCTTTAGATGAAAATAGTAAAAAATGGGTGGCGAAATGGTTGAAGGAAAAATACAACACCAGACTTTAATCCGTCTGACTCATCAATATTAATTATTCGTCGATCGATATTCGACAGAACTTTATTGCAATGTGACATTATAAGGATTCAATGATGTTGAATGAATTGCTGACCGCTTTGCAGACTATTTTAACATTGCACCATCTCATTTATATGCTGAGTGGTGTATTGCTGGGTCTTGCAATTGGAATTTTCCCCGGGCTGGGGGGAATTGCCGGTTTATCTTTATTACTACCATTCTTATATGGTATGGAGCCCGTTTCTGCGCTCGCAATGCTCATCGGTTTGGTTGCAGTCATCCCAACGTCTGACACCTTTACTTCCGTATTGATGGGGATTCCCGGTTCGAGCGGTTCGCAAGCCACCGTGCTGGATGGCTTCCCGATGGCTAAAAACGGACATGCAGCGCGGGCGCTGTCTGCCGCTTTTACGGCTTCTCTATTCGGGGGACTATTCGGTGCTGTGGTTCTGACGGGGTTTGTGCTCATCGCACGCCCTGTGATTCTGGCTTTTGGATCCGGTGAACTCTTTATGCTCACCTTGCTTGGACTGACCATGGTTGGTTCACTGGCAGGGAAGAGCCTTGTCAAAGGGCTGTCAGCCTGTGGTTTGGGGATGCTGTTAGGGAGTGTCGGCAGCGCACCTGCAACGGGTGAATATCGCATGACATTCGATAATTTCTATCTGATGGATGGCATCCCGTTGGTGGTGGTCGGGTTAGGGATTTTCGCTTTGCCGGAGATTATTGACCTCTTACGCCAGAACAAGCCAATCGCCAATGCCAGCAAATTAGGGTCGGGGTGGTTTCAGGGCGTGAAAGACTTCTTCGCCAATAAATGGCTGGCACTGCGGTGCAGTGTGATCGGTTGTATTGTTGGTGCTCTGCCCGGCTTAGGCGGTAGTGTGGTGGATTGGATTGCTTATGGCCACGCGGTGCAAACCACGAAAGATAAGCCTGATTTTGGTCATGGTGATGTCAGAGGTGTGATTGCACCTGAGTCATCTAACAATGCCAAAGAAGGCGGTGGACTGGTTCCGACACTGTTATTTGGCATTCCCGGTTCAGGCAGTATGGCCGTATTCCTCGGCGGCATGGTTTTAGTTGGCTTAGAGCCGGGTCCGGCGATGGTCGGCAAAGATCTCGATATCACATATACCATTGTGTGGTCGCTTGCACTGGCAAATATCTTTGGTGCAGCCGCATGTATGCTTATTTCACCTTGGGTCGCAAAATTAACGACGGTTCGTTACGCACTTTTAGCCCCCTTTATGGTGATGGTGATCTGTTTTGCCGCTTTCCAGGCAACCCGTGATCTGGCTGATTTGGTCACCTTACTCGGTATCGGTGTGCTTGGCGTACTGATGAAACGATTCGACTGGCCAAGACCGGCCTTTCTGATTGGCTTTGTGCTTTCTCCGGGCATGGAAACCTATTTATACCAAGCGATTCAATTTGATGGTATCGAGTTTTTGCTGCGTCCCGGTGTCATGATCATCGGCGCCATCATTCTCTTTTCACTGGTCTTTATGATTCGTCAAAACATGAAAAAGAATCACACCGTTGAAAAGGCAGCAAGAGCACCGACCCGCAAACCGCAAGTGTTATTCGCGATCCTCGTGAATATTGTTTTTGCATATGGCATTTATGACAGCAACCAGCACAGCTTTTTGGGCGGCATCTTTCCGACCGTCGTCGCGAGTGGGATGTGGTTTTTATCCGCCATTGTGATTGTGCAGCTTCTGACTCGTCCGGAAGGATCACCGGTTTGTTATGACCACGAATATGTCCAAGGATACGCTTATGACAGTCATACCGCATCCGTGATGCATTATGTCTACTGGATAGCCGGATTGATCATTGGCAGCTATTTCGTCGGATACGTTATCTCAATTACGTTATTTTTCTGTGCATTTTTAATGAACAAAGCCGGGATGGGATTATGGCGCGCATTCACTGTCACCATCGCAGCCGTCGGTTTCTTGCTCGGTCTGACCCACATCATGATGCTTGATTTGCCAATCGGCTTATTACAAGAAAGCGTTTCACTACCGTGGCCGCTAGGTTAAAAGGAGTACAGCATGCCAATCAAATCTATCATTATGCCGTTCGCTTCTCAGGAACACGGTGAACAACGGTTAGAGGGCGCACTCAATGTTGCCAAATTCTTCAATGCTCATTTAGACGTGTTACATGCACAAGTTGGCGCAGAGAAATTCATGCCTAGCGAGCAGCGTTTAGTTTCAAGGAAATTTTACGATCAGATCGATAAGTTGGTTCGTGATTATGTCCATGATGATATGACACAAGCCAAACAGATCTTTGAACGCTTATGCCAACAACTGGGCATTCAGGACGAAATCATCGATTCGGATCAAGTCAGTGCCAAATGGCATGATATTTTCGGTTATCGGGGTGAAGTCGTTGCCGAGTGGGCGAAAGTCTCCGATGTGATCATTATTCCTCAATCTCTCAACGGACAAACCAGTGTGAGTTTTGAGACGGCAGTCAGTCATGGCGGTAAACCGATTTTAGTGATGCCCCGTGAGCAAACACACTTCGCGCCAGAGACGATCATGATCGCCTGGAACGGTGACAAACCGGGTGCAAACTCGGTCAATAGTGCATTGCATTTACTGCAAAGAGCGAAGCAGGTCGTTGTCGTCACCAGTGAAAAATACCTGTCGAAAAGACCGACTCAAGTTGATTTAGTCCGTTATCTGGCCCGACATAAAATCGAAGTTGAGTGCATTACATTCACTCATAAAAGCAGGAATACGGGGTCGCAACTGTTAGAAGTTGCCGCCGGGATCAGTGCTGATGTGATTGTGTCCGGTGCTTTCGCCCACCAAAAACTGCATCAAAAAGTATTTGGCGGCGTGACTCAGAAGCTATTGATGCGTGCTGATATGCCTTTATGGATGATGAGCTAATTATAATGATGTCAGCTTAACGACAGGTTCATCGATTATCTTAAAATACATGGCTGGTTAGTCATTAATTCGTCCCCCTAAACACAAGGTTATCAATCTCCTGCCTTGCTTAGCTAACCAGCCTTTTCTTTTTTATCCTGATGGTTGAGTGCGGTTAAACCGCGGGATCTTCATTCTCAATTCTTCATGCTTAATTCTTAATTTTCCCAGCCTCCGGCTCTGAAATATGACGCACAATTTAGTTCCTCGATTTCAGAGGCATTGGTGCTCTGTGCGCCAGTTACTCTTGCCAAGATGCAAGAGTAACCAGAAGATCTTTTTTGTTTGGCTGAGGTGATCGCTTTCCAGAACCGCCTTTTACGGGCGTCCTGCCCGGAAAAGCCTAACCATTCTCCCGGAATGGTTTTCTTTGTTGGGTGGTTGATTTGGATTGGGTGAGACATAGCAAAGGCCAAATTGGTCACAGGACTCAGGGTGAAAAATCATGGACGATTTTTCAGGATTGCTTGAGCAGGATGCGAATCAATCCGACCCGGCCAGCGCCCACGAACTAAACCGTTCTTTTGGGTACTTTTGGAACGCCAAAAGTACCTGGGGCGCGTGCATCAGATGCCGCAGAAATTAATAAACTCATTGCGCACCAAACAATAGCGCCACAATGTTCATCTCCCCAGCCTCCGGCACCCAAATTTGACGCCATCAGACCCTTTATTTTTTATCTTTCAAAAATAGATTTAAAATCAGTAAGTTAAAAACAAGCGATTTTAACAAGGTAAAAAAGGGTTTCTGCCGCTAACCGCTTGCTGCCGCTTATTTTTTCATGATATGTTCATTGTTCACTGCCGCATAGGCAGCTTAGTAATCCCAGAATCAATAATCGATACTGAATGAAAACATATATTGAGAATATGAAGGGAATAAACCATCAATATCTGTTTTATTCAAAAATGAGTCACCAACAAGATTGACATATCTGAGAAAATTAATAATCTTTGTGCCTATATAATTAGTGAAATATTAATTTTTTAACAGTTGGATTAAGTATATATGGCTGAATATGGAAATGAGAAGGTTTTAGTCGTATCTGAGCAAGAGATTGCTCATCTAAATGAAGTGATGAAAAGTTTAAATTCTAATGTTTCGGCTGCAATGTCCTATGTAAGACGAGTCCAAAAGTTAACATTCAGTCAACTAGATAAACGGTTTTCTGGTATACAAGGGAGTACTTTAAAACGTTATATGCATCAAAGCTACTCATCGATGCGTCCTATTCATGTTGTTGCTGCATATTCATGGATAACTATGGTTCCTATGACTGCATTTTTTCATGGATTTAAGCAAAATAAACTTTACCGAGGCATGGGAGATAGTGTTGTTGAAGCTCTTGTTCGTGTCGGACGTGTACCAACAGAAGTCATAGAACTTTTTTTATCGATGATTTTCTGTATGCTCAATGAAGAATCAAAACAAAGTTTTCTGACATTCAGACAACAGATAGAAGCAGAGTATGGATGTATGATAGATCATAGTCACTTGTTGCCACCGGATGTACTGGACATTAATGCCTTTGCAATTGACTATTATCATTCAATTGCTCTTACAGTAAAAAAATTCAGACACGAAAATAATCTTTCTATTGACACTATATCGAGAGTGCTTGGTTTATCAGAATATCAGTATAACATTTTGGAAAATCCGAATAGAACAATACACTTTCCTGTATCTATCGGTTTCAGAGTTATGCAGGGTTTTCATCTCGATGCTCATGTTAATTTCATCAGTGAAATGAAGCAGTTCCCCGAGTTTCATAAACTTAGACAGGTTCAACATGTACGAGATTCTTTAATGATAGAGGCACTTAGATTACTTGGAGAAAATGAAAGAAAATCAATGATTAAAGTTCTGATGAGTTTATCAGAACTTTATAGGTAAAACGTGATGCCTATCATGTCATTGTAAAAGGTCAACTTAAAACGGACATAGATTTAAGTTGACCAAGTTGAATATAAATTTAAAAATAAGACTCAATCATTCATACAAATTCTTGTAATTTTTTACTTAAATTCATATAGGTATCAGCCTGTACAATTAAAATATTACATAGTTTATCTGGATGCTCTAAATGAACAAAGTGGTCAGCATTATTAATTATAATAAAGTTACAATTTTTTAGTTGTTGTGAAAAGTTAAATACGCTTTCTTTAGTAATATATGGGTCGTATTCTCCCACACAAATAGTGCAAGGCGTTTTTATTTTTTCTATGTTATCAGGGTGATGTACTAATAGCCTGACTGTATTCTCAAAGAATATATTCATTCGATCCGGTGACATTTTAGATATGTTTCTTTCGACCACTTTTCGGATTGCTTTATTTTGGGGGATATCAGGATTATCGACTGTCATGGTATTAGTAAATAATTTGGCGAATTCTTTGCTGTCGCCCATTGATGCAGCAATCATTTTTTTTGTCGCATATCTGCCTGATTCTGGGATGCTTGGCAGTCCGCCACATATCGATAGACTAAAGATATCGGGGCAGAGATCACAAAGTTCAACCGATATTGCTGTTGCATATGATAAGGCAATTATATGGATTTTTTTCATACCCATATAATGAATAAATTCTAAAAGCATCATGGCCTGCTCTCGAATACTAATGCTGGCGTCAAGCGGTTTAGTACATCCAGTTCCAGGAACTTCTATAGTGAAGCAATCCAGATGCTCAGAAAATTTACGAGAGAATGAATCAACAGATTCGATCTCCTGTAAAGCGCCAAGCAGAAAAATGACCACATGTTCTGATTCAGATTGACGATTCTTATACAAAGAATATCTGAACAAGTTGTTATTAAGAATAATTTGATTGATTTCCATTGTGTTCTCCTTTTAGAAATGGAGAGCAAAATATAAATCATTCATGTAGATAAAAATAAAAGTAAGCGATTACATCATGTTATCACTTACTTTATAAACGGTGTTGGTAGGCATATGAAACAAGACAAATCATCTCACACTCTGGTTGATGCTGATCAATCTGTCAGGGACTTTATTGCATCCCTTTATGAAACTTTCAGCGCTCAGTTGAAACAGCAAGATGACCCACGGGTTAAAATTGAATATTTTGGAGCTGTCATAGAGGTTCGGCTCTTATCTTTTGATGGGGTTTATGAATCCGACGCGAAAGAAGTGGCTTGTCGTTAGCTGGTCGCCTTAATCGATGGTTTTAGTTCCTTTTGAATTGCTCCGGCTCTCTAGATTTGACGCACAATTTAGTTCCTCGATTTCAGGAGGATCAGTGTTCTGTGCGCCAGTTCATCTTTCAGAGATGAAAGACGAACCAGAAAATCTTTTTTTGTTTGGCTGAGTCGCACGTTGTCCAGAACCGCCTTTTACGGGCGTCCTGCCCGGAAAAGCCTAACCATTCTTCCATGAATGGTTTTCTTTGTTGAAGGGTTGATTTGCGTGCGGTGAAACATGCTTAAAAAGTCAATTTGGTCACTGAACTCAGGGTGAAAAATCATGGACGATTTTTCAGGATTGCTTGAGCAGGATGCGAATCAATCCGACCCG
Organism: Vibrio gazogenes; assembly: GCF_023920225.1. Taxonomy (NCBI): domain Bacteria; kingdom Pseudomonadati; phylum Pseudomonadota; class Gammaproteobacteria; order Vibrionales; family Vibrionaceae; genus Vibrio; species Vibrio gazogenes. The sequence goes on from NZ_CP092588.1 coordinate 494,268, forward strand.
GCCAGCACCCACGAACTAAACCGTTCTTTTGGGTACTTTTGGAACGCCAAAAGTATCTGGGGCGCTGTTGGAGATGCTATTGAAATCGGTAAAATTAATCGCGCACCAAACCGCTGCACCTCAATTTTCAATCTTACCAGCCTCCGGCCCCAAATTTTGACGCACAATTATGTTTCTCGATTTCAGAGGCATTGGTGTTCTGTGCGCCAGTTCATCTTTCAGAGATGAAAGACGAACCAGAAAATCTTTTTTGTTTGGCTGAGTTGAGTGTTGTCCAGAACCGCCTTTTACGGGCGTCCTGCCCGGAAAAGCCTAACCATTCTTCCATGAATGGTTTTCTTTGTTGAAGGGTTGATTTGCGTGCGGTGAAACATGCTTAAAAAGTCAATTTGGTCACTGAACTCAGGGTGAAAAATCATGGACGATTTTTCAGGATTGCTTGAGCAGGATGCGAATCAATCCGACCCGGCCAGCACCCACGAACTAAACCGTTCTTTTGGGTACTTTTGGAACGCCAAAAGTATCTGGGGCGCTGTTGGAGATGCTATTGAAATCGGCAAAATTAATCGCGCACCAAACCGCTGCACCTCAATTTTCAATCTTTCCCGCCTCCGGCCCCAAATTTTAACGCACAATTACGTTCGGCGATTTCAGAGACATTGGTGCTCTGTGCGCCAGTTCATCTTTCAGAGATGGAAGACGAACCAGAAAATCTTTTTTTGTTTGACTGAGTCGCACGTTGTCCAGAACCGACTTTTACGGGCGTCCTGCCCGGAAAAGCCTAACCATTCTCCCGGAATAGTTTTCTTTATTGGGTGGTTGATTTGAGTTGAGTGAAACATCAATAAAGTCAATTTGATCGATGGGAATAGCTGATCAGGAAGAGGATGAATCAATTGCACACTAAACCCACAATAGCTTCATAACCTGCCATATTGATGACCTTTAAAACCGCCCCAAATGTTGGTAGATTGTGAATGTCGAAATTTGTATTTATAAATCAAATGACTACAATTAGAGTGTTCCCCGTATGCACGGGGATGAACCGGGTACTCATCGCATTTCTAGCGGGGAGATATAGTGTTCCCCGTATGCACGGGGATGAACCGTATATTGAATCATGAACAGTCCACGACAAATGGTGTTCCCCGTATGCACGGGGATGAACCGCCTTTTGGCTTGTTCGTACGTTGGCTGAAAATGTGTTCCCCGTATGCACGGGGATGAACCGGCGTCAAACTCAGGGCCGTTCGTTAGCCCATGGTGTTCCCCGTATGCACGGGGATGAACCGCTCATCTTCCCCGTCCATTTCGTGAATGATTAGTGTTCCCCGTATGCACGGGGATGAACCGCCGGTGTCAACCCACGCACTACAGCTCGTAATGTGTTCCCCGTATGCACGGGGATGAACCGCGTTCTCTCACCGCCAATAGTCAAGTTTGGGTGTGTTCCCCGTATGCACGGGGATGAACCGGCGTCAAACTCAGGGCCGTTCGTTAGCCCATGGTGTTCCCCGTATGCACGGGGATGAACCGGGCGTTGATTGACGAACTGAGGACCCTGATTAGTGTTCCCCGTATGCACGGGGATGAACCGACAAACAAATCCTATCGAGACCAAACGTCCACGTGTTCCCCGTATGCACGGGGATGAACCGCGTTCATTACCGACCGGGATTCGTGGGAGTACGTGTTCCCCGTATGCACGGGGATGAACCGGCGAGACCTTCGACGCTTTTATAAAGTGCCTCGTGTTCCCCGTATGCACGGGGATGAACCGCGGATAGATAACATTCAATAACATGTAGTTAAGTGTTCCCCGTACATACGGGGATAATTCACTGATGATTGAGTGCTGATAAACATGATTATTGATTGTATTGTTATTAATTGTGTAAATAAGCTTGAACTTCTTCTTGGTCTGTCATTTTTTCCGTATTTAGAACAAGAGGTGTGTTATTTTTGATAACATTCAATTGACTACTGGAATCAACCTCTCATGGAAGAACCTGCCTACTTCTTGTACTGGGGCAAGGCGAGTCAAGCACTGACATCTCATGGGGATGACTACCATCTTTTGCCTTATCATTGTCTTGATGTGGCAGCTGTCGGGCAACAACTATTACATCCTGAAAAACCACTTACCTGTGAGTTGGCTGCATTTCTGGGCATTTCAACAAGTCAGCTCAATCGTTGGTTTACTTTTGTGCTGACGTTACATGATTTAGGCAAGTTTGCCTCCGCTTTTCAGGCGTTACATCGGCTACCTGATAGTTCATGGTTACCACATTGCCGTCGCACATACGATGGCCGCGAATATCGACATGACCGATTAGGGTTATTTTTTTGGGAAGTATTGAAAGATTCTTTCTATGCAGAGCTTCCCACTTTCGCATCATATTCTGAAAACGAACAAGATCGCATCGATCAAACCTTAATGATTATGCTCAACTGTGTCTTCGGTCATCATGGTCAGCCGGTTGAAAATGCCGCGATGGTAACCATGAGAAAGTTCACCGAACCGTATAATCTCGATGCCGCCGGGCAGTTTGTTCATGATGTTTATCATTTAATCCGGCCGGATATACCGTTAGAAAAGCTCACTGACAAAGCATGGACTAGCCGTCTGACACAGGTGAGTTGGCAACTGGCCGGTATTGCTGTGTTGGCTGACTGGGTGGGTTCAAATCAGGCGTTTTTTCACTATCGAAGTCAACCCGAAGCACTTTGCGATTATTGGCATAAGGTGCAAGATGTGGCTGTCAGAGCAATCCAAGCGTTCGGTTTAGCGCAATCGAGTCGTCCGGCACCGTTTCAGTCTGTAGAGGCTCATTTTCATTTTCAACCGACACCATTGCAACGATGGGCCGAAGAGGTTCCGCTCGATGATGCACCGCAGTTATTTGTGTTAGAAGATGTGACCGGTTCGGGGAAAACAGAAGCGGCTTTAACACTGACACACCGCCTGATGGCAGCAAATGTCGCAGACGGTTTTTATTTCGGTCTGCCGACGATGGCTACTTCAAATGCGATGTTTGACCGAGTTGCAGACCACTACCAGCAGATGTTCGTCGCTGAGCAAGACAATATACCCAGTATCGTTCTGGCTCATGCTGCCCGGGAAATGAATGAACGGTTTCAACAAGCGACAATGGAATCCGGGCCGAGGGATATGAATTATGCGCAGACGGATCGCAGTGCAACAGCACAATGTAATCAGTGGTTAGCCGATTCGCGTAAAAAAGCATTATTAGCGCCCGTCGGGGTGGGAACCATCGATCAGGCATTATTAGCGGTGTTACCACGTCGCCACCAGTCGTTACGTTTATTAGGGTTGCATCGAAAGGTACTGATTTTTGATGAAATACATACGGCAGATGACTACATGTTTGAGTTGCTTGAAGCCTTACTCAGACTCCATTTACATCAAGGCGGGTCAGCGATTTTACTCACAGCAACACTCTCGCTGAAACAGCGTCAGCGTTTGGCTGATATTTGGCTAAATACTGAGTCAGAGTCACGTTTACTTCTCACACAAACCCATTTCCCGTTGGCCACCCAACTGAGCTATGGCAGCGTGACACCGATCCGGGAGCAGGCTTTAGCCAGTCGTGCGGATGTCAGCCGAGCGGTTCAGGTTGATTTTATTCATCATGAGCAAGCATGTGTGGACCGCATTGTCGCGGCTGTGGCACAGGGGCAATGTGTCGTCTGGGTGAGAAATTCGGTGGATGACGCATTGGCGGCCTATCGGTTACTCAGTGCTCAACTGGCAAAACCAGAAGACTGTTTGTTATTTCATAGCCGTTTTATTCTCGATGATCGGCGGCGGATAGAGACACAAGTTTTACAGTGGTTTGGTAAGAAAAGCACCGGGTCAGACCGGCAAGGTAAGGTCTTAATTGCGACCCAAGTCTTTCAGGAAAGTTTAGACGCCGATGCCGATGTAATGATTTCTGATTTATGTCCGATTGATGATCTGATTCAACGTGCCGGTCGGTTACACCGCCACACCCGGGATGCAACCGGATGCCATATGCCCAAGGTGAGTGATCTACGTCCGGCACCGGTTTTATATGTTCATGCACCGGTGTGGGAAGAGGAACCGGCTAAGGATTGGTTGAGTCAAAACTTTCGCAATACAGAATTTGTTTACCGTTCACCGGGGCGTTTGTGGCTTGCTCAACGTATTTTACGCCAGCTTGAAGCGATCCGAATGCCGGAACAGGCGCGGCAATTGATTGAAGCGGTTTATGGTGATACCGCAACAGACAGCATTCCCATCAGCTTACAAAGTCAAGAAGAGACTCTGATGGGGGATGAGTGTGCCAAAGCAAATCAAGCTTGGTCTCAGTTGATTGACTTCCGATATGGTTACCATACGAATAGCTCAAAATACTGGACAGAAGATCATCAGGAAATTGGTACCCGTTACAGTGATATTGAAACGGTGAGTGTGCTTTTACTCAAACGAACCGAAAATGATCAGTTGGTTCCTTGGGTTGATGATATGCAATTTGCTGTGGCTTTGAGTACGGTCAAAGTCGGGAAGAAAAAATTTGCTGACCATTTAGCGCTGCTTAGTGAAGAACAGATTCAATCCGTACATCGGGCGTACCCGGCAGCCAAATACTTGCAACTCTGGATGCCTGAGACGGACTCACGATTTGCTTATGATGAAACAGCAGGTTTTTGTATGCAGCAAAAACAGGAGGTGTGATGAACTTGTTACAACAACCTTGGTTGCCATTTCGCATGCGGGATGGCACCGAGAAAGTATTAGCCCTGACCAGTATTGGTGATCCGGACGTTGTGGACTTTGCCCTCCCGCGCGCTGATTTTCAGGGCGCTGCTTACCAATTTACGATTGGTATTCTCCAAACGGCTTTTGCCCCCCAAGATGCGGCCGAGTGGCGTGAGCACTTTCGGCAATCACCGTCCGTTGTTCAGTTACAGGCGGTGTTTGAACCGATGGCTCATGCCTTTGATTTGCTTGGCGATGGGCCGTTATTTATGCAAGACCTTGACCCGTTGGATGACCAGAAGACAACGCCCGTTTCCGCGTTGTTGATTGAAGCGCCGGGGGCGAATGGCATCCGGCATAACACCGACCATTTTATTAAACGTGGAATTGGTGACGTGATGTCGTTGGAAATGGCCGCTCTGGCTCTCTTTACCATGCAGATTAATGCGCCTGCCGGTGGCGTCGGGCATCGTGTCGGTCTTCGTGGTGGTGGGCCGCTGACGACGTTAGTTTTACCCGCAAACAGTGACTATTCGTTATGGCAGAAGTTATGGCTGAATGTGATCAATCGGGAGGCGTGGCACTACGATGATCCTGATTTTCATGATGGTCGTCTTTTCCCTTGGCTTGCTCCCGCACGGGAAAGCCAGAAAAAGAATAGCGAAATCTATCAGAAAGATGTGCATCCCTTGCATATGTTTTGGGCTATGCCGCGTCGCATCCGCTTACAGGTCGATCAGGCGACGAGCCAATGCCAGATTAGTGGCAGGGAAACCACATTCTCAGTCAGCCAGTACCGGACTAAAAATTACGGCGGTAACTACAGCGGCAACTGGGAACATCCGCTCACACCTTATAAATGGGATCCGAAAAAACCGGACGAAGAACACCTGTCTATAAAAGGGCAGCCCGGCGGGATCAACTATAAAATTTGGGATGTGCTGACGTTCGATAGCCCGAATCTGGGCGTCAGATGTGCTTCGGTTGTGAAGCATTATCAGTCCATCGCACGAAAAGCGAAACTGAACGAGCTGCCCCGGTTGTGGGTGTTCGGTTATGACATGGATAACATGAAAGCCCGGGGCTGGTATTCAGTGGCTCTGCCTTTATTCGAGGTGGAACACACCATACAAGACGAGATTGTCAGTGAGGTGCAACGCTTACAAAAGCTTGCCAACGAAGCGTTATGGCATACCCGGACTCAAATCAAACAGGCGTGGTTCGAGCGGCCCGGAGATATCAAAGGGGATACCTCTTTTATTGATCTGGCCTTTTGGCAACGGAGCGAAACGAGCTTTTTCATTGCAGTTGAACAGATGGTTGCTCAGGCTCAACAAGGTGATCAACTTGCCCCCGAGCAAGCACAGCGGTGGCTTGAACAGCTTCGGCGCCTTTGTCTGGTGCTGTTCGATGAATATGCCTTGTCGGCTGAACTTGTCAACCAGCGCGATATGGCAAAACGAATTAAAGCACGCCGGGCATTACAAGGCTGGCTCTATAGCAGCAAAGATAAAAATCCAGTCCGGCAGTTTATCAATGATTATCGAATGACAACAATACAGGATGCGGTGTAATGGAACAGAGTAAGCCTACATCTTTCTCCATTCGTCATCATAGCGTAGTCAGGAATACCTTACTGCGCTGGTGGCAAAGCATGGTTTTATCGAAAGATGAACTGAAAAAAACAGATATTTATCCGGCCCCTAGTGGCGTAAAAGCTCGTTTGAAACGGTGTGATTCGGTTGATAGTGTCATGATGACGGAAGGATTCCGGCTGTTATGGATGGCGCTCCCCGAAGCGTTCACCGGGCAAGCCAAGCCACAAGATATCGAATGCTGGGCAACCATTGCAGCGGCATTAGTTTACATTTCGGCTGAATCTGAAACCTCATTTGCCCGAGCAGCGGGGAAAAAAGGGGACAATGATAAATCAGCGGTCAGTGAAATGCGTTTTGCACAACTGCAAGCGGCCAAAACGCCGGATGAGTTTCTGCGTCGGCTACGTCGCATCCTGCAACAGGTCAAAGGTAAAGTTTCGCCATTAGCGCTGGCTCAAGACATCGAACAATGGTCTCAGGAACATGACAGTATGCGTCTTCACAAAGCGGATAAACGTATTGCTGTGCAATGGGCCATGGACTACTACCGAGCTGCCGGACACTAAAAACACATGTGAACCGACATGCTATATCACTTTTTAATGCTTCGCACGACACCGTACCGCGAACCGATTGATGAATGAAGGATACCTAACAATGAGTCAGTTTATTCAGCTTCACCTACTTACATCTTATGCCCCCTCTAACTTGAACCGTGACGACTTAGGCCGACCTAAAACAGCCGTCATGGGCGGGACTGAGCGTCTTCGGGTGAGTTCTCAAAGTTTAAAACGCCATTGGCGAACCTCTGACCTATTTGAAGCCGCGATGGCCGGACATTTAGGCGTTCGAACCAAACGATTTGGCGTGAGCTTATTTGAGGCACTCACACAAGCAGGCGTCAAAGAAAAATCGGCACAAAAATGGGCGGCAGAAATGGCCGGTCAATATGGCAAATTAAAAAAAGACTCGCTTGAAATTGAACAGTTAGCCCATATCAGCCCGGCAGAACAAGATGCTGCACTTTCGCTGGTTGCGGTACTGGCGGCAGAAGATCGTGGCCCCAGTGCTGAGGAACTTAAGGCGCTCAAGAACAAACAGACGAGCGTGGATATTGCACTATTTGGTCGGATGCTCGCGTCTTCTCCTGAATTCAACGTCGAAGCCGCTTGTCAGGTCGCCCACGCGATTAGTGTCCATTCGGTGACAGTCGAAGATGACTATTTTACAGCGGTTGATGATCTAAACGATGGTAAAACTGATGCCGGTTCAGCACATATCGGCGAGGCCGGTTTTGCTGCTGCGCTGTTCTATAGCTATATCTGCATTAATAAAACACAACTGATCGACAGCTTACAGGGCGATGAGTCGCTGGCGAATCAGGCCATTCAGGCGCTGACGGAAGCAGTTGTCAAGGTATCACCCAGCGGGAAACAGAACAGTTTCGGCTCACGCGCTTATGCGAGTTTTGTATTGGCAGAAAAAGGTACTCAGCAACCGCGTTCGCTTTCTGTTGCTTTCCTGAAGCCGGTTGTGGATATTGATATGGGGGAAGCCGCCGTTAAAGCGCTGGAAAAACAAGCGGAGAATTTCGATGCCATTTACGGTGATTGTGCCGACAGCCGTTATCGGATCAATGCATTTACCGGAGAAGGTTCTCTGACACAATTGCAGCAATTTGTCGCTGAATAAGGAGGGGGAATGAGATCTTATCTCGTATTTCGTCTTTATGGCCCAATGGCGAGCTGGGGGTTACCAGCCGTCGGCGGGGATCGACAAACAGCCGTTGCCCCGTCCCGTTCTGCGATTTTAGGTTTGTTGGGGGCAGCATTAGGAATTCGGCGGGATAATGAAACACAACTACAAGCGTTACAGCAGAGTGTTGAAATTGCCGTGAAGCAACTCGTTCCGGGCACACTGATCCGTGATTACCACACCACCCAAGTGCCGTCGGCGGATCGGAAATTTACGCACCGGACACGCAAGAGCGAACTGTCTGAATCGCACCTCAATACGGTACTTTCCAGCCGGGATTATCGATGTGATGGGATGTGGACGGTTGCGGTGACTCTGACACCTGAGCCGAGTTATACATTAGCTGAGCTTCATTCTGCCCTGAAAACACCGGTGTTTTCGCTCTATTTAGGCCGTAAGTCTTGCCCGCCTGCTGCGCCGTTATCACCACAAATTGTGGCTGACGGCTTCCTTCGTGCTGCTTTAGACACTGAATTTCACATGCTCACTTGGAGTCAAAAGGCTGATGACTTTTTGCTACGCCACAATGGATGGGTGACCTACTTTTGGGAAAAAGATCCTCAAGCGATTGAACCGGAAGATTCAGAGACGGTTGTCACGACTTTCCCTTGGGATGAACCGGAAAATAGGGGCCGTTGGCAGTTTCAGTCACGCACGATGTATCAACTCTCGGTCGCGCAATCTCGTGCGAATAAAGACAGCGGATCATCGGCTCCGGCAAATGAAAGGGTATAAAACATGCAATTGTATTTATCAAAAGTTACGCTAAGCCCCTCTGCTAATTTAGCCAAGGTTCTGCTTGAGCTTGACCAAAATGACGCATACGCCTCTCATCAACTGTTGTGGCGTGAGCTTTTTTATCGGGATGAGAAACGTCAGTTTATTTATCGCCAAGACGTCGATGCGCATCAATTACCGTTCTTTTATACGCTTTCGAAAACCCAGCCAGACCCATATAGCCGCCATTGTCGGGTCGAGAGTAAAGTTTTTGTACCACAGCTGCATGCCGGGCAGAAACTTGCTTATCAATTACGGATCAATCCAACGGTTTGTATCACCAAAGATGGCCGCCAGCAGCGTCATGATGTGGTGATGCATACCAAACACCAGCTTCGGGATGAACAACTACAACCACATGTGTTGCAACAACATATGGATGACGCTGTGCACCAGTGGTTCGGTCATGATGCTCGCTTGAGCCAATGGGGAATCCAACTGGATACCCAGCCTGATATCCAGAGCTATACCCAACACAGTAGTTATAAGAAAAATCGTCGGGAAAAGCATAAACATCATGTTCGGTTTTCGAGTGTTGATGTACAGGGGATTTTGACTGTCACCGATCCTGAACGCTTCTTAAGTCAATATGCTGAGGGTTTTGGCAGAGCCAAAGCGATGGGATGTGGCCTGATGTTGATCAGGAGGATCTAATGTCATTCATTCCCCTAAAACCGATCCCGATGAAAGAACGTAATTCGATGATTTTTGTCGCGATGGGGCGAATCGATGTGCGTGACGGGGCGTTTGTCGTCATTGATGAAGTTAATGGTGAACGGATGCATATTCCGGTCGGGTCATTGGCTTGTATTCTGCTCGAACCCGGTACGCGGATTAGCCATGCTGCGGTGAAACTGGCCTCAACCACGGGCACATTACTGATTTGGGTCGGTGAAGCGGGTGTGCGTCTTTATTCTGTGGGTCAGCCGGGTGGGGCACGATCCGATCGTCTGCTATATCAGGCCAAGTTAGCACTGGATGAAGCGTTACGCTTAAAAGTCGTGCGCAAGATGTTCGAGCTTCGCTTTAAAGAATCTGCGCCAGAGCGCCGGAGTGTCGAGCAGTTGCGGGGGATTGAAGGGGCACGGGTACGTAAAACCTACGAGATACTTGCCAAACAGTACGGGGTTGACTGGCAGGGGCGCCGGTACGACCCCAAAGACTGGCAAAAAGGGGATATCACCAATCAATGTATTAGTGCGGCAACGGCTTGTTTGTATGGGGTGACTGAAGCTGCGATTCTGGCGGCCGGGTATGCTCCGGCGATAGGTTTCTTACATACCGGCAAACCGTTATCGTTTGTGTATGATATCGCTGACATTATCAAATTTGATACTGTGGTTCCTGTTGCGTTCAGGGTTGCATCGTATCGGCCGCTTGAACCCGATAGAAAAGTACGCCAGGAATGTCGGGAAGCCTTTCGAAAAAATCAGACTCTTAAAAAATTGATTCCTCTGATTGAAGAGGTATTAGCTGCCGGAGAAATCGAGCCACCGCTGCCGCCGGAAGATGCACAACCCCCCGCGATTCCTGAACCTGAATCTTACGGTGATGCCGGACACAGGAGTAAATAATTGTGAGTATGTTGGTTGTTGTCACAGAGGCCGTACCACCCCGTTTACGTGGCCGGTTAGCCGTCTGGTTATTAGAAGTGCGTGCTGGGGTGTATGTCGGAGAGGTCTCTAAACGAGTTCGTGAGATGATTTGGGAGCAAGTGATGCAACTGGCGGAAACCGGCAATGTGGTCATGGCGTGGGCCACCAATACTGAATCTGGTTTTGATTTTCAGACATATGGCGAAAACCGCCGGGAGCCGATTGATTTTGAGGGGTTGAGGTTGGTGAAATTTAAGCCAATCGAGAGTGATATGTAAGTTGCTATAAAGACAAGGACAGGCACTCTGGCAGATCACCGGACACCGGATTGTTTGATGATTTTCGGTCAGATCGCTAAGCATAAAAATAGGGAAAAATGTTGGTAGATTGTTAACGTGGGAATTTATTTATATGAATCAAATGTCTACAATTAGAGTGTTCCCCGTATGCACGGGGATGAACCGAATTGTGAAATTATAATTTTGGCGCAATGCATGTGTTCCCCGTATGCACGGGGACATGTGGAGTGGCACGCAGTGCATACCGTTGCCACTCCGCTCGTTTTCAGCCTACTACTGATTTACTCATCGAGCATCATTTCTTCTTTCTTCAGATTAATCTCATCAAAGGTGATCAGATTGTTGAGAAACAGGAGAATTTCCCGCAGTTCATTTTGATCGACGCTGGGGAGCGTATTGGTGATCAGACAATCAATCAGATAGCCGCGGGCGGTCAGATGTAAGTCAGGATTTAGAGATTTAGGCATAATAACCCTCTTGATGTGGAATATTAAAAACTATCACCACTCAGAGGTTCCTAATCAATGGGTGGTGAACTGGACAAGGTTAGGAACTACCGCCACATCAAAAACGGCCAGCATAGCTGCCTGTGCCCAGCTCACCATAATCGGAACGAGTAGGCTACACATAAATATCAATCGTCACAAGACTGATAGATGTGTGTCTGATGTATTGCGGGGTTCCTAATCCCGACACCGTTTTTTTCGGTGCCTGTGCAGAGTAAGCAGCATCGGGTTTGTTGACGAGAGGTCGCAGTGCAAAACGCGTGTGGTATCGTGAAATCCCATACTTTCCTAATACTTGGTTTGTCATTTTTTTGCGAGTGATTTCAAAGTATTGGGAGTATTGACCTACGGTCTTACGATTTGTTTTTCCTAGCCTCCGGCACTGAGTTGTGACGCACATTTTGTTCCTCGATTTCAGAAACATCGGTGCTTTGTGCGCCAGTCACTCTTGCCAAGATGCAAGAGTGACCAGAAGATCTTTTTTGTTTGGCTGAATCGCACGTTGTCCAGAACCAGCTTTTACGGGCGTCCTGCCCGGAAAAGCTTAATCATTCATCCGTGAATGATTTTCTTCGTTGGGTGGTTTGTTTGAGTGAAGTAAAACATGTTTAGAACGAAGCTAAATTGATCGATGCTCTCAGGGTGAAATTCATGGATGAATTTTAAGCTTTTCGTGAGCAGGAGCGAATAAAAGCGTCCCTGATTACGTGCGCTGAACTCAGAAAGATGCTTTTGGTTACTTTTGACATCTATCAAAAGTAACTGGGGCGCGTTCGAGGATGCTAATGAAATCGAGGAAAGTCATTGCGTCCCAAACTCAGCATCATCCTTTTACTTTTCCAGCCATCGGCATTGCAGTTTGACGCACAACTGGTTTCCCCAGTTTCAGAGGCATGGACGCTCTGTGCGCCAGTTACTCTTGCCAAGATGCAGGAGTAACCAGAAGATCTTTTTTGTTTAACAGCGTCGCACGTTGTCCAGAACCGATTTTTACGGGCGTCCTGCCCGGAAAAGCCTAACCATTCTCCCGGAATGGTTTTCTTCGTTGAGGGGTTGATTTGGATTGGATGAAACATAGCGATGGATGCTGTTCATTCCATTGAAACCACCGAGTTTCGTCACAATCGCGTCGGTAACATGACGAAAATAAGCTCAGCATGAGGGTCAGAACCGTCCTTCGCTGAGGTGTATTTTTGTGGCAGGGAACGCGATGACAGAAAAAGTCATAACAGAGAAAAACACAGTGCTAAAGACGGTATTAGGTACTGTAATCGTCGGGATGTTTGTCGGGAGTTATCTTTTGCTCTCACGACCGTTGCTTCATGATTTATCGAGTGCGATGCCATCGACGGCCAGACCGTCCGATACCTTCTCTAAGCCAGTCACTCCGGCTGCGCTTCACTCGTCTCCGGCTGAACAATCAGCACTGCCACCCACAACAGATAAATCTGCGGTTATCACATCATCAGAGGAGAAAAGCGTGCCCAAGCGTCAAAAGGCGCGAGGGATTGATGTTTCTCACGATCAAGGGCGGGTCGTGTGGCGTGATGTGATTGCGTCGGGTATCGATTTTGTTTATTTGAAAGCGTCTGACGGTATGACGTTCCTCGACCCGATGTTTGCGACCAATATACAGGCGCTTATACCGCATCAGATTCTCGTCGGTGCTTATCATTTTTTTGAAGCCGGTGACGACCCGCATCAGCAACTGAATAATTTCTTGCGTGCGACCAAAGGACATCCGCTTACTTTGGCGCCGATGGTGGATGTTGAGGTGTCCAGAGGTGTCAAACCGCAGGTTTTACAAAAGCGGTTGCGGCAATTTTTAAGTGGTGTTGAGCAGGCAACCGGATGTACGCCCGTTATCTATTCCTATGGTGACTTCTGGCAGACTTATATCGGAGACTCATTCAATCATTATCCGTTCTGGCTGGCTGATTATTCACCGGAGATGATTCGACCGGCAGGGTTGCAGCATATTCAGCTCTGGCAGCATTCTGAACAAGGGCGGCTGCCGGGGATTCGAGGCGCAGTGGATCTGGATAAAGCGCTTGAGCAGACCGCCCTTGAAACGATTCGGTGTCGCGTTCGTCAGGAGGCCATATGAGTCCGACCACAGCATCTAAACAGCAAGCTCAGCAAGGAACTTCTCCACAAGGGGCTTCTTCACAAGGAACATTGGCTGAAAAATCAGCGTCATCCGATCCGCAGAAAACGGCTTCATCCGGCCAGACCACACATCCATCATCAGCACCACAAATCAGCCGTTGGTGGTTGCTGTGTGCCATTGTGATGCTCGGGGGAGCGGTATTTCTCTGGTTCCCCAGTCCGTTTTCACCGTCCGGTGATGCATCTCTTAGCGATGCGTCTCACGATCCAGTGTATCGCGCCAACTTATTGTATCTGACCCATACGGAGCAGGAAGTCGGTGCCGAGTTATTGCACTTGCTGGAACTGGATGCGTTGATCAGTGTGGCTGACAGCAGTCAGTTCGGGGTGTCATTTATTATTGATATGAATGTTGAAGTGGGTCGCATTCTGAAACGACTGAATCAGGTTCTTGAACGGGGCACAGAAGCGATTGCGATTTCTTTGGCGGCAATCGCGTTGCTACGGGTGCTGGTGATCTGTGCGGAATTGGCAACGCCTTGGCTGTTTTTGATATTTGTCGGTCTGTCGTTGGGCTGGCTGATATTGGCTCTGTTTCAACGCACTGTTTTGCAATGGTCGGTTGCCCGAAAGCTGTTACGCCTGAGCGCAACGCTGTTTTTGCTTTGCTGGTTGATTATTCCCTACGCACTGCATTTGAGTGTGCTGGGGGCGACTGTGATTGAGCAAAGTTTCACAGAGCCGACTGGCTTTGGGTATTTCTCTGCGGTTGCCGGTGAACTGAAAGGTCATCAGCGACACCATCGCGATCTGAAAGAACACGCTAAAAGCAGCGTGACATTGCTGCATAAGGCAACATCGGCAAAACTTCATCACAAGGTGGAGCATGGTCTCCTGGTGGTGATTCAGTTTGCTATCAAAATGCTGTTGGGGCTGATCCTTGTGCCGCTGGGGCTCTCGGTATTATTACACCATCTGTTATGCCGGGTTTTGCTTCATCATTTCATGGTTGAAAAGGGGATGGTTAAACAAATCATGGCTGAAACCCACCATCACTGAGCAATCATCTCTAAACCGTTATCACCGAACCGTTATCACCGAACAATCATTACTGAATCATGAGCGTGGCGCGGCTCCACAACCTGTGCGCGCCATGACGCTGTTACTTCTTTGTTTACTCGGGATTGTTTGCTAAGGGCTGTTGTCAGGCCAGCTTGCTCAGGGATTGTCGTATCTGGCTGCGTACAATAATTATTTCTTATGCTTTCGATTTTATAATCATCATTCACTCATCAAATCATGTTTATTCAGTGATCTTGTTCAATTTTTTTAGCGAGTCTAAGCCACTTTCATCGATCTGCTTCACAGTCTGCATTTTACTGGGATTCAATCTTTTCAGATTGCGATATGATTTTATCGAAACGTTTCGATGAGTGTTTTTTATACAGCTTGTCGAAATTCAACAGCAAAAGTTGATCACGATGTTGATCAGTGTTTTGCTTGATTGTTGAGGCATTGTGATGAAAAAAAATCAGTTACTGAACTCAGAACTTTCTTATTTGGTTGCGACATTAGGACATACCGATGAAGTGACCGTCTGTGATGCCGGATTACCGATTCCGGAGACAACATCGCGGATTGATCTTGCTTTAACGCATGGTGTGCCGGGATTTATTGAAACAGTACGCACGTTATTGGCCGAGATGCAGATCGAAGGGGTTGTCCTTGCTGCTGAATTTCGTGAAGTCAGCCCGAATTTACATGAAGAATTGCAGCATTTGCTGCAAATTGAAGAACAAAAGACCGGTAAAACCATCCGTCGAACCTATATTAGTCATGAAGCGTTCAAGAGTCGCACCGAAGACAGTCGTGCGGTCGTACGGACAGGTGAATGTACACCGTATGCTAACGTGATTTTTCAGGCGGGTGTCGTTTTTTAGTTCGAGAACAGGTTGCTTTAGTTTGAGAACAAATTGAAGTTCCGGCAGCATTCCAGAGTCAATTGAGGTGAAATCATGATAGAACCCATTTTAGCGCTCAGCCAGATAGACAAAGCATTTCCCGGCGTGAAAGCGCTCGATGGTGCCAGCTTGAATGTCTATCCGGGACGAGTGATGGCGTTGATGGGAGAAAACGGCGCAGGAAAATCGACACTGATGAAAGTGTTGACTGGCATTTATACAAAAGATGCCGGAGACATTTTTTATCAACAAGAACGCGCTGCTTTTGCAGGACCGAGAGATTCTCAGGAAGCCGGAATTTCGATTATTCATCAGGAGTTAAATTTGATTCCTGAGTTGACGATTGCCGAGAATATCTTCTTGGGGCGGGAAAAGACCAATCGTTTCGGTCGGATCTTGTGGCAAGAGATGTATCAGGAGGCCGATCGTTTGTTGAGTCGCCTGAATGTGCGTCGTAGTTCGAAAACACCACTGGGGCAATTGAGTCTCGGCGAACAACAGATGGTTGAAATTGCGAAAGCGCTGTCGTTTGAATCGAAAGTTATCATTATGGATGAGCCGACGGATGCTCTGACCGATACGGAAACGGAATCCCTGTTTAGTGTGATTCGTGAGCTCCGTGAACAAGGTTGCGGCATTGTCTATATCTCTCACCGGCTGAAAGAAATTTTTGAAATTTGTGATGATGTCACGGTGTTACGCGACGGGAAATTTATTGGTCAGCGTTTGGTCGAGGAGATCGACGAAGATACGCTGATTGAGATGATGGTCGGACGTAAACTCGATGAACAGTACCCTCGGGTAGATTCGATGAATGGCGACATCTCGATGGAAGTGAGTGGTCTGACAGGGGCAGGGGTTCACGATGTGAGTTTTGTCCTGAAACGCGGTGAAATTCTTGGCGTATCCGGATTGATGGGCGCAGGGCGTACCGAGTTGATGAAAGTGATTTATGGCGCATTTCCACGGGAGAAAGGGGAAGTGAAGCTCAATGGCGAAGTCATTTCACCCAACACCCCACAAGAAGGTTTGGCAAGCGGGATCGCTTATATCTCGGAAGACCGTAAAGGCGACGGGCTCGTGCTGGGCTTGTCCGTTAAAGATAACATGTCGCTGTGTGCGTTGGATTACCTATCGTATTCGAATGGACTACAAATTAACCATCATGCTGAAAGAGAAGCGGTCAGCGATTTCATTCGCCTGTTTAATATTAAAACACCTTCTCAGGATCAGATTATCGGTAACTTATCCGGCGGGAATCAGCAGAAAGTGGCAATTGCCAAAGGCCTGATGACGCGACCTAAAGTGCTGATTCTCGATGAACCAACGCGTGGTGTGGATGTTGGGGCGAAGAAAGAGATTTACCAATTGATTAACAAATTTAAAGCGGAAGGGATGAGTATCATTCTTGTATCTTCCGAAATGCCGGAAGTCCTCGGAATGAGCGACAGAATTCTTGTCATGCATGAAGGACGCATTAGTGGCGAGTTTGCGGCGCAAGATGCCAATCAAGAAAACCTGCTGGCGTGTGCCGTGGGTAAGCATATTCACGAGGTAGCAGCATGAATACCAATTCTATGAATCAACCGACACCGAACCAACGTAAGTGGTTCAGCAAAGAATGGCTCATTGAGCAAAAATCATTGATAGCACTGCTTTTTTTGATACTTGTTGTGTCGTTTTTGAACCCTCATTTCTTTACTGTTGATAATATACTTAACATTCTGCGTCAGACTTCAGTGAATGCCATCATGGCGGTCGGGATGACATTGGTCATCTTAACCGCAGGGATTGATTTGAGCGTCGGCTCTGTTTTGGCCCTCTGTGGTGCTTTTGCCGCGAGTATGATTGCGCTTGAGTTGCCGGTCTTTGTTGCGGTTCCGGTGTCGTTACTGGCCGGTGCCTGTCTGGGCGGACTGAGTGGTATTATCATCGCTAAAGGTAAAGTTCAGGCGTTTATTGCGACCTTGGTGACGATGACATTATTGCGCGGTGTCACTATGGTTTACACTGAGGGGCGGCCCATCTCAACCGGATTTACTAATGTTGCCGATAGTTTTGCTTGGTTCGGTACGGGTTATATGCTTGGTATTCCTGTACCGGTCTGGATGATGGTTATCGTTTTCGGGCTAGCATGGTATTTGTTGAATCACACCCGATTTGGGCGTTATGTTTACGCATTGGGTGGTAATGAGTCTGCAACCCGATTATCCGGTATCAATGTGGATCGCGTCAAAATTGGTGTCTATGCTATCTGTGGTCTGATGGCGGCTTTGGCGGGGATTATTGTTACCTCACGTCTTTCTTCTGCACAGCCAACTGCTGGTATGGGGTATGAGTTAGACGCGATTGCCGCTGTTGTTTTGGGCGGAACCAGCCTGATGGGTGGTAAAGGCCGAATCATGGGGACATTAGTCGGGGCGTTAATTATCGGATTTTTGAATAATGCGCTCAATTTGTTGGATGTTTCTTCCTATTATCAGATGATTGCCAAAGCGATCGTGATTTTGCTGGCAGTTCTGGTCGATAATAAAAATAAGTAGTCCGTTTTAAACAGTCGTTTCGTTTTTAACAATCGTTTTTTAACAGTCGTTCTTTTTAAACAATCAGTAATTAGCAACACCCGTAGTACCTATACAATCATGGAATCTCGAATCGGGTTGAAGGTCGATTCAGAGCCTGAAAATAAGGAAAACAAGATGAAAAAACTAGTTACGCTAATCTCTACAGCTTTACTTTCGTCTACGATGTCGATTGCAGCGCAGGCGCAGGACACCATTGCGATTGTACTATCGACGTTGAACAATCCATTTTTTGTAAGCATGAAAGATGGTGCCGAAGCGAAAGCCAAAGATTTGGGCTATCAACTCATCGTTCTGGATTCACAAAACGATCCAAGTAAAGAGCTTTCCAACGTGGAAGACTTAACGGTTCGTGGTGTGAAAGCCATTCTGATTAACCCAACAGATTCCGACGCCGTTTCGAATGCTATTCGTCTGGCTAACCGCGCCAAAGTGCCAGTCATCACCCTTGACCGTGGTGCCAACCATGGTGATGTTGTCAGCCATATCGCATCAGATAACGTTGCCGGTGGTGAAATGGCAGGTGATTTCATCGCTGACAAGCTTGGTGACAATGCCAAAGTGATTCAGTTGGAAGGGATTGCTGGTACTTCTGCTGCTCGTGAGCGTGGTGAAGGCTTCATGAACGCTGTGAAAAAACGTCATTTGAATCTTTTAGCTAGCCAACCAGCAGACTTTGACCGGACGAAAGGTTTGAACGTCATGGAAAACCTGTTGGCAGCCAACCCTGATGTACAAGCGGTATTTGCTCAGAATGATGAAATGGCGCTTGGTGCAGTTCGTGCGGTTCAGGCGGCAGGCAAAAAAGTGATGATCGTTGGATTTGATGGCACAGATGACGGTATGAAAGCGGTTCTGCGTGGTCAATTAGCAGCAACAATTGCTCAACAGCCGGATGTTATCGGTGCGTTGGGTGTTGATATCGCTGATCAATTACTCAAAGGCGGCACAGTGAACAAAAACGTTCCTGTACCTTTGAAAATTATTAGTAACTAAGCCAGATAGGTCAGCGGCGACCGTCGCTGACCTGCCTTTTCTCGATGATGTTCGGGAGTGACGCAGCATCCTGAGAAAACCCGTTATTCAAGATAAAAAAATACCGAATATCGGTAAGGTCTGCATTTTTGCGAGAGTTCAGACCTTACATATATTGAGCTGATTTTCGAGGAAATCCTTATGAGTAAATTAGTTGTACTGGGCAGTGTTAACGCTGATCATGTGTTACGAGTTCCGACTTTTCCACGTCCGGGAGAAACGCTTCATGGACATGATTATCAGGTGATTCCTGGTGGAAAAGGGGCCAATCAGGCGGTTGCTGCTGCTCGTTTGGGAGCCGATATCAGTTTTGTTGCCAGCGTCGGTGATGATCCGTTTGGCGTCAACATCCGGGAAAGTTTTAAGCTCGATGGTATGGATATCTCCGGGGTAAAAATTCAACCGGATTGCCCGACTGGGATCG
This sequence comes from Vibrio gazogenes, assembly GCF_023920225.1. Taxonomy (NCBI): domain Bacteria; kingdom Pseudomonadati; phylum Pseudomonadota; class Gammaproteobacteria; order Vibrionales; family Vibrionaceae; genus Vibrio; species Vibrio gazogenes. The sequence continues at coordinate 513,653 of NZ_CP092588.1, forward strand.
CGATGATTCAGGTCACGGATAGTGGTGAAAATGCGATTTGTATCTCTTCTGAAGCGAATGCTCGCCTCACGGCTGAATCACTGGACAGTGATCTGACTCGCATTCAGCAAGCAGAGTATTTTCTGACTCAGTTGGAAACGCCGCTTGAAGGGGTGATTCGTGGTGCTCAGACTGCAAAAGCTGCGAGTACGCAAGTGATTCTTAATCCTGCACCGGCACGTTCGCTGCCGGATGAACTGCTCAGTTGTGTGGATATGATTACGCCTAATGAAACCGAGGCCGAGGTTCTGACGGGTGTGGCTGTTACGGATGAGTCAAGTGCCGCGCGTGCGGCTGCGGTGCTGCATGAGAAAGGTATCACCACGGTGTTGATAACCTTGGGTGCCAAAGGCGTGTGGCTCAGTGAAAGCGGGCAGGGAACATTGATTCCCGGATTTCGGGTTGATGCCATCGATACCACCGCTGCCGGTGATACATTTAATGGCGCACTGGTGACCGGGCTATTGGAAGGGTTGTCAATGCAGCATGCGATTCGTTTTGCTCATGCATCGGCGGCGATTTCTGTGACTCGCTTTGGCGCACAGACCTCGATTCCGGCGCGACAAGAAGTAGATACTTTTCTTGCACAACAGGCATGACAGATAACTCATGATGTAGACAAACAAACCACAAAGGAGAGATCACATGGCGACGATGAAAGATATTGCCAAACGTGCTGGCGTTTCCACATCAACGGTAAGTCATGTGATCAATAAAACTCGTTATGTGAGTGATGAAATAGCCGTCCGGGTCAATCAGGCGGCGAAAGATCTGAATTATTCACCTTCTGCATTAGCACGTAGTCTTAAAATGAATCGAACCAAAACGCTTGGTATGTTAGTCACAACCTCGACGAATCCGTTCTTCGGTGAAGTGGTGAAGGGTGTTGAGCGGAGTTGCTATCAAAAGGGTTACAATCTCATCTTATGTAATACCGAAGGTGATGATCATCGTATGAAAGAATCGATCAACACTTTGCTTGAAAAGCGGGTAGATGGTCTTATTTTGATGTGTTCATCCCTTGAAGGGGAGCATATTGATGCGTTCGATCGTTTTCCGGAAGTGCCTGTGGTCGTGATGGATCGTGGTCCTGTCCATTTTGCTTGCGATAAAATTCAGGATAATTCGCTGCTCGGCGGGCTGATGGCGACCAATTATCTGATTGAATGTGGCCATCGGGAGATCGGTTGTATCACGGGGCCGTTGCAGTTGCATCAGGCTTATATGCGTTACGAAGGCTTTAAAAAAGCCATGAATGAGGCGAAACTGTCGATTAATCCGGCATGGATCGCTGAAGCCAATTTTGAATGCGACGGTGGCGTCGATGCATTTCAGCGTATCTGTCAGCGTGGTCCGCTACCCAGCGCTATATTTGCCGGTAATGACATGATGGCGATGGGGGTGATCAATGCAGCCCACGCCCGGGGCATCCGGATTCCTGAGGATTTGTCGATTATCGGTTACGATGATATCTACATTGCCAAATATGTTACGCCCTCATTAACAACCATCCACCAGCCAAAGCATCGTTTAGGAACTGCTGCGGTTGAGGCGCTGGTTAATCGTCTTGATAAACGGCAGAGCGAGGCACAAATCGTTCATCTTGAACCGACACTGGTCATTCGCGATAGTGTCCGTAAATATCGATAGTGTCCGTAAATATATTGGTTGATTCCGAATCAAGTCATTCCTCCCCTGCCATGAACTTTCAAAATATATAAGAATCATTAAATCGATTCATTGAACCTATTGTCCTCACAAATTGAACACTTCGCTTTCCAGAACGCTGATTAATGTTGCAATTTTTAACCTTTATCAAAAATAAGACAGATCGAAGGCTATAGACTTATTTTTAGAATATTTATTTTTTGCACACATGCGATTCAAAACTATTTTATTTAGTGCAGATAAATTTAATTTTTTCATTTTTTAAATCTGATAACGGAAGTAATAATTATGGGCGAAGTCGCACTCTCGATACTTGTCCTGTCCTTGGTGGCAGTGATTGGGTTGTGGTTAGGTGGCTTGAAAATCAAAGGTGTCGGGCTCGGTATCGGTGGCGTGCTGTTTGGCGGAATTTTCGTCGGGCATTTCATCAACCAGTTTGGTTGGCATCTTGATAGTCATGCTATGCATTTCATTAAAGAATTCGGGTTGATTCTATTTGTTTATACCATCGGGATTCAGGTCGGGCCGGGGTTCTTTGCATCTCTGAAGAGCAGTGGTCTCAAGCTGAATGGACTGGCGGCAGGGATTGTCGTCGTTGGTGGTTTAACGGCTGTTATCCTTCATTTTATTTTCAATATTCCGCTGCATATTTTCCTCGGAATCTACTCCGGTGCGGTGACCAATACGCCTTCTTTAGCTGCCGGACAACAAATTCTGCATGAGTTGGGAGAAGTGAACAGTCAAGTCGATATGCTGGGGCTCGGTTATGCCATGGCTTATCCCTTTGGGATTATCGGGATTTTGCTGTCAATGTGGATTATCCGGATTGTTTTTGAAATTAATGTGGATAAAGAAGCTGAGTCTTATGACAGCCGCAGTCTGGGGAAAGGCAAAGATCTGTTATCGGTCAATGTGATGATCGACAATCCGAATATGGATCAGATGAAGTTTGCTGAATTGGTCACCTTGATTGGTCAAGGAGTCGTGTGTTCCAGAATGAAGACTCAAGGCAATTTGGTTGTTCCCGGTGATGATACCACGCTCCATATCGGTGATTATCTGCATTTTGTCAGTGACCGTCAGGAACTATTGCATAAAGCGGTTTTGATTGTCGGACGTGAAGTTTCGGAGTCGTTGTCCACCAAAGGGACAGTGCTGAAAAGTGATCGGGTGGTGGTTACCAATGAAAAAGTGCTCGGTAAGCATTTGGGGGAATTGAGCCTCAAATATAAGCATAATGTGGTGATTTCACGGTTGAACCGGTCTGGTGTCGAGCTGGTGGCAAGCCAAGACTCGGTGCTGCAATTCGGGGATATTCTGTATATTGTCGGCCAGAAAGAAGATATTGAATATGTCGGTAAAATGCTCGGAAATACGGCAAGTAAGCTACATCATGTACAGATGTTGCCGATTTTTATCGGTATTGGCTTAGGTGTATTACTTGGATCAATTCCGTTTCAGCTCCCACATTTACCGGCACCGCTGAAGTTGGGGCTGGCCGGAGGGCCGTTAATTGTTGCCATTATTTTGGCAAGAATCGGCAGTATCGGTCGGCTTTACTGGTTTATGCCGCCAAGTGCGAACCTCGCTTTACGGGAAATCGGTATCGTGCTCTTTCTGGCGGTTGTCGGGATCAGTTCCGGTGGTAATTTCTTCACGACCATCATGGATGGTGAAGGGCTGACGTGGATGGGATACGGAATTATCATTACCTTGGTTCCGTTGATCTCCGTCGGTATGTTCGCCCGCTTTTTCGGTAAAGTGAACTATCTGACGATTTGCGGATTAATGGCGGGTTCGATGACCGATCCACCGGCTCTGGCATTTGCCAATGCAATGCATGCAACCAGTGGCGCCTCATCACTGGCTTATGCGACGGTTTATCCGTTAGTGATGTGTTTGAGGATTCTGACACCGCAGGTGATCGCTGTACTGCTATGGGTGACCGGCTAGTTGATTGATTGTTAAAAAATACCGTCAATCGGCGGTATTTTTATGTCTGTCGCTGGCATGCCGCTTAGCTATCCTAAGCAAATGACCCGTAACAAAGAGCAAGACACGTTCAGATGAACCCTCTGGGCAGCATTTGTCGCTCATTTATCCAGCGTTAGGTCATGGTTCATGTAGAGCGCTACACTTCACATGACCTGCCTTGACTAAATGCACGACAAATTGCTGCAAAAACCATCACGAAAGGTCAACAGCCCCTAGTGTTTGTCTCTGATGCCGGTTCGTTGAATGTTGCCACTCGGGTTTTTAGTTTTGTGACAGTGAGTGCCAGAATAAAAAATGCCGCCTGAACGAGGACGATACATGCGCTGGTTGCGCCATCGATGTGAAAACTGATCAAGATTCCGAGAATAATAGCGCTCAGCGAGACCGCCAGTGCAATCCACATCATGTAGGCAAACTGTTTGGTGAGAATAAAAGCGGTCATACCCGGAGCCACTAGCATTGCGACCACCATAATGACACCGACAGCTTGAATGGTTGCGACGATGGTCAGTGATAAGAGCACCAGTAAACCGTAGTGAAGCAGCACCACGGGTAACCCGACAACTCGCGCATGGCTGCGGTCAAAGCAGTAAAGTAAAAAATCTTTCCTGAATATGACGATAATCGCAAATACAATCAGGGATAAGGTCACGGTCTGAGTGAATTCAAAATCCTGAATACCGAGCATATTGCCGAACAGAATATGTAGCAGGTGCTGATCGGTTTCTATTTTGGTGAATAGAATTAGACCCAGTGCAAACATGCCCGAATAAACAATCCCCATCACGGTGTCTTCTTTGACCCGGCAATTCTCCTTGATATAGCCACTCATCAGGGCACAGGTAAGGCCGGAGATGAATGCGCCGATTGGCAGTGCAATACCCAATGCGTAGGCAATCACGATGCCCGGCAATACGGCATGAGAGATCGCATCGCCCATCAGCGACCAGCCTTTCAGGACCAGATAGCACGAGAGTACAGCGCAGACCGCACCGACGGCCAGACCGGCCCACAGCGCACGCTGCATAAATTCAAACTGGAAAGGTTCACTGAACCATTGTATGAGATTATCCATGATAACCACCTGATGTCACGACGTTGTGGGCGTGTGTCTTGTTGACCGTCTGTTTCTCTAAGCTCTTCTCGTCAACGGACTCGCCAACTGAGGCTCGATGTTTGGCGTTTCTCCGGTTCGCGAGCACACCATATTTCGGTGCAAAGACAAAGGCGCAGAGAAAGATCAGGGTTTGAAGCAACACAATCGTGCCGCCCGTTGCGCCATTCAGGTAATAACTGAGATAGGCACCTAAAGCGCTGGTGACAAAACCAAGCGTGATGGCAATGATTAACAGCAGGCCAAATCGGTCGGTCAGTAAGTATGCCGTTGCTCCCGGAGTGATGACCATGGCGATCACCAGAATGGCGCCGACGGTTTGTAGTGAGGCAACCGTACAGGCACTGAGAATGGTAAAGAATATAATTTTCAGAATGGTCGGTGATAAACCAACAGATGAGGCTTGGGTTTCATCGAAGAACACCAGCATGAGATCTTTCCACAGCAATGTCAGGAGTACAAATGACACGCCGGCGATGATCAGCATTTGCATTAAGTCGGACTGACTGACGGTTAAGATACTGCCGAAAATAATCCCTTCAATATTAATTGACGTCGGATTGAGTGAAATCAGCAGGAGGCCAGCGGCAAAAAAAGTGGTGAAAATGAAACCGATAATGGCATCTTCTTTCAAATGGGAGAGTGACCGGAGCAGCGCGATCCCGATGGAAGCCAGAAAGCCGGCGATAAATGCGCCGACTGAGTAAGGCAATCCTAATGCATAAGCACCGGCAACACCGGGAACCACAGAATGAGACAGCGCATCACCAATCAGGGACCAGCCTTTGAGCATCAGAAAAGCGGATAAGAATGCGCATACCGCACCGACGATCGCACTACTTAAAATGGCGTGCTGCATGTATTGATAGTGTAGCGGTTCTAGAAGCAATTCCAACATAGCCGTTACCTCTGGGTCGATTGAGGTTGTTCGGGTGATTTGCCGTCCCGAATCAGTGTTGCGTTGTGTTGATCTTTGCCATAAAAGACCGCAGGTTTCTCATGGTCTGAGAAAATCGTAACGGCGCGTTCATCCTGATCCTGATGCAGTGTTTCACCAAGAATCCCGACGTGTTTCAGTACCCCGCCAAATGTGGCAATCAGATTCTGTTGGGTGAAGGTATCGTGAATATTGCCGGCTGCAACGATGGTTCGGTTGATAAACACTACTTCATTACAGTAATCGGGAATGTTCCCCAGATTGTGTGTCGACACTAGAATCAGATGACCTTCATCTCTGAGTTCACGAAGCAGATTCATAATCGCTTCTTCGGTGGTAAAGTCGACCCCGGTAAACGGTTCATCGAGTAAAATCGTCTTACTTTCCTGAGCGAGAGCCCGAGCGAGAAACACTCGTTTTTTTTGCCCGCCGGAGAGTTCTCCGATTTGACGGCTCGCCAGATTTTCAATGCCCATTCGCTGCATCGCCTGCTGCACTTTGTCTTTATCCGTCAGACTCGGGCGGCGCAGAAAATTCATAAAGCCATAACGTCCTTGCATCACCACATCCCGAACAAGGATCGGAAAGTTCCAGTCGATATCTTCACTTTGTGGCACATAAGCGACTTGATTCTGTTTGAGTGCATGTCGGACCGGGCGCTGGGACAAGAGAATTTCGCCTTGAGAAGTTTTGACCAATCCCATGATGCTTTTGAATAGTGTTGATTTACCGCCGCCATTCACACCCACCAGCGCACAAATGGTGCCGCCCTGCAAACGGAAGCTGACATCGTGAATCGCTTTAAAACCATTATTGTATGTAACACTCACTTGAGTTGCTTCAAGTGTGACGGGTTGCTGGCTCATAATCGTAATCCTCTGACAATGGTATCGGTGGTGACTTTGAGTAGATCCAGATAAGTCGGAACCGGTCCGTTTTGGGTTGAGAGAGAATCCACATAAAGGATACCGCCATAGGTTGCCCCTGTTTCTCTGGCAACCTGTTTGGCGGGGCGGTCAGAGATAGTGCTCTCACTGAACAGCACATGAATATGATGCTGGTAGATGGTATCAATTAAAGCTTTCACTTGATGTGGTGTGCCTTGTTGATCGGCATTAATCGGCCAGAGAAACGCTTCTTTTAAGCCATAGTCTCTCGCCAGATAGCTGAAAGCGCCTTCACTGGTGACCAACCAGCGTTTTTGTTCAGGGATGGCTGCCAGTTGCGTCCGAATATGTTCACTCAGTTGTTGGATCTTTTTCTCATACGCTTGAGCATTGTGATTATATGTTGCTGCATGGGCCGGATCGTATTTCACCAGTGCCTGACGGATGTTTTCTACATAGATTAATGCATTTTTCGGAGACATCCATGCATGAGGATTGGGTTTATTTTTATATGGGCCGGTATAGATCGAGAGTGGCTGAATTCCGTCACTGACGACGACGGAAGGTACGTCTTTTACATTGGAGAAAAAACGTTGGAACCACTGCTCTAGATTGAGGCCATTCCACAACACCAGATCAGCGGACTGCGCTTTGATAATATCTCTCGGTGTCGGTTGATAGTTGTGAATTTCTGCGCCGGGCTTGGTTAAAGAGACAACCTCAGCAGCATCTCCGGCAATATTCTGTGCCATGTCTTGAATAATGGTGAATGTTGTTACGACTTTAAACTTCGCCCAAGCCATGTCGGGTAAGAGCATCAAAGCACAGTAAAATGAGGTCATTAAATATTTTTTCATACAATCGCCACCTTCAGGTCTGATTGAAACTTCTATATGATAATAATTATCATTTATATTTGGTTGATTGTCTACTGAGCATAGCAAAGTATTCCATCTGTCGGACCGATATCTGTGATAGGCATAGATAATGGGGAGAAATTGCAACGACGAGAGAGTGAATGGATCAAATGATTGGAATTTTGTGCATGATGGCACTGTTTTTGTATGTGATACAGAGTCTGGTTGTTTTTTAATCGTTTATGATACATCAGATCAAGTCGGGGAATATGAATTTTCTATGATATTGATTTATAAACTAAAAAAAGGAACGGTATTCTTTTTAAGACCTGTAGACATGATAGATGCAAAGAAAGCGTACCAGTTGTGCTCTATTGTTCTAATAAAATGGCGTTTTATTTATAAGTTAATGAAATATATGTAAAAAACAGTGTTCAGTTAACGCATGTACGCCCGAAAGTATTTGCACCTTTCTGTGAAGTAGTTCAAAATCAAACTGTTATAGACTTCATAATAATGAAGCAAGGAGTTGAGATGAAAGTCGTCGAACTGTTCAAACAACGTGGTGAAATATTAAGCAAGCAGCATGCAGAACTGATGCAGAAGATGCCGCCAGCGATGCGCGAGTATTGGGAAGAGTTGCTGACAAAAACGAATAACTTTCACCTGTTTTCGTGGATCAGAGATTTTCATCAACCCGCGGTGAATGAAGAAGTTAGTCTGCCGAACGATGCAGATAATGTTGCATTAAAGCGTGAATCTGCAACCTTCACTCAAGAATCGCTGAAATTAACCCCGGAAGCTCAGGCTTTGTATGAAGAGCTACGGGAGAAAATTGGTGAAGTGATCCATGTCGGGGACTGGCTGAATATCGATCAATCCCGGATTGATCAATTTGGTTCTGTGACTGAAGATACACAGTGGATTCATACGGATCCTGAACGGGCATCTGTTGAGTCTCCGTTTAAGACAACCATTGCACATGGTTTTCTGACGTTAGCATTGTTACCGAAACTGACTGATAGCGTGAATCCTGAAGTACCGTTATTTCCGACCGCAAAAATGGTTGTGAATGTCGGTTTGAATCAGGTGCGCTTTCCGTATCCGGTCAAGTCAGGTGATCGTGTCCGGGCAAAAAGTATTTTGACCAAAGTGACACCCGTACGTAAAGGACTGGAAATCGAGCGTGAAATCCGCGTTGAGATTGACGGTATCAGACGTCCGGGCTGTATTGTCGTGTCAGTGATTCAACTGCACTTCTAAGATGACCATATTGTTTTTTGCAGATATATAAAGAGAAACGGGGCTTTGATGCCCCGTTTTTTTATGCTTCGATCTAATATTCCTCAATCATGACTGTATATCGTGTGAGCTAGAACCGTAACGGCGCATGGTGAATGACTTCTTTCATGACAAAGAAGGTGCGGATCTGTCGGACACCGGGCAGGGCGATCAACTGATTGGCATGTAGTTGATTGAAATCCGCCATATCTTGTACCCGGACTCGGAGAAAATAATCAAATTCCCCCGCAACTAACTGGCAATCAATAATGACAGGTAGGCGAACAATTGCCGCTTCAAATTCGGCAAAGCTTTCCGGTGTTGAGCGATCCAGTACTACACCGACAGTGACCAAGGTGCCCAAATCAATGTCCTGTGGATTAATTTCTGCCCTAACGGATTGAATTGTCCCTTGTTTGAACAGGCGATCAACGCGGCGGTGACATGTCGCTGGACTAATATTGGTTTTTTCTGCCAGTACGGCATTACTCGTTCTGCCGTCTTGTTGTAACAGGCGCAGCAGTTTCAGATCGACACGATCAAGTGATTGATCCATGAAATTATCTTTCGTTTTAATGGTAATGTATTCATTAAAGTATCTATTTATGATTTATATGTAAAATTTTTATTAAAAAAATGGAAATAAATTGGAAGCACATTTCATTTCAGATTGAGTAATCTAAATGCATATCCTTTCAAACAAGATTGATTGGTTTGGTCATCGCATATAAGGAAATTTGTCATGAAATTGGAGAAGTTTGAACGTTACCCGCTTAATTTTGGTCCGACCCCGATTGAAAAACTCAGTCGCCTGAGTGAATTTCTCGGAGGAGAAATTGAAATTTATGCCAAGCGAGAAGATTGCAACTGTGGGCTGGCTTTTGGCGGCAACAAAATTCGGAAGCTGGAGTACATTGTCCCTGAGGCGATTGCCAGTGGCGCCGATACGTTAGTGACTATCGGTGGTGTGCAATCGAACCATACTCGTCTGGTGGCGGCAACCGCTGCGAAAATCGGCATGAAATGTCGGCTGGTTCAGGAGAGTTGGGTACCATTCCAGGATGCGGTCTATGATCGTGTCGGCAATATTCTGATGAGCCGAGTGATGGGAGCTGAGATTGAACTTGTTGATGAAGGGTTTGATATCGGTATTCGCGAAAGTTGGGAAAATGCAATCGAAGATGTGAAAGCAAAAGGGGGTGTTCCTTATCCGATTCCTGCCGGTGCATCAGAGCATCCATATGGCGGGTTAGGGTATGTCCGGTTTGCTGAAGAAGTTCGCGAACAAGAAGCCGAAATGGGAATCAAATTCGATTATATCGTGGTGTGTACGGTGACAGGGTCAACAATGGCCGGGATGGTTGTCGGTTTTGCGGCAGATGGCAGAGCACAAAATGTGATTGGTATTGATGCTTCTGGTACGCCGGAGAAAAACCATGAGCAGGTTTTACGTATCGCACAACATACGGCTGATTTGGTCGAATTAGGTCAGGAAATCACCGCAGAAGATATCGTTATTATGGATGATTATGCTTATCCAGCTTATGGCGTACCTTCTGATGGGACCAATGATGCGATTCGAATTGCAGCACGTACGGAAGGTATGATGACCGATCCGGTTTACGAAGGAAAATCGATGCAAGGTTTGATTGATCTGACACGTCAGGGATTCTTCCCTAAAGGTTCCAAAGTATTATATGCACACTTGGGTGGCGTCCCGGCAATTAATGCCTATAGTTATATTTATCGTAATGGTTGATTGATTAACATTAACGTATTCATATATATCTGACACAACATCTGTTGTGTCAGATCTCCTCAAGATGTTCATTATTTTATTTAGATCAATTTTTATTTATTTATTTTTCGGTCAATAACCGGATGCACCAAAAAGGTGATCTAAGTACTGTTATTTTTGCATTTGTACGGTATGATGAAAACCAAAATCAGGATGGATTTTTAAACTAATCTTTGCTCAGAAAGGATTCTTATATTTTAGTAATAGGTAATCATTACATGATTTCCGACATAATAAACTAAGGATCCTTGATGGCTAATATGAGAGATGTTTCTATTCTTATCTATCCGTCTCCTTCGATCAGGTTAACCTATCAAGATTTCCTCCGTTTTTTCTATTATTGTCACTGGATATGAAACATAGCAAGAGTTATCAATTTGAGTCATTTATTGTACCTATAGGAAATAATAAAGTTTCAATTGATTTATTTAAATAATCAATTGTTTCAAATGTAAATATAGTGTGTTTTTTAATTTGTGAATTGAGGAGTAATATTAATTTCATAAATATATTTTTGTGTTAAGGAAGTTATTTATCGTTTGATTTCCTGTAACAAAAAGCAAGACAGAATTCGTAAATTAAAGCCGTTATTGAGTGGTTAAGACGTAAGGGATTTTAGTTTGTGAGAGGGTGCTTGCAATGGATCTGCTATCAATTGCCCCACTAAGTCATTATTCAATATTGAAATAAAAATTATTAATTAAAATACAATAACTTAACGAGGTATCATCATGGTAGCAGTAGAGCTGTTTATTGTCCTGCTCTTCATTTTTCTCGGCGCCAGAATTGGCGGTATCGGCATTGGATTTGCCGGCGGGGCAGGTGTCATCATTTTGACAATGGGATTGGGTATGCACGCTGGTACCATCCCGGTCGATGTTATTCTAATCATTATGTCCGTGATTACTGCAATTGCAGCGATGCAAGTTGCCGGTGGTATGGACTGGCTGGTTGACTTGGCAGAAAAGTTTTTAAGAAAAAATCCGAAACATATTACTTTTTATGCGCCTATCGTAACTTTTGTGATGACACTTTTGGCGGGTACCGGTCATACGGCATTTTCAACCTTGCCAGTTATTGCTGAAGTGGCGAAAGAGCAAAAAGTCAGACCGTCACGTCCATTATCGATTGCGGTGGTTGCATCTCAAATTGCGATTACAGCATCACCGATTTCCGCAGCTGTGGTCTTTTTCTCCGGTATTCTTGAGCCATTAGGCGTCGGTTATCTCATGTTGTTGGCTGTGTGTATTCCAACCACGTTTGCTGCATGTATGGTTGGTGCTTTTGTGGCTAATTTCTTAGGTAAAGATTTGGAAGATGACCCGATTTATCAAGAACGTCTGGAAAAAGGTCTGATAAAAGTTCGGGGTGTAACCAAGCGTGAAATTTTACCATCCGCGAAAACGTCAGTTTATATCTTCGTCATTGCGATCATCGCTGTGGTTGCTTATGCCACAATGATTAGTAAGGCAGTCGGATTGATTACCGACCCTGCAATCGGTCGTAACCAAGCTATTATGGCGATTATGCTGATGGCTGCGACGGCAATTATCCTGTTTACTAAGATCGATGCTTCAAAAATCAGCTCAGTTTCAACGTTTAAATCTGGGATGAGTGCTTGTGTCTGCGTACTTGGAGTTGCATGGTTAGGTGATACCTTTGTTTCCGGCCATATCAACGAGATTAAAGCATTGTCTGCGCATATTCTTGAGCAATATCCGTGGATGCTGGCGATTACATTGTTCTTTGCATCAATGCTTCTTTATTCACAAGGTGCGACAACCACTGCGTTGATGCCCGCTGCGTTGGCCATCGGAGTTGCACCGTTGACAGCTGTTGCTTCTTTTGCTGCTGTGAGCGCGCTCTTTGTTCTGCCAACTTATCCAACATTATTGGCGGCAGTGGAGATGGATGATACGGGTTCGACCCGAATCGGTAGCTATGTCTTCAACCATCCGTTCTTTATCCCGGGTGTGGTGACCATCACTTCAGCAGTGACGTTCGGATTTATCTTTGGTGGTATGATTCTGTAATAGTGTGGTTGGTTGTATCTGAAGGGGGGGGAAGCTTATGCCGCTTCCCCTTTTTTAATGGGTTTAATATTAAATAGGCTTCATGTGGGCAATGACTGTCCCGATGATCTGACAGTTGCCATTGATGGATAAAAACCGCAGCTCTGGCGGATAAGAAGGATTGAGTGCCTTCAGATATTTTTTATTATCAATGACTTGTATCTGCTTGAATGTTGCTTCTGCTGAATCGGTCAGCATCGCAATGACGAACTTGTTGTGTTCTGGCTCGACGAGATTCGGATCAATAAAGATCAGATCGTTTTCTTCAAATCTTGGCTCCATCGAGTCTCCCCGAACCCGAAGAATATAAGTGCCGGGGCCACTGTGTACCGGGCAAGGATAATATTCATATTCGTCTGGTGCATACGGAGTGACGGCTTCAGAAAAATCACCGGCTTTGACCCAAGAAATCACCGGACACATGGTTGAAACGGCAGGGCCATGACTGACGTTTGCCTGCGATGCTGTCTCAGCGTACTCGGCATTGGCAGAATTGGTTCCGTATACGATCCATTCCGGTGAACATTCTAATGCTTTAGACATCGCCAGTAATAAGCGGTCTTTCATACTTGACTGGATGCCGTTTTCGATCTGGCTGATCGTAATTCGGTTCAGACTCAGTGATGAATCAATTTCTTTTACTCGGGCTGTCAGCATGTCTTGGGTGAGCCCTAAACTTTCTCGTCTGGCTTTGAGACGTTCGCCTAATTCAACAATCATAAATCACAATGCCCGTAATGACGGGGTATCCTCAATTGGTTGTTTCCTTTCAGAACCCTGACAGGTGTTCGCATTCAAAGTGCTCATCATAGCCCTTTTCAGTCCAAGTATACAGCACTTTTGTAATGATTTTTACACTAGGAAAGAAAGTTTAATTACGTCGTTATATTTACATTGATTGAAAGTTTTCTTACTATTACTGTCAGAATAGTGGTGAAGCGCTGGATCCTGACCCGTTTTCCAGTCTGGCAAAGTCGTGATATTTCGGCGGTTAAAAAGGTGTATGGATGAGTATTAAACGGGCCAAGCGGGAGCAGGGCGTGAATACCATGGTGCAGGTGCAGCGTGGTCTGCGGATGGCACGTTACCGCCGCAGGTTGTCCGATTGTCACCATGAGCCGTGACAACTGAGTTTGACCGACTGTGTTGTGAACGAGGGGTACCGGATCCGAGTGCGTTAACCGGCATTTTCAAACGTGTCGCTGAGCTAGGGCAGAGACATCAGAGCAATAAAATGGGGAAATAAATCATGGAATTTACCACAGTAGAAATGAACGCCATGCGTAAAGAGCTCATGAATCATGCGTTCTCAGCCTTGGTCCGGCGGATGCCGATGAATAAGTGTAAAGCTTATGAATATATTGCCAACTACCTCGGTGTGAAATATAGCACTGTGACCAATATGGTTCAGAAGGGGATTTCCGCAAAACACGCTGCCGGGTTATCGGCTATCGCGGCTCGGTTTAAAACCCGAATGTATCATTATCAATTTGCTCCGACCGATACCATTTGTCAGGCATGGCTGGAACATGATTATCGTTGTGATAAAGGGAAGCATCCCAGCAAACATCTGTTCAAGCATTGGGAGCGGGATATGAACAAGCTACATATTTATGAGGATGCATGAATGTTTCAAGACAAATCTGACGGGGTTCGTTTTCGTGTATTCAATATGAATACAAATCGTCCTTTCTACTTGACTGGAGAACCGTAACGATGAGTCTTTTTTCTTTTAAAACCGGACAGGGGGGAGCTGTTATTTCTGAAAAAGCAACGATGTCAATTGCTGTTGGAAGTGGTACGGGAGTTGGGGTCAGTGTCGCTCAGGGGGCGGAGAATTATCAGTCGATGATGAATTCAAGTTTACATGACATTCTGGCGGGAAACTTTGTTTGGTATGGTTCAGATATCGCTTTCCTCATTGGCACAACCTTATCCGTGATCGGCATTGGTATTACATTGGTGCGTTTGTTTCTGTTTCAGTCACAAAGGTAAAGATCAAAATAAAGATAGAGGTCAGCATGAAATATAACCGATTGATTGGTACGGTGCTTTTTGGTGCTGTGGCTGTCACCGGCACATTTGAAGGTCAGCGAAATGAGGCTTACCAAGATCCGGGAGGGGTATGGACGGTCTGTTTCGGAGAAACGGCAGGAGTTCGTCAGGATATGTCTTACAGTGATGAACAGTGTGCCATGATGCTCGCCAGTTCCCTGAATTATCATAATCAGCCACTCGAGAACCTGCATTATCAATTGCCGGCCAATGTACACATTGCCGCCCTCGATTTCAGCTATAACCTAGGGACGAATGCGCTGCGCCGCTCAACACTCTATCGCAAACTCAAGCAACAGGATATTGAAGGGGCGTGTCAGGAGTTTAATCGCTGGGTATATATGAATGGCAAAGACTGCCGTGTAGCACAGAATCGTTGCCGGGGTATCGTCACGCGCAGAGAGATTGAAACTCAGCTTTGCCTGGGACAGATTTCAGTCAGGGATGCATTGCTGCAATTGGGACATACGCCCTCGGATTCTGAGGTGATGTATGATCTTTAAAGGATATGTAAGACTTGGCATTTTAGTACTGCTTGGGTGTGGGGTTGGCAGTGTGATGCTCAGAATCAAAGGGTTGGTTGCTGAGAATGAAAAACTGACAGCGCAAGTCGCTCAATCCAGTGTACAGATTATGATGCAGAAAAATGTACTGGATCAGGTTGCTCAGGAGCGGGAACAGATGAATCAACTCCTGATCAAACGAGCCCGAAACAGTGCCGATAACGAGGAAAAACTACGCCATGAGATTCAAACACTGCAACAGGAAATATCGGGTCATTCTTGCGTTGTTCCTATTACCGTTACTGAACGGTTGCGTGAGTCATACTGAACCACAGCCGGTGATTCAGACGCAGTATATTTTGCCACCGGAAGGCATGATTGTTCCCTGTTATAAACCCAGTATCAGCGGCACTTGGCCGGAGATTGTCACGGAAGATATTCCCCGTCTGAAATCAGCGTTGAGTCAGTGTGCCGGCCGGGCGGATGACTATCTGCAATGGCGAGCATCCAAAGTCACACCTTGAAATCTTTTCCCGCTCGTCTTGAGTCATATGGTTGAGATGAGTCACGTCAATCCGATATTCACGCTAAAATCTTTCTGTTGATTCCTAAGGCCGAACGGTTTGAGGATGATGCAGGAAGATTTTTGATATCCGCGATTGTTGAATCGGATCGTGTCGCGGTCATGCCAACAGTCTTATCTTATCTAGCCTGCGTGCCAGACTTTATGAAAGATAACTTACATTTATCCTGAACAGGTCTGGAAGACAATGAGGAAGAAGAAAGGAAGGAGAAAAAACGCAGTCAGCCGATAGAGAAAAATACGAACAGCGGCTGACTGACAGGGAGAGAAACCGGTTAAATTAAGGACAATTCTTGTTGCAGACTGGCTCTGCTTTCGGGCGGCAGGGACTTGATTAGATTGCAGACTAATTGGTTGGCGGCTTTGGCCGAAGGGCTTAGAGTATGGCTGTAAGATAGATTCATGACGAATGTGTGACCACACTCAGGATCACTACAACTACAGTACAAATCAGCATGACTGTTCGTTATCCGGTTCGATTTTTGGATCCGGCTTTTCTGACCACACTCAGGGCATAACACTCTCATATTTATACCTTTCCCTCTGATGAATAATTGACACAATTATAACAAGACCCATCGTATACACCTAGCGAAATGTAAAAAAACTTACTATTAAATGCGAACAAACTCAGTGCAACACTGATGCTATCTGACGTGAGCGGGTTTTGCTGTGATGGCTCGTAGGAATTAGACCGCAGTGGTCGCCAACTTATCCCTGAGGTATTGCCTGAAAAGTTTTACGCTTTCACACCATGATGTTGGGCAAAATATCGGCGAAACCGCACTGTTCATCACTCATTTTCTCCTGATTTATTCCAGTCTGTTCCGTTTTATGCCATATCCGAATCAGGCCGAATTCAACGTGATGCATCTTTTTTTCAGACCGAGTATTCTTCTCTCAACCCAGCAAAACGGGGAAATAAAACGAAGTTGTTTCTATGTAATAAATTGATATTTATGAATTATTTATCAAATTAATAAAATTCAACTTCGGGAAAGCTAACCCACACTAAGGTGACAGTTTCATGGCTCAGTATGAAGCGGGCGACAAGCTCAGAGAACTTAAAACATTCATTGCGACGTGTGTCGGAGATGAGATTGTACAAAACCTGACAACCCAAATGAAGAATACCTCCCTGAGTCTGGACAGTCAGTTTCTGGGCAATGGTTGCCAGTTACTGAGCATGCGATATCACGCTCGTCTGGTGTTCAATAACTTTCCCCATCTCACCTATAGCCCTGCGGTACTGTTTGCCAATGTGGGGGCCTGGTTGATGGATCATGATTCTGATCGGGAGAGCGGCGCGAAACTGGCAAGTCCAATGATTGAGATGACAACCGTGGATGACACGCATTCGACGATCATTATCGACATTGAGTTTGAAGAACCAATCAGTGTGACCGAAGATGCTGCGGGGCCAATTTACTGGCGTGGTAAGCAGTGGCGCATTGATGCATATGAAATCTGGGTGGCAGAAACATTGGGTCATTTCACTACCGGCTTGCGTGAGACAGGGCGGTGATAACAGCGCATTATTTCTGATTCACCCACACCAAAGGCGATTGAATCCCGGTCGGGGTTTGATCACACCAAGCGGTTGTTTGGCATTGTAAGTGAGCGATATGACACACAAGCAGAACAATCGGATGATCACTATAAATAGGAGCGGATAACATGGCGTGGCCCAGCGTTATTATCAATATTAAAAACATGATGAAAGGCCCCATTGCCGGGGTGGAGTATCATTTTCTGTTTGTCGGATACGGAACCGTTTCCGGTGCGGAGCGTGAGTTAACGGTTGTTGATGCTTCAACCGATCTGGAAACGGCATTATCTTCAGCCGGTGAGTCTCTGCAAGCGACGGTGATGGCTGCGCAGTTGAATGGTGGCAGCGAATGGACTGCCGGCGTGATGGTGCTTGATCAAGCCGATGACTGGAAAGATGCAGTCCGTAAAGCCAATGAAACCGCCAGTTTCGAAGCATTCGTATTGGATTTCCCTGCAACGGATAAAACCTTGCTTGAAGATGCGATTGCCATGCGTACTGAGCTGAAAAATGCACTTGGCCGTGAAACCTTCGCCATTTGCTGTTTGCCGGAAATCGATAATACCGATGCAACCAACGGCGAAACTTGGGAAGCTTGGTTAGCGAAGTCGGTTGCAATTGTTGACGGTGTTGCCAGCCAATATATTACGGTTGTGCCATCGGTGCATGCAGATGGATCGACATTGGGTAAATACTGTGGTCGTCTGGCGAATCAGGTGAATGCGTCGATTGCGGATTCTCCGGCACGGATTAAAACCGGTAGTGTTGTCGGTTCAACGGATTTTCTGACAGACAAAGATGGCAAAGCGCTAGCACTGTCGGTCTTGAAAACTCTTGAGTCTAATCGCATTGCTTGCCCGATGTGGTATCCGGACTACGATGGTCAATACTGGACAACGGGTCGCACACTCGATGTTGAAGGTGGTGATTTCCAGGATATCCGTCATATCCGTGTGGCAATGAAAGCGGCCCGTAAAGTTCGCATTCGTGCTATTGCCCGTATCGCGGATCGGACATTCAACTCAACGCCACAGAGTGAAGCGCAGGCAAAACTCTTTATGACGCAGGATCTGCGTGAAATGGCACTGATCGGTAATCCGGGTGAGATTTATCCACCGGAAGATGACGACATTCAAATCAAATGGGTCAACAGCACTGAAGTTGAAATTTATATGGCTGTTCAGCCGTATGAATGCCCGGTCAAAATTACTGTTGCAATCTATATCAGCCAAGGAGATGAAGCATGAGTGCCCGTTTTTCCGGTCGTAGCTTTGATACGACACTATTTGGAGTGTATGTCCATGTTAAAAGTGCGACAGCGACGATCAATGATGAGTCAGCCGTTGCCTTTACCCGCGGTGTCACCGATGGCTATACCGACGGTAAAGTCAGCTGTGATGTTGAGCTCGAAATGGATCTGAAACAGTTCCAGAAGGTACATGCAGCCGCCAAAGAAGCTGGCAGTTATCGTGATATCAAACTTCAGGATATTCAGTTCTATGCCCATAACGGTGAAGATGAAGACAAAATCGAGTTGTATGGGGTGAAATTCCTGGTGTCAGATCTACTCAATATCGATTCAGAAAGTGCAGATAAATCGACTCGCAAACTGAAAGGTTTTGTCACCAGTCCGAACTTTGTCAAGATCAATGGTGTGCCTTACCTGTCTAAAGCGGATACCCGTAACCTGGTCAGTTAATTGATACGGGTTCAGATTGAATTAAATGGTTGAATGAAAACCTATGGCATTTTTGCCAACATGAAAATTACCATCGAACCTGTTTTTAATCCGGCGGACTAGACCGCGATTCCGACTCAGGGGGCAGCCTTAACAGTCAGGCTTGCAATTACCGAGGCTGAGAAAATCATCGAGAAACCACTGAATCAGGGTCAGCCCTGAGGGATTTCTGCGGCCTGAATGATGGGCTGGCCCCAACTTAACAGTAATTTTTATCGGTGCCTTGTGGCACATAATGAAGAGGGAAAAAGACATGGCTAAAGCAGCTTTTACAATTCAACCGGTTGTCGTCACGATTGGTGAGACTGATTTTACGTTCAGACCAACAGTGAATGATGCCAACAACTATACCAACCATGTATCGATGGACAGTAAAGTTGAACCGGCACGAACTTATCTTGAGCGCACGGTTGATGCCGAGCAGAAGAGTGAATTAGTTGAACTGATGAATACGGTTCCCGGTCTGGTGATGGAAGTCTTCGGTCTGGTTCATGAATCTTCCAAAGGCGGGATTTCAATTACCCTAAAAAACTAACAGAGCGGGTGAAGCGCATTGAAACCAACGGGTTGGAACAGGCGCTCACCCTGCGGCGGCATTACTTTCCTGACGGAGAGGATGAGCCGCAAGAGTTAGCTAGGGCGCTCTGGCTCGATCAACATGAGAAAGAGCGTATGGAAGTCGCGGTTATGAGTGCAGTTGCGAGGTTATTTAATCACCGATGAACGATTCAGTCTTAATAGAAATCAATATGATTGATAAGGTGACTCAGCCTTTGACCGGCGTCATTGACCAGATCAATCAGATTGTCCAAACCGCCAGTAGCGATTTTGACAAGGTAAAATCCAGTGCCTCAGATGTCGTACAGACGTTCACTGAAATGGGAACGTCACTTGAACCGATATTGACGATGGATTGGGAGGTCGGAGGTGCCGACTCTCTGGAAAACGTCGGTCGCATTCTTGAGCATGTTTCTACAGCATCGAGCGAGATCCTCTCGCTCGGGCTTGGGAGTCAACTGGTCCAAGTATTTAAAGATGCAGAAGGAGGCATTAACAAGTTTGCTAACAGTCTCGATCAGGGGATCGACAATGTCGTCGAAACGTTTGATCTGGCTAAAACGAAAGCCAAAGATTTTTCCAATACTGCCAAGGCGCAATTTGCAGCTTTGTCACAACGAACCCAGAATTATATTCAAATTGGTAAGCGCCTGACCACGTCGTTTTCGGCGAATGGTGTCAAGGGGTTTGCCAGTGCGGTAAAACAACAATTTGCAGGTATTTCACAACAAACCCAAAGTCTGATCGGTCGGATCAAAAACGTCGGAGCGGTTTTTTCTACCGGCGGATTTAAAAATGGTGCCAAGAACTTTGCGAAATCGGTCAATCAGCAATTAACGAGTATTTCGCAAAAAGCAGCAGGACTGTCTGGTATGGGCGGGCGAGCACAACAGTTTTTAGGTCCGATCTCTTCTTCGCTCGACAATGTTAAAAATAGCCTGTCTCAAGGGATGGGGGAAGGGATAGCCAAAGTCACCGCATTAGGTGAAAAGTTTCCCTTCCTTTCTGGCGGTACGGAATTGGTTGCTGCTGGCATGACATCCCTTGATGGGGTCATGAAGTCGGCTTCCGGGACTATCAGTGGGGTGCAAAGTGCGATCACATTAGTCTCCGATTCTGCCGGTATTTTCCAAAGTGTGATGGGATCGGCTTCAACTGTGATTACCACGTTTCAAGGGGTAATGGGCGCGATGTCAAACGTGATGGCTGTTTTTGGCCGTTTGATTCCGAGTGTCTCAACCGCGATGATGGTGATGACAAGCCCTGTCACTTGGATTGTATTGGGAATCGTTGCGTTGATTGCAGCTGTTTATCTGATCATCAAATATTGGGATGACTTGGTTGCTGCTTTTTCAAATGTTTGGATTTTCCAGCAAATTGGAGACTTATTTGGCTGGCTCGGAAAGCAATGGGGTAAGTTTACATCTTATCTTTCTGGGAGTGGTGTTACTAGTATATTAATGAATATATACAGTGGGTTTGCCACCGTCTTTAATGGTATTGGTTCCGTTGTTAGTGGTATTGCTGGTGTCATTGGTAGTACGTTCAGCCTGATATTTGCACCAATTCGGGTTGTATTTAAGTTGCTTCAGGCGTTCTGGACCTTACTGATTGATGGTCCCGCTGCGGCAATGGATGTGTTGATGGGGATTCCGAAAATCTTTACTGGGATTGCAGATTCTTTTTCGGCTGCATTTAGTTCAATTACCCAAGGTATTAAAACTTATATCGATGGTATGTTGGGCATTGTTAAAACAATTGGCTCGGGTATCTCTTGGATAGCGGGCAAGCTTGGTCTTTCATTCGGAAGCGATGATGCGAAGAAACCTGAACAAGGGGGAGCAACGGAGACCCGTGCGGCGGAGAAGCTTCAGAAACAAGTTCAGCCAGTGGCTCAGGTATCTAAATCAGAAAAGCACGTATTAACAGAAGCCCGTACGACAGAAAATATTCGGAAACAAGTCCAGCCGGTGACTCGGGCATCTAAATCAGAAAAGCGCGTCTTAACGGAAGCCCGTACGACAGAAAATATTCGGAAACAAGTCCAGCCGGTGACTCGGGTATCTAAATCAGAAAAGCGCGTCTTAACGGAAGCCCGTACGACAGAAAATATTCGGAAACAAGTCCAGCCGGCGACCCAAGCATCTAAATCAGAGAAGCGCACATTAACGGAAGCCCGTACGACAGAAAATATTCGGAAACAAGTCCAGCCGATGACTCGGGCATCTAAATCAGAAAAGCGCGTCTTAACGGAAGCCCGTACGACAGAAAATATTCAGAAACAAGTCCAACCGGTGACTCGGGCATCTAAATCAGAAAAGCGCGTCTTAACGGAAGCCCGTACGACAGAAAATATTCGAAAACAAGTCCAGCCGGTCACTCGAACATCTGAGTCAGCAACTGCACACTCGTCTGAGAATAATGTAGTCATCGCCTATAAACAGAAACAGAACACTTTGCCTGCCGGTATGGTGCAGAACATGACTACGACGCAAAGCCAACAGGTGAGTGAGGTGAAACGCTTTGGTGACGTTTATATCACCGCACCGAATGGTTTGACGCCGGATCAACTAGCAGAATGGGACGAACTCAATGTCGGATAAACAGTATATCGATATCAAAGTGGTCGATGGCGGCTGGGATATTGATGCCGGCCAACAGCCAACTATCTGTAGCGATACCTACAGTATCGCCCAGGATGTCAAGCACGCCATCATGGAGTCTGGCTTAGCCAGAGAACTTCAGGCTGAGAGAAATCCAGTGCTGCGGGCCAATGTGCTGCTGCAAATTGAACAAATTGCGGAACAAGATCCCCGGATTATTCCGGGCACAGTCACCGTGACCGGAGATGTATCCGGCACCATCGGGCTCTCTGCTCAGGCATATGACAGTGAGGGCGTTATCAATACAGAGGTGAACACATGAGTAACAGACCCCAAGCCGATTTTTTAACCATCCTAGAGGAATCCGGCGTTCCGCTGAGTGAGCAGGCATTAGAAGACCAATTGAAAACCGAAGTGTCTGCGGCAGGCAGCTTGCTGGCGAATGACTCTGAAATGTCACCGTTCTGGCGCTGGGTTCGGGCTGCGGTTATCAAACCGGCATTATGGATGACCAGAACACTTTTAGTGACGCATGTCATGCCGAATATGTTCGTGGCAACCGCAGAACGCTGGGCACTGGAACTGAAAGCGTGGGAACTGAACGTTGAACCGAAGCAAGCCGTAAAAACGCAGGGTTATCTAACGATGACCAAAGAAAATGCCAATGACGAAGTGCTTGTCGAGCGGGGTGTATTTATACAGACACTTGCAATTGAAGGCGTGGTGTATCGGGTTAAGGTCACTGAAGATACGGTGATTCCTACCGGACAGGCCAGCGGACAGGTTCCCGTTGAAGCTGAACAAGCCGGTGTTGCTTATAACCTGCCTGCCGGTTATCTCAATATTTTACCGACGGAAGTCCCGGGCATTGTTGCTGTGGTGAATGACGCAGGATGGATTACCCGGTTGGGTGCGAATGAAGAGACGGATGAAGAGCTCGCATTACGGCTTCAAAATGCCTTTACCGGCTCTGGTGAGTGGCACATTAATGATGTTTACCGGTCGATTATTGCCAGTGTTGCGGGCATTCGCAGTGACAATATTTTCTTCCGCAATACTGGCGATATCTCGCCGGGGACGGCCGAAGCGCTGATCTTGGTTGAAGTGGGTGAAACACCACAGTCGATCATTGATACACTCAATGATTACATCATGAATCAGGGCCATCACGGTCACGGGGATGTACTGACCTGTAAACCGATTCCTGAAACGCGTCACGAGGTGATTGCGGATGTGGTGTTGGCAAAGAACCTGACCGTCGCACAGATGGCAGAAATACTTCAGGAAGTGAAGGATCGGATTCGGGCCGCATTTCGTGAAACTGAAGCATATGACGAAATGACCCGTGCAGCGCCACAGAGCCGGTTTAGTATCTCCCGCATGGCGACAGAGATTCACAATAACATGGTAAATGTGAAGTCAGTCCGGATCACGCTTGATGGTGAGATCCAGGAAGATATTGTCAGTGGTTACACACAACCGCGTTTGAAATCTTTAACGGTTGGGGAGTTGGCAGATGAATGATAGCAATGCACCTCAAATGGAAGAGATCGTAATTCCGTGGTGGGAAGATGGTGAAACGACCTCGGAAGTGCTGAAAGAACCTTATTTTCTGACCCGGGGGGTGAAAGCCTTCCTGAACAAAATTCGCTCGGGCTTGCTGTTTCCGTTGCAACAGATCGATGCATTGACCTGCCATGAGTCTTTGTTGAACTTACTGGCTTGGGATCGCGATATTCAGCGTTTTGCCGGAGAGCCGTTGAGTTTGTTCCGGTCACGGGTGAAATATGCCGCGATTAATGCCAAAGATGCCGGCAGTGTTGCTGGGTTTAAACGCATTTTTGCCCGGTTAGGCGTCGGGATTGTCGATTTCAAGGAGCGTCAGGACCCGACCGAGTGGGATGTCTGCCTGATTCAGTTGAGTGACAGTGATATTTCGATGAATACCCGTTTGGTCCAGACATTGATTCGCCAGTACGGCCGTACATGTCGCCGTTACCGTTTTCAAATTGTCTATCCGTCCACGGTAACACTGGCCGGCAATGGGTTTCATCAAACATTTGCACTCTATAGTGCATCACTGTAACGGGGGAAATGATGAGTCAAGTAGCAATTCCTTTGGCATTTGAAGGTTATCTGCAAGAGCGACTGTTGAACGGTTTGGCCCCGGATATGAATGAGATGATCTTTGCTTATCTGCCGGATTTAGACCCGGAACAGGTGATTGATCGTCATTTGGGACTTCCGGCTCCGAGTTATTGGGTGTATCGCCAGGATATAACGCAGAAGGCGAAACTGAACGACGTTGCTGTGGCGTATTCGGTGGTGATTCCCAGTGAGGTTGAAGCGTTTACTTTTAATGCGATCTACCTGCATGACAAACAGACTGCGAATTCTTGTGGCTTGGTGGTGCATAAAATTGCGGAAACCAAAGAGCCGGGGATGTCGAGTGTCCGGACTTGCGTGCAGCAATATACCGGTGCTGCAAGAGCTGCGAAGATTACCGTGACACCGGAAAGCTGGCAGATCGATTATCACGCCCGTTTATATGGTATGGATGACGACTTACGCTTGGCATGTTTTGACCTGTTTGGAAACGCGTCATTCTTTGCCGACGGTTTTCTGGTTCAGTCGGTTGATGGTCAGTATGTCTGTCAAGCCGGGACGGGGTATGTGGCCGGGTTACGCTGTGTCAATCAGGGTCAGACAGAAATCACAGATGTACTGCCAGCATCGGGTATCTACCTCGATGTGAGCTGGCAGGGGGGCGTCGTGAGCCGTTGGACCAGTAACTGGAAACTTACAGCCAGTACAACATCGTTGACCGACTATGTTGCTGATGGTGTTCAGCACTATGTGACGCAAATTGCGTGGATTGAATCAGACGGACGTGTGACCGATCGCCGCCATCTGGGGCTCGATGAGCACCATCTTCCCGATGCGACGACCCAAGCAAAAGGGGCGGTCGTGCTAGCGAGTGATGCACAAGTCAATGCCGGGCAAGGCTCGGGTATGGTGTCTCCGCAGCAGTTGAAGCAGGCATTCGACCAGTTTGGTACATTTGGTTCAGCGATGGATTTAGGCGTTGTTACGGAAGATGCACAATTAGATGCGGCTCCGACCGGTTTGCTCCATTTTTCAGCGGGCTCGCAACAAGAGCATCAGGGGATCAAAATCCAACACCCGGATGGTTATTACTCAGTCATTGCGGGAGCAGACAATCACAATAACCCCAGTGTATTTCTATATCATTCGGTATCAGGCTCATGGCGGAGAATGACAACAGACAATGATATCCAGCGTAGTTTTGTCGGCATGGTTGCTGATTTTCAAATCGCAGCACCTCGCCCCGGTTGGTTGAATGCCAACGGAGGCGAAGTCTCACGGACCACAGATGCAATTTTGTGGCAATACGCCCAGGATGCCGAGTTGATCATTGATCAGACGAACAAAGATGCTGACCCGATGAAGTATGCCGCCTATTTTGGTGATGGTGATGGTTCAACTACGTTTACCTTGCCGAACTTCCATCTGGGACATTTCCGGCGTGGTGCGAAATCGGGAGTGGCACATGGTGCAACACAAGGTGATGCAATTCGGAATATTTATGGAGAAACACAAGCACAACACGCTCAATTTCTAGGAAATCTCGCTAGTTATGATGGTGGTGCATTTGTTTCTTTGTCGAACCAATATGAGAAAGCTAGTGCTGTAAGTGGTGGCAATTCTCTGAGTTTGAGCCATTTTCGATTTGATGCCTCTCGAGTTGTACCGACTGCGAATGAAAACCGCCCGTATACGGTAAATATTTCGGTGAAAATTTTCAGAGGATGGATATAAGCATGAACCAAAAAATAACCGCTTATCATTATTCATATGAGACCGGCTTGTTTGTCGGCACCAGTTTGGCTTTCATTGAATATGGCTATGATCACTATATCAAGCCGCAATGTGCCACATTTACACCGCTGCCGGAATTCGATAATGCGACGCAGCAGTGCCGTTATCTGTCAGAGTATGATCGCTGGGCCGTTGAGGCGATTCCTGAAGTGCCAGATGACGATGCTGAAGCGACGCCAACAATGCTGTCGGAGCTATCTGAAGTGTCATCATCTGCCATCGATGAACAGGCACACTCTGCGCAAGCGAAGCCCGGAGCGATGCGACGGCTGTTGAATCGACTCTCTTCCCGCTGAGCGGAAAGCACACAATACGGTTAACCATGCTGAGCGGTGCAAATTCAACTTTATAAACAGAGCGTTATAAATATAGCTTGATGCTTTCATCGTTCAGCCCATCAAAAAAAGGTTTTTTATCATGAGTCAAGTTGTGATTCCTTTGGAATTTGAGCGTTACCTGCAAGATCGGATTATCAACGGGCAAGCCCCGGATATGAATGAAATGATCTTTGCTTATCTACCCGATTTGGACTCGGAGCAGCCAATTGATCGTCATTTAGGACTGCCGAATCCGTCGTACTGGGTCTATCAACAA
Source organism: Vibrio gazogenes (assembly GCF_023920225.1). Lineage (NCBI taxonomy): Bacteria > Pseudomonadati > Pseudomonadota > Gammaproteobacteria > Vibrionales > Vibrionaceae > Vibrio > Vibrio gazogenes. Next base: position 540,384 of record NZ_CP092588.1, read on the forward strand.
GATGTTATGCAGCAGGCGAAACTGAATGACGATGCAATCATTTATTCAGTCGTCATTCCTGGTACAGTCAAAGCATTTACGTTTAATGCGATTTATTTGCATGACAAGCAGACCGCCAATTCATGCGGTTTGGTCGTGCACAAAATGACAGAAACCAAAGAGCCGGAGATGTCGAGTGTTCGCTCTTGTGTTCAGCAATATTCAGGGGCGGCTGCGATTGCGCAGATTCATGTGACGCCGGAAAGCTGGCAGATCGACTATCAGTCCCGCTTGTATGGTATGGATGACGACTTACGTTTGGCATGTTTGGATCTGTTTGGCGATGCATCATTTTTTGGCAATGGATTTCAGATCAAAGTCTCGGGCAGTGACTATTTGTGCTCTCCCGGTGTCGGTTATGTGGGCGGATTACGTTGTGTCAATCATGGTCAGACAGAAATCACAGATGTACTGCCAGCATCGGGCATCTACCTCGATGTGAGCTGGCAGGGGGGAGTCGTGAGCCGTTGGACCAGTAACTGGAAACTTACAGCCAGTACAACGTCGTTGACCGATTATGTTGCTGATGGTGTTCAGCACTATGTGACGCAAATTGCCCGAGTTGAAACGGATGGTCGTGTAACGGATTTACGGCATTTAGGACTGGATGAAAACAAGCTTCCGGATGCGACGACGACAACCAAAGGGGTTGTCATTCGGGCAACTGATAATGAAGTTTTGAACGGCCAAGGAACGGGCACTTTTTCAACTGAACAATTTAGAAAAGTAATGTCTCGGTATGGATTTTTTGGTTCAACCTATGGATTAGGGTACATTGCTGATAACTCTGCTTTTGACTCAGCACCGCATGGACTGATTTCATTTTCATCAAAACTACCACTGAACAGTCAAATTGGTGTTGCATGGCAAGGCATTAAATTACTCGACGGCTCAACCTATACAATTATTGCTGCTTCAAATAATGCGGGCGATCCGAAATTGGCCTTCTATCATTCGACGCAGAATAAATGGACGTCTGTCCTGACAAATCTCAACGCTCAATTCGCCCCATATCAATCAGATCGAGTCTATCGAACTGGTGATGTATGCACGACTTATGATTCTGGTATCGGTGAGCGAAAATTCTGGCAAATGTACGCAGGCCCGAATATGACTTGTGTCGGGAAAGACCCGGAAGATCCATTAAATCGACATGATGGGTGGTCAGATCCGTCAGCGCCATTTTGGTGGATCCCATATGGCGGAAAAGTAGGGCAACCCTTTTTCTGGCTTGATACGACCCCTCCAGAAGAAGCGGTTATGGAAATTAATGCTGACTTACCTATTTCAGTTTACTGGCGCTTAGCCAAAGCATATCCACATCTGGTGACCGGAGATACGATCAACACAGGTGAGATCCGCGGTGAGTTTTTGCGTGTGCTTGATCAAGGGAGGGGCGTTGATTCTGGGCGCAGTATTAACTCATGGCAGAATTCATCAGCATTTGTGGGAGATGGTGATGGCTATAATATTCTGATCCCTAATTTGGGGTCGGCAAAACACAAAGAAGTTTTAGGTTTTGAATTTGATAATGCGACGGATCCTATCTCGGCAAATTATGCAGCCCTTAATAATAACGATCAAAATGCAAAGGTGATCACTTCTGGGGCAAAAAGTCTTGAGACAGCGAATACAGCATCAGATTTTGCTCGGTTGAGGGTTCGTAATATCGCTCGTCCAATGGCCATTTATATATAGAGGATTCACGATGAAATACTGGCAATTTGACACAGTAACAAGAGAAGTTTCTACCATTGCAACAGAGGCTTTAAAGCGTGGGGGTATATATCATATTCCAACCAATGCAATTACGGTTTGTCCTCGAAAACCTAAATCTGGATTTGCCGTTGTTGCTTTCAAAAATAAGAATGGCACAAAATATATTGAGGATTATCGCGGATCATTAATTACTCATACAACCAACCATTCGACGAAAGTTCACAATACTCTTGGACCTATTCCAGAAGACTGGACACTTAAGCCTCGGCCTTTGCATGGTTATTGGGATAGCGAGATTGGCGATTGGGTGATTGATATCATCTCTCAGAAAAAGGAGATTGCTAAATCCGAATATCAATGGGTGCAATCCGAACTGGCTGATGTCGATATCCAGCTCAAATATCACACGACCGGCGATAGCAAAAGGCGGCAACTGACCGAGAAAGACTGGAAGACCTACGCGATTGCGCTACGTGATTACACCACTACTGACGACGCGGGCAATCCGGTGCTGGTGGGTGATGTACGGCCGCATCGGCCAACGGAAGAGCGCTGATTATGTGGACAGAATCATCACTCTCATGGCCCGGTTCAGCCAACGATATTCAAGCCCGGGCGGCATCGGTGATCGACCAGGTCGGGGCCGATCATGGCGAAGCGCGTTTGTCTGCGCTGGAAGGTGATGCCGCTTTCGGACGTCTGCCACTGAGTCACAATGCGCAAGCGTTGTTGAACCTGCGTTCGGAACTGGATCATTTACTCAGTCAGGGGCAAGTGCTGACAGTGACGCCGTATCAGTTTCAGGTTGGGGAGGATAGCGACTCCGGTGATGTTCTCGATGCAGACGCTGCGACTCAGCGTTTGGCTGAGAAGCTCACTGACTATGCGGATTTACACCGGCCCGCAGGGCGGCTCCACGCGATTGTTGTGATGCTGACCGGGCCGACCAGAAAGCAGTTTGCCGAGCAACTCCAACGTGTGACGAGTGTGATACCGCTGCCTGAATGGTGTCAGGCCCAGCGCCAGACCGAGTCGTTACTGGCCGCAGAACATGAGAAATTACGCAAACCGGCTGCGATTGTTCAGCCTCGGTTTAAACCGGTAGCGCCTTTGTCGACCAAGCCGTTTGTCGATATGAATGCTGCGCTTGGAACGCACATTGCGACGTTGGAGTCGCTGGCCAGTGATCGGGTCAATATCATTGGCAAGCTCCGTCAGTTGGCAGAAAAGCGTCAAGCCACACTACAAACGGTTAGTGACACGCTTCAGACAATACAAACCATGGATGCTCAAGTCTGGTCGGTCGCTTTAACGGGTGAGCTGGCAAGCTTAAGTCATCAGTTAGCGGAGATGTCACCGCCCAACTACCATCGGTACGCAGTTGCCAGCCTGATACTCAGTGTATCTCCGATGCCATTTTTCGAGGAGTTACTATGTTCGCCTTAAATGGTCATACATTTGGATTAAAGAATCTTACCGTCAGTTTTGAGCGGGAAATGAAGAGTAAAGATATGAGTGCTCAATCGTCTGGCACGCAAGAAGCGGAACAGGGCGATAAAGCTGCAACACTCAATGTCTCCGGGATGATTGCTTTTCACGACATTCACAAGCTGGGAATCTTGCAAACGATGAGCTCAGCCAAAGATAGCAAAGGCAATCGCATGGTTTATACCATTATCGAAGAAATGGCGAATGCATTTAAAATCAAGAATGTCAGATTTTCCGGGCGCTTTTCTGCAACCCAACAGGAAAATATGATGGCCTGGAAGGTCTCTTTTCAGCTCAAAGAATCGAACAGTGTTGCAGAGCAGAAAGAGGCTCGGCAAAAAGAACAGACTAAAGCAGAACCGGCTGAGAACCCGCGTCTGCAGCAGTCATTGCAAAAAAATAAGCGACAAACAGGACAGACTAAAGCCAAACCAGTTCAGGATTCTCGTTTTCAACAGTCATTGAAACAAAATAAGGAGGCGACCCGATGAATTTGGAAAAACGGCTCTATATTTCCGGGGAAGAGGTGCCTCTCGCCCGACAGATGATCAGTCTGAAATTGTCGCTGGGTAGCAAGGCCATTTTCACCATTCAGGCTGAACATGCCCCGGAACGTTACGAACTGGTACGGCTGGATATCGGCTATGAGCATGACCTATTTATCTTTTTTGAAGGTTATATTGATAAAATCCAGTCGGCAGAAAATGGCTTCTTCAAGATTACGGTCAAAGAAAATGCCGGTATTCTCAGCCAGCGGTGGCCGATCAGTCTTGAGCATCCGACAGCGATTGATGTGCTTGATCAACTGGCTTTACTGACCGGTTTGGATTTTAAATATCCGGATACCGACTATATGCGGCAAGTCATTCCTAACTTCGTGCATCAGGGAAATGGCTATCAATGTTTGGATGAGCTGGCCAAAGCATTTGCAATCGAAGATTGTATCTGGTGTCAGGATACCGATCAGAACATTTATGTGGGTAGTTATGCTGATAGTCGCTTTGCCGGAAAACCGATGTCGATTCCGGCTGAGTTCACTTCGCGTCAGACGAGTAATAGTGTCACGTTTGTGCCGTATCCGATGCTGCGACCCGGCCGAGTGATGAATGGTCACCGGATCACGCGGGTGGATCTGATCGAAGATGAGATGACGGCTTACTGGCAACCTGCCAGTAGTGAAGCCACAGCACAGAAACAGCAGATTTATAATGACTTTCCTGAACTCTCGGCAGGATATCATTTACCGTTGTTCGGCCGAGTTGAAGCGGTTCGTGATGCGGTACCACAAGGGAAGATCGCTGATTCATTTCGACCGCGTTATGCGGTTGATGTGCAGATGTTAGACGCGGATCTTCAGCCCGATTCTTCTGTACCGGTTTATCGTTCAATTCCGTTGCCGATCGCGATGGGTGGTGTCGAATCGGGGTTACTGGCGTACCCGCTTGAAGGTATGTTGGTAGAAATTGCGTTTGCTTATGGGCGCAGTGATCGGCCGATCATTCGGGGAATTTATGGTCTCAATCATATGCTGCCATCGATTGAGCCCGGTGAGCAGTTGCAACAACAGCGCGATGAAGTCAGCCGACGCATTGACGCTGCCGGAAATATCACCGATAAAACCGATCAACAGATGATACGAGCAGCGGATCAGATGCAGGATCAGGCACAACATTATCAGGGCGGATTCGGTCAGCATCAGTTGGATATCCGGGAACATAGTCAGGAAAATATCGCGGGTAAGAAACAGATTGAGGCTTTGGGCGCGGTTGAATTGCTGGCCGGCGATAATCTGGAGCTTGGCAGTCTGGGCAATCTGCATGTTGCTACCGCAGGGGATTGGATCACAACCGTCGGTCAACTACGCAATACCGTGATTCAATTGAATGATCAGCTCAAAATTATGGGTAACCGATTGGAAGTGATCGAAAAAGACTGGGAAGCTTCGGCGGCCAATATGCGTTTTACCGCAGATTTGATCACGATGAATGGCGGGAAAGGCGTCGTACAAGGTGACTGTATTTGTGCCTTTACCGGCAAGAAACATTCGGATCTTTCTTCAACCGTTAAAGCAGGAAAATAAAATGGCATTAAGTAAACCATCACTGAAAAAACGAATTATAACGGAACTGAAAGGGCAAGGATTTGTGACGGAAGGTGAACATGCCCGTTCTGAGGAACTGGCTACAGCACTGGCAAACGCGATTGTCGATGAAATCACCCAAAACGCCGAGGCGATCGTTTCCGGCGGAAGCTCTGCGGGGCAGTGGCCAGTGAATTAGTCCGCTTGGCATCGGATTCTTCGGTAGCATGTTATGAACGCTGTGTTTCAAACTTGATCGTAGTCATCAGTGACAGAACCACTTGTTTGAGATTGGGCGGCATTTGATGCCAGAGTGTCAGGTATTCAGCGTTGTTGAGATGATCAGCCTGCGCCATCTCAGCAACGCCGAGTACCACCATAATTTGATCTCTCATTTCCAGCGTCATGGATTGGCGTCCGGATAAGACACGTTTAATTTTGGACTCGTCGATTCCGGAAAGGGTTGCCAACTGTGCATAAGAGAGTCCTTTATTTTTTAATATTTTCCGAATGAAGATAACAGTGGGATGCAAAATCAATCCTTAAAACAACGCATATGATAGTTAACAATATTATCATTAAAGGTATTGATTCTATTGCTGATTTCATGACGGGAAGATAGTTCGCCTATTGAACTTTTTTTTCTGCTCAGTTTGTTTTTCGGACTAATTGAAAGTTGTTGGTAGCAGATCTCATAAAATTTATTGCACTATAGCAAAATATACAAATTCAACGCGAGGCATAGGGTTATTATGAATAATAAAATCAAAGAGTTAGAATATATTGCTGATGAGGCGGAACTAGCGATGCTGGCACTATCTTCTATGTTATTAATGGATTATAAAGGCGTGGCGGTATTACAAAGAAAGATGCATGAAATTAGTCAGAAAGCCCATCAGTTGATCGCACAAGAAACGCGTCAGCGCAAAGAGGTTGTTTACAAGGTTGAACTTGAGACAAAAGAATATCATCCATCGGTTTGATAAATGGGTTGTGATTTCATCTCGTTGATTTAGAATAGTCGATAAGGTACTCAGGATGGTGCATCCGTATTTGCATCAAAATGGGTACTATTTTTATGTCGCGTGTTTTGCTCTGAAAAAACACAAAATGTACGAATCAATAAAGCAAGTGTTGCTTGGTGCGCAACACCACTGTAAAGGATAAATCATGCCTAATATTACTCTTCCTGACGGTAGTCAACGTCAATTCGATCACCCTGTTTCAGTTTCAGACGTTGCTTTATCTATCGGTGCTGGTCTTGCGAAAGCGACCATTGCCGGACGTGTTAACGGCGTTCGTGTTGACGCCTGTGATCTCATTGAAAACGATGCCAGCTTAGAAATCATCACGGCAAAAGATGAAGTTGATGGTTTGGAAATCGTGCGTCACTCATGTGCCCACTTATTGGGACATGCGCTGAAGCAACTGTATCCTGATGCCAAGATGGCGATTGGTCCAACAATCGACAATGGTTTTTATTACGATATCGATTTAGAACAGTCATTGTCGCAAGAGGATTTGGAAAAAATTGAAGCGCGGATGAAAGCGCTGGCTAAAACCAAATATCAAGTGGTCAAAAAGAATGTCAGTTGGCAGGAAGCACGTGATACGTTTGAATCTCGTGGAGAACCATACAAGATAGAAATTCTGGATGAAAACGTGGCGCGTGACGATCATCCCGGCCTATATCATCATGAAGAATATACTGATATGTGTCGCGGCCCCCATGTTCCTCATATGGGATTTTGTCAGCATTTTAAATTATTGAATGTGGCTGGCGCTTACTGGCGTGGTAACAGCGATAATAAAATGTTGCAGCGTATTTATGGTACGGCTTTTCACGATAAGAAAGCCCTGAGTGCGCATTTGACTCGTCTGGAAGAAGCAGCCAAACGCGATCACCGCAAAATCGGTAAACAACTCGATTTATTCCATATGCAGCAAGAAGCGCCGGGAATGGTATTTTGGCATCATAACGGCTGGTCTGTCTTCCGCGATTTAGAAGTTTTTGTCCGTGAAAAGCTGACGGAATATGATTATCAGGAAGTGAAAGGTCCACTTATGATGGATCGCGTCCTGTGGGAACGTTCTGGGCACTGGGATAAATATGCCGAAGCGATGTTCACAACAAATTCTGAAAATCGTGAGTATGCGATTAAGCCAATGAATTGTCCCGGTCATGTTCAGATTTTTAATCAAGGTCTGAAATCCTACCGTGATTTACCATTGCGAATGGCGGAGTTTGGTTCATGCCATCGAAACGAGCCGTCAGGGTCTCTGCATGGCATCATGCGGGTACGTGGCTTTACTCAAGATGATGCTCATATTTTCTGTACTGAAGAACAGATTCAGCAAGAAGTCACTTCTTGTATTAAAATGGTCTATGATGTTTACCGGACGTTTGGTTTCGAGAATATTGCAGTGAAGCTTTCGACTCGCCCTGAACAGCGGGTTGGTAGTGATGAAATTTGGGATCGTTCTGAAGAAGCACTAATGCTCTCGCTGAAATCAATGAATATCGATTATGATATTCAGGAAGGCGAAGGGGCATTCTATGGACCGAAAATTGAGTTTACATTGCATGATTGCCTTGACCGGGCATGGCAGTGTGGTACAGTGCAGCTCGATTTTAATCTGCCGAGCCGTTTAGGCGCGACTTATGTCGGTGAAAACAATGAGCGTCTGGTGCCTGTGATGATTCACCGGGCAATTTTAGGCTCACTGGAGCGGTTCATCGGTATTTTGATTGAAGAATATGCAGGATTTTTCCCGACTTGGCTTGCACCAGAGCAGGCAGTCGTATTAAATATTACTGATAAACAATCGGATTATGTTCAGAATGTGGTACGAAAACTACAAAAATGTGGGATTCGAGCAAAAGCAGACTTGAGAAATGAAAAGATAGGCTTTAAAATCCGCGAACATACTTTGAAACGTGTACCGTATATGCTGGTTTGTGGCGATCAGGAAGTAGAAGCTGGCGAAATCGCAGTACGGACACGAAGAGGCAAAGACTTAGGTAAATTTAAGCTGGATGATTTCATTGAGTTGGTCCGGACCGAAGTCTTAAGCCGTAAGCTCAATCTGGAGGAATAAACTATTAAAGGTGGAAGACGTGGCCAAGTGCCGGCCAAACAGAACCAACATCGTATCAACGGAGAAATTCGTGGTGTACGTGAAGTCCGTTTATCGGGAGCAGAAGGTGAAGAATCTCGGATTATTCCAATTCAAGAAGCGCTTGATACGGCTGTAGAAGCCGGTATGGATCTTGTTGAAATTAGTCCCAATGCGGAGCCGCCTGTCTGTCGTGTGATGGATTATGGTAAATTCCTCTTCGAGAAGAGCAAAGCTGCAAAAGAGCAGAAGAAAAAGCAAAAGCAGATCCAGATTAAAGAAGTAAAATTCCGTCCTGGAACTGATATTGGAGACTATCAGGTAAAACTACGCAACCTGTTACGTTTCCTTGAAGAAGGCAACAAAGTGAAGGTAACAATTCGCTTCCGTGGCCGAGAAATGGCACACCAAGATATCGGTGTCGATGTTTTGAATCGTCTGAAAGAAGATACAGTAGATATTGCTGTTGTAGAATCTTTCCCTAGTCGGATCGAAGCCCGTCAAATGATTATGGTGCTAGCCCCTAAGAAGAAGTAATGACCGGCTTGCAAGTAATAGACCCCGTCGTCTAAGTACGGCGGGGTTTTATTCGCCCTCATTACATGGTTATTAAAATCGAAACAATGCGGAGTTATTCATCATGCCTAAGATGAAAAACAATAAAGGTGCTGCTAAGCGTTTTAAGAAAACTGCTGGTGGTGTTAAGTACAAGCACGCGACTAAACGTCACATCCTGACTAAGCGTACGACTAAGAACAAGCGTCATCTACGTCCAAACTCTGTCCTTCCTAAATGTGAAGTGGCTGCTGTTGCACGTATGTTGCCATACGCTTAATTCTTTTTTGGTTTTTAATTCGTTTAGTTTAGGAGAAGCAGAATGCCTCGCGTAAAACGTGGTGTACAAGCTCGTGCACGTCATAAGAAAGTTCTAAAGCAAGCTAAAGGTTACTACGGCGCTCGTTCTCGAGTTTATCGTGTTGCCTTCCAAGCAGTGACCAAAGCTGGTCAATATGCATATCGCGACCGTCGCAACAAGAAACGTCAATTCCGTCAACTGTGGATTGCACGTATTAATGCGGCATCTCGCCAAAATGGTTTGTCTTACAGCCGTTTCATCAACGGTCTGAAGAAAGCATCTATCGAGATTGATCGTAAGATCTTAGCTGATATTGCTGTATTTGATAAATCAGCATTCGCTGTGCTTGTTGAGAAAGCAAAAGCTGCACTTTAATTCAAAGTTGTAGCCCAGTTTTCGGAAAGGAGAGCTTTTAGCTCTCCTTTTTTGTCTGTATAGAAAATGAATCACCCAGTTTTCCAACTGAATTGAGTTGATTCAGGTTTTGTCGATGTTTTTTTAAGCATAAAGGTATGATTGGATGAAGTTTGAACTTTTTAGAGGGAATTCAGGGGTATATTTCTGGTTGAATGGGCTGGCAGCAATGGCTTTCTCATTTATTTTACCAGTGATGAGCTTGTTTCTTATCGAAGGTTTAGGCATTGAACCCATGTATATCGGGCTTTATACAGTTGGTACTGCGATTTCTACCATTCTGATTAGCCAGACATTAGGGCGTTTGGCAGATAAAGGCATCAATAGCAAAACATTGTTGTTGATAGCGATTGGTTTTCTGTGTCTGGCGGCATTATGTTTCTCTCTGCTGACGCAATTCTGGCAGGCGATTATTGTCGGCTGGTGCTTTATGGCATTCGGAGCGTCATCGATTCCTCTACTATTGGCAATGATTCGGCGTTTTGCAGAGCAGTCTGGTAAGGATAGTACCAAGCTCAATTCTCAGATGCGTTCTTCGGTTTCACTGGTCTGGATTGTAGGTCCGGCACTGGCTTTTGCATCGGTTGGTACTTTTGGTTTTCGGGCAAACTTCACGCTGGCTGCGGGGATTGCGCTGCTGGTTTTTGTGATGGTGTGGCGATTATTACCGTCTGTATCAAAGCCTACGAATTCCCAAACTGCTCATGAAGTTGTGCCACCTTTTCCTTATAAAGTTTGGTTTCTTGGGATTGGTATTTTATTCGCGAATATGGCCAACAGCACTTACATCAATGCGATGCCACTCTTTATCACCAAAGAACTCGATTTACCCGTGTCATACCCAGGAATTTTTATGGGATTGACGGCTGCATTAGAAATACCAGTGATGCTTCTGTCCGCGTCTTGGTCACATCGCTTCGGCAAAATGCAGATGATGATGGTGGGTTTTGTCATTGCCATGTTTTTTTATACCGGTATTCAATATGCTTCGACCATCGAATGGTTATTGGCTTTACAAGTGTTAAATGGCCTTTTTTACGGAATTTTCGTCGGTTTGGGTATTACGCTGTTACAAGACTCAGCACCGAAGCGAGTCGGACAGGTTTCTGCTTTCTATACGAACGCGATGTCAGTCGGCACGATGTGTGGTACTTCATTAATGGGCTTTGTTGCACAACAATATGGATTCCGCAACGCTATCTATATTTCATTAGTGGCCATTGTGATTTCATTTGCTATCTTCTTGGTGACTCATTTATATGAAAGTAAGCGGGACAGGCTTGCCGAACAACAATCATCGCTGTTGTAAGCCGTCGGTTTATTTGTTGCGTGTAACCCGAGTAATTGTATGTGATTGAGTTATATTACGGTAGAAAAAACTGAATGTACTGCGGCTGGATGCTGATTGCTTGCAAAAATAGTGATGCCGTCGTACGGTAATTGCCCTGCCAAATATTTTACCGGAATGTTATGCTTTTGGGTAAAATGATGTCAGTATAAATGAAGAGAACAGAGCTAACAGGAAGTTAGAAGGGCTATTAAATGGATATTCGAGTAGCTGAATATAGCGATTTTGAAAAGATTGCCGAACTACATGCCCAGAGTTGGCAACAGAATTATCAGGGAATGATGGAAACGCATTACCTTCAGGATGAAGTTGAAGAAGATCGGCGTTTGATCTGGCAAACTAGATTAATTAATCCGCCCATTAACCAGCATGTGGTTGTGGCAGAAGAAAATGGTAAGCTTTGCGGTTTTATTTGTGCGTTTGGTAATCACGATTTTGAAAAAGGCACTGTGATTGAATCCCTGCATGTTGCTTCTGAATTTCAGGGAAAAGGGATTGCGAAGTTATTGCTGAAAGATGTCACTAAATGGATTCAGCACTATTTTCCTGATGGCGGTGTGTATATTGAAGTCATGGAACAGAATATTCGGGCCATTGAGTTTTATGACCACCTCGGGGGCCTACATACACTGGATAGAATCTGGCATTCTCCATGTGGTAGTGATGTTCCGGAATGGATCTACACTTGGGAAACTCCTCAGGCAATTCTGTCTGCTATCGGATAAAATCAAGTGGGCCTGCGGGCCCATTTTTAGTCTGTTTTCTCGTAAGAAAAGCTGCTGCCAGCACGCAAGAAGTAGGAAAGAAGTCTATGAATCAGCCAGAATCCGCAGCTCACGCCTCCCGGCCATGTCACATTGGGAATGTTTCTCAACCAGAGTTATTGGATCACCTTTCCCAATATAAAGGACTGATTTTTGATATGGATGGGACGTTGCTTGATACCATGCCAGCTCATGTTGAGTCTTGGAAAAAAGCAGCGGAACATTTTGGTTTTCCTTTCACGGCACAATGGTTGCAAAGTATGGGTGGCATGCCGAGCATCAAAGTTGTTGGTGAGATTAACCGACGCTTTGGTTTATGTTTGAACCCGCACGATGTTTCACAGTTTAAACAGGATATGTTTCGCTTGCTTGATTATCAATATCCGCGAATCGCACTGACCTGTGACATTCTTGAACAAGCATACGGAGAAAGGAAGCTTGCGGTCGGTACCGGAAGTCACCGAGATAATGCACTGTTGCTATTAAAGAATGCCGGATTGTTGGATAAACTGGATACGGTCATCACCGCAAGTGATGTGGAAAATCATAAACCTCACCCGGATACGTTTCTTAAAGCCTGCCACCAAATTCAGCTGGAACCGTCAGAATGTGTTGTGTTTGAAGATACCGCGCTTGGGAAACAAGCTGCGCATGCTGCAGGGATGGATTGTTTTTTGGTTACGGAGCAGGGGTTAGTGTTCTATCCGCAGATGGATAAGGCGTCATAACCTGAGTCGCTAACGATGCAAACTGATGATGAGAGCTGCGTGAGCAGCTCTCTTGGTTTATATGACGGATAGATATTACTGAATATCGATTAATTCAACGTCAAAAATGAGCGTCGAACCGGCAGGAATTGTCGCAATGCCGCGATTGCCGTAGGCTAGCTTTGCCGGAATAAATAAGCGCACTTTCTGGCCGACAACCATCAATTGTAACCCTTCCTGCCAACCTTTAATGACTTGTTTCACGCCAAAGGTAATCGGTTTCTTGCGTTCAACAGAACTATCGAACACCTTGCCGCTTAATAATGTTCCATGATAATGCACGGTCACTTTATTGGTCGGTGTTGGGTGTTGTGTGCCGGTTCCTTCCTCCAGAATCTGATATTGCAAACCACTTTCTGTCGTCACAACGCCTTCCTGTTGTGCATTTTGTTCCAGAAATGCTTTTCCTTCACTGACGTTCTTTGCAACTGTCTGACTCCGTTTCCAGTTCCGGTAAAGAAAAATACCAGCGATGGCAAACATAAAGAGCGAGAAAATATAATTTTTATCCATGATGAATCTGTTCCTTGGGTTGAATCGATGCTCCCATACACAATCAATCACTCGAAGACGCTGCCGATGAGAGAAAGTATTGTTGAATGAGTTTTTCGTCTGGGAGCTTGCAGATAGATATATTTCATCGAAAAGAGCGGGCAAAGGCAATCTTTGTTGTCTCACAATCAGGCAAATGTCGAAAAATCAGCTATAAAGTTTTTATGATTTAGCCGATAAAGTGAATATGTCGGAAATAAGGATCGTGAATCAATGAAGTTTATCGTTTATCTATTAAGCTTCTGTCTTTTCGGGTGTGGTTCACTTGTCACTGAGCGTTTGTTTGATGACAATATGTTGGATAGAGCGCCAAAGAATAGCTCAGATGTGATTTATCCTGAGTGGGGACAGGATCCTGAGGCAACGCGCTCTGGTGTGCAAGGACCGCAAGGGCAGAAGAGAGCCGATAGCACTTATCTATCACTACAAAGGTTTTTGCTTAAGAACCGTATTGATTACGAAGTTTTACCGGGCCAGTTTATGATTGTTCGGGTTAAGCGGACCATTCAATTTGCCGTTGGTTCTGCGACTGTGGCACCGGAATCGCGGCTCTGGTTAGAAAAAGTTAACAACTATCTGGCAACTGCATACGGTCTTGAATTGGTGATTGACGGGCATACGGATGATCTTGGCAACGCCCATTACAATGATCAATTATCGAAAAAACGGGCTGAAGCCGTCAAACGGATCATTGCGAACAATCGTGTTTCTCTCGACTCTATTTATACCCGTGGGTATGGTGACGTTGTTCCTGCATGTACTAACCAGACGCAGAAAGGGAAAGCATGTAATCGACGTGTCGAGCTGTTCTTTATTCTTCCAAGTTAGTTGATTTGTCGTATCGATATTCAAAAAAACGCCAGCAATTGCTGGCGTTTTTGTCATGATGTTTGATTCACTGTTTTACCCTAAAGACAGTGCCACTTCCACGACATTATCCACGGTAAAGCCGAACAGTTTGAACAGTTCGCCAGCCGGTGCTGACTCACCAAAGCTGTTCATACCGACAATGCGACCATTGAGGCCGACATACTTGTACCAGTAATCTGCAATACCCGCTTCAATCGCAACGCGAGCAGTCACTGAAGCTGGTAGTACCGCTTCACGGTAAGTGGCATTCTGACGGTCAAATGCATCGGTTGAAGGCATAGAAACTACACGAACCTGCTTGCCTTTCGCAGTCAGTTCCGCTGCCGCTTGAACGGCTAAATCAACTTCAGAGCCGGTCGCAATCAGAATTAAATCCGGTGTGCCCTGACAATCTTTCAGGATGTAGCCACCTTTGGCGATGTTTGCTACCTGTTCTGCATCACGCGCTTGTTGCGCCAGATTCTGACGAGAGAAAATCAGGGCAGTCGGGGCATCTTTACGTTCAATCGCCAGCTTCCAAGCCATCGCGGATTCAACCTGGTCACAAGGACGCCACGTACTCATGTTCGGCGTCAGACGCAGTGAAGCAATTTGTTCAACCGGCTGGTGGGTCGGCCCGTCTTCACCCAAACCAATTGAATCATGGGTGTAAACCTGAATGTTCTGCACTTTCATCAGCGCAGCCATCCGCATTGCATTGCGCGCGTATTCCATAAACATCAGGAAGGTGGCGCCGTAAGGAATGAAACCGCCATGCAACGCAATCCCGTTGATGATAGCCGTCATCCCAAACTCACGGACACCGTAATGAATATAGTTGCCGGACGCATCATCTGGCGTCAGTGACTTCGAGCCAGACCACATGGTCAAGTTCGAAGGCGCGAGGTCAGCCGAGCCGCCCATGAATTCAGGCAGTAACTTGCCGAAGGCTTCCAAAGCATTTTGAGAAGCTTTACGGGAAGCGATTGTGGCCGGATTGGCTTGCAATTGTGCAATGATCTGGTTGGCTTGTGTTTCCCAGTTCGCAGGCAGTTCACCATTGACCCGACGCTTGAATTCAGCCGCCAACTCAGGGTAAGCAGCCTGATACGCTGCGAACGTCTCATCCCATGCAGCTTCTTTTGCTGCGCCGGATTCTTTCGCATCCCACTGCGCATAAATGTCAGCCGGAATCTCAAACGGGCCATATTCCCAACCCAGTTGCTCACGTGTTGCTTTGATTTCATCCGCACCCAGTGGCGCGCCGTGACAATCATGAGAGCCGGATTTGTTGGGTGAGCCAAAACCAATCACAGTTTTGGTACAAATCAATGTCGGACGTGACGTTTCCGCTTTGGCTGCGGTAATCGCCGCTTCAATCGCCGCAGCATCATGTCCGTCTACCGTCGGAATGACATGCCAGCCGTACGCTTCAAAGCGTTTCGCCGTGTCATCTGTGAACCAACCGTCCACATCTCCGTCAATCGAAATGCCGTTGTTATCCCAAAACGCAATCAGCTTGCCCAGACCCAAAGTACCGGCCAAAGAGCACGCTTCATGAGAAATCCCTTCCATTAAACAGCCATCACCGAGGAAAGCATAAGTGTGATGGTCAACGATATTATGCTGGTCACGGTTAAACTGCGCGGCGAGTGCTTTCTCCGCAATTGCCATACCAACCGCGTTAGTGATGCCTTGTCCGAGTGGCCCGGTTGTGGTTTCAATGCCCGGTGTATAACCGTACTCCGGGTGGCCCGGTGTTTTCGAATGCAACTGACGGAAGTTCTTCAGGTCGTCAATCGACAGGTCATACCCCGTCAAATGCAACAGTGAATAAATCAGCATCGAACCGTGGCCGTTAGAGAGCACGAAACGGTCGCGGTCAGCCCAATTCGGGTTTTGTGGATTGTGGTTCAGGTGAGAGCGCCACAGCACTTCAGCGATATCCGCCATCCCCATCGGGGCGCCGGGGTGACCTGAGTTGGCTTGTTGAACACCATCCATACTTAAAGCGCGGATTGCATTCGCGAGATCTTTACGGTTCATAATTTTTTTCCAACAAGATTATATGAAGATTAAAAGCGGTATAAATAGAAAGAGGACTGTTGGTACAGTCCTCTCAAATATCGTCTTAAAGCTGTTTGCTGATCATCGCTTCCAGCTTACCTTGGTCAATCGCGAAATTGCGAATCCCTTCAGCCAGTTTCTCAACTGCCATCGCATCTTGGTTATGCTCCCACAGGAATTCCGCATGAGTCATTGGTTGTGGGCGTTCTTGAACGCGAGTTGTCGGTGTGAGTTTCACATCGATTTGGCTTTCGGTTTCTTCCAGCGTCTGGAGTAACTGAGGGCTGATCGTCAGGCGATCACAACCCGCGAGTTCAAGGATTTCGCCGGTATTACGGAAGCTGGCACCCATCACGACAGTGTCATAACCATGCTCTTTATAGTAGTTGTAGATTTTCGTGACAGACAGAACACCCGGATCTTCATTTGCTGCGAAGTCGCGGCCTTCTTTCGCTTTGTACCAGTCCATGATGCGGCCGACAAATGGTGAAATCAGGTAAGCACCGGCTTCTGCACAAGCACGGGCTTGCGCAAAAGAGAACAACAGGGTCAGGTTACAGTTGATCCCATCTTTTTCGAGTACCTCAGCGGCACGAATCCCTTCCCATGTGGAAGCGACTTTAATCAAGATACGATCATTGCTGATCCCAGCATCGTTATACAGGCTGATGAGCTTGCGGGCTTTTTCAATGGTTTTTTCGGTATCGTAAGATAGGCGGGCATCAACTTCAGTCGATATACGGCCGGGAATACTTTTCAGGATTTCTTTACCAATGGTTACTGCCAGCATATCACTGGTATCTTCAAGCTGTTGTGCTTTGTCATCACTTTTAGACTTGGCATAAGCGATGGCCTGATCGATAAATGCTGCATACTCAGGAATCTGAGCGGCTTTTAGAATCAACGATGGGTTCGTTGTTGCATCTTGGGGCTGATATTTTTTGATGGCATCAATCTCGCCGGTATCAGCAACGACAGTGGTATATTTGCGGAGTTGTTCTAGTTGATTGCTCATATTCCGATCATCCTCTTTTAGGGCAAAAGCACAGCTGAGAGATAAACATGACATCATGAGGATGTCTGTTTCAAGAGCTGGCTTGATAAATCTTCAACATTTGTACCATTGCTCTGAACATATGATCAAATGTTGAGTAAATGATGAGTCCATATTTATCTGAACGATTGAGAAAGTCAACGGCTATCATGAATTTCTTCCGGGTGGTACTGATATTCAGAAAATGTAGTGCATTTTTTCTGTTTTTTTATCGCTATTTTCTAAAATAAGTACCATTCCTCAGTTAAAAACATAGTTGTTTTGTGTGAACATTTGTCTTGTCATTGAACATTTGATATATAGAGAAGCATTGATTGTGATGATATCACTCGCGCTTAAGTTGTTCTGAGTGAGTCAATCATCACTGTGGTGGCCAGATGTATTGGAGGTGTATATGACGGGGTTGCAAGAGATATCCGTTGAGGATTCGGATCTACTGACAGAAATTTCGGTTGCCTATTATCAGGATGGTGCCACACAAGAAGAAATATCTAAGAAATATGCGATCTCCAGAGCCAAAGTCGGGCGGATGCTGAAGCAAGCCCGGGATGAAGGCATTGTCGAAATTACGGTGAAATATCATCCGGTATTCAGTGCGAAAGTCGAGCAGCGACTGATTGAGCGGTTTGGTATTAAACGTGCCCTGATTGCCTTGGATCAACCGAAAGAGGCGCAACAGCGCCAGCAAATTGCCGGGTTGGTTTCGAATTATTTATCCAGCTCACTCAAAAGTGGTCAGGTGATCGCTGTCGGTCAGGGGAGAAATGTCTCTGCTGTTGCCCACCATGTCGGCGTGATTTCACCGAAGGATGTCAAATTTGTTTGCAGTATTGGTGGGATTCACCCAAGGGGCGGCATGTTTAACGCGGACCATATTTGTCGCCAGTTGGCAAAAAAATATGGGGGAACATCAGAAACACTCTATGCACCGGCGTATGCCGTGAATCGAGAGCAGAAACTGGCATTTATGGAAAATGACACCATTAAGCAGACACTGGACTTGGCCAGAAAAGCGGATGTTGCGCTGGTCGGTATTGGCGATATGAGTGAAAACAGTTATATGGTCGATTTAGGATGGTTTACCCCACAGGAAGTGGTTCAGTCTCGTCTTGAGCAGGGGGTTGTCGGTGATTTTGCCGGATATGATTTTTTTGATATTTACGGGCAGATTGCCAAAACAGTCATGAGTGATCGTATTATCGGATTAAGCATTGAAGAATTCAGACCGATTGCTGAAGTCATTGCCATCGCAGCAGAAAATAGTAAGCCATTGGCGCTATTAGGGGCTTTGCGCACCGGTGCCATTGATGTGATTGCGACCAGTGTGTCTAACGCGCTGACGATTCTCAACCTTGATGAGCAAATGCGCTTTAAATCAGTGTAACCGTGGTTACACTGAGATGCGTTAAGCGCCATACTTGAAGTTTAGATATCCATTATGACGATCAAAACTTTGGGTACCCAAGTAGCTCGGACTCAGACACTGTAAGTGAAGCTGTGTTGTGTCCGTTCACAATGCCAGTTATCCGATATGCTGGTTTGACTGATTAATCTGTTGCAATGGGGTGCCGGGATGAACCCCATTCTGTCCATGAACCATCATAGACTTTTAGATTTTGATATCCGCAAATATATGCTGCCAGCAGAACAATGCAGGCTGTTACGCCAGAGCCACAACTGAAAATATATTCTTCGGTATCATGAGGCAGTGTTTCTTGCAGTATCGTGCGTAGTGCTTCCGGTGGTTTCAGCGTGTGTCCATCAATGAGACATGTAAACGGCACACAGATTGAGTGAGGAATATGACCGCTCCGAATCCCGGCTCTGGGTTCGGCAACGGCACCCGTAAAACGCGCCTGTGAACGGGCATCGATTGTCAGACTGTTTTGTTGCGCCATTTGCTCAAGGACATGCGCTGCATCGACAAAAAAATCTGGGCTGAGCGTGCCAGAAAAATTACCGGGAGCTATCGGTTTTTGGAAGCTCGTTGCAAGCGGATGACCCTGACGTTTCCATTCAGCCAACCCCCCGTTAAGAATATAAACCTCTTCATGTCCCATCGCCTTGAGCATCCACCATGTCCGGGGAGATGCCAGTGTGCCGCTGTTATCGTAGACGACGATCAGCGAGTCTTGATTGAGTCCGATTTGGCGGGCACATTGATTGAAACGACTCTCGCTCGGCATCATATGTGGCAGGTGACTATCCGGATCGCAAAATACCTTATCGTAATCAAAGCGCCGTGCACCGGGAATGTTATGTACGGTATCTTTTTCAGTTTCTGCAGGGATTTGAAAAGCAATACTGCTATCTAAGATGACCAGTTTCGGGTCAGACAGATGTTCTGACAGCCATTGCGGTGAGACAAGTGGTGACATAATTTATATTCCTTCTATTGTTCAGTGGCGCTCATCCGGGAGCATTTGCAGATGAATTGGTGACATTGTCACTGAATTGTATTAATCCACGGTGCTGCAACAGACCGGGCAGTGCTCTCGCTGGGGGAGTTTCATCGCTTGCCATGACAACGTCATCGCATCGAATAACAGCACTTTCCCGCGCAACGGTTGGCCATAATTCGCCAAGACTTTGAGCGTTTCCAGTGCTTGCATCGCCCCAATCACCCCGACGACTGGCGCGAGTACACCATTTTCGACACAAGTCGGAGCGTGATTACCAAATAATGTGCTGAAGCATTGATAACAAGGTTCACCGGCTTGATAGGTGAAAACACTTAAGAAACCTTCCATACGGATTGCAGCACCAGAAATGAGCGGGGTCTTACTTTGAAAGCAGAGTTGGTTAAGCTGGTTACGGGTTGCAATATTGTCACTGGCGTCCAGAACGGCATCGTGATGTGCCATCAGTGCCAGTAGTGCTGACTCGTCAAGCCGTTGCGCAATGGTTTTAACCCGGAGGTAAGGATTCAATTGACGCAGCGAGTCTGCCGCAGAATCGACTTTCAGCCGTCCGATATCCTGATCGGTATGTAAAATTTGTCGTTGAAGATTGGATAATTCCACCACATCATCATCGACCAGTGTGATGTTGCCAACCCCCGCACTGGCAAGGTATTGACTGGCTGCGCACCCCAGACCTCCGGCACCAATGATGAGCACCCGACCTTCTTTCAGCGCTTCTTGTCCCTCAAAATCAAACTGTTTCAAGATAATCTGGCGATTGTAGCGCAAGTGCTCTTCATCACTGAGCAGCTCGTCATGCGTCGTCATGCTGTTTCTCTCTAATATAACGCTGGATTAAATGGTTCGATAGTGACGATCTCACCGGCTTCAACGGATCCGCGTTGCTGTTCGAGAACAATGAAGCAGTTGGCGGTACTCATTGCGCGGAATGCGCCGGAACTTTGATTGCCCGCATTATCGACAACGATCTGTCCATTATCCACGCTAAAAACCCCGCGTTGATAATCGGTTCGGCCGGGGGACTTTTTAAACGCAACCTGACTGACAGCTTGCATTTGTGCTGGTGCTTGCCATTGAGTATGGCCTGCAAGTTTGGCGAGCATCGGCTGAACTAAAACATATAAAGTCACCGCCGCAGAGACCGGATTACCCGGCAACCCGCAAAACAGCGAATGATTCAGTTTGCCGAAGGCAAAAGGTTTGCCCGGTTTAATGGCGATTTTCCAGAAATTAATTTTGCCGAGAGATTCGAGAATTGTTCTGGTGTAATCGGCTTCTCCGACACTCACACCGCCCGACGTGATGACAACATCTGCAAGCGATTGTGCTTTTTGGAATGTTTCAGTGAGCCGGGCCTGATCATCGGGAATAATCCCTAAATCGAGTACATCACAACCGAATTTTTCAAGCATAGGCCGGATGGCATAACGATTACTGTCGTAGATTTGTCCTGCATTGAGTGTTTCACCGACAGGTTTGAGTTCATCCCCGGTTGAGAAAATGGCAACTTTGGGCTTGCGTAGCACCAGTACCTGACCAATCCCCAGTGATGCCAACAGTGGTAAATCTCTGACGGTCAGACGACTGCCGGCAGGGAGGACAACCTCATTCTGCTTGAGATCATCACCTTGAGGACGAATATTGGCCTGTGCTTTCACGTGAGAGGTAAGGAAGCGAATCCCCTCAGGCGTTGATTCGGTTTTTTCCTGCATAATCACGGCATCACAACCCTGTGGTACGGGAGCGCCTGTCATGATTCGAATACAGGTATTTGCCGGCCAATCTCCGCTAAAAGGTTGTCCGGCAAAGGCTTTTCCCGCAAGAGGGAGTGTATCTGTTGTGGTGAGGTCTTGCGTACGGACGGCATAGCCATCCATTGCTGAATTATCAAAAGGGGGCACATCAATTGGAGAGCGGACATCTTCGGCGAGAACATGGCCTAATGCCGTTTCGATGGAAAGTTTTTGACTGATTTTTATCGGAGAAACATCAGCCAGCATGGTTTGAATCGCATCTTCAATCGGGAGAAGTTTTTGGGTATCACAGCATCCCATATCTGTTTATCCTAATTCGCGTTGTATGATGTTGAGGGGTTACTTTAGCATGAATCGTTTCATACCGGATGTGCTTTCATAAAATTTTTAATGCAATGTATTGCATTTGTTAATGAGACAGGTATACGGATTCATTTACAAATTACAATGCACTGAGTGCGTTCTGATTTCCTGCCTTAAATTGTGGATGTAATTATGGCAAATTCCGAGTATCCTTGTCAGCCATCCGGAAGGGTTGAATCAGAGAGGTTATGTCATGTCAGGTCTGAGCGAGTCTGCTTTGCTGGTCAAAAATGCACTCGAAAATCGTGGTTTAGAAACGCCGATGCGTCCGAATCCTATAGGACGAGAAGAGAAGAAAGAAAAAATAGAATATCATATGCGTGAAATTCTCAATCTGCTCGGACTGGATTTAACTGACGATAGCCTTGAAGAAACTCCTCATCGTATTGCTAAAATGTATGTAGATGAAGTGTTTTCCGGCCTTGATTATCACAATTTTCCGAAGATCACTTTGATTGAAAATAAAATGAAAGTCAGTGAGATGGTTCGGGTCAAAGACATTACCGTAACGAGTACCTGTGAACACCACTTGGTCACCATTGACGGAAAAGCGGCAGTTGCCTACATTCCTCGAGGCAAAATTATCGGTTTATCAAAAATAAACCGGATTGTGCGTTTCTTTTCCCAGCGTCCGCAGGTGCAGGAAAGAATGACCCAGCAGATTCTGGTGGCGTTACAAGCATTGTTAGAAACAGATGATGTCGCGGTGACGATTGATGCGACCCATTATTGTGTTAAAGCCCGTGGCGTGATGGATGCAACCAGTGAAACGACGACGACCGCATTGGGTGGGTTGTTCAAATCTAACCCTTCGACGCGCTCCGAATTTTTACATGGACTCTTAGGTTAATAGCCTCTTCGGTTAACATAGAGAACCAATTCAAAGAGAAAACCGAGTGGATCACCACTCGGTTTTTTTATGGATGTTGTAGACTCTTTAGTCAGTGGACTCTTTCTGTAAAACTTTAGCCAGTAAAACCTTCACCAGTAAAAAATTTGAGTCAGAACCGGTCATGTGCTGGGCGAGGCAGTTGTCTCGCAAGGTGATGGAGTGACGGGTTTTGGTGAATAGCCTCAATCACGAGTTGGGCAATCAGTTGTGCGCCTTGCTGTTGAAAGTGAGTTGTATCGGGTTTCGTGAGTGAACCGGTCCGGTTGGCATAATAAGGATATTGTGCCGGATCAACAGCCAGCCAGATCGATTTCCACGCATCACCGGTTGTCTGGTTTGCCATATCAATGACCAAAGACTGTAGATTGATCAACGGTACATGATTAAGCTGTGCAGTCTCTTCAATCGTTTGGGTATAGTTTCCGACATACTGATAGCCATTCTCTGCATTTTGAGTCGTGACATGCTGGTTTGACTTAATTGGCGTGCCATTGCCACCATAGATACTTTTCGCACGAGGGACCGGGGTGAGCAGCACTGGGTGCATGTGATGACGACGGGCAAAATTCAGATATCTTTCCAGTGAGTGTTGGAAGGAATTGTTCCATGCAAAAAATGGGTACTGAGGATTGCCCCAAGCATCATTCGGATAGGTACATAAGTTCGCAACATCAACCGATCCTCGCCCTGCTTTTGCACCGTTGCATTTTTCATCATTGTGTCCAAACTGAATGAGTAGGAAATCATGAGGCCGGACAAGCGACTCAATTTGACTGAGCCAGCGGGCATTGATGAAATCTTTTGAACTGCGTCCTGAGCGAGCGGCATTGACCACCTGTAACTGACGACCATTGGATACCATCTCAGCAAATGCTTGTCCCCATCCCATGCGTGGAAAAACCTCAGCGTCATAGTTTGAAACGGTTGAATCGCCGACAAGAAAGATCCGACGTTTGGCCGATTGGATCTGTTGTTGAGCGTCGTCAAGCTGTTCCCCGGTAACTTGGTATCCTGCAACCGTCTTTGCGGCAAGGATCGAATGAAATGACAAGTCGGTCAGAGCGGTTTTTGCCGTTAATCCTGTGCTGGTGTCATAGCCGCGATTATGGATGACCTGACTGGCAAGTTTACGAATGACTGGCTCGTAGATATCAGCATAACTGACAGGATCCCACGCTTGTTGCGCATCAATACCGTATGCGTC
Organism: Vibrio gazogenes; assembly: GCF_023920225.1. Taxonomy (NCBI): domain Bacteria; kingdom Pseudomonadati; phylum Pseudomonadota; class Gammaproteobacteria; order Vibrionales; family Vibrionaceae; genus Vibrio; species Vibrio gazogenes. The sequence goes on from NZ_CP092588.1 coordinate 564,134, forward strand.
GGCTACAGACCGGAAGGCTGCTCTGAAATTTTGCTGTGCTTGCTGGAGTACCGCTGCTGAAAAGGCCGGTAATTTATCCATGTCATTCAACAAGGCCGGACCGTTAATCCCTTCATGCGCAGCAAGCTCGGAAACGATCAAATCACTAAACGGATTCACGTTGCCGATCGTCGTGCCGTTATTGGTGATGTCACTGACCAGAGCGCTGGCACAGACCGATTGGTAGGTCTCTCGGTGAAGACAGGAAGAGCCACTTTGATCGTCAGCCGCAACCAGAATCGGTGGCGTCATGCCTGCAATTGAGGCTTGATAATATCCGGCAGAATCAGTCAATGTCGTCACGGTCTGGCCGCTACTGCCTTTTAGACGGACATTGGCAGGGAAACTCATCCGTGCATGAATGACCTGGCCTTTGAGTATACTCTGTGGACCGAGAGAAACATCGGGTTGCCAGCCGGACAAAATATGACTGCGGGTATACTGTGCTGCATCGGTGTCACTCAGTTGACGTCTCGTTGTATCGGAAGCGTCGGCAGTGCCGGCGCCGGTATTCTGATATTCCCAGAAACGACTGTCCTCAGGATAGAACCAGATTACATTGCCGTTGATGTCTTTACCGCTCATTTTATCCCAGCCGAAAATATGATCGTCTACATCACAATTGATGAAAGCGGTGTGGCCGATTGCATTGGGATCGGCATAACGGCCATCCTTGAACGTTCGGGTCGGATGCCAAGGGCGTCCCAGGCCATAACTGGCAGCCGGAACCGCTTCTTCTTTTGACAACTGACAATCTTTAAATACGAGGCCGAAAGGAGAGTTGATATTTGTGCTGGGGGCGGTCAGATAACCTTGGGTATTGCCCGGCGCCACATCATCACGATATCGAGCGATCAATTGACTGTTTTCGAAAAGAGCCGTGCCTTCACCGAAGATAAAATCGACGGTTCCGGTGATCACGGCGTTATCAACATAGGTGTGTGGCGCGCGCAGATAGACCGTATCCTGATAGCTCACCAGTCGGACATCTTTAAACTGCGAGCGATCCGCTTTGGTGGAAACCAGTAGCGCAACGGCTTGTGTCCCACGGAGCTTGGTTGGGTCATCATCACTTTTAGCCTGATTGGCCGGAAAATCAAATCCGTTTTCGATGGTCAGAGAACGAGCCGTGAAATTGGCGGCGTTGATATACACGGTACGACTGCCGGATGTGCCGTATTTCTTGCCATTTTCATCCAATGTGCCATTGGCGGTTGTTGCGGTAATGATCGTTTGATCGCGATTCTCACCGATGAGCATCACATTGGGACGAGTGACATTGAGTTTTTCGTGATAAATGCCATTGGTGACATAGATGACATACGGTCTTCCATCATCCGGCGCACTGTTAATGGCCTCCTGAATGGAAGTAAAGTCCGCAGAACCATCTAATGCAACCTTACTGTCATAGAGTGGGGCTGCGATGGCAGAGGAAAGACAAAGTAGGGAAGTGAGTCCCAAACCTGTCGTTGTCAGGTGATTCATACAGAGGTTCCTTCTGTTATTGGTAAAATTAAAATAGAGTTATTTTTATTTTGAAATGATGTTTTATTTTATAATTTTCAGAGCAGATTAACTGTGATCAAATGAATAAGCAAGCCACGAATGAGTGATAGAATGGTCAGTATGTAATCAGGCATTCATTGATAAGTGAAATGTCCGGGTCAATAAACGACGTCTCTTTTTGAATAAGACAAGAGCGATGTATACCGAGAGGTTAGAGGCTGGATGGTTTGGTTGTGAGGATGAAAAAACGATCGGAGATACCGATCGTTTTTCAGTCACTTGATTCGCTGAGAATCGATATGATCTTAAAAAGCTTAAGCCAGCTCGACGAGTTTCTTGACCAGTTTATCGATACCTGAGGCTGCTTCTGAAATACTGCCAGCCAGCATATAGGCTGGTGTCGATAATACGTTGTAGCGTTCGTCATAAACAATATCGTCCACCGGACAATCGATGTGTTCGCCACCGAGTGCCTGAAACGCCGCAGCCGTATCGGGATCATCACCGATTGTGCCACGAACGCCTGCTTCGTAAATCATTGGGATAATCGCTGGGGCAATGCACAGATAACCGGCAGGTTTTCCTGACTGGGCGAACGCACGACATGCAGAAGCAACGTGAGTGTTGATACTGCATTCTGCGCCATTGATAGCAAAGTCTGTCAGATTTTTCGCAGCACCGAATCCACCCGGTAACAGCAGTGCATCATAGTCGTTGGGATTGATGGTCGACAGGTCGGTAATCTGGCCACGAGCGATGCGGGCAGACTCTGTCAGCACATTTCTTTTCTCTTCGGTAACATCACCGGTTTTGTGGTTGATGACGTGGTGTTGTTCAATATCGGGAGCAAAACAATGCCAGCTTGCACCTTGACGTTCGATAGCAAGCAGTGCCAGAACACTCTCGTGGATCTCCGCTCCATCGAAGACGCCGCAACCACTTAAAATGACAGCTATCTTTTTCATGTTGTAATCCTTTCTATTATTCAGTTGTGTCGTGATTTGTGTATAAGCCTAGCATGATTTTTACCGTGCTGAGGCTGTTGGTTTAATCTGTGTCAATGCTTGATCCCAATATGGTGTATCGATCCCGAATCGTGATTGAATGAAGTCAATAAAAAGGCGCACTTTATGTGGCAGATATTGTCTGTCTGGATAGACCGCATAAACGGCGTGATTCGGGAGGTGATAGTGAGACATGACGGGAACTAAAAGCCCTGCGGTTAAATCTTTACCGATCATAAATGTCGGGAGTTGGGCAATACCCAAACCGTCCAAAGCTGCCCGGCGAATGCCTTCACTGTTATTCATAACCAGATTCCCTTTAGGGACGACTTTATATTCTTTGTCCCGCTGGTGGAATGTCCAGGCTTGTCCGCCACGAAAGTATGAATAGATCAGGCAGTTATGATGACGCAGATCAGCAGGGTGTTCCGGAAATCCGAACTGATCAACATACTCAGGAGATGCACACAGCACGGATTGACAGTCGGTAAGGCGTTTGGCAATCATATTCGACATGGGTAAACGACCGATTCTGATCGCGAGGTCGAATCCGCCCTGTAGCAGATCAACCATTTGATCTTCAAGCTCGACCTCGATCTCGAGTTTCGGATACTGCTTCATAAATTCACTGACATAAGGGGCAATATGCCGGACGCCAAACGACATCGGGGTCGCAATCTTTAGTTTCCCTTGAGGCTCTCCCTGAAGTTCTAACACCGAATCCAACCCTTGTTTTGCATAAGACAGAGACTGAGATGCATAAAAATAAAGTCTTTCTCCCGCCTCGGTCAGATGAATTTTTCGTGTGGTACGATGAAATAACCGCACACCAAGTATCTCTTCGAGCTGGGTCAAACGCTTACTGACTGCTGATTTCGTAATGTTGAGCTGACCCGCCGCTGCGGAAAAGCTGCCCAATTCGACCACGGCAACGAAAATCGGTAATGAAGAAAATTTAGGGCTGATCATGAATGTTAACCTATAGGAAACAGTTAGTTTCTTTAGCGAGGGATTATAGCAAATTCAAAAACAGTATAAACTGATTGTACACAAATGATCGACAGATGCATTGTGAGGGTGAGCAGTATGATACAGAAGGATAGTTTATGAAATTTGATTGGATCTTATTCGACGCAGATGAAACCTTATTTCATTTTGATGCGTTTACCGGGCTGAAGACAATGTTTTCCGCTTTTGATGTGGACTTCACCGCTGAAGATTTCAACCAATATCAAGCACAAAATCAGCAGTTATGGCGCGATTATCAAGACGGAAAAATTGATGCGGCAACACTGAAACATCAGCGTTTTACCACGTGGGCGACACGGCTTGGTCAGACGACCGAAGCATTGAATCTCCATTTTTTTCAGGCAATGGCTGAGATCTCGACATTACTGCCCGGAGCCAGAGCTTTATTGGAACAGTTACGCGGGCAGGCTCAGCTCGGGATTATCACTAATGGCTTTATCGATTTACAATCCCACCGTTTGGAAAAGCACGGTCTGACCGATTATTTTGCTCAGGTGACAGTTTCTGAACAGGTCGGTGTTGCCAAGCCGGATCCGGCTATTTTTGCCTATACACATCAACAGATCGGTTATCCTGACAAAAGTCGAGTGCTCATGGTCGGTGACAATCCGGTGGCAGATATACAGGGTGGCCACCAATATGGGTTTACTACTTGCTGGTTGAATAGCGATCAACAATCGATTCCCGACCATGTTGTTTGTCACTATGAAATCCAATCTTTAACCGAATTATCAGCGGTGATTTTTGCCTGAATATCATCTGAGTACCCCCGGACACGGTTTGATCGATACGACGAAAAAATATCTCATTGTATCCGCAGAGAAAGCCCGTTAAATTGAGTGTATTCGTTTGGTTTTCGTGACAATGTCACTTTGAGTTGGTTATTCGTGCAATACATTAAAATTAAAGAAACTATTGCTGAGCAGATAGAGCAGGGCATGTTGGCTGCCGGGCAGAAATTGCCTTCAGAACGACAACTGGCTGAAACATTTTCCACAACCCGGGTGACGTTGCGTGAAGCTTTGTCGTTGCTGGAAACCGAAGGATTGATTTACCGGGAAGATCGCCGGGGCTGGTTTATTGCACCACCGCGGATTGACTTCCCTCTATCAATGGCTGAAGATTTTCTGGTTTTGGTAGAAGAGCAGGGGCGTCAGGCGAGTCTGTCGGTCATTCGTGCAAAAAATACACTGGCGAATAAACAGGTGAGTGGCTGGCTTCAATTAGGGCCTTTTGCTGAAGTGTATGCCGTCGAAATGTTGCGTTACCTGGAGAAGCGCCCGGTTTGTCTGGTTCGCTACTGGGTTCATGCTGAGAAACATGCAGCCCAAGATTGCGATGTCGCACAAGAGTTATTTGCATGGCTTCGGCAACGAGAATCACTGCATAATCTTCATGTGAATGACAGTGTTACTGTTGGTTGTTTGAGCGGCGAAACAGCGGTGATGCTTCATGCCGCCCCGGGGACTCCGGCGATTGTGATTGAAAGGAAGGTGTATCGTGGCGAGCATCCTGTCGCAGCAGAGATCACCATATGGCGGCATGATACTTTAACCGTGACTTCAAATGCTGCGCATTTGTCCCAATGAATAGGTTTGTCTGCCAATTGATTGATATGAATCGAATGGGGTGGGGCTGTTGATAAAAATTTTCGGGATGTTCCATTTTTGACATGAAACATCCCCTAAATAAACCTGTTTATTTAATGATAAATACTTTTATTCACATTGATTTGATTGTGCTGTTGCGCGGCATAACGGACTTTTACATAGAGTTGTGTTGAGACTGCCGAATAACTGATGAGCGCATAACATAGCAACTCAGTCCCTTCTTCAACAATGTTTTTCACATTGCGAATATAGTCTTCCTGCATGACCATATGCCAGAAACTTCCCATCCCAAATAATCGCGAAAACGAAATTAAGATGATGACACTACAGACCAACAAACGCATATTGGGGACGCTGAGAATTTCAGCCATTTCATGGAATACCTGATCTTTCCCTTGCCATGCATAAGCCAAAGCGCCGAGGGTGACGAGCACTGCCGGGTAAACCCAGAAACCATGCCATATATAATCAAACAGAAAATCGAGTTCTCGGATGAATAAGACCATAAAAAAGCCGCTAATCAGGATCGCTGCATGACGCAAGGCCTCATGACAAGCCTTGATCCGGTAGAATGCGATAACCGCGATACCCAAGAGAATCTGTTGAACATATTCGGTGACAGAGGTCTCACCAATATAGTGGTCTCCGTATAGGTAGTCGAGCCAAAGACAAGCAATTGCCAGTACACTTGATCCGAGGACAGCCAGTATCAATATACTGGTATCAATCCATATTTGCTTCGTTTTCTCGTGTTGTTCATGTTGAGCATGAATTGATGACGACGAGTGTTGATTTTTCATAGTAGTCACCTATTATTGATAATAGTTATATATTTATTTTATTTATCAAAGACATATTATATAAATTGTTTCATTGCTGATGTGTTGCGGTGCAAATTGAGAAAATATGTCAGATCAAACAGTAATCATCCTTGGTTCATGGTACTTTGTTCCGGCTTGCTTCGAGATATGGCACTCGAAGTACTGAAAATGTTGCATTTTATTTTTTGCTAACTTATTGTTTTTTATGACCGATTCTTATGACGACTGGTTATCAGCATTTGCAATTGATTAGCAAGGACAGACAAGGAGAAGCCTTTATGAAACATCTGGCCACATCAGTCGATCCTGAGGTACAAGCCCAGAAGGATTTTCAGACACAAATTCGTTTGGCTAGTCGAGCGATTGTGCTGAACAAGCAGAACGAAATCTTAGCACTGTATACCGACCGTTTTGATGATTACAGTCTACCGGGAGGCGGGTTAAGAGATGGTGAAGATCCGATTGTCGGCATGGTTCGAGAGCTGCAAGAAGAGACCGGCGCCTACAATGTGCGCAATATACAGCCTTTAGGTATTTATGAAGAGTTTCGGCCGAAAGGCACAGAGTCCGGGCAGGTTGAGCATGTCGTCTCTTATTGTTATGCCTGTAAAGTTGCTGACCAACTCAAAGAACCAACACCGGAAAATTATGAAATCCAGAACGGGAGTCATCCTGTTTGGCTCGATATTCATCAGGCAATTGCTCATAATGAGCGGGCGTTGATGGATCCATCCCATCATGGGGAGAATCTGGAGCGGGAAACATTTCTACTCCGGTTGGCTGCAAAAGAATTATTGATTTAGGAAAAGTAATCGTATGGGTAAAGTAGGACTGGCTTTATTGAGTTGTGGCTTGATGTTATTCAGTATGGCCAGTTTTGGCAAAGTTATTGAAACGACCCGTTTGGTTGGATATGGTCAGGCGAAATATCCCGAGAATTTCAAGCACTTCGATTATGTCAATCCGAACGCCCCGAAATATGGCAAAGTCACTTATGGTCAAATCGGGACGTTCGATAATTTTAATCGTTATGCTTCGCGGGGTGTTCCGGCGGTTGCCAGTGGAGAGCTATACGATAGCTTAATGTTTTCTCCCAGTGATGAAATCGACACCTATTACCCGTTAATTGCGACCAAAATTCGTTATTCGGATGATTACCTTTGGCTTGAAGCCGACTTGAATCCGAAGGCCCGTTTTCATGATGGGCAGCCGATTACAGCCCATGATGTTGCATTTAGTTTTAACAAGATGAGCACCGAAGGTGTGCCTCAATTCCGCGTTTATTATAAAGATGTCAAAGCGGTAATAGCCCTCAATGATCGGACCGTTCGGTTTGAAATGTCACAACCGAATCGGGAGAAATTGTTCAGCATTGTTGAAACGCTTCCGGTTTTACCCGCACATTTCTGGAAAGATAAGAACTTTGCCGAGCCGTTGGCGACGCCACCGGTCGGTAGTGGGGCGTACAAAATCATCGATTATAAAATGGGACAGAGTATTACTTACGGTTTGGTTGATGACTATTGGGCGCGTGACTTACCGGTGAATGTCGGACGGAACAACTTTAAGGTGGTTCAGTACGATTACTACCGGGATGATACGGTCATGTTGGAGGCGTTCAAATCAGGTGAATTTGACTTTCGCCAGGAAACCAGTGCCAAACAGTGGGTAACCGCATATAAAGGCGTGAATTTCGACAATGGTCATATTATCAAAGAAGAAATTCCGCATCAGAAACCGGCACCGGCAAAAGGGTTTGTCTTCAATACCTCGCGACCTGTGTTTCAAGACCGACGCGTCAGAGAAGCGTTGACATATGCACTGGATTTTCAGTGGATGAATCAACATATGTTCTATAACCAATATACGCGGACGAGAAGTTATTTTCAGAATACTGAATTTGAAGCGAAAGGACTGCCGTCTGAAGCCGAGTTGGCAATTCTGAATCCATTGAAAGATCAGATCCCGCCACGGGTCTTTACCCAAACATATCAGCCGCCGATAACGGATGGTTCCGGACAGATTCGGGCTCAGATGCGTCAAGCTTTCAGGTTGCTTAAAGCGGCCGGGTGGCAGATCCAAGACGGCATCATGACCAATATGAAAAGTGGTCAGCCATTCACATTTGAATTGCTAATTTATAATCCAACCGATGAACGTATTGCGATTCCTTTGCAGAAGAATTTAAAGCGGATGGGAATTACCATGAACATCCGTACCGTGGATACGACCCAGTACACCAAACGTCTCCGTGACAGAGACTTTGATATGATTTCAAGAGGGTATAGTGCGAACGCTTATCCGTCGCCGGATTTGATGATCGTTTGGAATTCCGGTTTTATCAACTCAACGTACAATCAGGCGGGTGTCTCCGATCCGGCAGTGGATAAACTCACGGAAGCAATTGCAGCGAATCAGCATGATGCACAAAAGCTGGTCGCATTAGGGCGTGCATTTGATCGGGTATTGCAGTGGAATTTTTACATGATTCCTCAATGGTATATCAGCACCTACCATGTCGCGATGTGGGATAAGTTCGAACGCCCGAAAGTGATACCCAAATACTCGCTCGGTGTAGATAGCTGGTGGATTTCAGCAGCGAAAGAACAGGCGTTGGCAAGCGGTAAAAGCCATTAGAGGGAATTATGGCTGCATATATATTCCGTCGGTTGTTGTTAGTGATCCCGACGTTGTGGGCAATTATTACGATTAATTTTTTTATTATCCAAATTGCACCCGGTGGGCCTGTGGAGCAGGCGATTGCGCAAATGCAGGGACTCGGTTCAGGGGTGATGGATCGGCTCACAGGTGGTCATCATGATGCCTCTCTTTCAGACGAAAAAGCAGAGCACTCAGGATATAAAGGCTCAAGAGGGCTCGATCCCGAAGTGGTTGCCGAGATTCGACGGCAGTTCGGCTTTGATAAGCCGCTGTTGGAGCGGTATGTCGAGATGCTAAAAAACTATGCCACGTTCAACTTTGGCCAAAGCCTGTTCAAAGGTGGAGATGTCATCACACTGATCAAGGAGCGGTTGCCGGTTTCTATCTCGTTGGGCTTGTGGAGTACCTTAATTATCTACCTCATTTCGATCCCGCTTGGGATTATGAAAGCGATCCGCCATGGTTCCCGCTTTGATCTTTGGTCCAGTGCCATGATTATTATCGGTTATGCGATCCCCGGTTTTCTGTTTGCGATTCTGTTGATCATTGTCTTTGCCAGTGGCAACTATTTCGACTGGTTTCCACTGCGCGGGCTGGTCTCGGACAATTTTGAACAACTGACATGGTATCAGCAAATTGGTGATTACTTTTGGCATTTGACTTTGCCGATTCTGGCGATGGTGATCGGTGGATTTGCGACATTGACCATGCTGACGAAGAACTCATTTCTCGATGAGATTAATAAACAGTATGTGGTCACGGCTCGGGCAAAAGGGTTGGATGAGCGCAGTATTCTGTATCAGCATGTGTTTCGGAATGCGATGTTGATTATTATTGCCGGTTTTCCCAGTGCGTTTATCAGTATTTTCTTTACCGGTTCTATGTTGATTGAAGTCATGTTCTCACTCAACGGCATTGGCTTACTGGGGTTTGAATCGACAATCCAGCGGGATTATCCGGTGGTATTCAGTTCTCTTTATATTATGACTTTGTTGGGGTTAGTGTTGGGCATTATTTCAGACTTGACGTATACCTGGGTTGACCCGCGTATTGATTTTGAGGCCCGTTGAATGGCGTTGATTAAGATGAACCCAATGAATGCCGAGCGCTGGCAACGCTTCAAAAAAAGCAAACGGGGTTACTGGTCACTTTGGGCTTTCAGTCTCCTGTTTCTGATCAGTTTGTTTGCTGAATTCATTGCTAATGATAAGCCACTTTTCATCTCCTATGACCATCATTGGTATTTCCCGATCATGTATGTGTACCCTGAAACTCAGTTTGGTGGCGAGTTTCCGACGGAAGCCGATTATACCGATCCGTATGTTGATGGATTGATTCGCGAAAAAGGCATGATTGTCTGGCCATTGATTCGATTTAGCTACGATACCATCAATTTTAATATTGACAGTGGCAGCGTTCCGTCGTCGCCGGATGCGGTTAACTGGCTCGGAACAGACGATAAGGGACGGGATGTTTTAGCCCGGATTATCTATGGGTTCCGTATTTCGGTCTTATTTGGGTTTGTACTCACGCTGGTTTCTTCTGTGATTGGTGTTGGGGTTGGCGCGATTCAGGGTTATTACGGCGGATGGATTGATCTATTCGGCCAGCGTTTTATTGAAGTTTGGTCAGGCATGCCAACGTTGTTCTTGCTCATTATTCTGTCTAGTTTTGTTGAACCGAATTTCTGGTGGTTACTGGGGATTATGGTGTTGTTCAGTTGGATGAGTCTGGTTGGTGTTGTACGGGCTGAATTTTTGCGGTGTCGTAATTTTGATTATGTCAGAGCAGCACAGGCGATGGGGGTCTCCGATCATCAAATTATGCGACGCCATATGTTGCCGAATGCGATGGTGGCATCATTGACCATGATGCCATTTATCCTTTCCGGTTCGGTGACGACATTAACGTCACTGGATTTTCTGGGGTTCGGTCTGCCGGTCGGGTCACCGTCACTCGGAGAACTGCTGGCACAAGGAAAAGCGAATCTTCAAGCGCCTTGGTTAGGGATATCCGCTTTTGTGGTTTTATCGTTGATGCTGACTTTGCTGGTGTTTATCGGTGAAGCTGTGCGAGATGCATTCGATCCACATCAATACGGGAAACGCACATGAGTCAGGATGTATTGAGTTTAAAGAACCTGTCGATTGGCTTTCGTCGTCAAGATCATGCCGAACAAGAGCGTATTGAACAAGTGACGCATCAGGTCAGTTTCTCTATCCGTAAGGGGGAAACGCTTGCACTGGTCGGCGAAAGTGGCTCCGGAAAGTCGGTGACAGCCAATGCGATTCTGAAGTTGCTGCCACTTCATGTGGCACACTACTGCGAAGGTGAAATCCTTTTTGACGGCGTCAATACGTTAACCTGTTCTGCCCGTCAATTACGCGGGATCCGCGGCGGACGGATCGGCATGATTTTTCAAGAACCGATGGTGTCACTGAACCCGCTCCATAAAGTTGGCAGACAGTTGGTAGAAACACTGACGATTCATCGGGGAACCCGAACTCGTCAAGCTGAAGCGATAGCATTGAACTGGTTAGAAAAGGTTGGCATTCGTGAACCGGCAACGAAAATTAATGCTTATCCGCATGAACTTTCAGGTGGTGAGCGCCAGCGGGTGATGATTGCGATGGCATTGATCAATGAGCCGGAACTGTTGATTGCCGATGAGCCGACCACCGCATTGGATGTATCGGTGCAAGCCCAGATCCTTGACCTATTGAAAGCGCTCCAACAAGAGCTGGGAATGGCCATGCTGTTCATTACGCATGATCTGAGTATTGTCCGGCGGATCGCTGATCGGGTTGCCGTGATGCAACAGGGACGTCTGGTTGAAACCAGTGAAGCACAACAGTTGTTTACCGCGCCGCAACACCCTTATACCCATCAGTTAATTCATGCCGAGCCCAGAGGAAAACCGGTTGCCGTTTCCGAGCACGCGCCAACATTGCTTCAGGTTCAAGATTTGAAAGTTTGGTTTGCGCTGAAAGGCGGCTTACTGAAGCGCACGATCAGTCATGTGAAAGCGGTCACGGATATGCAGTTCAATCTGCGTGAAGGTCACTCAATTGGCTTAGTCGGAGAGAGTGGCTCCGGCAAGTCAACGACCGGACTAGCCATTCTCAAATTACTTCATTCCGAGGGTTCGATTCGCTTTCGGGAGACTGAATTACAGTCACTGGATCGTCAGGGAATGTTGCCTTTCCGTCACCAGATGCAAGTGGTATTTCAAGACCCATTCTCGGCACTCAACCCAAGAATGTCCGTCGCTCAGGTGATTGGTGAAGGGTTGCGAGTCCATCAGCGCTTGAGTGATGCAGAGATCGATCAGCAAATTTGCGACGTGATGCGCGAAGTCGGACTTGAACCACACAGTCGTTACCGTTATCCCAATGAGTTTTCCGGTGGTCAACGGCAGCGGATTGCGATCGCTCGGGCATTGATCTTACAACCTCGGTTTATTCTACTGGATGAACCGACATCCTCGCTTGACCGAACCGTTCAGGCGCAGGTGTTGGATTTGCTAAAAATGTTGCAGGAAAAGCACGGTTTAACTTACTTATTTATCAGTCATGATCTGAATGTAGTGAAGTCCTTGTGTCATTACACCATTGTGATGCGTCAGGGGAAAATAATTGAACAGGGAGAAACAGAAACACTCTTTACCGACCCGCAACATGAATACACCCAAGAGCTGGTCGCTTTATCCTCATTCTCATGAGATGTGAACATCGCTGTGTTGAATAGCGGGCAAAAAAAAGCCGCTTTGATTGAGAAAACGGCAAGCACTCAGGTGCATGATCAATGTCGTCGGGATACGCAGAAGAGATATCGATAAACTGACGGCATCGATTGGTTATTATTGTTATGTTGTGGAGACGAAACTGGTTATTGAGCCGGATACGTTTTGTAACGAACGCCCATCATCTGTTCCATACAGTGAATCACCTGACCACTGTAGCCAAATTCATTGTCATACCAGATATACAAGACACAGCGAGAATCCTGAGCAATTGTTGCTGCACCATCGATGACTCCGGCATAGCGCGAACCGACTAAATCCGTTGAAACAATTTCAGTGGATTCGGTGTAATCAATTTGTGGTGCCAGCGGTGAATTCAGCGCGATATCTCGCAAGTAGTGATTCAGTGTTTCTTTGTCAGTCTCAACTGCCAGATTCAGATTGGCAACGGCCATCGATACGTTCGGGGTTGGCACTCGGATCGCATTACCCGTGAGTTTCCCGGCAAGTTCCGGTAGTGCTTTTGCAACCGCTTTAGCCGCACCGGTTGAAGTCAGAACCATATTGAGTGAAGCACTTCTTCCACGACGTTCACCAGGGTGAAAGTTATCAATCAAGTTTTGATCGTTGGTAAATGAATGAACGGTTTCAATGTGACCCGATAAAATCCCATACTGTTCATGAACGGCTTTTAATACCGGCGTAATGGCATTGGTTGTACAGCTTGCAGCAGAAATGATGATGTCATCAGGCTGAATCGTCGATTCGTTGACCCCGAAAACAATATTCTTCATCTCACCTTTGCCCGGCGCTGTCAGAAGTACTTTGGCTGTGCCTTGACATTGCAAATGCTGACTTAAACCTTCTTGATCACGCCAGACCCCCGTATTATCGACAATGAGTGCATCATGAATCCCATAATCGGTATAGTCGATGTCTTGAGGCTGGTTGGCATAAATCACCTGAATATAGTTGCCATTGGCAATGATCGCTTTACGCTCATGATCAACGGTAATACTGCCGTTGAACAGGCCATGAACCGAGTCACGACGTAATAAGCTGGCTCGTTTCTCCAAATCTCCGTCTTTTCCACCGCGCACCACAATCGCCCGTAAACGTAACGGATAACCGGGGCCACTTTTTTCGATCAGCAGGCGTGCCAGTAAACGACCAATTCGCCCGAATCCATAAAGCACGACATCTTTTTGGGCGGCTTTAGGTGTGCTATTCAAAGCATCGTGCAGTGATGTTTGTAAATAGTCCTTCAGACCCGATTCATCATTGTGGGTTTGCCAGTATCGATGAGCGAGTTGGCCGATATCGATACGGCTCGGACTGAGTTCGAGCGCTGCAAGTTGTTGTAAAATAGGGAGTGTTTGTTGTAAATCGAGGGGAGAACCAATATAGCGACGGGCGATTCGATGTGTTTTAATAATTTCAATCGTTGCTGCGTTGATCAGCGTTTTACCGAATAAAATGATTTCAACCCCGCGGCTCCGGTATAGCTGCCCGATAAGGGGAGACATGGATTCCGCGATCGTTTGGCCAGCGTGCCAGTCGAGTTGATGTTTCTCTGGGCTCATGATTCAGGGACCTTTTATTTTGTTTACGTTGAGCTTAAGTTCATACCTGAGGTATGAATTCAGTCATCACCTGTGACCAGAGATTGTCTATTCCCAACAATTGTCTGTTGCAAGGGATGGCTGTTGTTATGGATTTTTATGGGGGGCGATTTTAATCTGAGTTGTTTTATTTTCCTAGTAAAAATAAAACGACATATTTTACTGCAAATAGAGAATAAATTAGTTTTTTGAATGGCAAAAAATTGATGCATATCGGATGGGAAAGTGAGTTGCAATGCTGTGTGGATTCAAAACGATGCATCGGCAAAATTCATTTGATGAGTTGCTTGTGTGCTTTTTGGGGGAGGAAAGAGAGGATTAGCAGCGTCGGATGAGTATCGACGTCAGGCCCATTGCAACACAGCGTACAGCTGAATGTATTTACGCACCAATTGCTGATCTTTGGAGCGTCTGAGCGGGTGACCATACTTAATATAACAAGGTGAAACCGCATGACAGGTTTCTAAATGTTGGCTTAATCGTGAGTCACTTTCATGCAGAGTGATGCCTTGGGCATTGTACTCGGCGAGCTCGTCCGGTAACTGCCCCATCCACCAATAGAGTAATTCCCGGCTGGTGGCTCGACGCGAAATCCAGTGATCTGCCAGCAGCAGTAGCAGATCTGAGGGTTGAATTGCATAAGCATATTCTTCTTTCCAAAGGGTAATATCTTGAACAAGTTTTTCCCGGCATGTCTTTCCGGCACTGACAAGATGATGCGTTAAAATCCACACGGTGCCTATTTCTGAGGTCACACGAAAATGATGGGGAAGTTCATGGTGAACATGCAGATCGATCGGCATATATTCACAAGAATGGCCGAATTCAATGAGTGTGCGGGCGAGTCGTCTGGAAAATGCTTTGGCAAGGTGATGTTCAGTCATTCCCTGATTATGAATTGTCGGATAATGTTTTTCACATAACTTTAGACAGTCAGATTGAAACTCATTGACACTTTGAATCAGGATATCCAATAACAAGATTAACACTCCTTGTAAGCACAAAACTCAGCGTAGCATATTTTATACCGAACTCGACTTTTTTTATGCTTTCCGGGGCGCTATTCGACTAAAAATATTAAGTTTTTGTGATGTTTTCGGCGCATTTCAATTGACTAATTTGGGCGAGGGAGCACCGAATAAAATAGGGTTAATCGACAATACTCATTGAAATGTATTGCATTGAAATGCGTATGGTTCAATAAATTAGAATGAGTTCATCAATTTATTGAGGTGTTCGATGAAATATTTATAAGAAATACTTATTAAAGAAAGTGAGGATATACCAATTTCTACTATAAATACTATTGGAGCAACAATGGTTTTCTATTTGGAAAGCATTGTTATGGGCAAATAGACCGTCAGGAAGGGCAATATGAGCACTGATGTTAAAAACTATAATCTTGTCGCTAGGTGCATACACTGGCTATCGGCAATTGTGATTGTGGGTATGTTTGCTGTTGGTATTTGGATGGTTGATCTGTCTTACTACAGCACTTGGTATCACGAGGCACCTTTTTTACATAAATCTGTCGGGATACTTTTGGCACTTTTGACTATTTTCCGAGTGATTTGGAAGGCCTCAACCGTCTCACCAAAAGTGACAGGGTCTCGTTTTGAGAAAATTGCATCGAAAGCTGTTCATCATACGATGTATCTTGATTTATTTATCATTTTTATCTCCGGTTATCTGATTTCTACAGAAGATGGCCGAGGCATTGATGTATTTAATTGGTTTACCATTCCCGGCGCTGGCGCACTGTTTGAAGGGCAGGCGGATCTGGCTGGGGTTGTTCACGAAATCGCAGCTTGGACATTGATCATTATGGTTGTACTGCATGTCTTGGCAGCCCTACAACATCACTTTATTTCCAAAGATGATACGTTACGAAAAATGATAGGAGCATCTAAATCATGAGAAAGACATTACTAGCAACAGGGTTGGCACTAACGACAACTTTATCTTTTGGTGCAACTGCTGCCGATTATGTTATCGACACAGAAGGCGGTCACGCGTCGATTAACTTTACCGTGAGCCATCTGGGGTACAGCTATATTCAGGGACGCTTCAATCGTTTTGACGGCACATTCTCTTATGATCCGCAGGATATCAAGGCATCAAAGGTTGAGGTTAAGGTTGATACAACGTCTCTGGATTCAAACCACGCAGAGCGAGATAAGCACCTTCGTGGCGGGGAATTTATTGACGCAGGTAAATATTCAACAGCAACGTTCAAAAGCACCAGTATTGATGATCAGGGCGATGGTGAATTTACGATCAATGGTAATTTGACGCTGCATGGACAAACGAAGCCAATCAGTATCGATGCAGAACTCATCGGCGCAGGCCCTGATCCATGGGGAGGCGAGCGTGCTGGTTTTGAAGGGACGACGACACTACAGTTATCTGACTTTGGTATCAAAGCAATGGATATGGTTGAAACCGTCGATATGCAGCTTTATGTTGAAGGGATTAAAAAGTAAGTCATTTTCGTTATGACAGATAACGTTACGATAGATAAACAAAAGCCTCTCATCCGAGAGGCTTTTTTGATCAAGTGTTCAATTATCGATGATTCAATCATCGATTCGCACGTTCATAAACGACTAGGCATCACTTTTAAGTGCGTCAACTTGCGGCATGGTGTCTGTTTTTGGTTGATTCGGACGGCTGAAGACAAACCAGTTACCTAAACCGACAAGGAAAGCGCCACCGACAATATTGCCCAGAGTCACTGGGATCAGGTTGGCAAACACAAAATGAGAAATCGTCAGATCAGCATATTGACTGGCATCGATACCGATAGCGTGCCAGAACGTATCCGGAGCGAATGTCTGAATCGCAATGCCTAATGGCACCATAAACATGTTGGCAACACAGTGTTCAAAACCTGAAGAAACGAACAGGGCGACAGGTAAAATAGTCATCATGGCTTTGGTTGCTGCATTTTTTGAACTGAATGTTAACCAAACGGCAAGACAGACTAACAGGTTACACAAAATGCCGAGGGTAAAAGCTTGAATAAAAGTGTGGTGGAGTTTGTGTTGGGCAACATTCAGAACATTGAGGCCCCATTGTCCGTGAGCGCTACCGTATAAACCCGCAGCCATCACTAATACCACCAGTAACATCGCACCTAAAAAGTTACCCAGATAAACTTTACCCCAGATCGTTAGCATCTGTGTGGTATTCACTTGTCGATTTGCCCGGGCAAGAATCGTGAGTACAGAACTGGTAAAAAGTTCTCCGCCACATATGACAACCAGAATCAGTCCCAGACTGAAAGCGATACCACCGGCCAGTTTCGCCAACCCCCAAGGGATATCAGCAGAGCCTGTTGTGACTGTGATATAAAATACAAATGCAAGCCCGATAAACAGGCCAGCCATCATCCCGAGTCCTAAAATCGTCCCTGTTGATTTCTTGGTTTTACTCTGCGCGTAATGTTCTGCTTCAACCATCATTTCAGCAGGCGTTAAGTAATCGGTGTTGTTCGCCATATGGGCTCTCCAGATATAACTCAAAGCGTTTAAATTGTGTGCTACAGCACATTCCTGTGCGTAGAGTACCTAATTTTACACCATACGGTAAATCGGTAATTCTGAATATAACTATCAATTTGATTGATAGTTGCCGGAAGCACCGTAAAATGAAGTTGTAGTGGAGACTCAATAACGATAGGTAAATCGGTGAGATATACATTAAAACAGATCGCTGTCTTTGACGCGATTGCTGAATACGGCAGTGTCAGTCAGGCTGCGGATTACTTGTCTCTGACACAGTCTGCAACCAGTATGTCTTTGTCACAACTGGAAAAAATCCTGGGGCGCTCATTATTCGAGCGACAGGGTAAACAGATGCGACTGACTCACTGGGGAGAATGGCTGCGTCCACGTGCAAGGCGTTTGCTGCAAGATGCCCGACAAATTGAGACCGGTTTTTTTGATTTACAGCGGATCAGTGGTGATCTGACGCTGTGTGCCAGTCAGACACCAGCCGAACATTTACTTCCGGAACTGATCAGTCTGTTGGATCATCGTTACCCCGATGTGCGGATCAAAGTCAGTGTCAAAAGTTCACATAATGTCATTGAAGATGTTCTGAATTACCGCAGTGATTTAGGTATTATCGAAGGGCGTTGTGATGATCACCGACTCTGTCAGGAGATTTGGTGTAGTGATCAACTGATGATTGTTGCCGCTCCCGATCATCCGTATGCGAGCCTACCTTCGGTCAGTTTCGAGTTACTTGCGCAAGCACGCTGGGTGTTAAGAGAACCCGGATCGGGGACCCGGATGGTGTTTGAAAGTGCTATCCATCCTTATGTTGCTCAGTTGGACGTCTGGCGTGAGTACGATTTTGTACCGCTCCTGTGCAGCCTGACAGCACATTCAGATTATTTGACCTGCTTGCCGTATCTCGAAGTCAAACCGTTAATTGAAGCAAACCAGTTAGTTGCCTTGAATGTACCTGAATTAAAGATGGATCGGAGTTTGTCTTTTATCTGGCGAGCCAATGTAGGTGAACATCCATTAATCGACTGTATCAGAGCAACCGGCCTGAACATGGTCGAAGGCCGGTCTCTTCTGCGATAAACAGACGCTTTGCTGCCCGGCGCGGCAGCCGCGTTTGTTGACGTTAGGTATTGCCATTTGCCATTGTGACAATCCGTTTCAGCGTTTGTCTGAGGAGCTTCGGAATACAGGCGACACCGCGTTGCTCACAATAAGAAACAATTGCGAGGGCTAAATCAGGTTTTGCATATTTCTTGAGTACCCGAACGACCACTTTCTTTGCGGGAATTGGGTGGTCGTGTGGAATTCTAAGCATATCTTTAAAGAAAAACTCGAAGCCGTGGTTATATAAGAAGTGTTCGATATCGCGGTCGGGGAGTTCGGTCAGCCGGTGTAAGATCTGATCATGTCCCAGTTGTGCGTGGACGGTGGCTGCATATTTCTTACCGGCTGAATCTCCGTCAGTGACCACATGCCAGTCGATACCGAATGCTTTGGCGACTTTAATCAATGATTTGAGACCGGATTGAGCAAATTCGATGATTTGTATCCCTTCAGCCATCAAATCATAACCACATTGGCGAGCCAGTTCACTGAACAGCCAGACCTCGGTTTCCCCCTCGACCAATAGCCAGCAGCGGGCGAATAATGCGCTGGAACGATGGAAGCGTATATGAAAACCGATACGACGCAGATCGTCCTGAGACAACATTTTTTCCGGGACAGACATTGCTTTGGTCCGGTCTGTCATTCTGACCAATCGCCTGATTGAATAGAGTGGCACCGCCGCGAGCAGCTCCCCACTGTTCGTTGTGAGAATTTTTTGCATTGGTAACAATTGTAAAATCGTCCAGGCCCGTGCTAAATGTGTCGGGTGTAAGCGGCCTTCCGGATCTTCAATAATGAGAATTGGCCGGGCACATCGGCGGAGATCGGTCGGGCCTTTGGCTTGTAGATAAGTGTTCAGCAAGCGCATTAATAACAAACGACTCTGACGATTTTTAGTTTCTTCAATATATTGAATGAACGTTTTTTCTGATGTCGGTGAGGCATACACCAGACTGGTTCTCTCAAACATCGGTTTCTTTTTACTCCGACTTTTGAATGAGAAATAGTGTTCAACCAATGAATTCATTGAATTGAGGCTGCTTTTTATCTCCCCTTTATTCACGAGTCCGGGGGTTGCCAGCAAACGGCGACAGGTGTTGTCGATTCTTTTCTCTATTCTGGCGTTCTTACTGTGATTGTTGCCATTGGTAGCGTCTTCGAAATGTCGTGAGTCCCTGAGACGCAGGACGGGATGAAGGCTGCTTAACTCTTGGGCGAGTTTTTCTGAATGGTGCAATCTGAGCGGTTCGCCATCCTGATCAAGAAAGTGGTGGACGGTTGTGATGCGATCGTGTTCTCTGGTACCACTGATTCGATAAATAATCCGACTGAATCCCCGGGGCGCGGGTTGCCAGATTGGCTTCAGTCTACGATATCGTCCGGATTTCGGCTCATTTTTTTCAGTTGTGATAAAACAGAGCACAATTTGTAGATGTTGGGTCTGTGGTTGAGACACCGCGTAATTGACATGAAAGTCCTGAAGTGAAAAATGATACAGACTACCGTCAGGTGGAAGGGCAATACTGAGTGCGTCCAGCAGGGAAGACTTTCCCCAAGTATTTTCTCCGATTAAAGTGGTGAGCGCTTCTAAACTCAGCGATAAACGACGGATTCCTCGGAAACCGGATACTTCGACTCGCTCTAAATGCATAGGCATCTTCCCAGAGAGATGGCTCTTAGGGTAAGAATAATATAAAAAGCCAGAAATACGAGTTACTTACATCACAGATGATGAATATCGGTGATGTGACCGCTTGAAAGATGAAAAAAGTTTGAACTCTATTTCACAAACGGAGATGAATCTGTCATGCTTTTCTATCCATGATACAAAGGGAAATGCTTGAGTCTATGCATCACCATCACCAGCCACTGTCCATCACAATCGCGCACTTAAACGACACTCATTCATACTTTGAGCCTTCATCATTGCAGCTTGAAATGACCGTGCATCAGGATGAGATTTCACCGTATGTCAGTGCGGGGGGATTCGCCCGAATCGCAACGCGCGTCAGTCAACTGAAGGATGAGGCCCAAAATCGTGATCGTCCTTTTTTATTACTGCATGGCGGAGACTGTTTTCAGGGCACCCTCTATTTCTCCCTGTTTAAAGGAGAAGCGAATGCCACTTTGTTGAATGCATTGGGGGTAGACGCGATGGTGTTGGGTAATCATGAGCTGGATCTGGGCAATGAACCGGTCGCTCGGTTTGTGCGAAATATTAATTTTCCGCTTTTAGCGGGCAACTGGGATCTGAGTCAGGAGCGGCCGGATAAACCATATCGATTGTCTGATCAAACTAATGTGTACCGATATGATGTTCAGCAGCAAACTGCCCAATGGTTGGTGCGGGAATATGAGCAAGATGCTGTGGCGATCTTTGGGCTTTCGCTGGATCGGATGAATGATATCTCAAATCCGGATGCGGATACGCCGTTTGTCGCCGCATTGGCGGTTGCCCGTCGGACAGTAAATGCAATTCAACATAGTGGCATCAATAAGATTATTTTACTGAGTCACCTTGGGTATGAAATAGACAAACAACTTGCCGAAGCGGTCAGCGGCATCAGTTTGATTATTGGCGGGCATAGCCATGTTTTACAAGGTGACTTCTCGGATATTGGGCTGGAGACGGCCGACCCGTACGGGATCAAAGTCGGAGAAACTCATATTGTGCAGGCCGGATGCCATGCCTTGGCGCTGGGGCACTGTCATATAGATTTTGATGCCGCAGGCAACGTGGTGCGTTTTCAGGGCAAAAATGAATTGTTAATTGGTCGGCGTCTGTTTGTCGATGCGGCCAGACAGTCTCCTGGCAGTGACTGGCGGCATCAACATGCCTGTGATTATCTGGAACAACACCCGATGGTGTATGTTTGCCGCAAAGATCCGCAAATTCAGGATATATTGAACCGGAATTACCTGCCGATAGTACGTCAACAGCAAACCAAAGCAGTGATTCATTTGGCACAACCCTTATTTCACACCCGGATCCCCGGGAAAAATGGCGGAAGTGAAATCGCACCGTTAGTCGCCCGGTCATTTCATTATGCGATGGGTAAACGAGGGTATCCGGTTCAGTTTGCGGTGCATAATGCCGGAGGCGTGCGTTGCTCTTTATCGAGTGGTGTCCTGACGGTTGCCGATATTGCCGGTCAATTATTGCCATTTGCCATTCCTATCGGCGTGTATTACGTCACCGGTGCGACTCTCAGGGGTCTATTGGCCGGTGCGATTGACAATGCGTTGGGTTATCGGGCAGACAGTACCGGTACGGGAAGTTATCCTTATTGTTATGGTCTTGATTTTCACTATCAGGCTGACATGCCGCCGGGAGATCGGATTCAGGCCTTGAAGATTTATCAAAATGGTCACTGGACATCTGTTGATGATTCAACGGTTTATTGTGGAACATCATCGGCTTATACGATGAAAGGAAAAGAAGGATATGAAGCCATCCTTGGTATGGTTCAGCCCGGTATTGTTTCGAATATCTCAATGGCCGATGCTCTGATTGAGATGTTTGAAGATAAACCTGAATGGCTTGAAGCCACTGTCGAAGCACAATTTATCAGCTAGTTTCATCCGTTTCATGTGCTGAACATCATTCTGGCATTGTCTTTGCTTGTTTGATGGTGTTGAAATAACCTCATCGGTGAGGAGGAAATATGCGGCATAAAGATTGGTTTGATGCGCTGGTGGTTGCCAGTTGGATAAGTATCTGGTCCTTACTGGTTTATTTTCTACCCTATTCGGTTGTTTAAATCAGTTGCTCATTCACATGAATAAATGCTATTAAGCAGCTATTGAAATTGAAGAATAGCTGCTTTTAATATGGTGCTTCCCGTTTTGAGCAATGACGCTTGATTATTTTCCTGTCAGACCATCGCGTATGATTAAAATAACCGCCTACAAGTTTGGAATCGATATCTCATTTTGATTAGTATTCTGCAAAATCTCCGAAAAAAACATCCAGAAATAGTCAATATCTTATTAATTCTGCTTGCCTAAATAAGTGAGCGCTTTAAGATCAGTTGGTTGTTTTTCATATCTTTGCTAGGTATATAATCATAATGACTACACAAAAAATAAGTGAATCTATCTCGGTTATTTCTAAGGTCGGTTTTTTCCTTGGTACCGTAATAATACTGATATATTGCTCAATGATTGGGTTCTATCCTCAAGGTCTCACGTTAGGTGACGGGGTATTCATTGGCTTCGTCTTTCTCTCGTTCGGATTCTTAGCCACATTATTCATCTTTTTATTTTCGATCTCGTCTTTATCATTGATCAATGCACTGATTTTTCTGTTTCGGCTGCCATCGTTTGTCTTTAAAACGTTGTCGATGACCAAGAAAGAGAAACATCTGCGTGGCATGGTATTTGGCGGGATGCTCAAAAACTTCATCAAAGACCATCATATCGGTTCGATCTCTTTCTTGGGATTGGTTTGGTTGATTCCACTGATTTATATTCTTTGTCAGTATGCGACGGTCAGAGATTCAGACTGGTTTGCAACCCTCTTGATGTTTACACCGCTGTTGTATTGTGGCATCGCCTGTAAGATGTATCTCAATCATAAAGAGAAAAATATTTTTAATAGTCTGGTGACGCTATTTATTTTATTAACACCTTTTATGGTAATACCCGGATTATTTAAATATACCTTGTATACCGCGATGGAAAATATTGGTGTCAGGGACAACCATGTCTCTCTTTATATCAATAATCAGTATGTTCCGGTTGTGAATAACATTATCAGTAAAAATGATCTGAGTGACTATCAAGTGACGAATATTGATGGCAACTTCAGTAAAATTGATAATGTTGATGTTATTTTTACAGGGGCAGGGAACCGAAGCCTTCTGAGACTGGCGGATAAACGTGTGTCGGTCGACTTTGTGTTACCGTCGGATGCTTTTTATACCGAAAAATCTCATTTGAATCATGACTTGAATCGTCTTATTGCAGCGATTCAAGCGAATAGTTCGGATGCGTTTAAACAGAATAAGGCTTCATTTGATTATCACCACATGGTGTTGAACTTTGGCTCGTATGGTTATTTTAAAGTCGGAGAGTACACCGTCTCACCTCGGTTTGAAACCGCGATTACGTCCATACTGAATCCATTATTTGATGTCCTTTCACAGTATCCGGAACAGATTCAATCTCTGGAAGTGATCGGATTATCCAGTCAGGAATGGAAAGGTTCAAGAGATGATCTGGATGCTTACAAGTATAACTATGATCTGTCTGTGAAAAGAGCGTTAGCGGTGTCTAATGTCTTGTTTGAAAGTGAGATGTTACAGCCATACGGACAGTGGTTGAGTGATAAATTGGTCATTCGCGGTGAGTTATCCCGACAAGATGGGCGGGATAAGAAATCAGACCGGAGAGTGATTATCAAATTGAACTTGAAGCAGTAATTCTTCTGTCCTGAGTCAAGAGAAAAGGTAAAGAAAAACCCCGGTGTCAGAGAATGGCGCCGGGGTTTTTTATTGTATCGGATTCGCTTTATTTTTTACGGGTATACTCGGCGATAATATACATCGACTGACCGTTTGCTTTTCCTGAAACCAGCTTCGGATCATCGCTCAGGCTGATGCCACGAACGACCGTCCCTTGCTTAATGACTTGAGAAGAGCCTTTGATCGGTAAGTCTTTAATAATAGTGACGTCGTCACCTTTTTTAAGTTCGACACCATTGACGTCGCGCGGTTTCTCCGCATCATCATCCATGCCGATCAGTGCCCAGTTAGCAACATCTTCTTCCAGATACATCATATCCAGCAGATCATGAGCCCAAGCTTCAGATTCTGATAAACGCTTTAGTTGACGCCATGCCACGACTTGCACGGCTGGTGTTTGATTCCACATACTGTCGTTCAGACAACGCCAGTGGTTCGAATCAGCCGTTTCCGGGTTCTCAATTTGGCTCTTACAGGTGTCACAGAGCATCACTGCATGATCGACTGTAATTTGTGTATGAGGTGCAACAACAAATGGTTGAAGCTGAGCGGTAGAGGAACAAAGTTCACATTTTGATTCACAACGTTCAAGCAGCGCTGATTCTGTTGCCATATGATTGGACTCCTGTAAAAAGAATAAGGGCGTATTATCCACTTCGTGGCAACAATTTAAAGTTTTTTATCCATCAAGATGATGTTTCAGCAACAATGGCGGAGGAAAATAACTGTATCAATGAGATACCCAAATTCATACATATGAATATCGTTTGCTGGCGTCGGCTATGCTTATCATGATACTTTTTGAGCGAAAACTTCGGTTCACTCACCTCTGTTTGATTTGTGAAAGGTAGATTATGCGTATCTGGAAAAGACCGATTGATATTGATTTATTGAATCAAACTTCAGTCAACACCATGATGGAACATTTGAATATTGTTTATACGGAAGTTACCGATTCAACGATATCGGCAACGATGCCGGTTTGTCATTTTACCCATCAGCCATTGGGAATGCTGCACGGCGGTGCTTCCGTGGTACTTGCTGAAACATTAGGCTCGGTTGCGGCGAATTGTTGTGTTGATGAAGGTGCTTATTGCGTCGGGTTGGATATTAATGCCAATCACATCCGGGCAGTCAGAAGCGGGACGGTTACGGGGGTCGCTCAACCCATGCATATCGGTGTATCGACGCAAGTATGGCAGATCAATATTCATGATGAGCGGGATCGGCTAGTGTGTACCAGCCGTCTGACCATTGCCGTTAAACATAAAAAATAACAATAATATGCGGACGAAGTTTGCAGAATCGGGGAAAATAGGAAATTATAGAACTATGGATAGCATCATCAATTTCCCCCTTTATTTTTATGAGTAGTCCGAGATTACGTGTCCAGTTTGAAACCTTATTCGAACACTTTGAAGGTCAAAATACGGAAGTCCATTTAGAAGATGTGACGGATATACTGTTTTGTACGCGCCGTAATGCCCGTATTGTTTTGAATAAGATGGAAGAAGAAGGTTGGATCGAGTGGCATCCGGCGGCTGGCCGGGGCAAATTATCGCATCTGATTTTTAAACGCAGTCGGAATGATGTCAGTGAGAATCTGGCCAGACGATATCTTGAAGAAGGAAAATTTGGTCAGGCGTTCTCCGTACTGGATCAGAATGCTGATAAACTGACTCAAGTCATTCAAAATTATCTTGGCGTCCAGCATCAGCAGGGGCGGCAAGTTGTTCGTCTGCCTTACTATCGTCCGTTATCGATGCTCAATCCTCGTAAACCGATGCGGCGTTCTGAACAGCATATTGCCCGGCAAGTTTTTAGCGGTCTCACAACCTTCGATGAGAATGAAGTTCTTCAGCCCGATCTGGCACATAGCTGGCAGAGTTTGTCTGCATATCATTGGCGGTTTTATTTACGTCCCGGTGTCCGGTTTCATAATGGTCAATTGCTGACATCAGAATTGGTGGTTGACAGCCTTTGTGAATTGCAGCATTTCAGATTGTTCCATCATATTGAAGAAGTATCATCGCCCGGAGATTGGGTGATTGATATTCATCTGAATAAACCTGATTTGCGTCTACCGGTTTTATTGGCTGAAACGTGTGCAAGAATTGTGACTCCTAATGTTCAGCAAGACAACGAGTTTGACATCATGCCAATTGGTACCGGACCATTTAAAGTGGTGATTAATGATGACAAGCGATTGATTCTGGAAGCATTTGATAGTTATTTTGGTTATCGTCCGTTGCTCGATCAGATTGAAGTCTGTGTCATTGATGAAGCAGACTCTTCTTTGGTTTTTCCAACCTTGAATACCCCCCTCAGGTTGAGACGTGGCGCGTCTCGTGAAGATGTCGATTTGGATCCGGGATGTATTTACCTACAATTGAACCGTAGAGATGGGATTGCCTGTGATCGTGTGTGGGCTGAATATCTGAGTAGTAAACTGAGCGGACTCAACTTGTTTGGTCTTTTACCGGAAGAAACGGTTGTAACCTGGGGAATGTTGCCGGCTCACGGGTTGAAACCAGGGTGGTATCACCATCGTCCCTGTCGCCAAATCATTCTCCCAGAGATAACGCGTCCGGTTCGGATCGCTTATCATGCCAAGCATCCGATGTATCCCCATTTGGTTGATGTGATTCAGACTTTGTTGACGCAAGATGGTATTCAGGTTGAACTGAGTACGTATGAACATGGCGTCGTCGATGTAACCCAAAAGATTGATATCTGGATAAAAGCCATGGGTATATCAAACCATCGCGATGATGCACTGGCGGGGTGGCTTTTGGATTATTCCGATGTCAGTCAAACCAGTCAGCCTGAGGATTTCGCCGGTTGGCAGCAGTTGATTGATTGCTGGCGGAGCGAGCCTGAACAGCCATTTCCGGCAAGAGAAATCGGTAAGTCTGTGATTGAAAAATATCAAATTGTTCCCCTGTTTCACAGTTGGTTCGGTATTAGTCATGACCAGTGTGGCGCATTGCAAAATGCCAAATGTAATGCGCTGGGATGGTTTGATTTTGGTCGGGTATGGGTCAAACCGAAGCTGGATTGAGCATCATCCATCATGTTTCGGATGTGTTTTTTACTGCGGTTTGGCAAAGCGGCGCAAAATGATATGCCATCAGTCAACATGTGCCCGTTATCAACATGCGGTCTTTTTGTATAATGCTTGAATAACGACGTATTTAATGGTGGCAATTTATCGATATTGAGCCTGAGTAGAAGTTCATGAGTTTCATCAACGAGCTTGAACAAATATGCATTTTAAATGTATATGGTTTTTAACCTGCGTTTAAGAAAATAGCTTAAGGATACTGATTTTGCATAGTCCTATTACATTAGAAGCGCTTTATATTCTCGATGCGATCGAACGACGTGGCAGTTTTGCTGCGGCGGCACATGAGATGAATCGCGCACCAAGTTCCCTGAGTTATCAGATTCAAAAATTGGAGCAGGATCTCGATATCATCATTTTTGACCGCTCCGGTCATAAGGCCAGTTTTACTGATGCCGGACGATTACTACTGGATCACGGGCGACAAATTCTCTCTGAAACCGACAAGCTGGTAAATGATGCAACGGTGCTGGCAAATGGCTGGGAGCTGGATTTGACGCTCGCTTATGATGGCATTATTCCCGTGGATAATTTTTTTCCGCTAGTGGAAGCTCTCGGCAATGTGAGTAAAACCAGAGTTCGGCTTCAAGAGGAAATTCTAGCGGGATGTTGGGAGTCGCTGGCATCGGATCGTGCCGATCTTTTGATCTGTCCTCGTCTTGAAACCATGCCTCATGATGTCAAAGTTGAATCATTGGGATCAATGTCAATGGTCTGGGTGGCCGCAACCGGACACTACGTTCATAAACGGAGTGGTGTGTTTGATGAAAGTGCTCGCCAGAAGTATCGGATTGTTGCGATTGCAGATACTGCCAGAGAGCAACCACCACTGAGTGTGAATATACTGCAAAAACAACCGCGGCTGACTGTGACAAATTTTGCGGCTAAGTGTCAGGCGATTACATCCGGGCTTGGGATTGGGACACTACCACAACAGGTAGCACAGCCCCTGATTGATGCGGGTAAACTACAAATCATTCACGGTACGGAAAAGAAAGATGCAGATTTAGTGCTGGCTTGGCGTCGGAATAAAATGGGTGAGGCCAAATCTTGGTGTATTCAGTATCTGAAAAAACATTGGGACTTACTCAATTGAAGAGTTATATGACATAGCAAAAGCGAAAAAGAATAGAGTCGCAGACAAGCGACTCTGTTTTCGTTTGACTGTCATCATTCACTCGCTTGCGATAACAACAGTTGCATTTCTGCTGTCCCATCTTCGAAATGAACTTCCACATGAAATCCGAGTTTCTGAGCCAGTGATAACATCCCTTGGTTACTTGGCATGGTGATGCCTGATATTTGTTGCGTTCCTTTATTTGTACAATAGTCGATAATTTTTCTCATCAGAATGCGTCCCAATCCCAGACCTTTCAAGTCGGAGCGAATTAGAATTGCAAATTCTGCATCACTGTTGTCCGGTGCGATTAATGCGCGCGAGACACCGATAATCTCGTGTTCAGGAGATGAGCGAACCGCAACAAAAGCCATTTCCCGGTCATAATCAATCTGAGTCATATTCGCTAAAGCTTCATGGTTGAATTCACCCACTTCCGTAAAAAAGCGTTTATACAGATCCTCTTTGGAGACCTTACTGATGAAGTCCGCATGATCGGGTTCGTCTTCCGGCAAAATCGGGCGAATCAAAATGGATTCTTGGTTTTTCATAACCACCTGTTCTTCCATCTCCGACGGATAGGGACGGATAGCTAACCGCTGTTGCGCGTCACCGTGGTAAGGTTTGAGATGCAAATCGGCATCCAGAATCGTAAATTGATGGCCATTGACCAGCAGGGGATGAATATCTAATTCATGAACTTCAGGACACGTTTCGATGAATTGTGAGAGTCTCACTAAAAACTGAGACAACCCGTCAATATCAATCGGTTCCGGAAGTTTTTGCAGGCGGATTTTATTGTTCTTGATCGCTTGGACGATTAAATATCTTGCCAACGTCATATTCAACGGAGGCAGGGCCGCTTCGGCATCTGTTGCTTCTTGCCATTCTGAGCCTCCTTGTCCTAGAAGAATTACCGGGCCGAAGGTATCATCATGTTTGACTTTGATCCGCAGTTCCTCGCCGCCAGCGAGTTTTGCCATGCCTTGCACAACTAAGCCATGAATCAGTGCTGCCGGATAAGACAGACTCACCCGATCGAGGATTGCCTGTGAGGCGCTTTCAACTTCGTGACGATTCCTGAGGTTGAGCATGACACCTTGTACATCGGATTTATGTGCGATATCCGGTGAGCGTAATTTGACCGCAACCGGATAACCGATGGTTTCGGCAATATGGACGGCTTCGCTACTATCTTGTGCCATCCAAGTGGGGAGTACATTAAACTCAAAACAGGTCAGTAAATCACCGATTTGGTGAGTATCGAGTAATGTCGCTTGCTGATTCGCAAGATGGAGATGTTCTTGAATCCACTTTTGAGCCTTGTGAATTTTTTCTGGTGGAAGAAAATCAGCAGTCGTTGGTGTTTCCATCAATTGCTTTTGATTTCGCTTGTATTCAACCATGTGCATAAATGCGGTCACTGAACTTTCCGGGGTTCGGTAAGTCGGAATCCCGGCTTGATAGAATCGTTGCCGAGCCGCTTTAGCGGTGAGTTCACCCGACCAGTTGGTCAAAATGTTAAACTGGCGGCTGCGTGGATGTTGATTTAAGGCATCAATCACGGCTTGAGCCGTCTGTTCTGACTCTGCAACGGCTGAAGGACAATGCATAATTAAAATCGCATCGGCAATGTCTGAATCTAATACGGCATTCAGTGCTGACACATAGCGTTGATGCCCGGCATCCCCCACAAGATCAATGGGGTTAGCGTGTGACCAACTTGGCGGTAGACACTGATCGAGTTTGTGCATGATGTCATCATCCAGCCGTGCTAACTTGCCACCACATTCGAGTAAGGTATCAATGGCCATAATGGCTGGCCCGCCACCGTTGGTGATAATTGCCAAGCGCTCACCGCGGAGTGGGAGAGGGTGAGTTAAGGTTTCCACTGCGGCAAACAGTTCATGCGTGTTATGAACACGCAACATACCGCTACGCCGAATGGCAGAGTCATAAATAATATCGAGGGTATCGATACCTCCGGTATGTGCTTTGGCCGCTTTTCTACCTTCCAGCGTTCTTCCGCCTTTCAATACCAGAATTCTCCGGTTCCGCGAAGCTGCCCGAGCCGCAGAGATAAATCGTCTGGCATTCCGAATCGTGTCGATATAGAGCAAAATCGCATCGGTGTGACGATCTGTACTGAGATGATCGAGCAGATCATTGAAATCAATATCTGACGCATTGCCCAGAGAAATAAAGGCAGAAAAGCCAATCTGTTTTTCATTGGCCCAGTCCAGAATGGTTGTACACACTGCCGCTGACTGAGAAATAAAAGCAATATTACCTTTCAAAGCAGGGATCGGAGAAAAAGAGGCATTAAATGAGATCCAAGGGAGGATGATCCCCAGACTATTTGGGCCAACAATCCGCATATTGGCTGCTTTTGCGATAGCAAGACACTGTTGTTGAATCTGATGATCTTCTGGATCATTGCTGTACATATCTGAAGATAAAACCACTACATAAGCGACTTTTTTCTCGGCAAGCTGGTGGAAAAGCGAAATATTTCTTGAGGCGTGCGTACATAAAACTGCGATATCCGGTATGATAGGCAGTGAGTCGATTGTTTTATAAGCCAGTACACCACAAACAGAAGTATAACGGGGGGTGACCGGCATGACCGTACCATCAAAGTTACCGCTGAGCAGGTTTTTCATTACCACATGACCAGCTCGTAGTGGACGATTAGAGGCTCCAATGACGGCAACGGATCTGGGTTTTAAAAAATGAGACAGGTTGTTCATTTTTATTTCTCACATCAGCAAGGATATCCGTCTGATTATACAATTGGATTGATGAAAGCAGGGATATGAAAAGCAAAACTTGGATATTCGCTTAATATTGTTTAATACTTTGTGTTTTATATCACATGTTATTCATTTGAATTTATTACCTAAACTTGATTCTAGACTCGGCTATGGGCATGATTGATACACTCTTTATGAAAGGCACGAAAACTATGGAAAAAAAAGTCATTCTCGGTTTGTCTACGTTACTGCTGGCGGCATGCTCTTCTGGTACTTATGTAACGGATGTGACAACTGAAAGCTACCAGGAAGAATATCCCACGGCCAAAATACAGCAACCGGTGGTTTCTCAGCAGGGAAAAACCGCTGAAGGTGTGACAGAGATGAATGTGGTTCGGACGATAGAACCATCTAAAAAAATGTCTCAACCGAGTCAGACCGCTGTGACGATTACTCCGCCAACAGCAAAACAGGTGGCAATGAATCCACGTTTTGGTTACACCATTCAGGTGGTTGCCGTTGGTACTCAAAGTAAAGTGGATAAATTTTCTAGCAAGCTTCCCAAAGATGGTCAGCCTGTTTGGGAAAACTACAAAGTCGTGAATGGGACGAAGTGGTATACGGTCTTATACGGTGATTTTGCAACGCGTGCTAAAGCGCATCAGGCTATTCAAATGCTGCCGGCTGAATTCCGTCAACTCAAACCTTTTGTGAAAAGTATTGACGCCATTAAAAATTCAGAATATCCGACTTTAAATAAGCTTAATTAAATAGAAAAAGGGCCCTAGGCCCTTTTTTTGTGTAACTTTTTTGTATAAATAAAGAACGGTTAGTATCTTAAAGAAAGATAAGACTACAACTTTATCTGGAATTATCTATGATAGGGGCGGTTTAAACTGAAAGGAACTGTGGAAGAATAATGGACCGTATCAATATATTATTGCTTTGTGGTGGTGGTTCATCAGAACATGAGGTGTCATTGGTTTCTGCGGATTATGTTCAGGAACAGCTCCAAACTAATCCTCGCTTTGACGTCGAACGTATTGAAATGAAACGTGACGGATGGTTCACCGAAGACGGCCATTTGGCATATTTGGATACCAATACTGCAACACTGAATACTGATGCCAGTCGTCAGAAAATTGATTTCGTGGTGCCATGCATCCATGGTTATCCCGGAGAGACTGGCGATATTCAGTCGATGCTTGAACTGGCTGCCATTCCATATCTGGGATGTGGTCCCGAGGCCAGTTCAAATAGCTTTAATAAGATCACCTCGAAGCTTTGGTATGATGCGCTAGGCGTACCCAATACGCCTTATTTATTCTTGTCTGAATTCATGGACCAGACGATCGCACAATGTGAAGAAGCATTGCATCGTTGGGGAGCTTTATTTGTCAAAGCTGCTC
This sequence comes from Vibrio gazogenes, assembly GCF_023920225.1. Lineage (NCBI taxonomy): Bacteria > Pseudomonadati > Pseudomonadota > Gammaproteobacteria > Vibrionales > Vibrionaceae > Vibrio > Vibrio gazogenes. The sequence continues at coordinate 596,658 of NZ_CP092588.1, forward strand.
GACAAGGTTCTTCCGTTGGGTGTTACAAGGTCACTGATTTAGCGCAATTGCGTCAGTCTATCACCTCGGCATTTCAGTTTTCGGATCAGGTTCTCGTTGAAAAAGCAGTAAAACCGCGAGAGCTAGAAGTTGCTGCTTATGAAATTGGCGGAGAACTTCATATTTCGGCACCGGGAGAGGTCATTGCCCCGGCTGACGCTTTTTACACCTATGAAGAGAAATATAGTCAAACCAGCCACTCTTATACCAAAGTTGAGGCTGAAGGTCTTACTACTGAACAACTTGCCTCCATTCGTGAATACAGCGAGAAAGTATTTCGCCACATGAAACTTCGACATCTTGCCCGAGTTGACTTTTTCTTGACCTCGGATGGAGAAGTTTATTTGAACGAAGTGAATACATTCCCAGGAATGACACCAATCTCAATGTTCCCGAAAATGTTAGAAAACAATGGCCATCATATGGCAGATTTTTTAACAGATTGTATTGAGCGCTCATTGGAACAAGTCACGACTTCCAAGGCTTAAACGATTTAAATTGTTGCATTCCAATTTCAGCCTGGCGATGCTTTCCAACGTACTGAGAAGGCATCACTGGGCTTTGCCAGCGACCAAAAGACTGAATTTCTTTGATTTTCATCCCTTGTTGATAGAGTTCTTGTGTTGCCCCGATGCGGGTCGATTGACCTGAAAATTTAAGATGGGCAATCCCAAGTCGCTCTCCGGCACCTCTTAAAATTCGATAGATCGATGAGTCATTCAGTTTTTCAATCCCGATGTTTTGATGACGATCGATCGAACGAAAAACATAAGGTGAAGCGTGGATATCAATCAGCTGATACCAGCGGTGAACGGCTTCTGAAGCCTGTGGAGAAAGTTGATAACTATTACCTCTGAGTTCAACCTGTACTTCAGTGGCTGAGTGAAAGGTGAGCTGTTCAACGCGGAACTTTCTGAGTTCGACTCGTTTCAGTATGCACTCAAACATCAGATGATAGATGGCAAGATCTCGAATATCTTTGGCCGCTTTCGATGTAGCAAGCTTTGTATCGAGTTGCTCAAGATGTTCTCGACCTAACGCATCTGCTTGACTATTATCGCCTTTTTTCTCTGTTCTTAAAGACATTAGGAGTAAACGGATTTGATGATTTGTGATTGGATCCGGATACCCAAGCAATTTATGTAGTACAGTTATAGTGACGCTGTAACGACGTAAGGTTGAAAACTTCCTCTCTCGGGACTCCTTTTCAAGAAAAAGACGAATCATATCCGGAGATGCCGGATAAGGAACAGCATGCTTATGCTGACAAAATTCGACAAATAAATTCCAGTCTTTAGCCATCGCAAGTAAAGAACTGTTTGAATACTGATGTTGTGTCAATTCATCGAGTTGTTCTTTACCGATAAAAGTACAAAGCCGTTTGGTATAATCTTCAATTATTGTCTTTTTTGTGATTAGTATTGGTTTTTTTAACATTTTAATGCACTATAACTAGGTTATTAGCCCTAAATATACTTGATCATGTGTCGATTACAATTAATATTAAATGGAAATACATAAAAGGGCTGAGTAGACATATGGCTGTTGCAACATACCGAGGATTTACCCTCAAATCTGCCGGTCAATCCAGTAATGTCTGGCGAGTAAAAATCAAGAATCACATTCTTTCCGGTAATAAAACAGCGGTGCAGAAGAGTATTGATTGGTGGTGTGATACTGCTTCGATTATTGATCCCAAAGAATTTTCCAACATCGAAGTAAAGAGAGAGCAACAGACAGCGAAACAAGTGCAGTTTGCTGGCTTTACTCTGAAAAATGATACTGGTGAGCCGAATGATTGGTACTGTATATTCAATGGTCGGCTACTTAAGGGCTCCAAACTCGCAATTGAAAAGCACATTGAAAAAACAATTATAGAACTCCGTCAGGCGAAAGCAGCGGCAGCAGCAAAGAAGTAATCAAATATGACATTAGTATATTCCACCGAAGTTGGACGCATTAAACCTGAAGATTCACAACCTCAGCGGCCGAAAGGCGATGGTATTGTGAGAATACAAAGACAAACTAAGGGAAGAAAAGGGAAAGGTGTTTGTGTTATCACCGGTCTTGATCTTGACGATGCTGCATTGAAACTCTTGGCAGCTGAATTAAAAAAACATTGTGGTTGTGGTGGTGCAGTAAAAGACGGGCATATTGAAATCCAAGGCGATGACCGAGAAAAAATCAAAATGCTTCTGGAAAAGAAAGGCCATACCGTTAAACTCGCCGGTGGTTAATTTGTTTCCGATGAAATCAGTCAAAAGGCTCCTGAGTGACAACGTCACAATGGGGCTTTTTTATTCTTTCACACATAATATTTATGTTCCCTTGGCTGAGTTAAGTCATCCTTATTTTTCCTGTTGTACAAAAAATATCTAGCGATTTCATATCTATAGAATTTATCCGTGATTAATGATTCAAATCAGTGTTTCAGTGCGCTTGTGAGCATATTGTATGCCTAATCACATTTTCATATGCAAACTATAGGGGATAAATATGAACGTCATGAGATTTTCTGTACCCAGGGATATTATTTATGGAGAGGGGGCACTGGCTGAACTGGCAACGTTAAAAGGCCAGAAGGCTGTGATTGTGACCGGTGGAAGCTCAATGAAAAAATTTGGGTTTTTGGAACAATGCCAAGATTATCTATCACAAGCCGGTATTCGTAGCATCATTATTGATGGTGTTGAACCGAATCCATCCGTTAAAACCGTATGGCGCGGTGCTGAAGCCATGATGAGTTTTGAACCTGACTGGATTGTAGCGATAGGGGGCGGATCGGCTCTTGATGCAGCCAAAGTCATGTGGTGCTTTTATGAACATCCTCACTTAAAATTTGAAGATATCATTGAAGTTGGCTCCATGCCGGCACTACGTCAAAAAGCAAAGTTTATTGCCATTCCATCAACCAGTGGCACCGCATCTGAAATTACAGCATTTTCTGTAATCACTGATACCGAGAACCATATCAAGTATCCCATTGTCGCTGCTGACATGGTGCCGGATATTGCGATTCTTGATCCCAAACTACCAGAAACAATGCCAGCACATATTACTGCCAATACCGGCATGGATGTTTTGACACATGCTGCAGAGGCACTGGTTTCCATTGCCGCAACATCATTTACAGATCCGTATTCGATTGAAGCCATCAAGCTGGTTATCGATAACATTGAAACAGCATATAAAGAACCAGACAATAAAGAAGCACGTTATAATATGCACAATGCATCTGCGCTTGCAGGGATGGCGTTTACCAATGCCTCGTTAGGATTGGTCCATTCACTCGCTCACAAAATCG